>JANOGW010000011.1:0-38059 GCA_031406155.1 Pseudorhodobacter sp.
GCCGAACTGGCGTTTTCCTATCAGGGCGAGGCGCTGAAAAAACGGGTCGAGCCGTTGATGGCAAGCATCGGTGCCACAGAGATGTATGAATGCGATGTTGCCGATGAAGCCACGCTGGACGGTCTTTTCGCGCATCTGAAATCGGTTTGGGGCTACCTTGATTTCGTCGTCCACGCCATCGGCTTTTCCGACAAGAACGAACTGCGCGGTCGTTATGTCGATACATCCGCCGCCAATTTTCGCATGACGATGGATATCTCCGTCTATTCCTTTACCGCCGTGTGCCAACGTGCCTGTGCGATGATGGGTCCGGGTGGCAGCCTGCTGACGCTGACCTATTATGGCGCCGAAAAGGTGATGCCGCATTACAACGTCATGGGTGTGGCCAAGGCAGCACTTGAGGCATCGGTGAAATACATCGCCGAGGATCTGGGGAAAGACGGCATCCGCGTGAATGCCATTTCCGCCGGGCCGATCAAAACTCTTGCCGCATCTGGCATCGGTGATTTCCGCTACATCATGAAGTGGAATGAACTGAACTCGCCCCTGCGCCGCAACGTCACGCAAGAAGATGTCGGCAAGGCGGCGCTCTACCTGTTGTCTGACCTGGGGTCGGGCACCACCGGCGAAAACCTGCACGTCGATGCGGGCTACCATGTTGTCGGCATGAAGGCCGTCGATGCGCCGGATATTGATGCCACCGTCAATCGCAACGGAGGCGGGAAGTGACGCTTGCCGCCTTTCTTGCCGTGGCGGGTCTGTTGACCATGGGGGCTGTCAGCCCCGGCCCTGCAGTCCTGATGTCCGCCCGCACCGGCGTCAGCGAAGGGCTGCGCACCGGCTTTTTCCTGTCGCTCGGCATCGGTGCGGGGGCGGTCATCTGGGCGGTTCTCGCCCTCAGCGGTCTGGCCCTGATTTTCGAAGTGGCTCCAACACTGTTATGGGCCTTCAAGATCGCGGGGGGGCTTTATCTGGTCTGGATGGCGTATGGGATGTGGCGTCATGCGGCCGAACCCTTGCCGGATGTGACCGACGCCCCGCCGCGGTCTGCGGCATCGGCCTTCCGGCTTGGCCTGTTCACCCAGTTGTCGAACCCCAAGCCGGCTGTCCTGCTCAGCGCGATCTTCGTCGGCACCATCCCGCCCGGCACGCCCATTTGGGTGCTGGTGGCACTGCTGAGCTACCTTTTCACCGTCGAGACCGGCTGGAACACCGTGGTCGCCCGGATTTTCTCGCTCGACACCACCCGCCGCGCCTATACCGGGGCCAAGCCATTGATCGACCGCGCCTTTGGCGGCATCCTTGCCATTCTCGGCGTCAAGATCGCGGCCGCATGAGGGAACAGAGATGAATGACCGCCTGCCGCATGAAAAAGGCTTTCACGTATCCTGGGACCAGATCCACCGTGACGCCCGCGCCCTGGCGTGGCGGCTGGACGGCAAGGGGCCGGATGGTGGCGCATGGCGCGCGGTGGTAGGCATTACACGGGGCGGACTGGTGCCCGCGATGATCGTCAGCCGAGAGTTGGACATCCGCGTAGTCGATACGATCAGCGTCAAAAGCTACAGCCACCAGGATCAGGCACCAGAAGCGATTGTGATCAAATCCCCGCAAGCGGACCTGATGGGCGACGGCACCGGCATCTTGATCGTCGACGATCTGGTCGACACCGGCAAGACGCTGGAACTGGTGCGCCGCCTATACCCGAAGGCGCATTTCGCCACCGTCTACGCCAAACCTTCGGGCAAACCGATGGTCGACAGCTACATCACCGAGGTTAGTCAGGACACCTGGATCTTCTTTCCGTGGGACATGGCGCTGCAGTATGTGCAGCCATTTCGCGGGCAGGATTGACAGGGCTGACCATGATTTCATTTTGGTCCAAATATCCTGCGGGGGTGCGGGGGTGCAAAACCCCCGCTCCGTCAGCTAAAGAGGCACCTCATCCATGACCGTACCGCTAAACCCCGCCATGCGCGCCACCGATCCGCCCCCGGTGATGGAAGCGCGCCGTTGGCTTGATGGCGTCGCCTTCCCGCCAGATCGTCCCTTGATCAACGTGAGCCAGGCCGCCCCGGTTGACCCGCCGCCGTTGGCCCTGCGACAGGCGTTGGCCGATGCGGCCCTGCACGACGATGCCGCACATCTTTACGGCCCGGTGCTTGGCCTGCCTGCCCTGCGCGCGGAAATTTCTGCGCAATGGTCAATGGCTTACGGCGGTGCCATCACCCCCGATCAGGTCGCCATTACCCAAGGTTGCAATCAGGCGTTTACCGCCGTCATGGCCACCCTCGCAGGTGCTGGCGACGAGGTGATCCTGCCCACCCCGTGGTATTTCAACCACAAAATGTGGCTTGATATGCAAGGGGTTGCCACGGTACCCCTGCCCTGCGGTGCTGGCCTGATCCCCGATCCGGAACAGGCCGCATCGCTGATCACACCGCGTACCAAAGCCATCGTTCTGGTCAGCCCCAACAATCCCGGCGGTGCCGAATACCCCGTTGAAATCATCGCCTCTTTCCGCGATCTGGCGCGCCAGAACAACCTCGCCCTGATCATCGATGAAACCTACCGCGACTTCGACAGCCGCAGCGGTTCGCCGCATGATCTGTTCGCCGATCCCGACTGGCCCGAAGTTCTGATCCACCTCTATTCATTTTCGAAAGCTTACCGCCTGACCGGTCACCGCGTCGGTGCCATCGTGGCCGCCACCGACCGCTTGGCACAGGTTGAAAAGTTCCTCGACACCGTCGCCATCTGCCCCGGCCAGCTTGGTCAGATCGGTGCCCTTTGGGGGATGCGCAACCTGTCGCAATGGGTGGCCGGCGAACGCGCCGAAATCCTGCGCAGGCGCGCGGCAATGGTCCAGGGGTTTCAATCGCTTGAAGGCTGGTCCTTGCTTGGATGCGGGGCCTATTTCGCCTATGCCGAGCATCCGTTCGCCCTGCCATCCGACGAGTTCGCCCGTCGTCTGGTCGCGCAAGCCGGCATCCTGATGCTGCCCGGAACCATGTTCCAGCCGACCGGATCGCCTGCCGGGAAACGCCAGTTGCGCATCGCCTTTGCCAATATCGACGCCACCGGCATATCAGAATTGTTCACCCGCCTCAAAGCCCTGCGCGCCTGATCCGCGCAGCAGTGCTTGCCCCCTGTTCGCTGACCGAATAGACAGTGGCGACCTCTTCATCGTGAAAGCACGTCCATGGCAAAACCAGAGCAAACCGAACCCGTCAAGAAAAAGGGCAAAGGTGCGAATGTGTTGGTCTGGGGCTTGCTGAGCCTGCTCATCCTTGGCCTTGGCGGCTTTGGTGTCACCAGCTTTGGCGGTCGCATCAGTGCGATCGGTTCGGTCGGTGACCGCGAGATAACGACCAACGACTATGCCCGCGCGCTTAATCAGGAACTGGTCGCCTTCGGGGCACAGATCGGCCAGCCGGTCAACCTGCAACAGGGCCTCGCGTTCGGTCTGGACAAACAAGTGCTGCAGGGCCTGATCACCCGTGCGGCACTGGACGAAGAAGCCACCCGCATCGGCGTTTCCGTGGGTGATGCGGCCGTCGCCAAGGAACTGACGGCGATACAGGCATTTCAGGGCGTGGACGGCAAGTTCGATCCCGAAACCTATCGCTTCGCTCTGAGGCAGAGCAACCTGAACGAAGCGGACTTCGAAGCCAGCGTGCGCGGCGATGCGGCGCGGTCCATCCTGCAAGTGGCCATCACTGGCGGCTTTACCGCCCCACCTCCCCTTACCGATACGCTTTATGCCTATGCCGGCGAGCAGCGATCCTTTTCTTTGCTTCAGTTGACTGCGGCGGATCTGGCCACTCCGCCGACTGCGCCGACCGACGCAGATTTGACAGCGTTCTACGACACCAACATCGCGACGTTCACAAAGCCCGAGGCGCGCCGCATCACCTATGTCGCGCTTTTGCCAGACATGATCGCGGCAGATATGGCGGTGGATGACGCCGCCGTGAGAGACCTGTATGACAGCCGTATCGGTGAATTCGTGCAGCCTGAACGCCGTCTGGTCGAACGTCTGGTGTTTCCCGACGACGCAGGTGCCGCCGCCGCCAAAGCCCGTATCGATGCGGGCGAGCCGTTCGAGACGCTGGTCGGCGAGCGCGGCCTGACGCTTGAAGATGTGGATCTGGGCGATGTGGGCCGCGATGATCTTGGTGCCGCCGCCGACGCGGTTTTCGCACTGGCAGAGCCGGGCGTGGTTGGTCCCTTTGCATCCGACCTCGGGCCGGCCTTGTTCCGCATGAACGCCATTTTGCCGGCACAGGAGACCACATTCGAAGAGGCAAAAGCGGCCCTCGCAACCGAAGCGCAGCTTGATGCGGCCCGCCGCGCCATTGGCGACAAGCTGGAAGCAATCGATGATGCGCTTGCAGGTGGTGCCACGCTGGAAGACCTGCAAACCGAACAGGGCATGCAACTTGTCACGTTCGATTATGTTCCGGGCGCGCAAAGCGAGGATCCGCTGGTCGGCTATGAAGCCTTTCGCGCCGCCGCAGACGCGCTCGCCGATGGCGATTTCCCGCAGGCGATCGGACTTGATGATGGTGGCCTTGTCGCTATGCGGCTTGACGCGATTGTGCCCCCCGCCCCAATTCCGTTTGCAGAAGCAAAAGAAGACGTTGCCGCGGCTTGGGCCGCAGACGCGCTTGCCAAGGCATTGTCCGCGCTGGCGACAGCAGCGAAAACCGCTGTCGAGGGCGGCGCCTCGCTTGGCGCATTCGGCATCGTGCGCGTCGCCCCGGAATTACCACGCACAGGGTTCTTTGAAGGCGCGCCCGAAAGCATCGTTCCCACCGTGTTCGAATTGGCACCGGGCGAAGTTCGCGTGATCGAGGCCCCGGATTTCGTTGGCGTAGTGCAACTTAACGCCGTGGTGCCTGCGGCAACCGACGGTGAAGCCGCCACCGCGATGAAAGCATCACTCTCAGCCCAGATCGAACAAGCGATTTCGCAAGATGCCTTTGCTGCTTTCGCCTCTGGCCTGACGGCAAAATCGGGGATTACGCTGGATCAGGCTGCGATCAACGCTGTTCATGCCCAGCTCAACTGACTTGGGCAAGTCATGGCTTTGATCCCCAGTTTCGAACACTTTGAGCGCGGCTGGACGGCGGGCAAGAACCAGCTGGTCTACGCCCGCATCGCGGCCGATCTGGATACGCCAGTATCGCTGATGCTGAAGCTGGGGGATGCGCGCCGCGATACGTTCATGCTGGAATCCGTGACCGGGGGCGAGGTGCGCGGCCGCTATTCGGTGGTCGGCATGAAGCCTGATCTGATCTGGCAATGCCACGGCACGAAGTCGCGCATCAACCGGGGGGCGCGTTTTGATGCCGATGCGTTCGAGCCGCTGGATGGCCATCCGCTGACGACGCTGCGCGCCCTGATTGCCGAAAGCCGGGTTGATATGCCCGCCGATCTGCCCGCCATTGCAGCCGGGCTGTTCGGCTATCTTGGCTATGACATGATCCGCCTTGTGGAACATCTGCCCGATGTCAATCCAGACCCGCTTGGCCTGCCCGATGCAGTTCTGCTGCGCCCTTCGGTGGTGGCGGTTCTTGACGGGGTGAAGGGCGAGGTCACGATTGTGGCCCCGGCATGGATCGCCTCTGGCCTGTCGGCACGCGCAGCCTATGCGCAGGCCGCCGAACGGGTGATGGATTCACTTCGTGATCTGGACCGCGCGCCCCCCGCCGAACGCGATTTCGGCACCGCCGCCCCGATCGGCGACATGGTGTCGAATTTCACCCATGACGGTTATAAGGCCGCGGTTGAACGCGCCAAGGATTACATTCGCGCGGGCGATATCTTTCAGGTCGTGCCCAGCCAACGCTGGTCGCAACGCTTTGCCGAGCCGCCATTTGCGCTCTACCGCAGCCTGCGCCGCACCAACCCGTCGCCCTTCATGTTCTTTTTCAACTTCGGCGGATTTCAGGTTATCGGTGCCAGCCCCGAAATTCTGGTCCGGCTGCGGGAGGGCGAGATCACCATCCGCCCCATTGCCGGCACCCGCAAGCGCGGCGCGACCGAGGAAGAAGACCGCGCGCTGGAGGCCGATCTGCTGGCAGACAAGAAAGAGCTTGCCGAACATCTGATGCTGCTGGATCTGGGGCGCAACGATGCGGGCCGGGTGTCAAAGGTAGGAACTGTTCGCCCGACCGAACAATTCATCATCGAACGCTACAGCCATGTCATGCATATCGTCTCTAACGTCGTGGGGCAAATTGCCGACGGTGAAGACGCATTGTCCGCGCTGCTGGCGGGCTTGCCTGCGGGCACCGTGTCAGGTGCGCCGAAAGTACGCGCCATGCAGATCATCGACGAGCTGGAGCCGGAAAAACGAGGCGTCTACGGCGGCGGCATCGGATATTTTGCGGCGAACGGCGAGATGGATTTTTGTATCGCACTGCGCACTGCCGTTCTGAAGGACGAGGTGCTTTATATTCAGGCCGGTGGCGGTGTCGTCTATGACAGCGACCCAGAGGCGGAATATCAAGAAACGCTGAACAAATCCCGCGCCCTGCGCCGCGCCGCCGAAGATGCCGGCCTGTTCGCAAGGCGCGGCAACCGCTGAACCTGACGTTCGACCAACCCAGTCCCGAACCTGCTGCGAGACCTGAACCCTGCGGCTGACAGCAGGTCTCGGATCAAATCCGGTACTTCGTTGGGTTTTGTCGCCTCGGCCTACTGTACTGTCAACACCGCTGACACCGGGGCCAGTGCCACCGACGCCGCCCGCCCCTCGACAGCCCATTCCATCAGCGCGGCAACAGTTTCGGGTAGGGTCTGTCCGATCACCATCACCCGGCCATCCTGTGCTGCCTTGAACGCGGCCCGGTCCAGCGCACGGCGCACAGCGGCGGTGGTTTCGCCCTTGCCGTCCAATTTGCGAAACACCATGCCGGCGGCCAGCCCTTCACGCCGCGCGACCTGATCGGCCGCGTTCAGCCCGCGATCCCACGAAATCAGCCCCCGACCTTGCGCCTTCAGAATGGGCACAACCTGGGTGGCGAGCGGCCTGTCAGCCTGGAACGCGCCAAATTCGGTATCGATCACCGCAACCGCCTCGGGCAGGGCCGCTGCATGCGATTGAAACGTCACCTCAAGATCTGACGCGGTTGCACCTGCCGGGATGCCGGTCGCCACCATGATCACCTCTTGCCCGGCATCGCGGTAGATCTTGCTGTTCGCCGCGACGTCAGGCGCCAGCGGATCCAGCACGAAACTGATCGCAAAGGGCACGGCGGCCAGCGTTGCGCGGTCCAGATCCGCCTGGCCGGTATCGATCAGGATGATGGAAAACAACGGCTTGTTATCGGGGTTCTCAAACAATCGCGCATATTTCTGCAAGGGCGGCAGGTCTGCCTCGCCATCGATCACGAAGCCCGGGTCGCCCTCCGGGCTGGCTTCCGGTGCGGGCTGGGCGTCAGTTTCGGGCACCGATTCCGGATCACCAATTCGCGGCAGACGCCCGATCGTGACACCGTCCACCGATCCGTCAAGACCGGGGGTCGGCTCCAGTGTGTCTGACGATTCAGGCAGGGTTTCGGTGGCAGGCGGCGTGTCCGGCACCAAAGCTGCATCTGGTTCAAGTTGCGCCGACGGCTTGGCCGGCAAGGTAGGCTCGGGCGCGGGCAGAACCTCGGGCGCCGGCTTAAGCAGCACCTCGGCCGGTTCCGGCTTTGCGGGCTGGACAGGGTTTTCCAAAGGCGCGGGGGCCGCATCAGCTTGCGGCAATGTCAGTTGTCCCGGCACGATCAGGGCAATCTTCGCAGCATCCTCGTTTGCGGGCAGCGCCTCGGCATCGTCGCTTTGGGCGGGCAGCACCAGCGGCTTTGGTGCCGCAAGTCCGGTCTGCGGTGCTGCCGTTGGCTGATCTGTCGGCGTCACGGCATCTGGTGCCGGGGGTGCCAAGGGGGCGACACCTGCCGCATCGGGCGCAGGAGCCACATCCACCGCCGGTGCGACGGGGTCGATGTCCGGCAGCGGCTTGGCAAATTCCGATCCAGCAGGCGGCTCAAGCTGTTCGGTCGCGGGTCTGGCAGGCTCGGTCACCGGCGCAGCAGGCGCTGGTTCAGCCGCAGGTGCTGGCTCTGCCGCCGATGCAGCAGGCGCCGGTTCTGCCGCTGGTGTCGCAGGTGCTGGCTCTGCCGCCGTTGCTGCGGGCGCTGGTTCTGCCGCAGGGGCCTCGGCAGGGGCCGAAGTTTGCTTTGGCTCTGGCGTGGGCGCGGCTTCAGCAACGGGTTCAGCTGGCGCTGGCTTTGCGCGCGGCACGCTAGAGGCCTCCGCGTCTATCCGCGCCACGGGAAGCGGCAACAATTCTGACACCGTCCCCAACCCCAATGCAGCAACTGCAGTGCCCCAGACCGCGCCTGACAGGAATCCCCGGATCATTCTTCGTCCCTTTGCCTTGATGCCCGCTATGAAGGGGTCTTGATCTGCTTTGCCTTGGCGTGAGTTTCCCTTGACGCCCCGGCCATGCTCTGCCCATGTATAGCCCGACCGCGCGCGCGGATCATCCCCTATCGTCAAGGTTCCCGCAAGATGCTGCTTCTGATCGATAACTATGACAGCTTCACCTATAATCTGGTGCATTATCTGGGCGAACTGGGTGCTGACGTGGTGGTCAGGCGCAACGACGCACTGGATGTGCAGGCGGTTATGGCGCTGCGCCCGAGCTCGATCGTGCTGTCGCCCGGCCCGTGCGATCCGGCGCAGGCCGGTATTTGCCTGCCGCTGACGCTTGCCGCCGCCGAAGCCGATATTCCCCTGCTTGGGGTTTGTCTTGGGCATCAGACCATCGGGCAGGCGTTTGGCGGCAAGGTCATCCGCTGCCACGAGATTGTTCACGGCAAGATGGGCACCATGTATCATCAGGGCACGGGCGTTTTTCGGGGTCTGCCGTCACCCTTTCTTGCCACGCGCTATCATTCGCTGATCGTCGAGCGGGACAGCCTGCCCGCCTGCCTGGAGGTGACGGCGTGGCTGGACGACGGCACCATCATGGGCCTGCGCCACCGTGAGCGGTTGATCGAAGGCGTGCAGTTTCACCCCGAAAGCATCGCCTCGGAACACGGGCATCAATTGCTGCGCAATTTTCTTAAGGCGGCGGAAGCCCGCGTTGCGGCATGAGCGATGCGCTGAAACCGCTGATCGGCATCGCCGCCGACCGCCCGCTGACCCGGGCAGAGGCGGAAACCGCCTTCGTGGCCCTGTTTGACGGTGCCGCCACCCCGGCCCAGATGGGCGGCTTTCTGATGGCCTTGCGCACGCGCGGCGAAACCGTCGATGAATTTGCCGCGGCCGCATCCGTCATGCGGTCGAAATGCCTGGCGGTCCGTGCACCCGTCGGGGCCATGGATATCGTCGGCACGGGCGGCGACGGCAAGGGCACGCTAAACATATCCACCGCTACGGCCTTTGTGGTTGCAGGTACGGGCGTGGTCGTGGCGAAACACGGCAACCGCAACCTGTCGTCGAAATCCGGGGCCGCCGACGCGCTGACCGAACTTGGCCTCAACGTGATGGTCGGCCCCGATGTGGTGGAACGTTGTCTGGCCGAGGCGGGCATCGGCTTCATGATGGCGCCCATGCACCACCCCGCCACCCGCCATGTAATGCCCGTGCGGGCCGAACTTGGCACGCGGACATTGTTTAACATCTTGGGGCCCTTGACCAACCCTGCCGGCGTCAAGCGCCAGCTTACCGGGGCGTTTTCGGCCGCCCTGATCCGGCCTATGGCGGAAACTCTGCGCGCTTTGGGATCGGAAAAGGCGTGGCTGGTGCATGGCGGTGACGGGTCGGATGAATTGTCAATCTCGGCCGCCTCGAAGGTGGCCGCATTGGAAAACGGTGAGATCAGGGAATTTGATCTGCACCCGGCCGAAGCTGGCCTGCCCACCCATCCGTTCGAAGCCATCATCGGTGGCACCCCATCGCAGAATGCCGCCGCATTTCGCGCGCTACTGGACGGCGCTGCAGGCGCCTACCGCGACGCGGTGTTGCTGAACGCGGCCGCCGCCCTGATGGTTGCCGACCGGGTGACCGATCTTGCCGAAGGCGTGGCGCTGGCCCGCATCTCGATCGATTCAGGGGCCGCCAAAGCAAAAATTGACATCCTTCGCCGGGTCACCAACATCTGATCGGGGCAGGAAGATTTTTCACACGAAAAATTTTCCTGCCGCCCGGCAAGGCTGGTGGCTTTCCTTCTGGTACCGCTTTGGCTAGGCAAGACAGATGAGCACAATTCTAGACCGCATCAAGACCTACAAGCTGGACGAGATCGCCCAACGCAAACAGGCGCGCCCGCTTGCCTCGGTCGAGGAGGCCGCAGAGTCCGCCCCTGCGCCGCGCGGCTTTGCGCGGGCGCTGCATAGTGCGGTATCAACCGGCTATGGGCTGATTGCCGAGATCAAGAAGGCAAGCCCGTCCAAAGGCTTGATCCGTGCGGATTTTGACGTGCCCGCATTGGCCCGTGCCTATGAGGCGGGCGGAGCCACTTGCCTTTCCGTGCTGACCGATACGCCGTCCTTTCAGGGCGCAGATGCCTTCCTGACGGCAGCGCATGAGGCCGCCCGCCTGCCCTGCCTGCGCAAGGACTTCATCTATGACACCTATCAGGTGGCCGAGGCGCGCGCCCTGCATGCCGATTGCATCTTGATCATCATGGCATCAGTCTCCGACACGCAGGCGGCGGAGTTGGAGGCGGCGGCAACCCATTGGGGCATGGACACGCTGATCGAGGTACATGACCGCGCCGAGCTCGACCGTGCAGCCCTGCTGAAATCCGAACTGATCGGCATCAACAACCGCAATCTCAACACGTTTGAAGTGACCCTTGACACCACCCGCCAACTGGCCCGCCGCGTACCCGAGGGCCGGCTGATCATTTCGGAAAGCGGCCTTAACCGGCCTGAGGATCTGGCGGATCTGGCGCGGTTTGGCGCAAGATGTTTCCTGATCGGTGAAAGCCTGATGCGACAGGCGGATGTAACTGCGGCCACCCGGCACATCCTGTCGGCCCCGCTGCAATCGCAGGGCGGCGTCTGATGGCCGACCCTGCGCGCCTCAGCCATTTCGATGCGGGCGGCAATGCCCATATGGTCGATGTGTCGGACAAGCCGGTCACCTCGCGCGTCGCTGTAGCGCGCGGCGTAGTGGAAATGACTGCCGAAACGCTGGCACTGGTGCGCAGCGGGCAGGCCAAAAAGGGCGATGTGCTGGCGGTGGCGCGCTTGGCCGGTATCATGGCGGCCAAGAAAACCGCCGATCTGATTCCGCTTTGCCACCCGCTGCCGATCACCAAGGTGGCGCTTGAATTGTCACTGGACGAAACCCGCACCGCCGTGATCATCGAGGCAACCGTTAAAACCACCGGCCAGACCGGCGTCGAGATGGAGGCGCTGACGGCGGTCGCTGTCGCCTGTTTGACGGTTTATGACATGCTGAAAGCCGCCCAGAAATCGATGCGGATCACCGACATCGAAGTGGTCCTGAAAGACGGTGGAAAATCAGGGCGTTACGAGGCGATGCCATGACAACCATTGAAGAGGCGCTGGCCCTGGTGGTGGCGCTTGTGGCACCGCTGCCGATCGAAACCATCCCTTTGGCCGCAGCGCGTGGCCGTTTCATGCCGGACCCAGCTATCGCCGGGCGGGATCAGCCACCCTTTGCCGCCGCGGCAATGGATGGCTATGCAGTGAACGGTGATGCAGTGCCGGGCGCAAGGTTCACAGTGATCGGCGAGGCGGGGGCAGGTCACGCCTTTGCGGGCGCACTGCCCCCAGGGCAGGCAGTCCGGATTTTCACCGGCGCACCGATCCCCGATGGGGCCAGCCGTGTGGTCATTCAGGAAGATGCGGACGCCGCGGACGGACACGTGACCCTGCGCGAAAACCTTGACGCAGGCACCCATATTCGGCCCAAGGGGCAGGACTTTCGAAAAGGCGACAGCGTGTCGGCGCGCCTTTTGCGACCCAACGATCTGGGGCTTCTGGCGTCGATGAACGTAGCACAGGTGCCCGTCACGCGGCGTCCGGTGGTTGCCATCATAGCCACCGGCGACGAATTGGTGATGCCCGGCGAGGTGCCCCGCGACGACCAGATCATCGCCTCCAACAATTTTGCCCTGAAGGCGATGGTTGAAGACGCCGGCGGCATCGGACGGCTGCTGCCGATTGCCCGCGATACCGAAGGCGCGCTGCGGGTGGTGCTGGGCATGGCGCTGGACGCTGATCTGATCGTCACCATCGGCGGCGCATCGGTGGGTGATCATGATCTGGTGGGCAAGGTGGCCAGCGACATGGGTATGCAGCGCGCATTCTATAAAATCGCGATGCGCCCCGGCAAGCCCCTGATGGCAGGGCGTCTGCGCGGGGTACCAATGCTTGGCCTGCCGGGCAATCCGGTTTCGGCCATTGTTTGCGCTCATCTGTTCTTGCTGCCGATGCTGCGTGTGATGCTTGGGCGGGGGACGCTTCCGTCGCAGCCGATGACCGCGCGGCTTGCTGTTGACACGCCTGCGAACGGCCCGCGCGCGCATTACATGCGAGCGCATTTGACACCGGACCACCTGATCACGCCGTTTGACCGGCAGGACAGCGCCTTACTAAGCGTGTTGACACAAGCCAACGCCCTGCTGATCCGCCCGATCCATGACATCGCCCGCAAAGCCGGCGAAGATGTGCCCTACCTTTCAATTTGACGGGCGGCCGGGATCGCACTGTGCCGCCGCCGTGCAAAAGTCTTGACACAAACCGGGAACGCGGGCAGAACATTGCGTTAACACTTGGGGTTAACCAGAACGGAGACTGGCAGATGTTGACGCGCAAACAACTGGAGTTGCTGGATTTCATCAAAAAACGGACGGACCGCGACGGCGTGCCGCCGTCTTTTGACGAAATGAAGGACGCGCTCGATCTGCGCTCCAAATCCGGCATTCACCGGCTGATCACGGCGTTGGAGGAACGAGGCTTCATCCGGCGTCTGGCCCACCGCGCCCGTGCACTTGAAATTCTCAAACTGCCCGAAGCGATGGAACGCCCCGGATTTTCGCCGAAACTCATCAAGGGCGACAAGGTCGATCCCCCCTGGGGCGCCATGCCGATCGAGGGCGTTTATGCGTTGGAAATTCCAGTCATGGGCCGCATCGCAGCCGGCGTGCCGATTGAAGCGATTTCCGAGATCTCGCATCACGTTGCCGTTCCGGGCTCCATGCTGTCGGGCAAGGGGCAGCATTATGCCCTTGAAGTAAAAGGCGATTCAATGATCGAAGCTGGAATCAACGATGGTGACATCGTGGTGATCCAGGAACAATCAACCGCTGAGAACGGCGATATCGTGGTGGCATTGGTCGAGGATCAAGAGGCCACGCTGAAGCGGTTCCGCCGCCGTGGTGGCATGATCGCGCTGGAAGCTGCCAACCCCGCGTACGAGACCCGCGTTTACCCCGACCATCAGGTCAAGGTGCAGGGTCGCCTCGTCGGCCTGATCCGCAGCTACTGATCTGCCGCGATCACGGTCGGTTTCCGCGCGGAAACTATGGGCAGTGGGGCCAACGACGCGCTGGGTGCTGTCCACATGCGCTTGACGTTCAGTGCGGGCATCATGATCAACCCCGCAGGCTTGGCCCAAAGCGCCAGTGATCCGGTTTTGCGCAAGAAGCCTTCATCGATCATCAGGCAGCCCTGAGGCGCTGCCTCGACCCGTGCCGCGATGATCACGAGGTCAGCGGTCGCGCAAGCCTTGGCCAGCAGCCCGCTCGCGGCCTTGCCTTTCAGGTGAATGCCCCGAAGGCCCGCCACTTCAAAGCTGCGCGCGCCCCTTGGCCCGGCAAAGCCCTGCCGCGCCGCTGCGTCCAGTTGCAGCGCCAGATCGCCATCATTCTCAAGCCAGCTTTCCGCCGCAAATCCAGCCCCTTTGGGCGAAGACATGGCCCGGCCGTCCTGCCCTAAAAGCCCGACCAGCACCGCGTCATTGCTGATCAACAGTGTTGGTCTGTCGGCCATACCCCAGGCCGCGAAAGCAAGCGCAATCGGTGCCAGCCCCAGTGCACGCACCCGGCCCTGAAACAGGATGACCCATAGTGCGCCAATGCTGAGTACCGGCAGGAACAGCGCGGGCGGCGAATGGACGCCCGATACCGCGCCGTCCAGACTGGCAATCCAATGTGCGATCCACAAGATCCAGCGCGACCCCATGTCCATCACCCACAGCGGCAACCACGCAAGGCCGACCGGCGCCAGCAGCGCCGCCACCGCCCCCGCAGGCATAACGACCGCACCCATCACCGGCACCGTCAGCAAGTTGGCAACCAACCCATAGCCGGTCAGCCGGTTGAAATGTGCCGCGGCAAACGGTGCCGTGGCTGCGCCCGCAATGACCGACGAGAACACAAGCGTGAACATGGGCATCGTCCAGCGCGGAATTTTCTCGCGCACAATCTGGTTCTGGAACACCCCGAAACCCCAAATCAAGGCAACGGTCGCCGCGAACGACATCTGAAACCCGGGCTCCAGCAGGCTTTCGGGTTGCCAGACCAGCAGCACGCTGGCCGACAGCGCCACCGTGCGCAGCGAAAGCGCCCGCCTGTCTATCAAGACAGCCCCCAACATGACCACGACCATGATGAACGCGCGCTGCGTCGCCACATTGGACCCCGACAGCGCCAGATAGAAGGCTGCCACGCCAAGGGCCGAAATCGCGGCCACCTTCTTGCTGTTGACCCGCAATGCCAGCGGCGGCACCAGTGCGAGGCCGTAGCGGATCAGCGCAAACACGAATGCGGTGATGAACGCCATGTTCATTCCCGAAATCGCCAGCAGATGCGCCAGATTGGAATCGCGCAAGGCTTGCACGGTATCAAGGCTGATGCCGGACCGATCGCCGGTCATCACGCCAGATGCGAAGGCCCCCGCGTCGCCAGGAACCGCCGTCATGATCGCGGTTGACAGATAGGTGCGCACCCGGGCGATCACTTGCGCGCCTCCCAGCGGTTTTTCCAGTACCAGAACCGGCGTTCGGGTGTAGCCGACCGCCCCCAGCCGATCAAAATAGGCCATCCGCCTGAAATCAAAACCACCCGGTTCCGCCGGGCCTTCGGGGGCTGCCAGCATTGCGGTCATCATCACCATCATGCCCGGCACCGGATCAAGATGATCCTGATCGCCGTGCAGCGACACGCGCACCGTTGCGGGCATTCGCGCAGGCGACGTGCGTTCCAGAACAACCTGATCAAGCGTCAGGCGCAATTTGTCGGATTGCGACCGGTCAATGCCGATAATTCGCCCTTCAACCGGGCCATAATAGCGAAAATCCAACATCGGCGCGTCTTTCAGATGCACGCGCAACCCTGCGGCCAGCACACCCACCGCCATGCAGCCTATCGCGACGACCAGCGGGTGATACAGTTCAGCGCCCCGAAGCCGCACCGCTACACAAACACCAAAGCAGATTGCCGCGACAGCATAAAGCCCGATCCCGGGCTCATTGGGCACCGAAAACCAGAAGCCGATGCCGGCAGCCAAGAACACCGCTATCCAAGGAAACAGCGATGCCGGCGTTTCAACAAGAAACCGCAGCGGTGCCGTCAGGTGATGCGAAAGGCTGGCCACCTTGTTTCCCGGTCCTTGATTGCCTAGAGATGCGCCAGACTACTGCCAGATTGGTTTCCGAAAGGTTAATGCAGATGAGCCTGCCGCCACCAAACAAGCCCGTAGTGACGCGGTTTGCCCCCTCGCCCACCGGGTATCTGCATATTGGCGGCGGCAGAACCGCGCTGTTCAACTGGTTGTTCGCGCGCGGGCGGGGCGGCACGTTCCTTCTTCGTATTGAGGACACAGACCGCGAACGTTCTACCCCCGAGGCCACAGCCGCCATCCTGCGCGGGCTTACGTGGCTGGGTCTGGACTGGGACGGCGAAGTTGTCAGCCAGTTTGCCCGCAAAGACCGCCACGCCGATGTAGCGCGCGAGATGCTGGCGCGCGGGGCCGCCTACAAGTGCTTTTGCACGCAGGACGAGATTGAGGCGTTCCGCGTGGCTGCCGAGGCCGAAAAACGTTCCACCCTGTTCATCAGCCCGTGGCGTGACGCCGGCCCCGCCACCCATCCCGGTGCACCCTATGTGATCCGGATGAAAGCCCCGCGTACTGGGCAGACCGTCATCACCGACGCGGTGCAGGGCACTGTCACGTTCAGGAATGACGGGCTTGATGATATGATTTGTTTACGTTCTGATGGCACACCGACGTATATGTTGGCCGTGGTGGTCGATGATCACGACATGGGCGTTACCCATGTTATCCGTGGAGACGACCATCTGAACAACGCCGCCCGCCAGACGATGATCTACCAGGCGATGGGCTGGGCGGTGCCGGTTTGGGCGCATATTCCGCTGATCCACGGGCCGGACGGCAAGAAACTGTCCAAACGCCACGGCGCGCTGGGGGTGGAGGAGTATCAGGCTCTGGGCTATCCCGCCGCCGGGATGTGCAATTATCTGACGCGGCTTGGCTGGTCGCATGGCGATGACGAGTTTTTTAACACCGATCAGGCTAAGGCGTGGTTTGATCTGCCAGCGATTGGACGTGCCCCAGCCCGGCTCGACTTCAAGAAACTGGAGCATATTTGCGGCATGCATATCGCAGCGGCAAGTGATGCTGCACTGCTGCATGAACTGCACGGCTACCTTGCGGCGGCGCAGCGCCCTGCCTTGACTGAAACCCAAAGCGACGGCCTGTTGCGCGCCATGTATTGCCTGAAAGACCGTGCGAAGACCTTTCCAGAACTTATTGAAAAAGCACACTTTGTTCTTGCATCACGCCCGATCCAGCCAGACGAGGCGTCGGCAAAAATGCTTGATCCGGCATCCCGTGGTATCTTGCAGGAATTGACGCCGCAGCTGCAAACTGCGCTCTGGACAAAGGAAAGTCTTGAGGCCATCCTAAACGTGACAGCCGCGGCACACGGGTTTGGTTTTGGCAAACTGGCGGCACCCCTGCGTGCGGCCCTTGCCGGGCGAACTGTGACGCCCAGTGTCTACGACATGATGCTTGTCATCGGTCAAAACGAGACGATTTCACGGCTGAAAGACGCCGCAGCTTGACCGGCCGCTGCGCTTTCCCCCCCGCACCAGATTGGCCAGCTGCCGGCCGCGTGATGATTGAAGGAAAGACAAATGCCTGAAACAACAAGAAAAGCCACGCTTACCATCGACGGCAAATCCATCGACCTGCCGGTACACCGCCCGACGGTCGGGCCGGACGTGCTTGATATCCGCAAGCTGTACACCGAGGCCGACGTATTCACCTATGATCCCGGCTTTACGTCGACCGCCGCTTGTGAAAGCGCGATCACCTATATCGACGGCGACAAGGGCGAGTTGTTATATCGCGGCTATCCCATTGAACAGCTTGCCGAAAAGTCCAGCTTTCTGGAAGTCTGCTTCCTGCTGCTTTATGGCAATCTGCCCAATGGCGCACAGTTGGCCGATTTCGAAAGCCGCGTGCGCAATCACACGATGGTGCATGAACAGATGCACTATTTCTTCCGTGGCTTCCGCCGCGATGCGCATCCGATGGCCACGATGGTGGGCGTTGTGGGGGCGATGTCGGCTTTCTACCATGACAGCACCGATATCAACGATCCCTGGCAGCGCGAGGTTGCCGCCATCCGGATGATCGCCAAACTGCCGACCATCGCGGCGATGGCGTTCAAGTATTCGATCGGCCAGCCTTTCGTTTATCCCAAGAACAGCCTCGATTATGCATCGAACTTCATGCACATGTGCTTTGCCGTACCTTGTGAGGAATATGTGCCGAACCCGATCATCGCCAAGGCGCTTGACCGGATCATGATGCTGCATGCCGATCATGAGCAAAACGCCTCCACCTCGACCGTTCGTTTGGCGGGGTCTTCGGGGGCCAATCCGTTCGCCTGCATCGCGGCTGGCATCGCGTGCCTGTGGGGGCCGGCGCATGGCGGCGCCAATCAGGCAGCCCTTGAACAACTGCGCGAAATTGGCACGGTGGACAGGATCCCGGAATTCATCAAGATGGCGAAAGACAAATCGTCGGGCGTGCGCCTGATGGGCTTTGGTCACCGGGTGTACAAGAATTTCGATCCGCGCGCCAAAGTGATGAAGGAAAGCTGCGACGAGGTGCTTGACCTGCTGGGCGTGCACAATAACCCGACCTTGCAGGTGGCCAAGGAACTGGAACGCATCGCGCTGCAGGATGATTATTTTATCTCGAAAAAGCTGTATCCGAATGTCGATTTCTATTCCGGCATCATTCTGGATGCGATCGGCTTTCCGACCGCGATGTTCACTCCGATCTTTGCGCTGTCACGTACCGTTGGATGGATTTCGCAGTGGAAGGAAATGATCGCCGATCCAACCCAGAAGATCGGTCGCCCACGCCAGTTGTATATCGGTGAGACGCAGCGTGACTATGTCGATGTGCGGCATCGGTAGGATGTAAGGCAGAACGGCGACCGCTTCGGCCGCCGTTGTTCGACGCTGCTTTCGAAAACACCCGGTTCAACCGGGTTTCGCGGGCCGATGATAGGGTGAATATGTGTGCCACCAGCGTGCCACTTTTTCCTGCGCCGTCGGATGAAGAAACTCTGATCGGTCTTTGCCAATCAACCGTCTGTGGCGTAGCAGAAACAACTTCCCCCAACTGCGGTTGGTGCCAATCATCGGGGCCAGCGGATCGCATGGATACCGGTCGCGCCATCCCTCGGGCATGGCCAGACCACAACTTTCCGCCCGGTCCAGCATCCAGACCAGCGGAATATTGGCCAAGGGGCGTGCCGCTTCAAATGCGCCGATCTGTCCGCCAATGTCGGCATGCGCACCCCGAAACCAGACCTGTTCGACATTGCCCGGCCAGTCTTCCGGGCAATCCCAAAGCAGCGGCTTGAACACATCGCGCGTCTCGTCCATCGCTAACGCATGGAACCCGTGTTTCACTGCTGACCCCAGATGATGGTTGTGAAATGCGTTTCGACGTTCCGTCAGCATCCACAACAATGGCAGGCGCACACCCAGCGCTTTGACGGTATCCCAGACGCCGACCATTTCAACTTTTGCATCATCGTGGCAGAACCGGCGGGCAAAGGCACGTGCCGCTCCGCGATCTGGATCGATGCGGTAATGCCGCCATGTCAGCCGAACAGCGCGTTCCGTGGCATGTTCACGTTTCAGCAAGCCCACCCGGTCGATCACCCCGGCAAGGGAACGAACCGCAAATGCGCCTCGCGAATAGCCGAACAAATATATCCTGTCACCGGGGCGATAGTGGCTGGCAAGAAACCCGTACGCGCGTTGAATCTGTTGGCTTATTCCGCGCCCCTGTGCCACCGCGACGGCATAACGCCAGCCTTCCCATTGCAAACCAGGTTCATAGTAAACCGTTCGCCGCCGCTCAACGCCCTTTTCGCGCAGCAATTGAAAGGTGATGCCTGCATTGGTTTCCCTGCCCATTTCAAGCGTTGAAAAAGTCCCGTCCAAAATGATTACGTGATCGACAACACCCCTTTGCACCCCCGGTTTGGGGGCCGAAGCTGGTGCCATTTCGACCTGAGGTCGCGGGCTTATCCAGTGGCGTAGGCGGCTAAGCAGGTTCAGCAGACGCCTCCCGCAACCAGTGCCAGACACGGACCGGCGTGAATGGCATGTCGATATGCGTCACGCCACGCGCGTGCAGCGCATCTAGCACAGCGTTCGCAATCGCCCCGAGTGCGCCCACGGTTCCCGCCTCGCCGCAGCCCTTCATGCCTAGCGGATTGCGTTTGGTCGGCACTGGATGGGTGGCAAACCGGATCATCGGAAGATCGCCGGCCCGGGGCATCGCATAGTCCATGAAGCTTCCGGTAAGCAACTGGCCCAGATCGTCAAAGCTTGCGTTTTCCATCACCGCCTGCCCAAATCCCTGCGCCACGCCACCATGTATCTGCCCCTCAACCAGCTTTGGTGCAATCAGAACGCCAAAATCGTCAACAACAGAATAACGGTCTAACCTGACTGACCCGGTTTCCGGATCAATTTCGACCTCCGCCAGATGTGCGCCGTTGGGAAATGACTTGCCGTCAATCTCGGTTGTTTGGGCGCAATCCAGCAAGTCAGTCCGGCCGTTCGTGTGCGCCAGATCGGCGGCTTCGATCAGCGTCAGGCGCAGGTTCGATCCGGGCGCGCCGAAAGTGGCATCGGAAAACGTGACGCCTGCCAGACCCAATTCTTCCGTAAGAAAGGCACAAAACGACGTGATCATGCTGGTGACCGTCGCCTTGATGGCCGTCCCCTGCACCGTCACCGATCGCGAGCCGCCAGTACCGCCACCCGCCGCGATCCGGTCACTGTCACCCTCCACAATCCGCACCATGGCGGCATCGATCCCGGTCTGTTCGGCAACCATATTCGCGTAAACCGTTTCATGCCCCTGACCATTGGACTGGGTGCCCACATACAGGGTCGCCCCGCCATCGCGGTCCAGCGTGAGGCGGGCTGTTTCATCCGGATCGCCCAGAATGGACTCGACATAGACCGCCAGCCCCTGCCCGCGCAGCAAACCCCTCGCCGCCGATGCCGCGCGCCGTTCTGCGTAGCCTGCGACATCAGCATCCTTGCGCAACCTGTTCAGAACGCCGTGAAAATCGCCCACATCGTAAACTTCGCCGGTCGGCGTGGCGTAGGGGAAATCGGTGATGAAATTGCGCGCCCGCAGATCGAACGGGTCAACCCCAAGGACCCGGGCAGCATGGTCCATCACCCGTTCGATCGTGTAAATCGCCTCGGGCCGCCCGGCACCGCGGTAGGCATCAACAGGTGTGGTGTTGGTATAGACGCCGCGTGCACCAAGGAAGGCGTGTCTGATATCGTAAACCCCAGTCAGCACCTTGGCGAAAAGCTCAGACTGAATCGGCTGGCCGAACTGCGAGTTATATGCCCCCAGGTTCGACACCAGATTCACGCGGTAGCTGGTAATGCGCAGATCGGCATCAAAGCCGATATCCGCCCGCGCCACCAGATCGCGGCCGGCGTTGTCGCTGAGCATGCCCTCGCCACGTTCCGACATCCAGCGCACCGGCTTGCCCAACATCCGCGCAGCCTGTGCGATCACCACATATTCAGGGTAGCCCATCGCCTTCATGCCAAAACCACCGCCGACATCGGGGTTGGTCACCCGCACGGCACCGGGGGCCAAGCGCAGCATCCGGATCAGCGCCTTTTTCTGATCCCACACGCCCTGGCCGTTCACACATAGATGCAGCCTGCCATCCGTCCATTCAGCAAAGGCCCCCCTCGGTTCCATCGCGTTGGCGATGATCCGGTTGTGCACCACTTCCAGGCTGATCTGATGGGCAGACCCGGCAAAAGCCGCGTCGGTCGCCGCACTGTCGCCGATCCCGAAATCATAAGCCAGATTGCCCGCTGCCGTGTCATGCAGCGCCGCGCCGCCGGGGTCCAGATGCAGCGAAACAGGCAGGTCATCAATCTGAACCAGAATCGACTCGGCCGCATCGCGTGCCGCCGCGGCCGTTTCCGCGATCACCACTGCGATCGGCTCGCCCACATAGCGAACGCGGTCCAGCGCCAGCACGGTCCGCTCTGTCATCGCACCTTTTGTGCCATCGCGGTTGGTCACCTGCTTGCCCTTCATGGCGAGGATGATGCCGGCCGCCAGCAAATCCGATGCGCCGAGCACCAGATTCACACCGGATGCGGCCCGCGCGTCCCGCAGATCAAGGCTCGAAATCACCCCATGCGCGACGGTAGACCGCAAGAACACAGCATGGAGCGCGCCTTCGGGCACGATGTCATCCACATAGCGCCCGCTCCCGGTCAGAAACCGCAGATCCTCGCGCCGCCGCAGCGGCTGTGCCGCACCAAACTTTGCCCCGACATTCATACGCTTGCTTTCCAACGCTCGTGACCGATCACTGAAAGCTACGCCCCCGGCAGGATTTGTCCAGCCGGGGTGCGGGGTAATTGTACAGGAAGCTGCGTTTACGGGCGCAGTGACAATACCGTTGCCATTGTCAGCTCACCAAAGCCGTTGAACCGTGTGTTGGTCACGGTTGAATAAGCCCCAAGACCTTCGAAAATCACGAAGTCGCCTTCGGCAATATCACCGGGCAGCATGACATCGCCCGGCAGACGGTCTACCGAATCGCATGTGGGCCCGAAAACGATGCGCGGCATCGCAGCCCCGCGGCGGGCATCGCCGGCGGGTGTCACCACCCGCGTGCGGTCAATCACGCCGATCAGGGGCAGTTCGGCCAAAGCGCCATAGATCCCGTCGTTCAGGAAGATATGGCTGTCATCACGCACCGCTTTCACCCGTGCCGCCAGCGTGAACGCATCACCGCACAGGCCGCGACCCGGCTCGCACACCAGCAGCGGGCGGTCATCGCCGAACGCCTCGGTTGCAACCCGGTCGATCAGGGCAAATGTTGCCTCCAGTTGCGGCACCACGCCGTGCAGGCGGTGCGACGGAAACCCGCCGCCGACGTTCAGCCGCGCGATGGTGACGCCGGCATCGCGGGCAATGGTGGCGGCAGCGCGAATGTAGCTGTCCCATGCGGCGGGGTCGGTGCACTGCGTGCCGGGGTGGAAGGTGATCGACGGGATGAACCCCGCCTCTGCCACACGCTGCAACAGGCCAACGGCGACATCTGCGGTCGCACCGAACTTGGCACCAAAGTTATAGGCCGCACCAGACACCGGCAGCTTGAAGCGCACGGTTATTTCGGTGCCTTCCGCAGGGACATCCGCGATCAGCTTTTCCAGTTCCGACCGCGAATCCACCGAATAGGATTTCACACCCAGTTCCACCGCCACCGCAATTTCCGCGCGGCTGCGCACCGGATTGTTGTAATGCAGGGCAGCATCAGGTGCCAGACGGCGGATCAAATGCATCTCGAACGGCGAGGCCACGTCATAGCCACGCACGCCCGCCGCCGCGAGATTTTCAACCACAGCCTCGCCGGGGTTGGATTTCACGGCGTAGGTCACCATGCCCGGAAAGCCATCAATGAACCGGCGCGCGGCTGATTGCAGCGCAGACGGCGCAAAGAACAGCACCGGATTTTCAGGCTGCACTGACCGCAGAAATTCGGACGGATTTGTCCAGATCGTTTTAGAAAGTCCCATCGGCGCATTCCTTCTTTAGCCAATAAGACGCAAGAGAACCGCCCGCTGTTCGCGGAATTGGCGGCACCTGCGCGGTTTTTTACAAACCAGGCCAGGTGCGTATGAGCCGCCCTTTTCCTGAAAACGTGGACTTTGCATATGATGCACATAATGACCGATGAAAATAGTAGATGTGTAAGAATTTTGTGTCATAATGACGAAAATATTAGGCATATCGTATGGATGACGTTGATCGCAGCATTCTAGCGCTTTTGGGGGCTGATGCCCGTATGTCGGTGGCGCTGCTGGCGCGCCGACTAAAGGTTGCGCGGTCCACCATCCAGGCCCGGCTGGAACGGCTGGAAACCACCGGGGTGATCGGCGGCTACACCCTGAAGCTGGGCGAAAACGCCCGTCAGGGCCGGATCAGGGCCTCGATCCTGCTGTCGATCGAGGCGCGCGCGCAGGCCGGCATCGTCACCCGGCTGAAATCTATCCCCGAGGTAGAACGCGCGTTTACAACATCCGGCCGGTTTGATCTGCTGTTGCAAATCGCCGCGCCCAATACCCAAGTGCTGGATCAGGTGCTCGACGAAATCGGTACGATCACCGGGGTGCAGTCGTCGGAAAGCCTGATCCATCTTTCGACCAAGATCGATCGCGCGGTTTAAACCGTCTGCCCGCGCAAGCCGCCAGACAGGTGGAACACGACCGCCCCAAGGACCAGGGTGCCTCCGGTCAACGCCGCCGTTCCGGGATCTTCGGAAAACAGCAACCAGACCCATAGCGGCCCCAGCACAACGTCGATCATGCTGATCAGACCGGCCTCGCCCGATGGGACATGCCGCCCACCAGTCATGAACAACACATAGGCCAACGACGTCGTGGTAAACCCGAACAGCGCCAGGATCGCCATTTCCCCAAGATCAGGCGCAGGCCCGGTCATCAACGGCAGGCAGGCCAACGCGCAAACCGCCGCGCCGATGGCATTGACGACCGACATCTCCAGCCGGGGAAAACGCCGTGCCATCACCAGTTGCACGGCGAATGCGAGTGTCATCAGAAAGGCTACCGCCGTGCCCAGCAGATCCGCCAGCCCCGCGACCGACCCCGCCATGATCGCAATCCCCAAAGCCGCAACGACGCTGGCCGCCACAAAGCGCGCCGTCACCCGTTCACCGTTCCAGAACCAGGCAACTGCCGCCGCCGCGAATGGCACCGTGGCATAGACCACCATCACATTGGCGACGGATGTCAGGCTAAGTGCGACGACATAGCTGCCCATGGACACTGCCGCGAGCGGGATCGCAGCCAACCCCGGCCAACCCAGATCGCGCACCGCACCTGCCAGCCGCCCGCGCGACTGCACCGCCACCAACAGCGCCAAGGACAGCGCCGCAAACAAGGATCGCCACGCCAGAATTGTCCACACATCCAGCGGCAACAGCCGCATGAATATGCCTGCCGTGCTCCAGAACACCGCCGCCGCCGTCACCAGCACCACACCGTAAAGATAGTTCGGGTTGGGCGGCACGCGCGGTGTTCCTTTTGTCCAAGGGTCGAGTCAAGATGTGAACATACCGTGAACTCTATCAGTGTTGCAGCGATGCGGCAAGGCGATCTGTCGGGGTGCAGCCGTTGTCATGACTGCGCGGCTGACGCGACATCAGGGTAGTGCGCGGGAAAGAACTGCCCCGATCATCGCATCGCGCTGCGCGCCGTCAAACGCCGCAATGGCCTTCATGCGCCCCATCGCAAGCAGGTCGGCCATCCCATGCGCAACGGCCCATACTGCGGCCTCGTCAACGGTGCTGCGACCCCCGGCGGCGAAAACCTGATCCGACAGATGTGTGTAGGCGGCATGGCCTTCACGGGCCAGTTCCGGGTCGTTGTGATCGGGTCGGGCTGATCCGAACAGCAGGCGGAACAGGGCTGGTCTGGTGGTGGCAAAATCAACGTAGCCCAATCCGGCCGCAATCAGTTGCGCGCGTGCATCGCCGTCTGCGACCGCTTCCCGGGCGGCTTGGGCAGCACGAAACTGGCGATAGCCTTCCGCCGCCAATGCCGTGAGCATTCCGTTCGCATCACCGAAGTGATGCGCGGGTGCCGCATGGCTTACCCCCGCCCGCTTGGCCACCTGCCGCAAGGAAAATGCCTCGATGCCCTTTTCCGCCAACTCAGCCTCGGCTGCGACCAAAAGTGCAGCCCTCAAATCCCCGTGGTGGTAGGGTTTTTCATCCGTCATGGCCCATGCTTACTCCGCCATCTTGGCGTTGTCAAAATAATATCTTGACAGCGACAAGACGTGACTTCACTGTATCCTGACACTGCCTAGATAGGATCACTCATGTCCTCCGAATCTCTGTTCCAGATCGCCAATCCGATC
Organism: Pseudorhodobacter sp.; assembly: GCA_031406155.1. GTDB lineage: Bacteria > Pseudomonadota > Alphaproteobacteria > Rhodobacterales > Rhodobacteraceae > JACMNW01. Next base: position 25,539 of record JANOGW010000011.1, read on the forward strand.
ACCCTGCTGGGCTGGCTGGCACTAATCCTCGCTCCGTTTGCCCCGCGCGTTACCGACCGGATTGCCGCCGTTATCATCCCCCTGCTGATGTCAGTCGCCTACAGCGCCCTGATACTGGTCTATTGGTCCGGCTCCTCAGGCGGCTACAGCTCGCTGCCCGATGTCATGGCGTTGTTCACCGACCCGAACATCGCCCTCGCCGGCTGGGTTCACTACCTCGGGTTTGATCTTATCATCGGCGCCTGGGCTGTCCGCACCGCCCGCGCCGAGCGCATCCCGCACCTGCTGGTGCTGCCGCACCTTGCGCTGATCTTCCTGTTCGGCCCTGCCGGTTTTCTTACATTCCACGCCATGCGCCTGGCCTTTCGCCTGGCGAGCCGATCAAAGGATGCCTTCCTATGACCGCCATTCCCTATATTTCGCCAAATCGACTGTGGCATGATGCGCCGGCCTTCACCGGCCTTGCCCTGTTCATTGCCCTTTCGGCAATCCCGCTGCTGGCCGCAGCAATGCTTGACACACGGCAGTTCCTGAACGCCCCCATCTGGCAAAAACCGCTGCAGTTCCACCTTGCCCTTGGCACGTTCATCATCACCCTCGCTTTTTTCGCGCGTTTTCTGCCTCACGGACTGACCACCCGCCGCTGGCGCATCTACTCAGGCATCGTGTGCTTCTGCATTCTTGCCGAACTTGTCTGGGTTGGCGGTGCTGCCACTTTCGGCACTGCGTCGCATTTCAACACAGATAGCGTTGTGATGGGCACGGTATACGGACTGATGGGGGTATTTGCCGTCATCCTGACGTCCCCCAGCCTTGCCATGGGGGTGGCGATCTGGCGCAACCCCAGTACCGGCCTGAACCCCGCCCTGCACCTGTCCATCGCCTTTGGCTTGATTCTGACCTTTTTCCTGACGCTGATTGCAGCAGGCACCATGTCGTCGATGCCTGGCCACCACATCGGCACCCCCATCACCCATGCCAGCCTGCCAGTCCTTGGCTGGTCACGCGAAGTGGGTGATCTGCGTGTCGGCCATTTCTTTGCCACCCATGCGCTGCACATCATCCCGCTGGTGGGTCTGCTAGCCACGCGGCTTTCGCCATCTGCTGGTCGTGCCCTGGTCCTTGTCGCCTCTGCCGCCTTTGCAGCCCTTGTTGCCTTCGCCATGTGGCAAGCCTTTCAGGGCCAACCGTTCCTTGCCTTCCTTGGCTAAGCAAACCGCTTGTCCCTGCCCCAACGCCTGCGCTAAACACCCCGCAACAACTGCGGGAACCACACAAAATGCCGATGGAAAAGACCTTCAACGCAGCCGAGGCTGAAGCCCGCCTTTACGCCATGTGGGAAACCGCAGGTGCCTTCAAAGCAGGGGCCAACGCCAAACCGGGTGCAGAGACCTATTCCATCGTCATCCCGCCGCCAAACGTCACTGGCAGCCTGCACATGGGGCACGCCTTCAACAACACGCTGCAAGACATCCTGATCCGCTGGCACCGGATGCGCGGCTTCGATACCCTCTGGCAGCCCGGCACCGATCACGCCGGCATCGCGACTCAAATGGTCGTGGAACGCGACCTCGCCCTCACTCAACAACCCTCCCGCCGAGAGATGGGCCGCGAAGCCTTCACCGCCAAAGTGTGGGAGCAAAAGGTCAAATCCGAAGCCACCATTCTGGGCCAACTGAAACGCCTCGGTGCCTCCTGCGATTGGTCCCGCACCGCCTTCACCATGGACCAAAACTTCCACGACGCGGTCATCAAAGTCTTCGTCGACATGTACAACAAAGGCCTCATTTATCGCGGCAAACGCCTCGTCAACTGGGATCCGCATTTCGAAACCGCCATCTCTGACCTCGAGGTCGAAAACCTCGAAGTCATGGGCCATATGTGGCACTTCAAGTACCCGCTGGCGGGCGGGCAGACCTATGAATACGTCGAAAAGGACGCCGGGGGGAGCGTGACCCTGCGCGAAGTGCGAGATTACATCTCCATCGCCACCACGCGGCCCGAAACGATGCTGGGCGACGGCGCGGTCGCGGTTCATCCATCAGATGAGCGCTATGCGCCAATCATTGGAAAGCTTTGCGAAATTCCCGTCGGACCAAAAGAACACCGCCGCCTGATCCCGATCATCACCGACGAATATCCCGACCCCAATTTTGGCTCGGGTGCCGTAAAGATCACCGGCGCGCATGACTTCAATGACTATGCCGTGGCCAAGCGCGCGGGCATCCCCTGCTACCGCCTGATGGACTCCCGCACCCAGATGCGCAACGATGGCGCCCCCTATGCCTGGGCCGCGAAGATCGCGGGCCGGATGTCCCGCGCCTGGCTGGTCGCCAAGGGCTACGCCCCCCCCGGCATTGCCGAGCAGCCCTTCACCTTGAGCGAATCCGAGATCGACGCCCTGAACCTCGTTCCCGACGATCTGCGCGGCCTCGACCGCTTTGCGGCGCGCAAGCGCGTGGTTGACCAGATTACGGCCGAAGGGCTGGCGGTAATGGTCCCCGCGCCCATCCCGACCCCCGAGGCGGGGAAGATGCCGACCATGGGCGCTGCGATGAACAACCCGGAGGTCCCGGGTCAACCCGGGGACAGGGTCGAGATGATCCCCTTTGTCGAGGCCAAAAAGATCATGCAGCCCTTCGGCGACCGGTCGAAAGTCGTCATCGAGCCGATGCTGACTGACCAATGGTTCGTCGATACCGCCAAAATCGTGCAACCCGCCATTGATGCGGTGCACAACGGCGACACCGTGATCCTGCCCGAACGCGACGCCAAAGTCTATTTCCACTGGCTGGAGAACATCGAGCCGTGGTGCATCAGCCGCCAGCTTTGGTGGGGCCACCAGATCCCGGTTTGGTATGGCCTTAATCTTAACGCCCCAGATTTCACTGACGACGAAGGTGACAACGCGCTGGATGAGGTCGAAATTTTGACCATCCTTGGCGACGGCGGCCATATCGAACGCGACGCAAAGCACCACTGCGCCGCCGATTTGCCCACTGTTACCGAACGCTTCCGCGATGATCTCGCCACTTTGCCGCACCCGCTGAATGCCGCTCGCATTGTCGAAGTTGCAGATCGCCATGCTGCCGTCGCAGTTTTGGCCGCCTCGCTGGCAGACTACGCCGTCAGCCAGGACCCAACGCATCTGACCTACCCGGTCTGGCGCGACCCCGACGTCCTAGACACATGGTTCTCCTCCGGCCTCTGGCCCATCGGCACGCTCGGCTGGCCGGATGAAACCCCTGAACTCAAACGCTATTTCCCCACCTCCACCCTCGTCACTGGCTTTGACATCATCTTTTTCTGGGTCGCCCGCATGATGATGATGCAGCTTGCCGTGGTCGGCGAAGTGCCCTTCAAAACCGTCTACGTCCACGCCCTCGTCCGCGACGAAAAGGGCAAGAAGATGTCGAAATCCCTCGGCAACGCCCTCGACCCGTTGGAGCTGATCGACGAATACGGCACCGACGCCGTCCGCTTCACCCTGACCGCCATGGCCGCCATGGGCCGCGATCTGAAACTTTCCACCCAACGCATCGCGGGCTACCGGAACTTCGGCACCAAGCTGTGGAACGCCGCCCGCTTCGCCGAAATGAACGGCGTCTGGGAAGGCCATGCCACGGGCGATGTGCCGACCCCGAAAGCCACCGTCAACAAATGGATCATCGGCGAGGCCGCCAAGACGCTGGTCGAGGTAAACGACGCCCTCACCACCTTCCGCTTCGACCAAGCCGCCGACGCGCTTTACAAATTCGTCTGGGGCAAGGTTTGCGACTGGTATGTCGAATTCGCCAAACCGCTATTTGACGGCCCAGACGCAGGTGAGACGCGCCAAACCATGGCTTGGGTCCTTGATCAATGTATGATCCTGCTGCACCCGATTATGCCGTTTGTGACCGAAGAGTTATGGGCAACCACTGGAAAACGCGGCAAAATGCTGATCCACACCGATTGGCCCACTTATGGCCCGGACCTGATCGATGCCGCCTCTGATACCGAAATGAACTGGGTCACCACCCTTATCGACGAAATACGCTCCGCCCGCGCCCAAATGCACGTCCCCGCAGGCCTTAAAGTTGCAATGGTCTCCACCGCCATGACCCCCGACGCGACGGCTGCATGGTCCCGCAACGAGGCGCTGATTCTTCGCCTCGCCCGCATCGAGTCGCTCACCGCCTCCATCCACACTCCCAAAGGCGCCATCACCGTTGGGGTGGAAGGGGCCACCTTCGCGATCCCATTGGCAGGCGTCATCGACATCGCCGAAGAAAAATCCCGCCTGACCAAAGCGCTGGACAAGCTGAACAAAGAAATCGCCGGCCTGAATGGCCGTTTCAAGAACCCCAACTTCATAGCCTCCGCCCCCGAAGACGTGGTTGACGAAGTTCGCACCAATCTGGAGGCCCGAACCGAAGAGGCCGCCAAACTGAACGCCGCCCTCGCCCGCCTTGCAGAAATCGGCTGATCAAAGCCGCCCGGCGCAGCAAGGCATCCGCCCGGGCGGCGTTGTGAGCCCTTTGCCGCTGGTATCCGGACCCGGCACCAACCTGCGCTGACACCGCGAATTTCGGCGAACAAAACGCCGTGCAGTCGGGCTTGGTTCCGCCGTTTGCCGAAAATTTGAACCTCAACTTGCCGGAACTGATCGCCGTTGAAGACGTTGTTTGTGCATGGGCGACCCTGCCCGAACAACCCGACTAAGTGGAGAAAACTTATGAAGAAACTTTTGGTTTCAACGGCGATTCTGGTGGCCCTGGCGGCCCCGGCGCCGGCACAAGACGGCCTGTTTCGCAACGAGATGACGGCTGGTGCGGTTCGCGCATCCGACCTTGTCGGCGCGCGCGTCTATGCGTCCGAAGCAGCGATCGACGCCGACGAATACAACGGCGTTCAAGAGGGCTGGAATGACATCGGCGAGATCAACGACGTGATCGTTTCGCGCGATGGCACGGTTGACTCGGTGTTGGTCGACATCGGCGGCTTCCTCGGCATTGGCGAAAATCAGGTTGCGGTCGACATGGCGGCACTGCGTTTTGTGTCTGACGGGGCTACGGTCGACAGCCCGGACGATTGGTTCCTCGTGATGAATGCCGACCGTGCAACCCTGGAAGGGGCACCCAAGTGGTCGATGTCAGCTGACGCCGACATGACCGCGAACGACACGGCGGTGGCGAATACTGACGTTGCCGTCGTTGACGGCACTGCAACAGATGGGACCGCAGCCGGTGAAACCGCGCCCGTGGCCTCCATGCGCGACGGCTACAGCTCTGTCGCCTCCGCTGATCTTACGGCGGAAATGCTGAAAGGCACGACCGTATATGACGCCAAAGATGCTGTCGTTGGCGAGGTTGGCGAACTGATCCTGGCAGACGACGGCCAAATGAAGGAAGTGATTATCGACGTTGGCGGGTTCCTCGGCATGGGTGAAAAGCCTGTTGCCCTGACACTGGACCAACTCGAAATCCTGCGTCAGAATGACGGGTCAGACCTTCGCGTCTACGTTGCCGCGACCAAGGAACAACTGGAAGCAATGCCAAATTACAGCAAGTAATGTATCAACAAAACCTGAAAAGGCCCGCAGGGATTGCGGGCCTTTTTGTTTTGCTGCTGTTCCGGGTCAGCGCTTGACCCGGCGATGAGGCGGCAAAATTTTCCAACAAGACTGGCGAGCGAAAAAAGGCCGCAGTTTCACGCCTTCGGCCCTTGTTCGATCTGAAGGTAATTCAATGCGAACGAAGCAAACCCGCCTTATAGCGGCGGGCGACCCCGAAGTGCGCGTGCGATCATTGCCACCACGAACAGCACGATGAATACAAAGAACAGGATTTGTGCGATGCCCGCCGATGTGCCTGCGATGCCGCCAAAACCAAGTGCGGCGGCTACCAGAGCAATGACGAGGAATGTTAGTGCCCAGCCTAGCATGGGGTTCTCCTGATAAAGTTAAGGCATCCGTTTGCCACTGACAAATAAACGCGAGAACAAGTGACAAAGTTCCTAGTTTGCGACCGATTCCACACCACTTCGTGCAAAGATACCGAAGGGAATATCGTCGGCTGACAGGCAAGAAAAAACGCCTGGCGTTGACGCCGGGGGGTCCACACATGCCGCCATGCGGTGTTCAGAGGCCGCCAAGCCAGTCGTCAACCTCACGCTCTGCCACATCGCGGGCATGACCGTAACGCTTTTGGACGAGGCCTACGACTTCGTCGCGCCGACCGCTTATGCTGGCCCATTCATCGCCAGTGATGTCGCCCCATTTTGCCTTGGCTTTGCCAGCCATTTCTTTCCAGCTGCCTTCAATGGTATCCCAGTTCATGGTGGTATCCTTTCCAGTAGGTGACTGTCCCGATCAACGCGAAAGCCAGCCTGCCGGTTCCAGTTTTTCGAAGCGGACGGCCAAGTTCTGATCAGTTGACGAAACCGCGCTAAGGCCGCCAGTCTGCGGGGGTCGCCACCGGTATGTGCGGGCGGCGCCAAAATCAGCCGGCCTCAGGACTCGGCGTCGCCTTCCACGTCCGCCGAGAGCCCTGCCAGAGGGAAGTCAAGGCGGACAACGTATGTGCTGCCCACCGGTCCTACAGTCAGCTTGCCGATCAGTTGCAACGCGAACGCCGCCAACAGTTGCTGTCCAAGGCCTGTGCTTTCCATATCTGGCGGCATCGCCGACTGCGGGCCGGCGCTGGTGGAATTGGAAACCTCCAACATCGCATGACCCGGCGTAGTGCGTTGCAGGGTTACCGAAAGTTTGGTCCTGCCCGGTGCAGAGGGGCTTGCGTGTTTAAGCGCATTGGTCAGCGCCTCGGTCAGGATCAGCGACAAAGGAACCGCCTGGTCCGGCGTCAGCCGAATGTCGTCAAAGGCGGTTTTCGTGTCGACCAGCTGATCCGACCGGGACCCCATGCGCAGCACTTGCGATACGATGCTTTCCAGCAGCTCATCCGCCCGCACATCGGTCAGCCCGCTGGTCTGGTACAGCTCGCGGTGGACCGTTGCCAAGCTCATCACCCGTTCATGCAGGCCGCGCAGCAGCAATCGCACTTCGGGATTAATGGATTTCCGTATTTGCAGGTTCATGATCGAGGCGATCAGTTGCAGGTTGTTCTTTACCCGGTGGTGCACTTCGCGCAGCAAGACGTCCTTTTGATGCACGGTGTCTTCCATTGCCGCCTCGTCGCGCAACACCGACCCCATCAGGCGCTCATAGGCCTGCCCCACTTCGCGCAGTTCATTTGGGGCGGCGGACAGATCGGGCGGATTGACCAGCCGATTGCCGCCCGCAAACGCGGTGATCGATTGCCGCAGTCCCCGCACGTGGCGCAGAACCTGATTTTCGGCGGCAAGATACGCGACCAGCATGCTGGCCAACCACATCGCCAAGGGAAACACCCACAGCGGCAGCAGTCCGACAAAAGACGCATTGGCCGTCATCGCGGCAGGCCAGGACCCCAGAACATAAAGAGATCCCGGCGCAATCGGGATGACGACAAAGGTCAGCGTTGCGCCCGATGCCACTTTCGCCCGGAATATCGCAGGTTCCTTGCCCGTAAATTCAGTCAGCTTACGCTCGACAGGCAGGCGGTCCTGCGCCGTATCGACGCCGTTCATCGCGCTAAGGACGGTTCCTTCGGCATCAAAGGTTATCAGGGCGAGGGGTTGCAACCGGTGTTCTGATTGAAAATTCAGCGCCGGGGTCCGCCTTTCGAGCGCCCGGTGCGGCATCGAAATTGAGATGAACCCCATAAGCTGTCCATCGGGCAACGTGACCGGGTGCGAAAATATCAATACGGACTCGCCACTGATCGGGCCGTTCGGGTTAACCGTCATCAGGGGCCTTGGATCGGCCAGGGTCCTCGCCAAACCCTCGCTGCCGGCAAAACTGTACGGCTTGCCGGTTGAGCCACATGTCATGTTGCCATCAACCGGTATATAGCCTGCAAAGCTGAAGTTGCTTTCAGTCTGGACCAGCGTCCGCATCATCTGGGTGCAAGTGGCCGGATTTTCCAGTTCGGGGACAACTGCCACCGCTGCCGCTGCCGCGATCCCGCGCGCCCGGCTGATCGCCTCGATCTGCCCCGCGGCCGCCAGAAGGGTCTCGCCAAACAGCGCCGACTCCCCCCTTGCCTGCGACTCAGTTTCAAACTTCTCGGCCTGATTGTAGGACAGCAGTGCAAGCGGCATCAGGGCAATCCCGAAAGCCGCCATCAGACGAAAGCCGAGCCTGCCGATCAGGGGCCCGCTTAAGGCATTCGGGATCATGCGACGGCACGTCCGGACTGCAGGACCACCGCCAGCGCGGCGGCATCCGCCAAGGTCGGATTTCCAGTAGGGCCGGTCATCCCCATCAACTCGCACAGACGCGCGCGCGCGCGGTTGGCCCGGCTTTTGGCGGTCCCGGTGGCAACACCCATCATGCCCGCTGCCTCTTCATAGGAATAGCCATTGGCCCCGACGAGAATAAGCACTTCACGGTGTTCGGCAGACAGTTGGTTGAACGCCACCAGAAATTCGCGGAACGCCAGCCTGCCGTCATGCTGTGGCAGCACAGACAGGCTGCCCGCATGTGTACCGTCAGGATCGGCTACTTCGCGGCTGGCTTTGCGGCGACTGGAATAGAACGTGTTGCGCAATATCGTGAACAGCCAAGCGCGCAAATCCGTGCCAAGCGTGAATTTTTCGAAGTTCGACCACGCCTTTACGATGGTGTCCTGCACCAGATCATCGGCTGCGGCATGGTTGCGGGAAAGTGACATGGCGAAGGCACGCAGATCGCGGATGTGGCTGGCAATTTCGTCGCGCGGATCGGCCGACGAGGCTGTCATGACTTACCTTCTTTCTGGCGTAGTTGCGCCAGAAGTTGCGCAAATCGGTCTGGTACCTCTTCCGTAAGGGCCGCTTGATAAACCCGCCTCAGGTTTTCATCGATCTCGCGCGTGACCGCCAGGCGACTCGTCCGCGGCCGGGATGGCTTTGCGACCTTCGACTTTTCGTCCATTCCATTTTTCCCTGACATGTCGCCCGACACTCTTTATGTCCAATCGCAACTTTACTTGGGAACTTAACGCACATCTCATGCGTTGAGTTCCCGAGTACGCAAAAAAAATGTGGGGATTGCAATGAATTCTACTGAAGAGGCCAGCCTGAGCGCCGATATCGGCCGCAACCTTCCCTATTTGCGCCGATATGGGCGGGCGCTTACCGGCAGCCAAACGAGTGGCGACCGCTTTGCTGCAGCCACGCTCGAGGCACTGCTAGTGGATATTTCGGTCATGCAAGTCGTTCCGGAACCAAAGGTGGCGCTCTATCGCGCGTTTCATCAGGTCTGGTCCAGCGCCGGATCGCCGGTGGGCGAACCTGATACCCCCCTGTCCGCGCGCGCGCAGGGCCATATGGTGAAACTTGCGCCAAATTCGCGTGAAGCACTGTTGCTGAGCGTGATCGAAGGCTTCTCATCGGAACAGATCGCCGCAATTTTGCAGATTGAATCCGATGAGGTCGCCCATTTCATCGCGGTTGCAGCACAAGACATGGAGGCATCGGTCGCGGGTTCGGTTCTGGTGATCGAAGACGAGGCGATAATCGCGCTGGACATCGTTGATATCGTACGCGGCGTCGGTCACCGCGTAACCGGCACCGCCCGCACGCATGCCGAGGCCGTTGCCCTTGCATTGAGTGACCGCCCCGATCTGATCCTTGCCGATATCCAGCTTGCTGACAAATCCTCTGGCATCGACGCCGTGAACGAGATTTTGTTGCAGTTCCCGGATATTCCTGTGATTTTCATAACCGCGTTTCCAGAACGCCTGCTGACCGGCGAGCGGCCAGAGCCCGCGTTCCTGATCACCAAGCCCTTCACCGAAGATCAACTGCGGTCCGCAGTCGGTCAGGCGATGTTCTTCGCCTCGACCGAGACGCTTTCCGTCTGATCAGGACTCCGGCGTAAGGACTTGATAAAACAGGGGTTTCTCCCGGTTCTCGCGGGATGTGTTGCCTCACTTGTCAATCGGCAAACGGAACCAAACCCACAGTCGCGCGTTTCCTTCATGCCACAGACCGGTTTGTCTGGGTTACCCTCCTGAAAGGACATCGACATGTTTCGGAAATCCCTGATCGCACTTTCGTTTGCCGCACTGGCTGGCACGGCCGCACTGGCCGAAGTTGAAAAATTCGCGGAAGTCAACGTCACCGCCGATCTGACCGCCGTTCAAAACGAAAAGGCAGCGGCCTATTGGTCTACCGTCGCGGCTGACGTTCAGAATGCCATTGTCGCACGACTGGTGGACCGGATCGCCGAAGAAGGCGCAACGATCACTGTTGACCTGCGCGAGGTTGAACTCGCAAGTTCGTTCGAACGCGCGATCAATGCATCCGACGCCGTTCTGGTCGGCCAGGTCAACGTGTCCGATCTGAAAGACAATTCGATCTTGAACACTTACGAGCTTAGCGTGTCGCTGGGTACCTCGGCGTCCGTGTCGGCAGATGGCACGACACTGTTCTATGACACGCTCGACACCCCGGAAGCCTACCAGGCGCTGGTCAATTCGTTTGCTGACGGTGTGGTCAAACGGCTGGAATAATTCCTGATCCCAAGTGTCGCTGGGCTGTCAAGCCCGGCGATACACTTTGCGTCACGCGGCGTTCATCCTTTCGGTACGCTGCAACAGCGCCGCCGTGGTTTCCGCCGAAAACGGCCTGTCCAGCACTAATTTGGCGCAATCGTCCGGTTCGGCAGAACCGCCTGCAAAAACAACCAGCGCCCCCCGTCTGTCCAACGCCTTCGCAAGATCTGTCTTGCAGAATTTCCGCGCATCAACATGAACAAAGGCCAGCCGCACAGACGGCTCACCTTCAAGCACTTCACATGCCGCTTCCGGTGAAAGGGCAATCAGAACGGTGGCCGATGGGTCATACTCCTGAACGCTCATCGCAAGATCCGATGCGATGACCTGGATCGGCTCAACTACGAGGTAAACACTGCTTTTCATCATGCTCTCCCATGGAAGCCCGACTGTTTGATCGCAGAAACGGCAACATGCCGCATTAATCCACGACATAGCCTGCGAGGAATTTTCTGAATGCCTGTCATCCCCTGCGACAGTTGCCCACTGCGCGTCATGCCGCTTTTCGTCCCCTTCAATGCCGAAGAACTGGCCTTCATGCGCCGCTTCAAAACCGGCGAGCACAGCGTCGATCGCAACACGGTGGTCCTGCACGAAGGGTTTCGGTCGTCCACGCTTTACACAGTGCTGTCGGGCATCGGCACACGGTCAGTTCTGCTTGAGGATGGCCGCAGACAAGTGATCAACTTTGTTTTTCCCGGAGATTTCATCGGCTTGCAGTCAAGCCTGATGGGCGAGATGAAACATACCGTCACCTCTAGCACCCCAATGGTCCTGTGCACCTTCGATCGCGCGCGGTTGTGGGAGATGTTTCGCGATCATCCCGAACGCGCCTATGATCTGACCTGGATCGCCGCAGTCGAAGAACATTTCCTGGGCGAGACCATCGCAACCCTTGGTCAGCGCACAGCGACTGAACGCCTCGCCTGGGCGTTCCTGCGGATCTGGCGGCGCTTGTCCGCCGTGGGGCTGCTGCGCGACGGCTCGGTGCCGCTGCCGTTTCGCCAACAGGATATGGCCGATGCGCTAGGTCTGTCACTGGTTCACACCAACAAGACCGTCGCGCGCCTGAAGGATGAGGGGCATGCCGTCTGGCGCGGCGGCCGGCTCAGTATCCCCGATATGAAATTGCTGGCAAGCGTTGCGGGCGTTTCGGACGAAAAGGCCGAAATCCGCCCGATACTTTGAATTGCCTGCTCTGATAAATCTGCCGAAACCTGAGCGGGGGTCCCAGGCTCCGGCAGGTCTTCGCTCTGCGCGACACAACGACGCGCGGGCGAAGATGGCAGTGGCGGGCCTTGACCGGGCTCAGCCCGGACGCTTCGCCGACGCCACCTGATCGATCCATACATTGCCAGCCATGGCATGCGCCTTTGTAGGCGCGATGTCCGCAGTCAGCGCTTGTGCCGCGTGGCGAACCGATTGGGCGATCCGCTGGCGTTCGTCTTGCAACAGGCGTTGAGCCTGGCCCACAATTCGGTCCCGGGGTGCGCCCAGAAGCTGATCCTCAACCGCTGATCGCGGCAACAGTGCGGCAACGGTAGCCCCCGCCGCAGCCAGTGCGATGCCCGCGATGAGGGGATTGTCGCGCACCGTTTCCGCGCCAACCTTGCCTGCCGTGATCCGCATCATATAGGCCCGCTCACGCGTCGCCATGGCCGTATCGCGTGCAGCACCGGTCACACCTTCAAGGCCGCGCGCCATAACGCGTCGTACGTCTTTGGCCAGCGACGCCGCGATGTCCGAACGGCTTTTCGCAAGCTCTGCCGCCGGTGCCAGATTGTCGCGCACCGCCGTGTTGATCCGCGCCATCATGCCCGATGCACGTGCGCGCAGCCGGTCTGCCTCTTCTATCCACAAAGCGTCGGTCTCGGGCAGGTCGGCGACAGGACCGCCTTCATC
>JANOGW010000014.1:0-16953 GCA_031406155.1 Pseudorhodobacter sp.
GGTCGGCATCCCCGCCTCCTGCTCTTTGATCATCCCGATAATCTGCGCTTCGGTGAAACGGCTTTTCCTCATCTCGTCTACTCCTTCTCAGGTTGGGCAGACTCTACATCAGACTGAGGGAACTTCCGGGGGGCAGGTCACATCTTGCGTGCGGGTCATCGAATAAAGATTGCACACTTCCTCAACCTCTTTTCTGCCGAACGGCACCGCAGGCGACTTATAGAATGGCGACATGGTTGCATCTGCCAAAACCAACATCGGGAAACGCTCCAGAAAAGCAAGCATTGGCGCTGGTTCACGGAAGTGAAGTTCCACTGCGTCACCTAGCGAGCAGTAGTGTAGCCAATTGGCAAATTCGCCTGCGCCTACGTTCGACTGCAGCCAAGTAAACGGGTCGTTGTCCATGCCGAAGCTGGCAAAGCCGCGTTCTGGCACCAGAACCCTAAGCGTGATCGGGAACGCGCCTGTGTCGACTTTCGATTGGGGTGCACTTCTGCGAGTCATGATACGAACAAATAGCGAACAAGCCAATTTTTGGAAGGGGGAATTTTCGCGTTAGGCTCAATGCAATCCGATTGCACTATCTATGCAACGAGCGAACGGATTAAGACCTTAGAGCCTCGGAAAACCTAAGGGTAATGTTTGGGCCATAGCTCCGCCCCTTCAGCTTACGAGCGTTGCCGACTTAGGGTGAATCTGGGCTACTTCGTGCCAAAGACCGGCGCGCCGATCTGGGTGGACAATTTCTGCATCCCGCCGGACGCCCCCCAACGCCGCCAACGCCAACCTTGCCTCGCGCGCCCTCACGTTGGGTTTATGCCCCGCCGTACCCGACGGAAGAGCAGCTTCGCCTGATTACCGACGCCTCGCGCAAGGTCAGGAACGGATAGACCTTGTGATCCACGATGCACATCAACGGAGGTGTGATTATCCGAACCTGAGAAGGGCAGCAGCACCGCAGCTGTTCGACGGACATGCCTCGAATGTCAGCTTTCCCCCCAGAGTGCTATTCGGATCGACTCCCAAGACCATCTTCGAAGGTTAGACCCAGGTCGCATCTCAACCCGAACGCCACCCCGGTCGAAACGCGAGCGAACACCCAGAAAACTGATTACAATACAATGCGTTAATACCTGAACACCAAATCGGCGCAGGCAACAGGTCTGGAGAATATCGGTACGGAGAGAACGTTCTGGGGCCTCGTGCAAGCACTGACGGTGAACAGCTTTTCCCGCATAACCCTCGAAAACAACGGAAAAATCCGGCCACCGCCAGATCGGGAGAACGCTTTCGTGAGGGCAAGTGGCGGAGGGAACGGGACTGGGGTCGAACCTTCTCTGGAGCGTATCCCATTGATTTATATAAGGCTGACACCCAAACGGTGTCGACGTGCCGTGCTAGCGAACATTGGGCCGAACCTGTTCCACCAAAACCACACCGTCTCGTGGCTGATCTCGATGCCCCGCTCATGCAACAGGTCCTCGACTTCCATGAGCGACGGCGGGTAGCGGACGTAGAGTATTACCGCCAGGCGGATGATATCGGGGCTGGTCTTGAAGTACTGGAAGGGGCTGGGTCTGGTCATACAGTAAAGCTCGGCCACCGCTCCTTCTGGCTCAAGCCAACTTTGTTCTGACAGTGCCCGTTGCAGGGATGGGGCTGCATCAATAGACAGGCCGGTTGCCTTGGCATAGGCTGGCCCTTCATCTGCATTGCTGAAAGCCCGCCTGCCCGATGCCCGAACCCCGCACCCAGCGCCGCCTTGCCGCGATCCTTGCCGCCGACGTGGCCGGGTTTTCGCGCTTGGTGGGGGTAGACGAGGTGGGCACGCTGGCGGCGCTGCGCGAGGTCTGGTCTGCTGTTTTCAATCCGGCCGTCGAAAGGTTTCAGGGCCGGGTGGTCAAGATGATGGGGGATGGGGCGCTGGTCGAGTTCGCCAGTGCGGTCAATGCTGTTGAAGCCGCGATTGAAATTCAGGCCGCGATGACCACGCACAACACTGGGTCCGGCTCAGACACGCCGATCACGTTTCGAATTGGCGTCAATGTCGGCGACATCGTGATCGAAGGCGATGACATTCTGGGCGATGGCGTCAATATTGCCGCCCGGCTGGAGGCGCAGGCCGCAACCGGCGGCATTCTGGTGTCCGAATCCGTGCACATGCAGATCAGGGGCAAGGTCGCCGCGGTGTTTGAGGATGCGGGCGAGCTGGCGCTGAAGAACATTGCGATTCCGGTGCGGGCATGGCGCTGGGCCGCAGGTCAGCCGACAATCTCGGCGGCCGCAACGGCGCCAAGGCCAGCCGACGCATCGCCCGCCATCGCGGTCCTGCCCTTCACCAACATGTCGGGCGACCCCGAACAGGAGTATTTCTCGGACGGGGTCACCGAAGACATCATCACCGACCTGTCGAAGGTTTCCGGCCTGATGGTGATCGCGCGCAATTCGAGTTTTGCCTACAAGGGCAAATCGCCCGATATCCGGAAGGTCGGGCGCGAGCTTGGGGTCACTTCGGTGCTGGAAGGCTCGATCCGCCGCGCCGGAAACCGGGTGCGGATCACTGCGCAGTTGATTGATGCGGTGACCGGCGGACACCTTTGGGCCGAGCGCTATGACCGCGACCTGACCGACATTTTCGCAGTACAGGACGAGGTGACGCTGCAGATCGTGGGCGCGCTGAAGGTCAAGCTGCTGCCGGCCGAGCGGGCCAGCATCGCACATATGCCGACCCAAAGCATCGCGGCGCATGATCTATACCTGCGCGGTCGGGAATTGAGCTTTTCGCTGTTGAACTCGCCCGAAAGTCCGGCAGAGATCCTACGGCAATCCATCGACGCCTTTGAACAGTCGATTGCGATCGATCCGGGCTACGCGCCAAGCTATGTCGGCATGGCCATGGCCTACAATCTGGAGTATCAAAACCAGTGGCTCGGCCTGCCGGACGCGCTTGATCGCTGCATTGCCCTGGCACGCAAGGGCTTGGAGCTGGACCCGAACGATGCTTTTGCGCATATTGGGTTGGCGATGGCCGCTATGGTTTCGGGCGATGTTGCCACGTTGAAGGCTGAAGCCGCAAAGGCCCTGTCGATCAGCCCGAGCTTAGCCATTGCCAGCGAAGCCATGGGCACAGCCGAGGTCTTTTCGGGCAATCCGCTGGGTGCCTTGCCATACTACGACAAAGCGATGCGGCTTGACCCGGCAAGAGCAACCTCGACGGTGCATTTCGTCGGCATTGCCCACTTGATGGCCGCCGACTACCCAACCGCCGCCTACCGGTTCCGTGAACGCATCAGTCTGGTTCCACGCACCGACAGCAGCCGCGCCCTGCTGGCCGTGGCGTTGGGCCATTTGGGAGAATTGGACGCGGCGCGTCGGGTGTGGCGCGAATTGAAAGCGATAAAGCCGAATTATGACCATGAGACCTACCTGAAAAAGCTGCCGTGGCGCCCGGCTGATCTGGCGGCAATCCGCGCCGGTCTGGCCAGGGCCGGTCTGCCGGAATGACGGAATCCCGCACCCAACGCCGTCTTGCCGCGATCCTTGCCGCCGATGTGGTGGGGTTTTCGCGGTTGATGGAGGTGGATGAGGCAGGCACGCTGAACGCGCTGAAATCGCGGCGCGCCGATATCCTTGTGCCGACCGTTGCCCGCCACCATGGCCGGGTAGTGAAACTGATGGGCGACGGGGTGCTGGTGGAATTCGCATCAGCGTTCGATGCGGTGCAATGTGCGGTGGCGTTGCAGGAAGGCTTTGGTGCTGCGAATGAGGGCGTGGCCGAGGCACGCCGGATCGCGCTGCGTATCGGCATCAATCTGGGCGATGTGATTGTCGAAGGTTCCGACATTTACGGCGACGGGGTGAACATTGCGGCGCGACTGGAAGGGCTGGCGGAGCCGGGGGGCATCTGCGTGTCAGCGAAGGTGTTCGCCGAGGTGCAGGGCAAAGTCGGTGCTACATTTCTCGACGCTGGCGAGAAGGTGTTGAAGAACATCGCGCAGCCGCTGCGGGTCTACAAGCTCGCGCCGGGCGGACCGGAGCAAGTGTCGACACCTGCTCCCTTGCCGCTGGGCAAGCCGTCCATCGCCGTTCTGGCCTTCCAGAACATGAGCGGCGATGTCGCGCAGGACTACTTTGCGGATGGCGTGGTCGAGGACATCATCACCGCCCTGTCGCGTCGCCGCCAGCTGTTCGTCATCGCCCGCAATTCGAGCTTTGCCTACAAGGGCCGCGCCGTCGACATCAAGCAGATCGGGCGCGAACTGGGCATTCGCTATGTGCTGGAAGGCAGTTTGCGACGGGCGGGCGACCGGCTGCGGATCACCGCGCAGCTGATCGACGCAGCAACTGGCGCGCATCTCTGGGCCGAACGCTACGACGGTGCGCTGGCGGATGTGTTCGACCTGCAGGACCGCATCGCGGCCAGCGTCACCGGCGCTATCTTGACCACTGTAGACCTTGCCGAAATCGCGCTCGCGCAACGCAGGCCTCCGGGCAGCCTGGACGCCTACGACCATTACCTGCGCGGCTGTGCCTGGCACAATCAATGGACGGAAGAAGCCAGCGTCGAGGCGCTATGGCACTTCCGCCGGGCCATCGAGCTTGACCCCGACTACGCCGCCGCGCACGCCTTTGCAGCGCAATGCTATGCCTTGCGGAAGGTCGTTTCTTTCGGCGCCCTTAACCCGCAAGACGTGGCAGAGGCAGAACGATTGGCGCTGAAGGCCATCGATCTGGGCCCGACCGAAGATGTCGTGATGACGATGGCGTCAAGTGCGATCGGATACGTCGTGAGGGATGTCCGACGCGGGCTGCTGCTGGGGGAGCGGGCGCTTGAACTGAACCCCAACTCGGCCCATGCTTGGTTCATCCAGAGTTGGAACCGGCTTTACGCTGGTGAATTCGATGCCGCCATCGAGCATTGCCAGCGCGCGATGCGGCTCAGCCCACAGGATCCGCTGTTGTTCCAGATGGATGTCGGCATAGCCCATGCCCATTTCTCGGCCAGCCGTCCGGCCGAGGCTCTTGTCTGGTCCGAGCGCGCGTTGAGCAAGCGGGCATCCAACCCCGACGCTCTGATCGTCATGGCAGCTAGCCTTGCCAGTCTGGGGCGTGAACCCGAGGCACAGGCAGCTTTCGCGCGTTACCTCCTGCTCGACCCGCATGGCCGACTGGAGCACCTGCGCGAGGCCTTTCCCTTTCTTCGCGCCGAACACCTCGACCTCTGGAAGGTCGCGCTTCGTACCGCAGGGATGCCCGAATGACCAACCCCGTTGAACGCCGCCTCGCCGCCATTCTTGCCGCCGATGTGGTGGGCTATTCGCGGCTGATGGAGGCAAACGAGGAACGCACGATGGCCGCGTTGAAGCAGCATCGGCGGGAGTTTTTTGATCCCACGATGGCCAAGCATGGCGGGCGCATCTTCAAGGTGATGGGCGACGGCTTTCTGGTGGAGTTCGCCAGCGTGTTGAACGCCGTCCGCTGTGCGGTAGAAATTCAGCGCGGCATGCCGGAGCGGAATGAAGGCGCCCCCGAGGACCGCCACATCAAGTTCCGCATCGGCATCAACGTCGGCGACCTGATCGTGGACGGCGATGATTTCTATGGCGACGGCGTCAACATGGCGGCACGACTGGAGGCGCTGGCTCCGCATGGCGGGATAAGTTGTTCGGAGGCGGTGCGCGCACAGATCGGCAACAAGCTGGATCTGGAGTTTCTTGACCAAGGAGAAAGGACCGTCAAGAATATCGCCCAGCCGGTGCATGTCTATTTCATCAACATTACCGAAACCGCGGTGCCTGCAGGAGCCGGGGTGGCGCCAGCCGTGGTGGCCGACAAACCATCCATCGCCGTGCTGCCCTTTACCAACATGTCGAACGACCCCGAACAGGAGTTCTTCTCGGACGGCATGACTGAGGACATCATCACCGATCTTTCCGAGGTTTCCGGCCTGTCGGTACTCAGCCGCAACACGGTGTTCACCCTGAAGGGCAAGGCGCTGAACCTGCAACAGGCAGCTAGGCAGTTGGGCGTGGGCTATATCGTCGAAGGGTCGGTCCGGAAGGCCGGCAACCGAGTGCGCATCACGGCGCAGCTGATCGAGGGCGCCACCGACCGCCACCTCTGGGCCGATCGCTATGACCGCGATCTGAGCGATATCTTTGAACTTCAGGACGAGATCACCCAAACCATAGTGGCCCAGTTGAAGGTCAATCTGCTCCCAGAGGAAAAACAAGCCATCGAACAGGCACCGACCAACGATGTCGAGGCCTACACCAACTACCTGAAAGGCATGGAATTCCTTCGAAATGCGACAAAGTCATCATTGTTGAGCGCGCAGCAGTTCTTCGCACAGGCGGTGGAACTGGATCCGAACTATGCGCGCGCCTATGCCGGATTGGCAGACTGCGCGTCGCGTCTGAAATCGCAGCACGGCGTCCAGATTTCGACCGATGAAATCATCGCGATCGCTGACAAGGAGTTGGCGATCAATCCCGATCTGGCCGAAGCCTATGCTGCGCGCGGCAACGCCCTGGCCGTCGACGACCGCCGCGCCGAAGCCATAACCGCATTCGAACAGGCGATGTCACTCGACCCCAACTGCTATGAGGTCCGTTACAATTATGGCCGGTTCCTCACGCACACCGGGCACTATGCGCGGGCGGCAGAGCACTTCATGAGGGCGACCGAGATCAGGCCGGATGATTTCGAAGCGCCGCTTTTCGCGGCACAGGCCTTGGATCAGCTCCAGCAGCGCAACAAGGTACACACTTACGTGCAGATCGGGGTGAAGCGCGCCGAAGAAGCCCTTCGACGGCATCCGGAAAACTCCAGACCCGCGCAGTTGATTGCCCCGGCATTCGCCTATCTCGGCGAAGTAGAACAGTCCAAGGCATGGCTCGCGCGCTCCCTGGAGATTGATCCCGATGACAACCTTGTGCGTTACAACGCAGCCTGCACCTACGCGCAACTGGGTGAAACCGACAAGGCCCTCGATCTGCTGGACATCTGGATAAAGCAAGTGGCGCGTAACTCGAAGCTTTGGCTAAGGAACGATCCGGATTTTGACGCTATCCGCGACCATCCGCGCTATCAGACGTTGCTCGCTCTCGATCACTGTGGTGTCCGAGGATTGCGTTCATACTGACTTTATCTTCCGCTTGGGGATTGATGATATGGCACTCATCTCGCGCAGAACTGCACTTGGAACCGGCCTTTCGCTCGCTGCCCTAGGTGCCGCCGGATACAGCCTCTGGCCCCGCATGGACGGTTACCGGGATGAGGTTGATCGCCAGCGGCAACTTCTTTCCAGCAATCCCGGGTTTGAAGAGCTTGTCCGGATGGCAACACTTGCGGCCAACAGCCACAACACGCAGCCGTGGAAATTCCATCTGGCCGACGAAAGGATCAGCATCCTGCCCGATGTCTCGCATCGCACCCCTGTCGTCGATCCGGACGACCACCACCTTTTTGTCAGCCTTGGCTGCGCGACCGAGAACCTTGTAATTGCAGGCAAAGCGCTTGGTCGTGGCAGCGACGTTGTGATCGGGGCGGGTGCCAAACCACAGATCGACATATCCCTGTCTCCCGCGCAACCGGCGGGGCAGGAGTTGTATCAGGCGATCCCGCTGCGCCAATCCACGCGCTCGGTCTATGACGGGCAGCCGGTCCTGGCCGCCGACATGGACGTGCTTGCGACGGCAGCGCAAGAAGAGGGTGTGTCGGTCCAGTTCTTCACCACACCAGCAGACCGCGACGCGATCCTCGAGTTCGTCATTCAGGGAAACAGCGCGCAGATGGATGATCCGGCCTTTGTTCAGGAATTGCGCCATTGGCTGCGCTTCAGCCCCGCCAGCGCCATTGAGACGGGGGACGGTCTGTTCGCTGCCTGCTCTGGCAACCCGGTATTGCCCGACTGGATCGGGCCGACGCTCTTCGGCATGGTATTCCGCAAGGCTGCCGAAAACGACAAGTATCGCGACCAGATCCGGTCTTCGGCCGGGGTCGCCGTCTTTGTCGGCGACAGGGCGGACCCAGAACACTGGATCAAGGTCGGGCGCAGCTTTCAGCGTTTTGCACTTCAGGCGACCGCCCTGGGCATCCGCACCGCGCATGTGAACCAGCCGGTCGAGGTTCCCTCGGTCCGGCCCGAATTCGCGCGCTGGCTGGGGATGCCCGATGCGCGGCCCGATCTGGTCATCCGGTTTGGGCGCGCACCGGCAATGCCGATGTCGCTGCGCCGCCCCGTCAGCGCGGTGCTGGCATGACCCGTGAGGTCAGCACAGTCGCCCCCGCACGGCTGACGCAGCTGAAGGAAATCGGAGCAGGGCTTTGCATCATGGCGTTTCCGGTGATGCTTTTGTTCGGGTTTGTCTCGCACCCCAACATCCTCAGCTTCCGGACGGTCACCGATTATGCTGAATGGACAGCGGAATGGCGGGGCTCTTTCCTGTTCCATTTCGGCCATCTGTTCGTGATGCTTGCCGTGCCGTTGATCATCGCGGCCTGCATCCGGCTGATGGCGATGCTCGATGGCCCGCGGGCCAGGTATGGGTTCTTCGGGGGCATTCTGAGCGTCTTTGGAGCCTTCATGCTGGCGGTCGACAAGGGTGCGTTGACCTTTGTGCTGACAGCCTTTCGCACGTTGCCCG
This sequence comes from Pseudorhodobacter sp., assembly GCA_031406155.1. Classification (GTDB taxonomy): domain Bacteria; phylum Pseudomonadota; class Alphaproteobacteria; order Rhodobacterales; family Rhodobacteraceae; genus JACMNW01. The sequence continues at coordinate 8,649 of JANOGW010000014.1, forward strand.
AGGCCGAGTTCCAGGCCAGCAGGCCAGCGATCGAGGCCATCTTTGAACGCGGCGGCTGGCTTTGGATCACCTGGGGGTTTGTGACCTTGCCGATCGGCTTTATGGTGCTGGCCGTGGGGCTCATCCGGCAAGGGGCGGTGCCAACGTGGCAAGGTATCTGCATGATTGCGGGGCTCCTTCTCCTGCTGAACCCTGACATCGAGATCATCAGCACGACCGGGGCGCTGCTGATGTGCCTTGGATTCATTCCATTGGGCGCGCGCATTGCCACAGCGCGCGACTAAGGAGTTAATTGTTCAAGGCACCGCGCTAAAGTCTGAAGGAGGGACCGGAATGACAACGCGGCGGAATCTGCTTCTTGGTCTGGGTGGTCTGGCACTTGCAGGCGGCGCCTATGCCATGGGCGCTTTCCGCGAAGCCCGCTTTCAGGCCGAAAACCGGCTTCTTGGACAAGGCACCCTGATCGAGACGCGCGCCGGTGCGCTTGAATATGCCGTGGCCGGGGACGGCCCGCCCCTGATGATGATCCACGGCACTGGCGGCGGCTTCGATCAGGGTCTGCTTTTTGCCGCCGCTATTCGCCGTCGCGGGTTCCGGATCATCGCGCCGTCGCGCTTTGGCTATCTGGGTAGCACCTTTCCCGACGATGCCTCGCCTGCCCATCAGGCCGACACGCTGGTCGAGCTTCTGGACCATCTGGCCATCGAGCGCCTGCCGGTGGTGGGTGGCTCGGCGGGGGCGCTGACAGCGGCGGAATTCGCGCTTCGGCATCCTGACAGGTGTTCGCACCTTGGGTTGCTGGTGCCCGCCGCAAACCTGACGAACCGCGATCCGGTGGTCTTCACCGGGCTGCAACGATTTGCTGTCGATGCCGTGCTTGGGTCGGATTTCTGGTTTTGGTCGCTGACGCGACTGGCGCCCGGCCAAATGATCCGCACCCTGCTCGCGACCGATCCTGCCCTGCTGCGCCGGGTGCCCGAGGCCGAGCGTCAACGTGCCATGGCTATCCTGAACCAAATTTTTCCGATCAGCCGCAAGGTGAATGGCCTGCGGACTGATGGACTCTGGGCCGGAACACCCACGCTGACCGCCTACGAGCGGATCGCCGCGCCGACGCAGATCCTGTCCTGCGAGGACGATCTTTCGGCACTGCCGCGACGGCTAGGCTTCTGGCTGAACGCATCCGCAACGCGGAACTCACCATCTTCCCGACTGGCGGCCACATCTGGCTTGGACACGACGAGGAGGTGGCCGAGCGGATCTCGGGCTTTGTCCGGGGGGCAAGGGACGAACCCATTTCCGAGGAAAACTGATGAGGAACAAGATCATGATTTGGGCAGTGGCCGTTATCTCCGTTCTGGCTCTGGGTGTTGGTCTCGTGATGTGGACCACCAGCTTCCCAAGAGCCTTCGAGGCCCGCAGGGCCGAGGCAATGGCCGTTCCGCGCGAAGAGCCGCGCCTTCTGACCGAAGCAGACATTGCCGATCTGCCGCCACCGGTGCGCCGCTACATCGCACTGACCGGCTGGATCGGGCGGCTGGTCGTCACGGAAGTCACGCTGGGGTTTGAGGCCACGATGTACGACGCCCCCGGCGCGCCGGGCATGACCGGGCCGGTTGCGCAATACGAACGCTTTGATCTTCCCCGCAGGCTGTTCCTGATGACGACGCGGATGAAGGGTCTGCCGGTGGCCGTCCTGCACGACTTCAACAGCGACCAAGCAACCATGCGGGTGCGTTTGGCGGGGCTTGTCAACGTCGTCGATATCAGTGGGCCGGACCTGACCCGGGCAGAGACGGTCACGATCCTGAACGACCTCTGTTTCTTTGCACCCTCGCGCCTGATCGACCCGCGCCTGACCTGGACCCCGATCGACGACACGCGCGCCCGCGTGGCCTTCACCCTTGGTCCGAATACTGTCTCGGCCGATCTGGTCTTCAATGAAGCGGGAGAGCTTGTCGATTTCGTCTCCGATGACCGGGGTATGCTGGAAAAGGACGGCACCTTGCGCATCCTGCGCTGGACGACGCCGATGACGAGCTATCGCGATTTCGGCGGCTGGCGCGTGGCCAGCGAAGGTGACGCCATCTGGCACCGGCCCGAGGGGCCATTCACCTATGGCCACTTTCGCCTGACAGACCACGAGGCCAAATGATTTGGCGATCTGCGGACCGCGGACCTCACCCCCGGGGCCGAGCACCGACCAGACCCATTTCGAAACAGGAGTCCGGGACATGAACGACCTTCTTCGCCTGCGCGGCCCTAGCCGCCGCCGACCCGGTTGCCTCTGACACGCTGTTGACGAATGTCACGCTGGTCGACGTCGAAACTGGCGCCCTTGCCGCAGGGCAGTCGGTTCTGATCGAGGACGTCCGCATCACCGAGATCGGCACCGAGATTGCCGCGCCGGAAGGCACGCCCCGGATCGACGGCAACGGGGCCTATCTGATCCCCGGCCTTTGGGACAGCCATGTCCACATCTTCTCCTCCGCGACCGAACCGGACAGCGCGCTGCCGCTGTACCTGATCAACGGTGTGACAGGCGTCCGCGACATGGGTGCGCTCTGGCCGATCGCCGAACAGCAGGCCATGCAGGCGCGGATCGAGACAGGCGAGACCCTCGGGCCACGTCTTGTCCTTTCTGGCGCCTGGGTTGATGCAGCACCGGGATCCTGGCCGGGCATGTTCCTGGCCGACACACCCGACGAGGCGAGCGCCGTTGTGACGCGCATCGCCGCCGAGGGCTGGGCCGCCGTGAAATCCTATTCGATGCTGGACGAGCCGACCTATCTGGCCCTTGCCACGGCTGTCCATGAGGCGGGTCTGCCGTTTGTCGGGCATGTCCCGGAAAGGGTGGCCCTCGGCACTGCCATCGCAGCGGGGCAGGACGGGATCGAGCATTTCGGACGGGTCACGATGGCCTGTGCGACGGCGGAAGCGGAAATGCTGGCCGCCCTGCGAAAGGTGATGGCCGCCGGTGCGGACCGCGACGGGATCTTCGCGGTCATGGCCGCCCGCAACCGGGTCGTGCTGGAAAGCTGGGACGAGGGTCTGTGCAATCAGGTTTTGGCCAGCATGGCCAATGCAGGAATGCACGTCAGTCCGACCCTGGTCGTCGCCGGGTTCTATGTCGGCGACTGCCCGGCTGACGACGCCCCACGGGTCCGCATGCTGCCCCCCGAAGTGCGCGCCGCCTGGTCCGGCCCCGACTTCCGGCTTGATGCGATGACGGACGAGGTCCGCGCGCTGGCATCGGCCTCCATCGCGCTTGATCATCTGACCTTCCTGATGGCGCAGCGGGCGGGTGTGCCGATCCTCGCCTCAACCGACGCCTCCTTCGCCAATCCCTGGCTTTTCCACGGCTTCTCGCTGCTGGACGAGCTTGATCTTTACGTCAAAATCGGCCTGACCCAGCGCGAGGCGCTTTAAACCGCAACCGTAGCTCCGCCCCGCTTCTTCGGCCTTGCCGATCAGGACGGCACCATCGCGGCGGGGCGGCGAGCTGATCTGGTTCTCCTCGACGCCAATCCGCTGGAAGACCTCGCAACCCTTCGCCGCCCACGGGCCGTCATCGTCGGCGGGCGCGTGCTGGACCGGCAGGCACTTGATAGGATGGAAACACAGCTTCTGGACCAAGGCGAATAGGCATGCCGAAGTCAGGGATCGGAGCAGACAAATGGCCGCAAACGTCATTTGGGCCGGATTGAGCGTTTTGCGGTTGTTTCCTCGCAGTCAGTGATCAGTGCTTTGACCAGGCTCCTGATCTTGGCCGGCCTGTACCTTCAGACACATCGCAATCCTGTCGCCCTGGATTGCCGCTCGCTTGCAGACGCAAAAGTGATTGATTGATGCGCCGCGAATGCCGGTCTCCGGAGGCTGGTGGCAAAAATCTGTCGCTGATCGTGCGGAACAGATTTTCGGCGAAGTGCCGCCGCTGCGCGCTCGTTCGCGGCTGTTGGTGGCCATGCTGGCCACTGATGCCTTGCCGAACATCGCCGGGTCACGCAGACTTACCGAGCAGATTGCAAGGGGGTAGATGCCTTGGCCATTCTGATACGCGCGAGAGAATATGCTGCAACCGGGAAATCCAGTGCTTGCCACCCCGCCTTTCTTTGCGCCGAAGGGCTATCCGCGCATGCGATGCAGCACGCATTCATAGCCAAGAGCACGCTGGAAGTATCTGTTTTTGCGATATTTTTACCATTGAATGACTGTAGTTTTCCGCCATCCTGTTGCTTGCGCAGCTCTGGGCGCGATCGATTGGCGGCTTTCAGATGGCAAGACGACAGCACGGCACTAAGAAGGCTCCGCATTTGGTCACTGGGTCGGCGGCGGACTGCGCAGTATGTCCGGTCAAGCCTGCCACCGATCAGCGCGTCATCCAACTTGTCAGGCTTCTTGCGCGCCAGGCTGCGCGCGAGCTTGTCGATGGGGAGATGGCGCTGCCTGAGCACGATCATCGCGCCAACTGAGAGGGGTGCGACATGAAGGTTGCCCTTTACGCCCGCTACTCTTCGGACAATCAACGTGACGCGTCCATTGCCGACCAATTGCGCCTGTGCCGCCTTCACGCCGAGAAACAGGGCTGGCTGGTAGTCGAGCAATACACCGATCATGCGATTTCTGGAGCATCGCTGTTGCGGCCCGGTATTCAGGCACTGATCTCCGATGCCACGAGCCGACGGTTCGATCTGGTCCTTGCCGAGGCGATGGACCGGCTCTCGCGCGACCAGGAGGACATTGCTGGGATATACAAGCGCATGTCTCATTCGGACGTGAAGTTGTTCACCCTTTCGGAAGGCGAAGTGACACATCTGCATGTCGGTCTAAAAGGCACGATGAACGCACTTTTCTTAAAGGACCTCGCCGACAAGACCCGTCGTGGGCTGCGCGGACGTGTCGAAGACGGCAAGTCGGGTGGCGGGCTTTGCTATGGCTATGACGTCGTGAAGAGGTTTGAGGCCAATGGCGACGCAGTGCGTGGGGAGCGCTGCGTTAACGAGGCGGAAGCAACCATTGTCCGACGGATCTTCGCCGAGTATCTGGCGGGCAAGTCTTCGCGAACCATTGCTATGGCACTGAACCGCGCAAGTGTTCCCGGCCCGCAAGGTAGTACTTGGGGGCCATCAACCATCCATGGCAACCCAAAGCGTGGAACCGGCATCCTGAACAATGAACTCTATATTGGCCGCTTGGTCTGGAACCGCTTGCGCTACGTCAAGGACCCCGACACCGGACGACGGGTTTCCCGGCCGAATCCAAAGAGTGAATGGGTTGTTCAGGAAGTGCCGGAACTTCGGATTATCGGTGATGGAGAGTGGCGGGCCGTCAGGGAACGGCAGAGCCACCTCTGTTACAGTCCAAGCGAGAGCGGCACCAATCCTTTAAATGACCGGAGGCGGCCAAAGCATCTGTTCGCGGGTCTGGTTAAGTGCGGCGGCTGTGGCGGCGGCTATGCGATGATTTCGAAGGATCTCCTCGGCTGCGCGACTGCGCGCAACAAGGGGACTTGCGACAACCGTCTGAACATCCGACGTGACGCGCTTGAGGCATCGATCCTGAACGGCCTTCGGAAGCACTTGATGGAGCCGGACTTGTTCAAGGAGTTCTGCGACGAGTTCACCCGCGAGGTGAACCGCCTGCGGATCGAGCGTGGTGCTGATCTTGAGGGATGGAAACAGGAGTTGAAGCGGATCGACCGGGAGCTGGACAAGATCGTCGACGCGATCCTCCAAGGCTTTCCGCCATCGAAGCTCAAGGACAAGGCCGAGACGCTGGAAGCGCGCAAGGCCGCGTTAGCTGAGAAGCTGGCCAATGCCGAAGAGCCCCCGCCCCTGCTGCATCCGAACATGGCCGTCATCTATGCCGAGCGGATCGCGTCGCTTTACGAGAACCTTCAGCATGACGATACGCGCGGCCAGGCGGCAGAGATTTTGCGCTCACTGGTCAGTGAGGTGACGCTGGTCGCCGACAACGGCGCTTTGGCGATCATTCTGCGCGGCGATCTTGGCGCGATCCTGCGCTTTGCGGCGGGCCGGAAGGATCCTGGCTTCCTTTCGGAGTCCGAGGCTTTGGACAATCTTCTGCCGCCGGGATCGTTGGTTGCGGGGACAGGATTTGAACCTGTGACCTTCAGGTTATGAACCGCTTCTCCCGGAGGATCGGCGATTCTTTGATTTCATAAGTTTACGCGATAACCCATTGAAGTCGCGACGCGTTCTAATCTCATCTTGCCGCAGCCAACGGCAGCGGACAAATCCAAACGGGGAACGAAGTGGTTGGACAGGTTGACTTATTGTTGACCTAACCGAGATCACCCGCGCCCAGATCACCCTCGTGCAGCAAAGTGCAGAGCACAAGGATCAGTTTCACCTGAACGACGCATCCGGCCCTATGTATGTACCGGCTGCTGTTCGCAATCGAGAATTTGGCACGGTTTCGGAAGTCGCTCATATGTATCCGGCCTGTTGATCGACACGCGGGTCGTGGCCTTGATGGGGTTACGCACGCGCCTTTGGTCTCATTAGCGGCAAGGTCGATGATGACCTATAGGGCCGTCAGACTCTGGGGGCGTAGTGTCTCCGTTCCATGCTGTGCTCTCTTTCGCGAACTTCGTGGTGGCCAAGGAAGGGATCAGATCGCCTCCATGGCCTCGTCTCTTGGGGCGTCGAACCGCGTGCCGTGGCGCAGGAGGCTCCAGGCGGTCCGAGCCAGTTTGTTCGCCAAAGCGACGGCGGCCTTGTTGCGGGGCATGCGCGCCACCACCTCGGTCAGCCAGGGGCCGAAGCTGAAGGCGGACCATCGGTTCTGCCGCATCATGATCACCTTCGCGGCTTGAACGAAGAGCATTCGCAGGTATCGGCTGCCCCGCTTGGTGATCCGCCCGAGGATGGTGCGATGGACCTGCACCGGTTTCGTTCCGGTCTTTTGAGAGCAATACTCGCCATCAAGGAGACCGGATATGGCAATGATACACAGCGACGAGTTTAAGCGGGATGCAGTTCGCATCGCACTCACCAGCGGCCTGACGAGGCGTCAGGTTGCGTCTGATTTGGGGGTTGGGCATTCGACCCTTGGCAAATGGGTTCGGATGTTTTCCGAGGAATCCAAGGTGCCTGCACAGGATGCCGAGCTTCTGCGCGAGAACGAACGGCTGCGCAAAGAGAACCGCATACTCCGGGAGGAGAGGGAGGTGCTAAAAAAAGCGGCGATGTTCTTCGCGGCTCAAAAGCCGTGAAGTTTCAGTATATTGCCGATTATCGCGGCATGCTGACCCGCAGCCATCTGTGCCGCCTGATGGGGGTGACGGAGCGCGGTCTTCATGCCTGGAAGCACCGGCCCCCATCGCATCGCCAGCGGCGTGACATGGTGCTCTTGGCCCACATTCGCGACCAGCACCGGTTGAGCCTGGGCAGCTACGGCCGACCACGGATGACAGAGGAGTTGAACGAATTGGGCATTCGGGTCGGCCAGCGTCGCGTTGGCCGTCTGATGCGTCAGAACGGCGTCCAGGTCATTCGCAGCAAGAAGTTCAAGCGCACCACCGACAGCGACCACGTGTTCAACATTGCGCCGAATCTCTTGCAGCAGGACTTTACTGCGAGCGGGCCGAACCAGAAGTGGGCAGGCGACATCACCTATATCTGGACACGAGAGGGGTGGGTCTATCTGGCTGTAATCATTGATCTGTTCTCACGGCGCGTCGTGGGCTGGGCGATCAGTAACCGCATGAAGCAGGATCTAGCCTTGCGAGCGTTGAATATGGCCATCGCGATCCGAAGGCCGCCGCTAAGTTGCGTTCATCACACGGACCGCGGTTCGCAATATTGTGCTCACAACTATCAGAAGCTGCTACGCAAGCACGGGTTCAAGGTTTCGATGAGCGGCAAGGGAAATTGCTACGATAATTCCGCAGTCGAAAGCTTCTTCAAATCCCTGAAGGCTGAACTGGTCTGGCGCCGCAACTGGCAAACCCGCCGCGAAGTCGAGATCGCCCTCTTCGAATACATCAACGGCTTCTACAACCCGCGCCGAAAACACTCAGCCCTCGGCTGGAAATCACCCGTGGCCTTCGAACAAAGGGCCGCTTAACATGAGCACCTGACCGGAACAGAACCGGGACAGGTCCAAGTTGCACCCGGATATGTGCCCGAAGTGCATCCAGACCGCGGGTGGTGAGATCGTCGTTGAAATCTCCCAACATGGGCGAGAGCGTGATGGCCTCGATCCCGACCTCGTGGGCCCGAGCGACCAGGCTATCCCTTGCTCCGTCCCCCGCCGGATCGTTGTCGCGGACGATATAGAG
>JANOGW010000019.1:0-10681 GCA_031406155.1 Pseudorhodobacter sp.
AACAACTCAGTCGAGCGGCCCAGGACGCAAATCTCGAGCGATCCATCACCGTCCAGATCGCCCAGTGCCGGGGAGCTGGCGAAAGACTCGCCCTGCAACACTGGCCAGCCTGGAAACGGTTTTCCCGTTTGATCAAAAACATGAAGCGCGCCTGCGTATCCTTTGATCCGGCCCTCGTAGGTGCCAACGACGCGACCCGGCAAACCAAAGAGGTTCGGGCCGGTCTTTGCGTTCTTGCCGGCCAGCACTTCGCCGGCCTCGTTGGCAACAACGTGGCAGGTCTGGCACTGGTTGAAGGTCTTGGCACCGGCCTCGATGTCCTGTGCTACGGCAGGTGCTGCAAGGCTGGCAAGGGCAAGGGCAGTCAGAGTTAGTCGCATCGGTATCCTCCGGGTTTCTTCAGGAACATTGTGGTCTTGGGCGCGATTTTGGCAAGGGCGGCCTGTGATAATTCACGCAACCGCGTGGGAAATCGCGCACCGGCTCCACAAAGCGGTCAGGGCGGTGATCAGGCGGTCGATGTCGGCATCGCTGTGCTGGGGTCCCGGCGTGATGCGCAGCCGTTCGGTGCCCTTGGGGACGGTGGGGTAATTGATCGGCTGCACATAGATGCCCCAGTCGGCCATCAGGATGTCGCTGATCATCCGGCACTTCACCGGATCGCCGATCATCACCGGGATGATGTGGCTGTCGTTTGGCAGATGCGGAATGCCCATCGCGTCCAGCTTCGCGCGCAGACGGGCCACGCGATCACGCTGGGCCAGGCGTTCGGTGTCGGACGCTTTCAGATGCCGGATGGAGGCGGTCGCTGCCGCCGCGACGGCGGGTGGCAGGGCGGTCGTAAAGATGAAGCCGGACGCGAAACTGCGCAGGAAGTCGCAAAGGGTGGCAGAGCCGGTGATATAGCCGCCGACCACGCCAAACGCCTTGCCAAGCGTGCCTTCGATCAGGTCGATCCTGTGCGCCAGACCTTCGCGTTCGGACACGCCGCCGCCACGCGAGCCATACATGCCCACCGCATGCACCTCGTCCAGATAGGACATCGCACCATGCGCTTCGCACACTTCTACAATCTCGCGGATCGGGGCGATGTCGCCGTCCATTGAATAAACGCTCTCGAACGCGACGATCTTGGGGCGGTTGCCGACGGCATGCAACTTGCGATCCAGATCGCGCCAGTCGTTATGCGCCCAAAGCACCTTATCGGCGCGCGAATGGCGGATGCCTTCGATCATCGAGGCATGGTTGCCGGCATCCGACAGGATCACCGCGTTCGGGATGCGCGCGCCAAGCGTGCTGAGTGCGGCCCAGTTCGACACGTAGCCAGAGGTGAACAGCAACGCTCCCTCTTTGCCGTGCAGATCGGCCAGTTCCGCCTCCAGCAGCACATGATGATGCGTGTTGCCAGAAATGTTGCGCGTGCCACCCGCGCCGGTGCCGCAGGCGCGAACGGTGTCGATCATTGCCGCGACAACATCGGGGTGTTGACCCATGCCGAGGTAGTCATTCGAACACCACACCGTCACATCGGACTTCGCGCCGCCTGCAAGATTTGCCGCTTTGGGAAACGACCCGCGATTGCGTTCAAGATTTGCAAAGATGCGGTAGTTGCCGTCTGCTTTCAGCGTGTCCAGTTGGGTCTGGAACAGGTGATCAAAGTCCATGGCACGTCTCTTTCAGTCGGTTTTGCAATTGGGCGACACTGGTTTCAGCCCGCGCGCCCGCGTTGTCCAGCGCCAAATTGTCGCGCGCGGCCCCGCTCGGGGCCTAGCCTGAGGTCGAAAGGTAGCTCTCGCACAGTGGCACCGTGCCCTCGGTGTAGGGCAGGCCCATAGACTTTGCCAGATCGGTTTCGGAATGCGAGCCGATCCACGCCACCAGCAAGAGCCTGCGCAACATGACGAAAGTCGGAATTTCGACCTCGTCAGCTTTGGGCAGATCGGCAATGCGGCGATAGCCCGTTTTCCACGCCTCGATCAGATCGGGCACCTTGGGGTCGTGTTCAAAGAACGACACCGGTGTTGCGGCGTCATACATGAACCAGCCAAAACCACAGTCATCAAAGTCGATCACCTTGACGGCGTCGCCATCGATCAGCAGGTTTGCCAGGCGCAGATCGCAGTGGATCAGACCGAACCGATCCGTGCCCTGCCCGTAAGCCGCCAGCCTTTTGCCGATCAGATCAGCGGTGCGGCCAAAGAGGGCTGCAGTTTGCGGGTCTAAGCCGATGCCGTCACGCCAGCGGCCCCAGTGCGGTGTCGTCTCGCCCAATGCCGTCTCGAAGTTCCAGATCGGCCTTGTAAACCAGCTGGGTCGCGGCCAGTGGCGGGCATGGCGATGCATCCGGGCCGTTGCCTCGCCCAGGATGTCAAATGGCCCGGCCAGCTCGTCGGTGAACCCCGGCTCGACGCCTGTTTCCCAGTGCGAAAGGACAACGTGGCGCGGGTTTGCCATCGCCGGGTGATGGACGACCTGAATGATCTCCCCATCCCAACCCGGCACCGGCGCAGGCGTCGTGACCACCCCGTTGGCACGCAGGTCTTGCAGCCACGCCAGTTCCGACGCAATCGCCGCGCGCGAATGATAGCCGTCACGGTGAATACGCAGGGCCCATCGTTGACCACCCGGTGCCTGAACCGAGTAGGTGGCGTTTTCCGAAAGGTTGATCAGCGTCACGACCAGCCCTGCGGGCAGGGGGTAGTTTTGTGTCGCCATTCGCGCCAGATCCAACAGGACAGGCAACTGTGCATCGTGCGAAAGCGTGTCGAAATCCGTCATCGTCGCCTCTTTTTTGGCCGGTCACCTTATTGGTTCGGGTTCCTGCCGAACCTCAGCCCAGACGGGTGCTTGCATCGGCAGGATTGCCAAAGACATAAAGCCATGCGACCGCCACGGCCAGATGCCCATCGACAAAAGTCGAGCCGGGCGCGTTTTTTGCCGGCTGCGGTCGACGGATCGCACCGGATGCGCGGTTGCTCCCATTTAGGAACTGTGGCACATAACCCCCGATGTTCACTGGACCGATGAGTTTAGCATGACGGACTTTTTTTCCCGCCGCGTGACGATGGTCGACACGCAGGTGCGCCCGTCTGATGTGACCAAGTTTCCGATCATCGAAGCCATGCTTGCGATCCCGCGGGAAGCTTATGTTCCCAAGATCAGCCGCGAGGCCGCCTATATGGGTGAGAACCTGCCGATCGGGCCGGGTCGTGTGATGCTGGAGCCAAGGACGCTGGCCAAGATGCTGGATGCGCTGGATATTCAACCAACTGACGTCGTTTTGGACGTGGGCTGTGGTCTGGGCTATTCGACGGCAGTCATTGCGCGATTTGCCGATGCGGTGGTGGCGGTCGAGCAAGACGAAGCCCTGGCCGCCGAGGCGCAACGTATCCTTGCCGCACAAGGCGTTGATAATGCCGCAGTCATCCAAGGCGACCTGGACAAGGGTGATGCGAAACACGGTCCCTATGATGTGATCACCGTTCAGGGCGGCGTCGAGGTTGTTCCGGGCGGCTTGCTGGACCAGCTTAAGGACGGCGGACGTATTGCCTGCATCTTCATGGAAGGTGCGTTGGGTGTGGTGCGGATCGGCTACAGATCGGATGGCCGGGTAAGCTGGCGCTTCGTCTTTAATGCAGGTGCACCGGTCTTGTCAGGATTTGTGGCTGGGCGGGCCTTCGCCCTTTGATTTGGTCATGTTCTGGCCTAAGTGACTTGCAACGACGAAGCGGACGGAGCGGGCTTAATCATGCGTAAATTTGTGTACGGCATTGTGGCCATTCTGGCCTTGACTGCGCCTGCCGCCCAGGCGGAAACGCTGGCAGACGCATTGATCGCCGCCTACCGCAATTCGAACCTGCTTGACCAGAACCGGGCGGTGCTGCGCGCAGCGGATGAAGACGTGGCAATCGCGGTCTCCAGCCTGCGCCCCGTCATCGCGTTTGCAGCGCAGGCCGGGTATTCGCGGACCGAGTTTTTCAATGGCGCCGGGAACCGGACAGTGAATGACGGGCTTTCGTCCAGCCTCAGTCTGACCGGCGATCTGACACTGATTGATTTTGGCCGCAACCGGCTGGCCATCGATGTCGCCAAGGAAAGTGTGCTGGCCACGCGTGAGGCACTTGTGAATGTCGAACAGAGCGTGCTGCTTGACGCGGTGCAGGCGTATGTCGATGTCGGGCTGGCGCAGGAAATCGTCATTTTGCGGCAAAGCAACCTGAGGCTGATCGGACAAGAACTGCGTGCGGCGCAGGACCGCTTTGAGGTTGGCGAAAACACGCGTACCGATGTCTCGATCGCCGAGGCCCGGCTGGCGGCATCCGACGCGTCGCTGGCGGCAGCCGAGGGTGACCTGAGGCTGGCACGGGAAAGCTACAAGGCGGCGACAGGGGCCTATCCGGGCCGGCTGGCTGCGTTGCCGCCGCTACCAAAGACTGCTTCCAGCCTGCAAGACGCGCAAGCGGTGGCTCAACGCACACATCCGTCAATCCGGCAAGCCCAGCACGAAGTGACGGCTGCCGATCTGAATGTGACACGCGGTAAGGCAAACCTGAAGCCAAGCCTGTCGGCGCGGGCCAGCGTGTCTGTCGATAATGACGGGCTGGACAGCGAAAGCCTGTCCCTTAATCTGAGCCAGACACTTTATGCCGGCGGCAGGTTGTCGGCATTGTACCGCCAGACGCTGGCCGGGCGTGATCAGGCTCGGGCGCGCCTGCATCAGACATCGCTGCTGGTGGCGCAGAATGTTGGCAACGCATGGTCAAACCTACTGGTGTCAGCCGCCAGCATAGAAGCCAGCGGTCTTCAGATCACCGCAGCACAGGCTGCCTTTGACGGGTTCCGCGAAGAAGCGGCGCTGGGCGCGCGCACCACGCTCGACGTGCTGGATGCTGAACAAGAGCTGCTTGATGCGCGGGCGTCGCGCCTGCAGGCCGAAGCGCAGCGATACACCGGCATCTACGTCTTGTTGTCGTCAATGGGTCTGCTGACAGCTGATCACCTGAGACTTGGCATACCGACGTTTGATCCGGCAGCCTACTACAACGCAGTAAAAACTGCCCCGGCGACATCCGCCCAGGGGCGTAAGCTGGACAGAATACTTGAGAAGATCGGCAATTGAGTAACGGTCGGCCAGAAATCGCCAACACACATTAAGCGTCTGCTAAGGAATGTTCGTCAAGTTCTTGTGTATTGGGCCGCAGTTCAGTAAACTTTTCCAAACAAGAATGATCGAGCAATAGATGTCAAACGCCATGAATACGGTTGAGATCGAGGATGTCTTGTCCTCTATTCGGCGATTGGTCTCAGAAGACCTCAGGCCGACGCACAGGCTGGTTTCTGCGGCGCTGGAGAATGGGGCAAGCAAACTGATCCTGACGCCCGCGCTGCGGGTAGTAGCAGATGTAAGCACCGCCTTGCCGGAAGGCGGTGATGCGCTTGATCATCCACGCGATTTGCAAACGGTCTTGCTGGACATCGGCAGCGACGACGACGTGCCTTCGCCTCAGTTAGGTCCCATGTTCGGATCGGTCAGGCTGTCAGAACAACCGGAACTTATCAATCAGGCGGGGGGACAGTCTGGACAGGGCGATCGGGCTACCGCAGGGCTTGATGCAGATTTTCTGACGACAGCGATGTCGCGAATCAACGGGCTGTCGGCTGGCAGCGCTGCGGCGGGGCAATCAGAAACACTCGGGTCGGTCGTAGCGGCTGTTGGGGCCGCGGTCGGCCCCGACGAATGGGAGCCAGATGGCGGCGAACCGGTACCTCAGGGGCTGGCATGGGCCGACACGGAATGGAATAGCGATGCCGGCGAAGTGGTGTCATCCGAAATGGCCACGGATGGATTGGTATCTGAGGCCGCGTTGCAGGTAGACGAAGACGGTGCTCCATTCGCCCAGGACGCTGATGACGTGGACGCCGGCGATGCGATGCCGTCAGGAAGTGTTCTGATACTGGCCACGACGCAAACCGATGATGTGGCCAGTAGTCAGGATGCTCTTAGCCCGTTGGAACCGGTCGCTGCGCACGTTGACGCCGTTGGGCAAGTTTCTGCTGATCAGTCCCTGCCCCTTGCCGATCTGGATGATTTCGCCGGCCATACCGACGATCACGACGATGATACGGGGTACCTGAACGAGGACGTCCTTCGCGCAATCATCGCGGATATGATCCGCGAAGAATTGCAGGGACCGCTGGGGGAACGGATCACACGGAATGTCCGCAAGCTGGTGCGATCAGAGATCAACCGCGCGCTGGCCACGCGAGATTTTGAAGACGTCGCGACTCGCAGGTAGTGTTTCTTTTCCGGACGCTACTGAATTCAGCCGATGACACGCCGTTGGCAGCCGCCCCTGTGCCAGCGGGCATCACAAACGAAATTTGACGAGGTCGAGCATCGGATGTTTGACTGCCATCACCCGATGCGGGGGCACTGTCAGGCAGCCTCTGCCTGATCAAGTTCCAGCGCGTGACGGCGTTCGCTTTCTTCGCGCGAAAGCGCCACAGAGGTGCGTATGCCTTTGGTAACAAAGGTCATAAGGCCCTTAACCACACGCTCGTTCGGGTCGATCCCGGCGCAAGACAGGACTTCACGGCCATCCCGCGACCGCGCCCAACGGGCGATCTGCTCGGGGCCATTTCCATACTTTTTGTCGTCCGCAATGGCATCATCCAAAGCAGCAAGTACCACGGCTGCAAATAGCTTGCGCGCCCGTTGGCCCTGTTCGAAGTTGAAAGCGGTGCTATCAACGAAATCCAGCATCTCGTCGTCCTTTATTCTTGCTCTTGTAGTTTCTGACGTCGCGCGACTATGAAGATTTTAAGACGATTCGGCCATTACGCTTTGGAATGACTGCCATGCATCGGGCGCATAGCTTGTTTCACCCGCTACTGTATCTAGTCGCCTTGTCAGAGTCGCGTTCCCCATATATAGCGTTCCACTATCTGCAATCAAGCTTTTGTCAAGGTTTTGCCGCAATGCCCAAGGTCAATGGAAACGAAATACGCCCAGGGTTCATTCTCGAACACGACGGCGGCCTTTGGGCGGCGGTGAAAGTCAACCACGTGAAGCCGGGCAAGGGCGGTGCTTTTGCGCAGGTGGAATTGAAGAACTTGCGCGACGGGCGCAAACTGAACGAACGGTTCCGGTCCGAAGACAAGGTGGAGCGGGTGACGCTGGAAAACAAAGACCAGACGTTTCTTTATGAAACCGATGGCCGGTTGGTGTTCATGGATTCGGAAACCTACGAGCAGACCGAGATTGATGCCGAACTGCTGGGCGACCGGCGGCCATTTCTGCAAGACGGCATGATGGCGACGGTAGAATATTACGGTGACGAGGCGCTGAACGTGTCGCTGCCCCAGAAGGTGCGCTGCAAGGTGGTGGACACCGAGCCGGTGCAAAAAGGCCAGACAGCCGCCAACAGCTTCAAGCCCGCGATACTTGACAACGGCGTGCGGATCATGATCCCGCCGTTCATCGGGCCCGATGAGGACATCATCGTGCACACCGAATTGATGGAGTATTCGGAACGCGCCTGAAGGGCAACCGCCTGTAGGGACTGCGACGTCATTCGACCGCGGGTGGCCGGTCGAGTCCTGCACAAACAGCTTCCTGTTCTAACACCGCCAGCGCCGCAGCCAGCGATTTGGTACGGTCTGGACGAATGGCTGCGCCAGCTTGTTGCGCCAGGATGCGGTCAATGCGGAACAGCCGAAAGGCCTGCCGCAGTTCGCACCATGCGATCAGGGTCCAGACCTTGCCCCAGAACCACAGGCCCAGCGGGCGCACATCTCGCAGGGTGCGATTGCCTGCCTCGTCTGCATAATCCAGCTGCAGCAGATGCCCGTTGCCAATCGACGCCTCGATTAGGTCCAGCCGGTTGCGCAAGGCGGGGTCGGTCAGCCCCGCGATGGCATGGATAGGTACCCGCGCTGCCTGAGCGCGTGCGGCTTCGGGCAAGACGGTTTCAATTTTGATCAGCGCCTCCTCCGAGGCACGCGCCATGGCCGCCCCGCCATAGGCCCGGATCAGCCGCGCACCCGCCACAAGGGCAGAGATTTCGGCGCGGGTGAACATCAGGGGCGGCAGGTCGAACCCCGCCCGCATCACATAGCCCACGCCCGCCTCACCATCCACCGGCACACCAGAGCCGATCAGATCGGCAATATCGCGGTAAATAGTGCGCGGCGACACTTCCAGCCGTTCAGCCAGCTGTGCCGCCGTCACCAGCCTACCGCCGCGCAGATGCTGAACGATCTGAAACAACCGGTCGGCGCGGCGCATGGGTTATCCCTTTGGTTCGAACAGGCTGATAGAGTTGCCGTCAGGGTCTTCGGCATAGGCAAAGCGACCCGGCGGTATTTCGATGATCGGGCTGACAACTTTGCCACCGGCGGCAGTGCAGCGTTGCATCGCGGCCTCGACCTTGTCCGGCATTACAAGGTGCACGGTCGGTCCTTCACCGGGCCGTGCGGGCTTTCCGGGATACAGATGGCCTGATACCCCGGTTTTCATGTCAGACACAGCAAACATCATGATCGGATTCGGGCCGGTTTCGTCCAGCATCAGCTCCTGGCCTGTCAGGGTCTGGTAGAAGCTGAGACCGCGCTGCATGTCGGTTACTGGGATCTCAGCCCAGATGACGGCGTGGGTTGGGTTGGGTGTCATGGTGTTCTCCTTGGTTGATTTGGAATACCCCTTTTGACACAGCCCTGCTGACAGCATCCTGTCAGGAGACTTCAGCATCAGCGCGAAAAGTCACCAAGGCGTCGCCGGCCCGCATCGGCCCTGTCGCCCGGTCGAACCGCAGATAGGCAATCGCGCGGCCGCCCGACTGGGTGAACAGCGTGCCCGCCGGTTTGCCGTCCGCCATAACGTCGGTGCCAACCGGCGCGGACCCAGTAATGTCCACTTGTACCAGACCTTTGCGCAGTTCGGTTTTGTGCTTCATGCGGGCGGTAACTTCCTGTCCGACGTAACAGCCTTTGCGGAAGTCGACGCCGTGCAGACGCTCGAACCCCGACTCCAGCAGGTAGCTTTCATCGGGGATTAGTTCGATCCCGGTTTCTGGGATGCAATAGGCGACGCGGATCGCGTCCCAGTCAATGCCGGGGGCATTGCCAGCCGCACCGTAGCAGCGCCAGCCAAGCGCGGGGTGGCGGGGGTCGGGGTAGGCGCCGTTGGGGATGACGCCAAGGCCACGCGTGACCGCGATATCGGTTTTGGTCAATTCAACATCGGCGCGCAGCCGGTACATCATCAATCTACGCAACGTTGCATCCGCGAAAGAGGATTTGATGTCGATCAGCAAGGCATCCGGCGTGCTGACGACAAAGAAATCCGCCAAGTACTTGCCCTGCGGGGTCAACAGTCCGGTCCAGACGATACCGGGTTCTTTGGCAAGCGGCAGCACGTCATTGCTGAGCATGCCTTGCAGGAAGGTCAGGGCGTCGCTGCCTGACACCCTTAGAACGCACCGGTCCTTGGCCGTTTCCCCGGTCATTCGCGCGCTCCGTCTTTGTCTTTGAACTGAAGCCGGTACAACTGCGCATAAAGCCCGTTCATTGCCACAAGATCGTCGTGGCGGCCTTGTTCGGCGACACGTCCCTTGTCCATCACGATGATGCTGTCGGCTTCGCGGACCGTCGACAATCGGTGCGCGATGACCAGCGTCGTGCGACCGGCGCGCAGCCGGTTCAGGGCATCCGCCACCAGGGTCTCGGATTTTGCATCGAGCGCGGAGGTTGCTTCATCAAGCAAAAGCACGGGCGCATCGCGCAACAAAGCGCGCGCGATGGCGATGCGCTGGCGCTGGCCGCCTGACAGCCCCGATCCGCGCGGGCCGGCCGGAGAATCCAATCCCGCAGACAGATTTTCTGCAAATTCCGTCACATACGCGGCGTCAAGGGCGGCTTGCAAGACGGCATCAGGCAAGTCTGTCCGCCCCAGGAGCACATTTTCGCGCAGGCTTTCGTCAAATAATGCGGTGTCTTGCGAGACCGACGCGAAGACCGCGCGCAGGTCTTGCAGGGCAAGGGTGGCCGTGTCTTGCGTGCCGATCCGTATGGTGCCGCTGGTCGGCTCCAGCAGCCCTGTCAGCAGGTGAAACACGGTGGTCTTGCCGGCACCCGAGGCACCGACCAGTGCGGTGATCTTGCCCGCCTCGGCAGTAAAGCTAAGTCCGTTCAGCACCGGCGACTGGCCATAGCCAAAATGCACGTTGTCAAAGGTGATGGATGGGGCCGCTGGCAGGGGTGCGTGGGCAACCGCTGCAAGCCTTGGGGTGGGTTTGCTGTCCAGCAGCCAATAGATGCGCTCGAGGCTGGCGGCGGCGGTTTGCCACAAGCCCGCCAGATCGCCAAGCCGGCGGATCGGCTGAAATGTCAGCGACATCGCGGTGAAGAAAGCCATGAACTCGCCCACCGTGCGGGTGCCGTCGGCAACCTCGCGCCCGCCCAGCATCAGCACCATGAAAAATCCGATGCCGGTGACGACATCGATCAGGGCGGGCATCGTCGCGCGCCCTGCGGTTGCACGCAGTTCGACCCGCCTGATCTTGTTGGCAATCATCAGGAATCGGCTGGTCTGATACTGTTCCATGCTGTTCAGCTTGATGGCTTGTATCCCATGAAAGATCTCATCCAGCCGGGTCGCGCGTTCACCGGACTGCTTGCGCGC
>JANOGW010000036.1:0-5176 GCA_031406155.1 Pseudorhodobacter sp.
CTCGGTGATGTCGGGATCTTCGGCCCGGGCAGCCTTCCAGGTCCCCACGATGATTTCCGGCTGGTGGAACACGACACGAAGCTGATCAATCACTGCGGCTTCGATCTCGGCGGCTGGGACACGTCCGACAGCGCACGACCCTGCCCCATGCTTCAGCACAGTCTGACTGACATAGTAGCGATAGAGCCGGTTCTTCTTGCGGGTGTGGCTGGGTGAGAATGCCGCCCCGTCCGGTCCGTAAAGCAGCCCTTTCAGCAAGGCTGGCCCCGATGAGGCGCGTGTGACGCCCGGCCGCAAGGCAGGCGTCTCATGCGGGCTAACTGGCACGCGTTTTACCAACGTTTAACTTCGCAGATCCACCGCTCATCATCGGAACACCAATATGACGCCATCCGGGTGCGATATCCGGCACTGGTGCCACTGCCGAACATTGATCAGATGATCTTTCATCAGCAATGCGCAGGCGGGGACCCCGAGCAGCGAAATGCTGTATTAATGTCGCTTGTCGTCGAAGCACAGGCGGGTGCCGTGCATGCGCTGCAGGCGGAATATTATGCGCAGCGCGCGACGGCAGGGCTGATCGTGTCCGAGGCCACGCAAATCTCGCCGCAGGGCAAGGGCTACGCCGGGGCACCGGGCATTCATTCACTCGCATAGATCGAGGGCTGGCGCGGTGTGACAAAGGCGGTTCACGCCGCAGGCGGGCGCATCGTGCTGCAACTGTGGCATGTGGGCCGGGTCTCGCACCCGTCGCTGCAACCGGGTGGCGCGCTGCCCGTGGCTCCGTCCGCGATCGGGTTTGCAGGGCACGCCCGCACCTATGACGGCCCGCAGGATTTCGTTGTGCCGCGCGCGCTGGAGACGGCCGAGTTGCCCGGCAACGTCGCGGACTACTCGCAGGCCGCCCGCTACGCCAAGGCAGCGGGCTTTGACGGGGTCGAGATCCACTCGGCCAATGCCTACCTCTTTTCGTTCCGTGGACCGAACAGCGCACTCGAATGTGCTGCAGCCATCCGGGACAACGCAGAGCGTTTAGGCCTGCAAACACGCATCGGTTTGCACACAGGAGAATGCGAAATTCGAGGACATGATCTAAGCGGCATTGCGGTGCCTGTCGCCGCGCGGATCATGGCAAAGGCCGAACCCAATAAAATCCTGACCTCACAGACCGTCAAGGACCTGTTTCTTGGTTCAGAAATGAACTTTTCCTCGTTGGATGATTTTTCACTACGAGGTATTCTTGGGGACTGGCGCCTGTTCGCCCTCTCAAGATGATGATTGTTGATTTTCACCCAAAACTGAGCTGGGTTTTTCACCAAGACGTGAGCCACCTTTGATTAGGGATTTCGGGTCATGCCGGGGTCACACCTATTGCTTCATTGTGCGTTTCTACGCAGACTTGCATAAGTCTCTCGGCGCTTTTGCGCTGGCAGAAAGCCTTATCCAAGGGACGTCAACCTGGGACTTGGAAGCCGAAAGTTTGACATGGAACGACGACTTGCCGCAATACTTGCCGCAGACGTGGTCGGCTACAGCCGCCTCATGGGCGAGGATGAGGTTGGTACACTTGCGCAACTCATGGCGTGCCGCAGGGAGTTGATCGATCCGGCAGTGACGGAGTTCCATGGCCACATCATCAAGCTCATGGGAGACGGCATGCTAGTGGAGTTCGCGAGTATCGTGGACGCTGTTCAGTGTGCCGCCGCGATCCAGCGACGAATGTCTAAGAATGATCGGTCCTTGTCCGAAACTCAACGCTTTCGCCTTCGAATCGGGGTAAATCTCGGCGACATCATTTTCCAGGACAACGATATCTATGGCGACGGCGTCAACATCGCGGCGCGTCTGGAAGGATTGGCAGAGCCGGGCGGTATCTGCATTTCTGGCACTGCCTTCGATCATGCCGCAAAGAAGGTTGATGTGGGTTTTGTTGCACTTGGCGAACAAAGGCTCAAGAACATCGCGGCGCCGGTCCGGGTCTATCGAGTTCTGCTTGATCCCGGGCAAGCCGGAAAAGTCGGGTTGGCCGCGCGGCGACCGAGCGCGCTGACGGTTCTGGTGGCGGGGATTGCCATACTGGCGATCGCGTCAGTCGCAATTGGGTTGACTTGGCTGACGCACTCCGTGCCTGAACGGCCGTCGGTCGCGATCCTGCCGTTCGAGAACCTAAGCGGCGATCCCGCCCAAGACTACTTCGCCGACGGCATCGTCGAGGACCTGATCACAGATCTGGCCAAGTTGACCGGGCTCGACGTGATCGCTCGCGACTCTGCATTCGCCTACAAGGGCAAGCCCCTGGTTCTTGCCGAGGTGGCACGCGATCTCAACGTCCAGTTCGTGGTCGAAGGCAGCGTGCGGCGCGTAGGTGGCCAAATCCGGATCAACGCAGCACTCATTGACGTGGCGAGTGGCAAGCATGTCTGGGCCGACCGCTTCGACCGCCCGGAGTCGGATGTATTCGCCGTTCAGGACCAGATGAGAGAGGAACTCGTCGCGGCTCTTGGCGTGGAGCCTCTGGCCACCGAGGCAGCGCGGATTGCCCGCCCGCCGACTGCCAATCTCGAAGCCTATGACAACTTTCTACGCGGCGAGCAGGCTGCGCGCACCGGCAGCATGCAGGGGCTGCGGCAGGCGCTGGAGTACTATGAACACGCGTTGGAACTTGATCCAAAATTCGCGGAAGCGTTGGCGGCCGATGCCAGGACATCCGTCTACATTTGGCGCAATACCTATGACGATGTCCTTCAAAACAGGCTAGCCGAAAAGCGGGCTTACGAGAAAGCATCGCTTGCACAGAAGTATAACCCCAGTTTGCCGCTGCCCTGGATGACGCTCGCCATTCTGCAAAACGTGGACCGACAGTTTGACGAGTCAATTGCATCGGCCCGGAAGGCTGTCGATCTTGGCCCAGGGGATGCCGAGGCCTATATCACGCTCGGCTACGTCCTAATGTTTGCCGGCAACTTTGCCGAGGCTACCGCCGCGATCGAAACGGCGCTGAAGCTTGACCCCAATCTCTCCCCAATCAACCGAAGTGTTGCAGGTCTGGTTTACTTCTTTAACGGCGACAATGATCTGGCGATCGCGACCCTTGAACGTGCCCGCGACGACGGGCCGGAAATTGACGATGTCCTGATATCTCTGGCTGCGGCATATGCCCGTGGGGGCCGCATTGCCGACGCTCGTGCCACAATGGAACAAAACATCCGCCTGCCTTCAAATGACCCTTCCGTCGCAGGCTTGCTGTTATCTTGGACGCATTTTCGTGACGACAAGGACTTCGCGTTCCTGCTTGACGCGTTGCGCCAGGCAGGGCTGCCAGATTGGCCTTTCGGCTTTCAGGAACAGGGGCGCGACCGATTGACTGGTGAAGAGACTGAACGCCTCTTTTTCAGTCACTTGCCGGAAGGCTCCCAAACTCTGAACGGTTTTATCGACCCCGGAGAGCGGGTGGCGAACATGTTTGTCGGGGCCGACAAGCGGATTCTGTTCTTTACGGGGATCTACGGGCAACCCCGGACCAACGACGTTGCCTTCCAAGCACGGCTTTTCGTCGATGTCGCTAATGATTTGCTGTGCCTTCAGAGCGAGAACGGTTTCGGGCGACCAGATTGTGGCCAAGTATTCAAGAGCGCCGACGCGTTCCCGTTCGTTTTTGTCAACTCGGCCTTGGTCTTTCACTTCAAGCCGCAGAATTGACGCTGATGCCGCGCTCACGGTTCTGATTTCAGTTGAACAGGTTCTGTTCAAGCTCGGCCTTGATTTCGGGCCAATTGGCATCGGCCTTTGGTATGTAATCGCTCGCGTGCGCTTCGAAAGCTTCCGCGTAGGTCTTATTGTAGATCAGATACAGCTTGCCATCGATGATCTTGAACGCGTTTGGATCGACATCGACGGTGACTGACCCATCGACAACTTCGCCGGCGCAGTATCCACCGTATTGTGGCGCATATTTGACCGGGTCGCTCTGAAACATTTCTCGGTGCTTGGCGCTGACAAAATGCCAAGGGGTTCCGAGCCATTCATAGGAATACTCTTCCGACCCTTTCATCGCCCGGTTCTCAGTGAAATAGGCGACCGGATCGTAGCCATAGATCGCGACACCCCCGAAGTAACCGGTGTTGACGGAGCCATCAGCAAAACCCGGCATGACGCCTGCAGCCAAAGTGAAGCCGGTTAAGGCCGAGAAGGCCAACACTCGGGCCACGCGCCGGTCATCACCTCGCATTGCTTTGAACATCGTTCGTCCTCCTCTTAATTGCCGATTTCCAGGCACCGCTGATACCACCCAACTATGCCAACTATGCTGGCTTGACACGTCGCGCCGTGTTGCTTGTACAGGCGGACGATATCGGTGTTGCCCTTGAACAGCGCACGCGTGATCGGCAGATAACCATGAACTTCCGGGTGGTTGACATCGGCTCCCTTTGCGATCAGCAATTCGGTGACCGCAAGATGGTTTTGTTCTCCAGCCACCATCAGGGGTGTCACACCTGCCTTGTTGTCATCATCATCAAGCACGGCGCCCGATTGAAGCAGCAACTCGGCGATTGGAACGCTACCGGAATAGGCCGCTGCATGCAGCGCCGTGAAGCCACCGGAGTTGCGCGCCATGGCGTCGGCGCCCTCATTCAAGAGCACCTGCACAATTGCGATCTGGTTCCCAAGTGTGGCGGCGATAAGAGGCGTTGCCTGATCGCGAGACCGACTATCAACGTCAGCGCCATTTGCCAGTTCTCGTTCGACCGCCGCCTTATCGCCAGTATTAACGGCCGCGAATAGCTGAGCGTCGGCGACAGCCAGTCCAGGCATCATCACTGCAACGAGGATCGGAAGGAACCGAATCACGATTTATCCCCTTCGTCTTGGAACATTGTACTCTAAATTCTTCATTCCTGATACCCGTACTCCCCGGAGTAGTTTCGATGCGATCCCGCGGTGGGTCCTGCCTGTGCGACGGCTCTTGAGGCAGGCTAGGCGTTCGCTTAGGGTCTGAACTCGTTCTGGTGTTGTCAGAGGAAGTTGGCTTGAGGCTGCGAAGGTCCTGTCAGAGGACCTTTGCTTGAGATCGGCAGGGCGGTCCGCTGGCCTGCCGGGATGACCCAGCGTTCCCCTTTTCGATACTTCAAGACCAGCCCCGAGGTCATCCGCTTGGCGGTGATGCTCTATGTCAGCG
>JANOGW010000041.1:0-11584 GCA_031406155.1 Pseudorhodobacter sp.
GCGAGGCGCTGGATTTCCTCGAAGGAGAGGAACCGCTCGCGGGCGGTTTCGGGGCGCTTGCGGAAGCTTGTCGCCGGGTTGTCGGTCCGCATTTTCCATGTGATCGCGAGGCTGAACATCTTGCGTAGCACCTCGCCTATCGGACCGCGCGGACGCCATACATGAAGGCGGTGATGGATGCATTGTCGCCGCGCCACCCGGCGCAACGGGTGGTGTTCATGAAGGCCGCGCAGGTTGGTGCCACCGAAGCGGGGAACAACTGGATCGGCTTTTGCATGCACCGCGCGCCGGGCCCGTTTCTAGCGGTGCAGCCGACCGTGGATCTGGCAAAGCGTTTGTCGCAGCAGCGGATCGACCCGTTGATCGAGGAAAGCCCCGATCTGCGGGCGCTGGTCTTGCCGTCCCGCTCGCGGGATGCCGGGAACACGATCTTGGGCAAGCGGTTTCCCGGCGGGCAGCTGATCCTGACCGGCGCGAATTCCGCAGTGGGCCTTCGATCGATGCCTGCGCGTTGGGTGTTTCTGGACGAGGTCGATGCCTATCCGGGCGACGTTGACGGCGAGGGCGACCCGATCGCCCTGGCTGAAGCCCGGACCATCAGCTTCGAGCATCGCAGCAAGGTATTTCTGGCCTCGACGCCGACCCTGAAAGGCCTGAGCCGGATCGAACGGGAGTGGGAATTGTCCGATCAGCAGCGCTATCATGTCCCCTGCCTGCTTTGTGGCGGGCTGCAATGGCTGCAATTCGAGCGGTTGCGCTGGGAGCCGGGCAAGGCTGAGACGGTGCAATATCTCTGTGAGCATTGCGACGCTCCGATCGCCGAGCGGCACAAGAC
Source organism: Pseudorhodobacter sp. (assembly GCA_031406155.1). GTDB lineage: Bacteria > Pseudomonadota > Alphaproteobacteria > Rhodobacterales > Rhodobacteraceae > JACMNW01. The sequence goes on from JANOGW010000041.1 coordinate 836, forward strand.
ATGGATGATGGCGGAGGAGAATGGCGCGGGATGGCAGGCGACTGCTTCACCCACACATCAAGCGTGCCGTTCAGGCTTTTCTGCCAGATGTCGGGCTCGTCATCGGTTGAAATGCCGTTAGTCATTTCCAAACTCTCATGAGCATTTAGCGCAAAAGCGACAATGCGCACCATCAGCCGTTCATCCGTCTCTGATGGGTGTTTAGCTACGGTCAGTTTATGGGTCTCATAATAGTGGCGATCCATGTCGGACACTGAAAGCTCAACTTTGTAAATGGTGGCATTTCGCGCCATGATTTGTCCCAGATCTTCAAAGATTGGGATGCTTACTGCGTCTGGCTGCTTTGTGAAAGGAGATAGGCGACCCACTGTCAACGTTCTGCCCCTTGGCAGGCCGCAGCGCAGCGTCCCTATGCCGCCATCTGACCCAAGATTCTCGCTCGGACGGGGGCATGAATGCTCGCTTCGATTTCGCTAAGCCAACGCCAAACCGACAGGGTGCGGGGCCAGTATCTCCCCCGCCGCCAACAGCAGATCTTCGCGAAACTGATCGGCCACAAGCTGCACCCCGACCGGCGTTACCCCCACAGAGCCGGTGGCGACGGTGAGGCCCGGCAGGCCCATGAAAGGGATAGCGATCATGGTAAGCTGAGCCTCCAGCACCGAATCGAATGCGGCGGGCGAGGCAACATCCCAGTCATTGGTGAACGGCAACTCACCTGACACCGGGCACAGGACCAGTGGCCATTCCGACAGAAAACTCCGCCACAGCCGGGTGAGGCGCGCCCGCGCCTTCAGCGTCGCCATCATTTCGGGCAGATCGATCTCAGGGCAATTGCGGCTCATCTGGGCATAGACGAAATTTGCGTCCGGGTCGTTTTCGGCGCGCAAGGCCGCTGTGCCGTCATGTCGAAACTCGGCCATCCACAGGCGCAACTGCAGATCACGTGCCTCTCGCAAGGGCGGCGGTGTGACTTCTTCAACCTGATAGCCAGCGTCGCTCAGTTTGGCCGCTGCGGTACGAAGCGCATCGCGGACAGGCTGGGCCACCGGCATGCCTTCGGGCGCCTCGACATAGGCAACCTTGCGCGGCACATCGGCGCCGCGCAGCGGCATCGGCTGCCACCAGGGATCGCGCATGTCCTGAGCGGCCATTGCCGCCAAAGCAACGCGCAGATCCGGGATTGATCGCGCCAGTGGTCCAGACACCGCCATCAACTGCCCGCCGATCAACCGATCTCCTGCAGTCGCGTTGAAGGCGGGAACCCGCCCGAGCGATGGGCGCAGGCCGTGCACGCCGCAGGCATAGGCCGGGTATCGGATCGACCCGGCAATATCCGTGCCATGGCCGATCGCCCCCATGCCCGACGCAACCGCAGCCCCGGCACCGCCGGACGACCCCCCCGGCGTCAGGGTAGGGTCGCGCGGATTTGTCGTCGCACCATGAAGGCTGTTGCGGGTGAACCATCGCAGCGAAAAGGCGGGGGTGTTCGTGCGACCAACGACAATCGCACCGGCTTTGCGCAGGTTGGCCACCACAGGGCTATCGACCTCTGCCACCAAGCCGGCCTGGCTGCGCAGGCCGTTCGTGGTGGCAAAGCCAGCCTCGTCGATATTCACCTTGATCGTCACCGCGATGCCGGTCAGCGGTCCCGGCGACTCGCCGCGCGCCAGAGCGGTGTCGGCGGCTTCCGCCGCTGCAAGAGCTTGCTCATCCATCCGCTGGACAATGCTGTTCACGGCTGGGTTCACAGCCTCGATCCGCTCCAGCACCGAAGCAATCGTGTCCGTGACGGAAATCCGGCGCTGGGCAATGAGAGGCACCAGTTCGTTTGCAGTCAGCTTCCACAGCTCGGTCATATGATCATTCCGCTAAAGCCAGCCACCGCTTAGATATCGATCTGAAAAAGTCAGAATGACAGCCCAATCCAAGCGCGACAATCAGCAAGACTGGAAAATCTGGGCTCGTCTGGGTCCAGCGCGGTGGCAAGGAGCAGGCGGTCACTTAGGGCAATCATCTTGCTGTTAGTGCCGAACGGCCCAAAGCTGACCTTAGTGCTTGGCGCGGCGAACGGCGGCTTTGGAAGACCTGACATGGCGATATCCCTTAGAGTCTAGGCAAAAAGCCCAACGGCAATGCCGCGCAGCCAGATCATCGACCGGTCCTGATCGGACCGGGTGTGCCACGTGATTGAATAGGGGTAATCCGGCACGTCCAGCGGCAGATCGAACTGCACGAAATCCCCAAGGCCCATGCCAGCCGCGAGCCGCGAAGGCAGCGACAGGATTAGGTCGGTGTCCTTGATCGAGGCGACATTGCCGGCGAAATTCGGCGTCGTCACGGCGATGGTGCGCTTTTTTCCCAGACCGGCAAGGCAGGCGTCGATAGGGCTTTGCCGGGGGTCGCGGAACGACACCATCACATGCGGATAACGTAGGTAGTCCGCCAGCGTCACGGCGTTCTGTCCGGCCTTGATGGCCAGCGGATGCCGCGCGCACATGAAGCCGATGAACCGTTCACGGAACAGCTCTTGCGATTTCAGCGGGTCACCGGGTGGTTTTGCGCCGATGAACGCGAGGTCCAACTCGCCCGTGCCAAGGCGGGCCAGCGTCGCCTCGCCCATCGACTGGATATCCAGCCGGATACCCGGCGCCTGCGCGCGGGCTTTACGCACGAGCGAGGGCAGAACAGAGATCATCGCGTAGTCGCTGGCCCCGATTCTGAACATGCGGCTGGCGGTTGCAGGATCGAAGGTTGTCGGCGCCAGAACGGAGCCGACATCGTCAAGGATCCTGCGGACGGTCGGCAGCATCTCTTGCGCCCGGCTGGTCGGCTCCATCCGGTTGCCGTTGCGCACGAATAGGGGATCACCCATCACATCCCGAAACCGGTTGAGCGCATGGCTGACGGCAGGCTGGCTCAGGGACAGACGCTCTGCAGCCAATGTGACCGACCCGGTGCGGCCTATGGCATCGAAGACGACCAGCAGGTTCAGATCGGGTCTTCCTTCATTCATACTGTGCATGCCCTGTCAAAACTACATTCATTTTCTTTGTATCGACGCCTGCGGCATCCTGGCCCGGAAATCAACGGAAAGGTTGCCCCGATGCAAAGATTCACCCTCGACGACACCGCCATCATCCTGATCGACCATCAGGTCGGCACCAACACCTGGGCCGCGACGACTCCGCTCGAATTGCTTCAGCGCAACGTCGTGATCTTAGCGAAATTCGCGGTCGGCACTGGGATGCCGCTGGTCCTGACATCAAGCCAAGAAACCAACGTGGACGTTCAAGGGCCGTTGATGCCTGAACTGTCCGAGATCGCCCCGGAGGCCTTTGCCGCGCGGGTCAAGCGCAAGGGTGTGGTCAACGCCTGGGACGACGAGGAATTTGCCGCCGCCTGCCGCAACACCGGCAAGCGCAATTTCGTCATGGCGGGGGTCACCACGGATGTCTGCATGGTCGCCCCCGCCATCGACGCGCTAAACGAAGGCTTCAATGTGCAGGTGGTCTGCGACGCCTGCGGTTCTACCAACCAGATCGCCGAAGAGATGTCGTGGCGGCGGATGGAGGCGGCGGGTGTGCGGTTGACTAGCACCAATGCGATGGTCGCCGAACTGGTCAAGAACTGGGCGAGCCCTGCTGGTGCTGTGGCCTTCCCGTTGCTGACCTGAACCGGCCATTACACGCATCCTGAACCTCTGCACGGTGTGACGTGCGGGCATTGGCCATCTGAAAGGAAACCGACATGACCGACGGAAAACAGATGAAGGCCGTGCAGGCGACCGCCTTCGGCGAGGCCGATGTGCTGAGCCTGCACGATATCGAACGACCAACGCCTTCAGGCCGCGATGTTCTGATCCGGGTGAAGGCCAGCGGCGTCAATCCCATTGAGTGGAAGATCCGCAGCGGTGCCATGGCAAAGGCGCTCGGGCGCGACTTGCCGGTCACCTTCGGCTGGGCCTGCGCAGGCGTCGTCGATGCGGTGGGGCCGGAGGTCAGCGCCTTCCATGTGGGCGACGAAGTTTGTTCCTACCCTGAGTTCACGCGCGGCGGCACCCATGCGGCGTTCGTGCTGATCGACGAGGCGCAGGTCGCCCCCAAGCCTGCCAGCCTGTCCTTCGCCCAAGCCAGCGCCGTGCCTATGACGGCGCAGGCCGCTTGGACCGCGCTGGCGATGGCTGAGGTGCAGCCGGGCGAACGCGTGCTGATCCACGGGGCGGCGGGGGCCGTAGGCCATTGGTTGATCCAGCTTGCCAATGAAAAGGGGGCGCAGGTGATCGCCACCGCGTCCGGCGCGGGCATCGTCGAGGTTGAGGCTCTGGGCGCGGGCCGGGCCATCGATTATCGCATTGAGCGTTTCGAGGATGCAGGCAAGGTCGATGTTGTCTTCGACCTGATCGGTGGGGAGACACAGGCTCGATCATGGGCCATCCTTGGCGTTGGTGGACGTATGGTCTCCACCGCCATGCCGCCCGACACGACCAAGGCCGATGCCGTCGGGGCCAAGGGTATCTTCGTGTTCACGCCGCCGGATGGCCGCGTGCTTGCGGATATCGTCAGAAAGATCGATGCTGGTGCGCTAAAACCCTTGCCGATCGCACGGGAAATGCCCCTCAAGGATGCCGCCGAAGCCCACCGGCTTGGCGAGACCGGCAAGGCTGGTGGCAAGATGGCCCTTATGCCGGAGAACGACTGATGAAGCTCTACTACGCCCCCGGCACCTGTGCCCTTTCCCCCCACATCGTTCTGGAATGGATCGGTGCCCCGTACGAAGTGGAGCGTGTCGATCCCGCGTCCGAAGCCTATCGGCAGATCAACCCTCTGGGCATGGTTCCGGCCCTTCAGGACGGCGGCGAGAGGATCATGACCCAAGCCGATGCCATCCTGAAATACATCTCTGCCAAGCATCCCGATGCCGGGCTTGGCGCAGGCCATGGACTGGCGGCCGAGTTCGACATGGACGAAGCGCTGGCCTTTCTGACCGGCGACATGCATCCCGCCTTCTGGCCCTTCTTCGCGCCGATGCGCTATACGACACAGGCAGATGATGGCGGCCTCAACGCGGTGCGCGAAGCCGCCCATGCCCGCATCGACCGCGCGATGACGCACCTTTCGGGGCTGCTTGCCGAAAGCCCCTATGTCGTGGACGGCCGCAGGACCATCGCCGACCCCTATGCCTTCGCCATGACACGTTGGACCGAGAACCTGCCGAAGACATGGAAGGACTATCCGTCCCTGAGCAGGTTCATGGAGCGCATGTATGCGGATGAAGCCGTCAGGGCCGTGATGGGCGTTCACCCCCGCGGCATCATCCCCGATCAGGCGGCGCAGGCGTTCGCGGATTTCGGCGGCGGCATGGCGATTGTAGGTGAGCACGAGGATGCCGCGTGGGTCTTCGCGCCGGACCCGGATCAGGTAGGCGATCCGGTGCACCAGCACCCGCGTCTTGCCCGACCCCGGCCCCGCCAGCACAAGCACGTTGGTCTGCTCGCGGTCGTCGCGCACAATCTCGGCTTGCACCGGATTGTCCAGCGCATCGACGATGGTCTTCCACGAGGTGCCCGTGGTCTGCCGCCGGATTTCAGCGCCCCGCCCCGGCAGCCAACGCCGCAGAAAGGCGTCGCGGTCCAACACGAAGTAATCCTCCGATAGGCGCTGCGCCTGATCCAGAGCTTCCAGGCCCTTTTCGGCATAGGCGGCCATTACATGGGTCTGTATCGTCGTTTCCCCGTAATGCTCGTCCAGCGGCGTGAAGTGCTGTTCGGTGAACCGCCCGCCCTTGGGGTTCAGATGCACGGTGATGGCCGGGCGGAACACGGTCAGGCCACGGCCCAGTGTCACAACCTGTTGCTCATGCAACCACAGAAGCGCGCGGTCCAGCAGACGGGTCATGTCGTTGATCTCTGCGCGCAGCAAGGCGTCGCCATTCAGTGCCGCCGCCATGTCGCCCAGCGTAGTTTCCACCTGGATATCCTTGCCACGCGTGCCTTTCGCGACCTTGCCCGTCAGATGCGCCAGCAGCACCTGTGCCCCCTGCCTGCGCAGATCGGCGGTGCGCTCCACCACTGGCCACGACCGTTCCACCCGGACAAACAAAGTGTTCCGGCTGGCCTTGCGCAGGGTCAGATTACCCCGACCGCCATCCTGATAGCGCCCATCCTGCGCCATACCGCGCAAGACCAGTTCCACCAGATCGGGGCGCACGTGGCGGTGGCCTTTGTCGCGCAAAGCCTGACAGGTCTCGGTCAGGTGCAAAGGCTGCGCCTCGGCCCCTTGCGCTTCGGGCACCTCCTCGCGCATCAGGGCGATCAAGTCACCCTCCATCTGCGCCGCCAGATCGAGGCGGCGGACAGAGGCATCTTCGACCCCCAGATGCACAAAGACCGTGACGGCCGTGTCATTGCTGGCGATGCCCAGCGTTTCCAGATCGGCCAGCGCCTTGTGCAACGTCCGTCCCGACAAGCTGCAAGCGCCGGTCAGATCGTCGGTCGAGACACCCTCGTCCGGGGAGGCGTTCATCACATGGTGCACAAGGTCCAGAAGTTGGGTGCGGCGCGTGCCGGTGATTTGCGCGCGTTCGAAGATCGCCGCGGCCTCATCGACGCTGCGGATGCGCAGCGAGGACGGGAACACCTGCACCCGGTTTTCCTCAAGCGACAAGAGCTTTGCTTCCTCAAGCCAGGCGACAGCCGTTTTCACCCGCGTGTCATCCGTCGCCTTGTCACGCTCGAACTCCTGATCTCTTTCCTCGCGGACGATTTCGCCCGGCGTGGCCACCACCTCGCCCGACTTCTGCCGGTCCATGCGCCGCAATGCCTTGAGGATCGCCCCTATCTCGTGCCGGGCCAGACGCGAGCGGGCCGAGAGCGAGAATTGCCGCTCGACGTCGTCAGCGGCGAACAGCAGCACGCAGTTCGCAGGCGCCTGGTCACGGCCCGCGCGTCCGGCCTCTTGCAGGTAATTCTCCAGCGAGCCCGGAATATCGCCATGCACCACCAGACGGATATCGGGCTTGTCTATGCCCATGCCAAAGGCGTTGGTCGCAGCGATCACCCGCAGGTCGCCTATGCGAAACGCCTCCTGAACCTCGCGCTTGCGCTCGGATGTCAGCCCGGCGTGGAAATAGTCGGCCGCCAGCCCCTGCCCTTTCAGGAACTCGGCCACCTTTTCTGTCGTCCCGCGCGTGGCGCAATAGACCACAGCGCCGGACGCCCCTTCGGGCGGCAGGTTGGCCTCAATCGCGGTCAGGATATCGGTCAGCTTGGTGGCCTTTTGTGTGGGCAGCACGGCGAAGGACAGGTTGGTCCGCACCGCCCCACCATCGAGCAGCATCAGATCGACCCCGAGGCGGCTTTGGAAATGGTCGCGGATGTCCCGCACCACCTCGGGTTTGGCCGTGGCGGTCAGGCACAGGACCGGGGGCACATGATCGCCCGAGAATTCCTTGATGAAGCGGCTGACATAGCGGTAATCGGGGCGAAAATCATGGCCCCACTTTGAGACGCAATGCGCCTCGTCCAGCACCCAAAGCCCGACCTCGCGTTGTTGCAGCACCATGCGGATTGACGGAGAACGCAACTGCTCGGGCGAAATCAGCAAGATCGCCGCATCACCCATCCGCACCTTTTCCAGCGCGTCATGGCGTTCGGGCAAGGACAGCATGCCGTTCACCGTGACGGCCGAGGAAATCCCCGCCCGCGCGAGGCCCTGCACCTGATCCGCCATCAGCGCGACAAGGGGCGAGATCACCACGGTCAGCGCGCCCGTCTTGTCGAACCGCGACAGCGCCGGGATCTGGTAGCAGACCGATTTTCCCGTGCCCGTAGGCAGGATGCCAAGCACGGATTTGCCCGCCATCGCCTCGGCCACAATACGCTCCTGCAGGGGGCGGCCCATGTCATCTACCGGCTGGGGGCGGAAAGCCGGAAAGCCGAACCAGCGTTCCAGTGCGGCATTCGGGTTGTTCTTTTCCGCACACCAACCGCAGGCTGGATCGCCGCAATTGGTGTCACGAAGGTGGCGCACGATCAGCCCGGCCTCGCGGAACTGCATTCGCACCCAGGGCGGCATGACCGAGTCTCCGCCCGCAACCGAGATCCACGACAACGCATAGGCCATTGGCCATCCGTTGCGCGGATCGGACAGGCGACCCAGCGTCTGGTCCAGTCGATGATCGCAGGCCAGCCTTGCCAGCAGACGGCGAATGCGGCACGGGCCTCACCCGCGTCCGGCGCGCTGGCCCCGCGCAGGTGTTGGAAAAGGGCGTCAAAGCCCCCCGCCGCCTCGCCCCGCGTGGTCAGGTGATGATAAGCCAACAGGGCATCCGGCACCTCAAGCCCAAGCTTGCCGAAAGCGACAATCTGGTCTGCCAGAACCTGCAGGACCAGCCGCGCATCAAGTTCAGGGTCGTTCACATGCCCCGCCTGCAGCCGTCCGTCCTGATAATGCTTCACCAGATGGTGGTAGGGGTTGCGCAGAAAGGCGAGTGGGTTCAACCACAGCGTGTCGATTGGTGCCGCGCCCAAGGCAGCCAATCGCGCCCGGTTGGCCACCAGATGCGGCAGGTCATGACGCAGGATGTTATGGGCGATCAGATGCCTTGCGTCGTTACAGAACGCCTCCAGCCGGTCCAGACCTGCGTCCAGCGACCCACTTTTGTGAGCCAGCGCCTCCCCACCCCCACCGCGCACCGCCGCAAAAGCAAAAACCCTCGCCGTTTTGGGATCGACTTCCAGATCAACCGAAACGCAATGCGGCAAGAACAAGGTGGGGTCTGAATTCACGTCGGCAGCATCCGAGTTCCAAGGGACAACTATAGGTATTCCAAGCCATTGATAACTCTGCACTGGTCCGCTGCAAAGCACCATGATCTCAGCTGGTTTCCCCGGATTGATCGCCACCGCTGTGATTTGACATATCGGGTGTGGCGCCCCTCCCCTGACCAACCACCCATAGGTCGCCCGTCAGGAAACTCGTGCATTTCGGTAGCCCGCAACCCGCGTTCCGCTTGCAGCATCCCAATGCCCGGCAAATGCCGAACAAGGTTTAGTTACCGGGCACAGCAAAGGCGTTTAACGATGGCGCGTTGCGTCAGTGCAGCAGATCAACCAGCCCCAACCCTTCAAATGCGGCCTTCATCGCAGGATCAAACCCCGGATCGATCCGCGCCGGTCCAAAGCCGTGCGCCCGGTTCCAAGCATCGATCTCCCGCAATTCGGCGGCGAACTCCTCGGGCGCAGCGGCCTCCTTCAAGGTCGTGTCGCCCTCGCAATAGCTGAAAATCATTAGGCGGGTCGGGTTGGCCCAGGTGCCGAAGTATGACGCATCCTGTGCCGTATCGACCTGCGCCCAGCCCTTCTCGTAGCTGCAGAGCCCGAAATCATAGACGTACCGATCACCCGGGCAGAACTCGCGGGTGATCTTCATTCTGCCACCTGCTTGCGGGCGGTGATCCCCGCAATCCGACTGACATCAGCAAGCATGATGTCGCCGACGCCGGCGGCGCGTCGATTGCCGCAGCGATTACGGCGGGGGACGAGAACATTGCCATGCAGATCATGGCGCGCGGGGCATCCGTGCTGGCGGCGCGTTTGCAGGCCGAGGGGCGGATTCACGGAGCTATCGTGCTGGGCGGATCGATGGGCACGGACTTGGCGCTTGACCTTTGCGCGGCGTTGCCATTGGGCGTTCCCAAATATGTCGTCTCGACCATCAGTTTTTCCCCCCTGATCCCGCCCGGTCGCGTGGCCGCGGACATTCAGATGATCCTTTGGGCTGGGGGGCTTTACGGTCTGAATTCGGTTTGCAAGGCAACGCTATCGCAGGCGGCGGGCGCTGTGCTAGGGGCAGCGCAGGCGGCGGCCCCGCCAGAGAGAAGTCGGCCGATCATCGCCATGTCAGGATTCAACTCAAAGGTGGTGACCTACATGGTCGCCCTGAAGCCCGCCCTTGAAGCCCGCGGCTTCGAAGTTGCGGTGTTTCACGGCACCGGCATGGGTGGCCGGGCGCTGGAAAGCCTTGCAGCGCAGGGGGCCTTTGCGGCGGTGCTGGATCTGGCTCCGCAGGAAGTGGCCAATCACCTCTTCGGTTCTCCGATAAGTGCTGGTGAAGACCGGATGACCAATGCGGGCCGGCGCGGCATCCCGCAGATAGTGTCGATCGGTTGCCTTGATCTGGTCGATCTTGTGGGGTGGCAGCCTCTGCCGACCCTTTTCCAGGATACACCAGCCCATGCCCACAACCGCCTGCTGACCACCGTTCTGCAAACCCCTGCCCAACGGCGTGACTTGGCGCGCGAGATTTGCCGAAAGCTCGCGAGCGCCACGGGTCCGGTGGTCTTTGTGCTACCGCAAAAAGGCGGGCACTGCTGGGACTTGCCCGGCGGACCGCTCTGCGACCCTGAAGGCCTCGCAGCGTTCTGCTCCGAAATGCGCCAATCCTGTCCGCCAAACACAACCCTGATCGCGTTGGATGGCCACATCAACGATCCTGGCTTTGCTACGGCAATCTTGCAGATCGTTGACGGCTGGATCGATGCGGGTGTGCTCCCGGATACGCTCGCAGACTTTGACTAGAGCGTGCCGGTGTAGACGACCATGCGTGGCCTGCCGTAGCTGCCAAGGCTCAGGCGGTGCTGATCGCGGATGTGGGCCAAGAGCACCATGTCGCGCCGTTGTCGATGCGACGGTGGTCGATGCTTCCAAGCCCTGAAGCCCCGCTCCGTCACCCCCATCAGGCGGCACAG
>JANOGW010000051.1:0-110904 GCA_031406155.1 Pseudorhodobacter sp.
ATAGCCAGATCGCGGGTGCGGTCGAACAGCGGCACGAACACTTCGGCGCGGGTTTGCAGGCGTTTGATCAGATGGACAAACCCGGCTGCGTCGAACGTCTCGGGCGACCCCTTGCGCGCCCTTTGGCCGCGTGTGTCCAGAATGGCATTGTCCAGATGAAAGCCGTCCATCGGCACCACTTCGGCCGGGATGCGCTGGGCATTCATCCGGCGCGACAGTTCGGCGGCCAGCGTGGATTTGCCGGACCCCGGGGCACCGGCGATGGCCACCAGCATGCGCGGATGATCGGGCCGCAGGGCGTGCACCCGTTCGGCCAGCGCATTCACATGGGCAGTGATATCCAGCATCGGGCCCTGCACAGCCCGCTGTCAGATCGCCTCAAGCTCGGCGTCGGGCACTTTCGCCCCGGTCATATAGGCAACCGCATCCGACATCGAATGATTCTTGGGGTTGATGACGCAAAGCCGCCGACCCAGACGATGGACATGGATGCGGTCGGCCACTTCGAACACATGCGGCATGTTGTGGCTGATCAGGATGATGGGAATGCCCCGCCCCCGCACATCGCGGATCAACTCCAGCACCCGGCGGCTTTCCTTCACCCCCAAAGCAGCCGTCGGTTCATCCAAAATCACCACTTTCGATCCGAAGGCCGCCGCTCGCGCCACGGCCACGCCCTGCCGCTGACCTCCGGACAATGATTCCACCGCCTGATTGATATTCTGGATCGTCATCAGCCCCAGCTCAGTCAGTTTGTCGCGGGCGAACTTTTCCATCCCCGCCCGGTCCATCTTGCGAAAGACCGACCCCATGATCCCCGGGCTGCGCCATTCGCGACCCAGAAACATGTTGTCCGCGATCGACAGCGCCGGTGACAGCGCAAGGTTTTGATAAACGGTCTCAATCCCCAGTTTCCGGGCATCCTGCGGCGATTTGAAGTGCACGATCTGGCCTTCCAGCATGATTTCGCCATGGTCGGGGGTAACCGCACCCGACAACGCCTTGATCAGCGTCGATTTGCCCGCGCCATTGTCACCGATAACGCCGATGATTTCACCGGGATACAGCTCAAAATCCGCGCCGTTCATGGCCACAACAGTGCCATAGCGTTTCATCAGGCCCCGGGCGGACAGGATAGGTTGAATATCACTCATTGCGAAGCCCTCCGCAGCCATTGATCCAGTGCGACAGCAATGATCACGAGGCACCCCGCAGCAAACATTTGCCAGTAGTCATCCACCCCGGCCAACGATAGCCCGGTATTGAACACACCAACGATAAATGCCCCGAGCACTGACCCAACGATAGACCCGCGCCCGCCAAACAGCGACGTGCCACCAATCACTACAGCCGTGATCGAACCCAAGTTCACCGTATCAAACGCAATCGGCGATACTGACCCAACCCTGCCAATCGCAATCCATGCTGCGAAGCCGCAGATCAGTCCGGCCACCGCGTAGACCGATATCAGCACGCCGTTCACCCTGATCCCCGACAGCATCGCCGAATCCGGATCATCGCCTATGGCATGCACATGCCTGCCCCACGCAGTCTGGTTCAGCACATACCAAAGCACCGCTGCCAGCAATATCAACATGATACCGCCATAGGTGATGCTCGCGCCGCCAAAGTTGTAGCCTTGACCAAACCACAAAAGCCCCGGTGCCTTTGCCTCGATGTCGACATTGCGGATGGATTCAGAACCCGAATACCACAGCTTCAACGCATTGAAGATCGACAACGTGCCCAGCGTCACGATGAACGGCGGCAGCTTCATCTTTGCCACCAGAACGCCGTTCACAAAGCCCATCGCCCCACCGACGAAAACCCCGATTACAATCGCAATTCCCACCGGAATACCCGCCAGAACGGCAAGGTTGCCCATCACCAGTGAAGAAACCACCAGTATCGCCCCAACCGACAGATCAATCCCGGCGGTCAATATCACCAGCGTCTGCGCCAATGCCACAAACCCGGTCACGGTCACCTGTTTCAGCACCGTCGACAGCGCGCCAATACCCAGAAACCGCGGTGCAATGATGCTGAAGCCGATGACGGAAATCAGCAGCACCAACGCCGGTATCAAGGTCGGATAACTGCGCAGATAGCCACGCAAAACCGGGATGAAGGACTTGTCATCGCGTTCAAACGTTGCCACCACCGCGTCGGCTTTGGTCAGCGTCGCCTCGAAATCGGAAATGGTTTTGGTTGGTGTGTCTTGTGTGCTCATCGCTGCGGCATTCCCCCGTGATGACCCCGAAACCCTTACCGGATTTCTCTTATGAAGAAGGGCGACTGTAAAGTCGCCCTTCCGTTAATCAAGCCAGAACAAAAGGCAATTCAGCCCCAGCACAGCTCGGTGCCCTTGGTGCTGTCAAGCGACGGCACACCTTCGGCAGGCTTGTCGGTGATCAGGTTCACACCGGTGTTGAAGAACGACAGGCCTTCGGTAACCGTGGGCTTGGTGCCGTCCTTGGCGAACGCTGCAATCGCGTCGATGCCCAGCGAGGCCATCTTCAGCGGATACTGCTGCGAAGTCGCACCGATCACGCCCGACTTGACCGAAGCCACACCGGGGCAGCCGCCGTCAACCGACACGATGATCGCCTGACCTTCTTTGCCAGCATTCTTCAGCGCCTGATAAGCGCCTTCTGCTGCCGGTTCGTTGATCGTGTAGACCACGTTGATATCCGGGTCTTTGGCCAGCAGGGTTTCCATCGCGCGCAGACCGCCCTCTGGGTTTGCGTCCGAGGTTTCATGGCCGATCACGCGTGGGTCGGTTTCCGAACCCATCACAGCCAGATCAGGCACTTCAATGCCGAACCCAACCAGAAAGCCGGTGTCGCGCTGGACGTCGACCGAGATGTTGTCTTTGTTGATGTCCAGCATGGCGATCTTGGCATTTGCAGCCTCGGCACCCAGCGTCGCCGCTGCCCATTTACCAATCAGCAGACCAGCCTCGAAGTTGTCGGTCGCAAAGGTGATGTCCTGTGCTTCGGCATCTGCAAGCGGGGTATCAAGTGCAATAACCAGAATTCCAGCAGCGCGGGCGTCCTTCAGAGCAGGCCCAACCGAATCGTTCGATGGGGTGATCAAGATACCTTTTGCGCCAGCAGCAACGCAATTTTCAATCGCGGTGATCTGAGGTGCCGCATCGCCATCTTTTTCACCGGCATAGGCTTGGAACTCAAGACCAGCAGCGGTTGCAGCGGCCTCGGCGCCTTCCTTCATTTTCACGAAGAAGGGGTTGGTGTTGTTCTTGGTGATCAGGCAGGCAAGACCGCCGCCGTGCGATTCTGCGAACGCCGTGCCAGTCATCAATGCCAGCGCGGCAGCACCAAGCAGTGCAGTTGACTTGAATTTCATTGGTAGTCCTCCCAGGGATTAAGGGCCATTCGCCCCATTAGAAAGCTTTACGAAAAGCACGAAGTGCCCGACGATAGCAGTATGAAAATCTGATTCCCCTCACCGCGTCAAGTTAAATAAATCAGAGTGATTTATTATTGACAGAGTACGCCGTTCACCGCAGTGTTAACCGATCTGACGTCTCGCCTGATGCACTCATCGGGTGGGACATAGCTGTTGAAAGATAGAAATGCTGATCGGACTGCCATCCATCCTTGGGCCGGAACTGCTGTATACCTTGCGCTCCATGGGGCATGGCGACGAAATTGCGCTGGTCGATGGCAACTACCCCGCGCAAAGTGACGCCCGCCGCCTCGTGCGCGCGGATGGCCACGGCATAATTGCGCTGCTCGACGCCATTTTGCGGGTTCTGCCGATTGATCGGGCTGCGCCGCAGGCGATTTTTCGCGCGGCTTTGAACAACGATCCGACACAAAGCGACATGATACACCATCAGATAGACGAGACCTGCCGCAACCGCGTGCCCGGTCACACAGTGCAAGCGTTATCGGGCGCTGATCTTTATCCGCGCATCCGGGCCGCACATACGATTGTCGCCACGACCGAAACCGCGCTTTTCGCCAATGTCATCTTGCGCAAGGGTGTCATCGGCGCCGGGATGCAATCGCTGTGAAACTGGGGCCCGACCCGACGCCAGACAGACCCTCGCAGGAGGGGCCCGGCCTACGTGGCACCAACCAATCTGGTATGCGTGCGCAGAATGAACGGCTGGTGCTGACCTTGGTGCGCCAGCACGGCGCGCTTGCAAAAACTGAGATTGCACGCATCACTGGCCTTTCGGCGCAAACCGTGTCGGTGATCATGCGCAGCCTCGAGTCTGATGGGCTTTTGGTGCGCGGCATCCCTTTGCGGGGCAAAATCGGCCAGCCGTCCATCCCGATGATGCTGAATGCCGATGGCGCATATTTCTTTGGCCTGAAAATTGGCCGGCGTTCGGCAGATCTGACCTTGATCGATTTTCTGGGTCGCGTCCGCGCCGCTCGACGCCAGATTTACCGCTACCCAACGCCAAGCGCCGTTATAGCCTTTGTGGCCGAAGCAATGCCCGCCATCACCGCAACGCTGAGTGGACCGCAGCAAAAGCGCATCAACGGCATGGGCGTCGCCATGCCGTTCCAGCTGTGGAACTGGGTGCAAAACATCGGCGCACCGCAATCCGAAATGGATACCTGGCGCACCCGCGACATTCATGCCGAACTGGCAGCCCTTACGAACATGCCGGTCTATGTTCAAAACGATGCCTCGGCTGCCTGTGGCGCGGAACTGGTATTCGGCACGGGTGATCGGCCCAAAGATTTCCTGTACTTCTACTTTGGCTATTTCATCGGCGGTGGTCTTGTGCTGAACGGCCAATTGTTTACCGGACGCACCGGCAACGCCGCCGGTGTGGGCCCCATGCCGGTGCCCGGCCCCGATGGCCGGATGCAACGTCTATTTGATGTAGCCTCGATGTCTGTCCTTGCTTCCGCGATGGAAGCTGCGGGCGAATCCTCGGCTTATCTGTGGGAAAGCCCTGACCAATGGCAAGTAAGCCCACCGGTCTTGTCAGCATGGATCGATTGCGCCGCCGATGGCCTCGCCAGCGCCATCCTGAGTGCGTCAACCCTTTTGGAACTGGAGGCCGTTATCATTGATGGATGGATGCCGGTTTCCGTGCGCGCCGAAGTGACATTGCGCACCAGGGCTGCCTTCAACCGGCTTGATCTTGCCGGCATCGACCCGCCGCTTATTCGCCAGGGTACCGTGGGCGCCCAGGCGCGATCTTTGGGCGCAGCCGCTATTCCGCTATCGCAGCGCTATCTGATCGATCAGAACTCCACCTTGCGCGACACCTGAACCAAAGGCGGGTCGATGCCCTTGCCCCGTCGGGTTCGGGTTGGTCAGGGGATAAATTTTATCGCTTGGTCAAAAAATGGCTGGCTCCGATCACCGCCAGCCCTTGCACAAACCGCCCCCGACATGCGACCGTCATATAGCCCCAGCCGCCCGGAGAGACGCTGTGCAGACCGACCTCATATCGCCTGTTCAGGCATTGCACTTGCCGCAGGTCACCCACCCACGCAACCCAGGAATGCCGCTTGATCTGGATTGGGTGGCATCGGTGCAGGCCAACACTTCGGCCATAGAACGCCGCGCCGCCACTTTGCCGGGCCGCAGATCTGTTAAAAAAGACTACCAAGCCGCCTGGCTCTGCAAGGCCATCAGCCTGATCGACCTGACCACCCTGTCCGGCGATGATACCCCCGGTCGCGTGCAACGCCTGTGCGCCAAAGCCCGCCAACCCGTTCGCGCCGACATTCTTGAACGGCTGGGCATGCAAGGCCTGACCACCGGGGCCGTCTGCGTCTATCACGACATGGTCGCCACTGCCGTCCGCGCGCTCGAAGGCTCGAACATCCCTGTCGCTGCCGTATCAACCGGCTTTCCCGCAGGCCTGTCGCCCCTACACCTGCGCATCGCCGAAATCGGTGAAAGCGTCGCCGCCGGTGCCGCCGAAATCGACATCGTCATTTCCCGCCGCCACGTCCTGACGCAAAACTGGGAGGCGCTCTACGATGAAATGGCCCAAATGCGCGCCGCCTGTGGCAACGCCCACGTCAAAGCTATCCTCGCCACGGGCGAGTTAGGCACCCTGCGCAACGTCGCGCGTGCCAGTCTCATTTGCATGATGGCCGGCGCTGATTTCATCAAAACCTCCACCGGCAAAGAACCCGTCAACGCCACCCTGCCGGTAACCCTGACCATGATCCGCGCTATCCGTGACTACGACACACGCACCGGCATCAAGGTCGGCTACAAACCCGCAGGCGGCATCGCCAAAGCCAAAGACGCGCTGGTGTATCTGTCGATGATGAAAGACGAGCTAGGCCACCCGTGGCTGCAACCCGACTTGTTCCGTTTCGGTGCCTCCTCGCTGCTGGGCGATATCGAACGCCAGCTGGAACACCACCTGACCGGCCACTACTCAGCCGCCAACCGCCATGCGATGGGGTAATCCATGACCGTCCGCGATATTTTCGACGCCATGTCCTATGGCCCCGCCCCCGAATCCAGCGCCGAGGCGCAAGCATGGATCACCAAACACCACGCCCGGTTCGGTCATTGGATCGACGGCGCGTTCACAACGCCCGGCGACACCTTCACCACCACAAACCCCGCCACCGGCAAAGCCTTGGCGACCGTTACCCAAGGCAGCACTTCAGACGTTGACGCCGCCGTGACAGCCGCCCGCCGGGCCCAACCGAAATGGGCGCGCCTTACCGGCCATCAACGCGCCAAGCACATTTACGCCCTCGCCCGCATCGTCCAGAAACAGTCCCGTCTGTTTGCCGTGCTTGAAACCCTCGACAACGGCAAACCCATCCGCGAGTCCCGCGACATCGACATCCCCCTCGTCGCCCGCCACTTCTACTACCACGCAGGTCTCGCCCAACTTCTGCCGTCCGAGATGCCCGACATGGCCCCTCTCGGCGTCTGCGGCGCGGTCATCCCGTGGAACTTCCCCCTGCTGATGCTGGCATGGAAAGTCGCCCCCGCCCTCGCCGCAGGCAACACTATCGTCCTGAAACCCGCCGAATACACGCCCCTCACCGCGCTGCTATTCGCCGAACTCAGCCGCGAGGCTGGCTTGCCAAAGGGCGTCCTGAACGTCGTCACAGGTGACGGCGCAACCGGTGCCGCAGTCGTCGATCACCCCGACATCAACAAAATCGCCTTCACCGGCTCCACGGCGGTGGGGCGCAAAATCCGCACCGCCACCGCAGGCACCGGCAAGGCCCTGACCTTGGAACTCGGCGGCAAATCCCCCTACATCGTCTTCGACGACGCCGATCTCGATTCAGCCGTCGAAGGCCTCGTCGATGCCATCTGGTTCAATCAAGGCGAGGTGTGCTGCGCCGGTTCCCGCCTTCTGGTGCAAGAAGGCGTCGCTCCCAGATTCTACGAAAAACTCAAGCGCCGGATGGACGGTCTGCGGATCGGCGACCCGCTCGATAAATGTATCGACGTCGGCGCAGTGGTCGATCCGATCCAGCTTGCCGGCATCACCGCCCTGATCAAAGCCAACCCCGAAGGCGACCATTACACCGCCGCCACACCGGTGCCTGCGGCAGGCTGTTACTATCCGCCAACCCTGATCACTGGCCTTTCCGCCGCCTCAACCCTGATGCAAGAAGAGATTTTCGGACCTGTGCTGGTATCAATGACCTTCCGCACGCCGTCCGAGGCCGTGGATCTGGCCAACAACACCCGCTACGGCCTCGCCGCGACAGTCTGGACAGAAAACATCAACCTCGCCCTCGATATTGCGCCAAAATTGAAGTCCGGCATCGTCTGGGTCAACGCGACCAACCTGTTTGACGCCGCCGCCGGCTTCGGTGGCGTGCGCGAAAGCGGCTTTGGCCGTGAAGGCGGCTGGGAAGGCTTGGCGGCCTATCTCAAACCCAAAGCCGGCGCCAAGCCGCTGAAACCCATCACGGCGTTCCCGGAACCTGCAAACCCGGAGACCCATGGCCTGGACCGCACCGCCAAACTGTTCATCGGCGGCAAACAAGCCCGCCCGGATGGCGGCTATTCGCGCGCCGTATGGTCGGCACGCGGCAAGCTGCTGGGCCACGCAGGCACCGGCAACCGCAAGGATATCCGCAACGCGGTCGAGGCCGCGCATGCCGCCAAGGGCTGGGCCAGGACCACCGGCCACAACCGCGCGCAGATTCTGTTCTACATCGCCGAAAATCTGTCCGCCCGCGCGCCCGAATTTGCCCGCCGGCTGGCCGACCTGACCGGCAAACCCGGCGAGGCCGAGGTCGAGGCATCCATCTCCCGCCTCTTCACCTACGCCGCATGGGCGGACAAATTCGACGGCGCAGCCAAATCCGTACCCATTCGCGGCGTAGCTCTCGCGATGAACGAACCCTGCGGTGTCATCGGTGCACTATGTCCTGATGAGGCCCCGCTGCTGGGCCTGATCTCTGTCATGGCCCCCGCCATTGCCATGGGCAACACCTGCGTGCTGGTGCCCTCCGATCCGTTCCCACTGGCCGCGACGGATTTCTATCAGGTGCTGGAAACCTCCGACCTGCCGCCAGGAGTAGTCAATATTGTCACCGGCGCGCATGCCGAACTTGCCAAACCGCTGGCGGGGCATATGGATATCGATGCCGTCTGGTGCTTCAGTTCAACCAACCTGTCGGCCACTATCGAGCGGGAAGCCGCCAGCAACATCAAACGGACGTGGGTCAACCACGGTAAAGCCCGCGATTGGCATGGCACGATCGCCGAAGGTGCTGCCTTCCTCCGTCAGGCCACCGAAGTGAAAACCATCTGGATCCCCTACGGCGAATAGCGGCTTTTTCTGTTTTCAAATATCCCTGCCGGAGGATTCCGGCCTATATTTCGGAAGCCTCCGGCGGGGATATTCTAGCCAAAATGAAATGCGCAGCGGTCAGGCTCTGCCAGATGTTGCAGACAGTGAGATCGGGTCGATGCCCATGCCGCGCAGCGCGCCCGCCCATTTGCCACCATCATCGGGCGAAAAGATCAGTGCGGGTTCGGGCTCGGCGGTCAGCCAATCATTGCGACCAATCTCAGCCTCCAGTTGCCCCGGCCCCCAGCCGCTGTAGCCCAGCGCCAGCAAGGCCGACGCCGGCCCCGCGCCCTGCGCCAGCGCCTCGAGAATATCCATCGTTGCCGTCATGCCGAAGTGACCGGCAATCTGCATCGTCGATTTTCCCGCTTGCCAGTCGCGGCTATGCAACACAAAGCCGCGCGATCGCTCAACGGGGCCGCCCTGATGCACCAGAATCTCTCGCCCCGCCTGACTTTTGGGAATGGACAACTGATCGATCAGCCGCTCGAAGCTCAGATCGGGAACCGGCTTGTTGATGATCAGGCCCATCGCGCCATCGGGCGAATGGGCACAAACAAGAATGACCGAATGCTCGAACCTCGGATCGCCCATCCCCGGCATCGCAATCAAGATCTGGCCACCGAGGTCCATCGAGCCATCCGTCGTTATGCTCACGCAGCTAACATGCGCTTTCACGCGCCTCGTCTCAAGAGGCGTCGCGTCTGGCAGACCGATTGTCGCTGGAAAGTGATTTTTCATTTGCCACCGGCAGACTAAGGTCGCCCCATGTTCAGAATCGCCCCCCTCGCCCTTTGTCTGGGCCTTTTCTCGCTGCCGGCCGTGGCACAAAGCACCCAAGGTATCGAAAACCTGGAGGCCACCCTGCTGCCCGGTTGGCAAACCGATGCCGGCAATCAGATGGCGGGCTTGCGTCTGGCGCTGGCGCCCGGCTGGAAAACCTACTGGCGCAGTCCCGGCGAAGCGGGCATTCCGCCGCTTTTCAACTGGTCCGGATCGCAGAATGTCAAATCCGTACGAATCCACTGGCCTTCGCCGTCGGTGTTCCTGGCCAATGGCATGCAATCCATCGGCTATCATGACGCCGTCGTGCTGCCGCTTGAGGTAACGCCGATTGACCGGTCGAAACCGATGTTTCTGCGTACTCAGGTCGAACTGGGGGTCTGCAGCGATATCTGCGTGCCCGCAGAACTTGATCTTTCTGCCGATCTGGTGGCACCCGGTGTGTCAGACCCGGCAATCGCCGCAGCCCTTGCCGCCCGCCCGGTTTCAGCGCGCGAGGCTGGTCTTGCATTGATCCGGTGCGCGGTTGACCCTATCGCAGATGGTTTGCGGATCACTGCAACAATGGATATTCCCCGCGTCGGGGCGACTGAAACGGTGGTATTTGAAACCGGTCAGGCCGATATATGGGTGTCACCAGCGTCCGCTACCCGTTCCGGCAACCAACTGGTCTCGGTAACCGAACTGGTTGCACCGACCGGCGCACCTTTCGCACTTGACCGATCCATGGTTCGGCTGACCGTAATCGGCGACGATCACTCGGTTGATGTTCGCGGCTGCCCGGGATCCTGACTGCGACCAACGGCCGCGTCATTTCCTGCGTTTGTGTTCATCCAGCCGGGGCATGATTTCCACGAAATTGCAGGGCCGGTGGCGGTAATCGAACTGCTTCACCAAAATCTCATCCCAGGCATCCCGGCAAGCCCCCGGGCTGCCCGGCAATGCGAACAGATAAGTGCCCCCCGCGACGCCGCCGCAGGCCCGGCTTTGCACGGCAGATGTGCCGATTTTCTGCATCGACACAATGGTGAAGACCGTGCCGAATGCCTCTATTTCCTTTTCATAGACATCACGATGCGCCTCGACCGTCACATCGCGGCCCGTCAGCCCGGTGCCGCCGGTGGTTAGGATCGCATCGACGCCGGTATCGGCGATCCAGTCGCGCAGTTGCGCCGCAATCACAGCGCGGTCATCGCGCACGATCCCTCGCGCCGCCAGCACATGCCCGGCCCCAGTCAGCCGTTCGACCAGCGTATCGCCCGATGTGTCATCCGCCGGGTTGCGGGTATCCGATACCGTCAGCACCGCGATCCGCACCGCGATGAACTCTTTGCTCTCGTCTATACGGCTCATGCGCTTAGTCCGGTCGCGCGCGCAAGGTGGAAGACCTGCGGCGCGAAGGCCTGCACTGCAACGTCATCTTGCGAAACATTCATCGCCCCAACCTTTCCTTTATTGCCAGCAAATCCCCCCAGGCCTCGCGCTTGGCGATCGGGTTGCGCAACAGATAGGCTGGATGCGCCATTGGCAGCACGGGTTTGCCCAACGCTTGCGCCCAAACCCCGCGCAGTTTCAATATTCCGCGCTTCTCCAATATTGTGGCACACGGAGTATTCCCCATCAAAACAATTACATCCGGGTTCACCAGCATAATATGCCGTTCCACAAACGGCCGCATCATCGCAATTTCTTCGTTTGACGGATCGCGGTTCTGCGGTGGCCGCCATGGCATCACATTGGTGATATACACCGCCTCGGCAGGGTCCGCCGCAGTCCGCGACAACCCGATCGCCACAAACATCTTGTCTAGCAGCTGCCCCGCAGGACCCACGAAGGGGCGCCCCTCGCGATCTTCCTCGCTGCCCGGTGCCTCGCCCAAAATCAACACCCGCGCCGCCGGATTGCCATCGCCAAACACCAAAGACCGCGCGCCCTGCTTGATCTCGCAATGCTCAAACGCAGCCAACGCCGCGCGCAATTCCTCAAGCGATCCCGCAGCCCCCGCAGCCGCGCGCGCAGCCGCAACGGCAGCATCCCCCGATGCCACGGATGGTGCCGCAGCCAGGACGGCGACTATTGCAGGCACCACGGATGCGGCCGCCGCCTCCCGCGCCACTTCAACCAGATCATACCGATTGACCGGCGCATCGCCGATCACATCGCTAACCCCCAGATCAACCTGCCACGCCAATGCCGCCAGCGCCGCATGCCAACCTTCCGGCGTGTCATATATCTCGCTGATTCCCATGGCTCTGAAGCTATGCCCACCACCGCCCTCAAACAACCCGGCTTGCCGCACGCCCCCCACCTTTCTATAAGCGCCTCAAGCCCACTGCCAACGGAGCCGCCCATGACCTTCCGCGCCCGTCACCTGCTTGGCATCGAGCACCTCGCCCCAGATGAGATTCGCACGGTGCTGGACCTGTCCGACAAATACGTCGATCTGAACCGCCGCACTGTGAAACAGGCCGATGTGCTGGCGGGCATGACGCAGATCAACATGTTTTTTGAGTCGTCCACCCGCACTCAGGCCTCTTTCGAACTGGCGGGCAAACGCCTTGGTGCGGACGTCATGAACATGTCTGTCGCACATTCATCGGTCAAAAAGGGCGAAACCCTGATCGACACCGCCCTGACCCTGAACGCGATGCACCCAGACCTGCTGGTCGTGCGCCACCCATCCTCCGGTGCCGTCAATCTGCTCGCCTCCAAGGTCAACTGCGCGGTGCTGAACGCAGGCGACGGCCGCCACGAACACCCGACGCAAGCCCTGCTGGATGCCCTGACCATCCGCCGCGCGAAAGGCCGCATCCAACGCCTGACCGTCGCCATCTGCGGCGACATCGCCCATTCCCGCGTCGCCCGCAGCAACCTGATCCTGCTCGGCAAAATGGAAAACCGCATCCGCCTGATCGGCCCCCCCACCCTGATGCCCGCAGGTGTGGACGAATTTGGGTGTGAGGTGTTCGACGACATGCGCGCAGGCCTTGAAGGCGCAGATGTCGTCATGATGCTGCGCCTGCAACGCGAACGAATGGACGGCGGCTTCATCCCCTCCAGCCGCGAATACTACCATCGCTACGGGCTGGACCACGACAAACTGGCCCACGCCAAACCCGACGCCATCGTCATGCACCCCGGCCCAATGAACCGGGGGGTGGAAATTGACGGCGATCTGGCCGACGACATCAACCGAAGCGTGATCCAAGATCAGGTCGAAATGGGCGTGGCGGTAAGGATGGCCTGCATGGACCTGCTGGCGCGCAATTTGCGGGCGGAACGTGGGGCGAAAGCGGTGGGGGTGATGGTGTGATGGATATTCTTGGAGGAATCGCAGCCGCGACCGAGGGCCTGAAACTCGTAAATGAACTCAGAAAAATTGATAAAGAAGTCGACAAAGCAGAATTAAAACTGCGCTTAGTCGATCTGGCCGACAAATTGCTTGATGCGAAACAAGCACTTCAAGAAGCGCACGAGAATCAGAACTCTCTCAAAACTGAAATTGCGAGACTTGAAGCGGTTTTAAAACTCCGAGCCAATCTGGAAGACGAAAATGGCCTTCTTTACGAACTGAATGATGCCAAAGAACGAATTGGTGCACCTTTTTGCAACCTTTGCTTTGTTCGCGAAGATAAGCAATTTCGGATGCGGCATTCACCTGCCAAAGCTGGCGTTTTCGAGCACTACCGTTGTGATAACTGCAAAACAACCGTTGTTGTTGGGCCATCTTTGCCGCGAGAACCATCAAGAATGAATTCAGGCCGCAACTCATGGATGAAATGAACAGCGTCTTCTTAGACATTGGCACTCAGTCAATCTCTTGCCCATTCATTGCGCACCACCACACCCCAACCCCATCGGCCCCAAACCCATGACCACCCCCCGCCCTCCAGAAAAACCCCAAAAAAAACCCATGTCGGACGCCCGCGTCAGCGGCATGGTCGCCACGGTTGTGCTGATCCTGTTGTTCGTCTTTGTCGGCGTCTTTGTCTGGATGGGTAGTTGAAAATGCTTGTCCACGTAGGGTGTGCTTCAGCGCACCGCTTCAATCCCAATGCCGGCCCTCAAAAAAGGTGCGCTGAAGCACACCCTACGGCGCCAAGGACCACCCCATGATCCACCTGACCAACGCCCGCCTGATCAACCCCGAAACCCTGACCGATGAAATCGGTTCCCTCACCATACACGGCACCCAAATCCTCGCGCTCAACACCCCCGCCCCCAAAACCGCCACCATCATCGATTGCCATGGCCTCTGCCTCGCCCCCGGTATTGTCGATATCGGCGTCAAAATCGGCGAACCCGGTGATCGGCACAAGGAAAGCTTCCGCTCCGCCTCCCTCGCCGCTGCCGCAGGCGGTGTCACCACCATCATCGCGCGGGCTGACACTGACCCCGCCATCGACAGCCCCGAACTGCTGGAATTCGTCACCAGACGCGCCGCCGAATTCCCCGTCCGCATCCACCACATGGCCGCCCTCACCAAAGGCCGCCTCGGGAAAGAAATGACCGAAATCGGCTTCCTGCTGGACGCCGGGGCCATCGCCTTCAGCGACGGCGATCATGTCGTGACCGATACCAAAGTCCTCTCACGCGCACTCACCTATGCTCGCAGCTTGGGCGCATTGATCATCGGGCACCCGCAAGACCCCGGCCTCAGCCACGGCGCTGCCGTCACCTCCGGCAAATTCGCCTCCCTGCGCGGCCTGCCCGGTGTGTCGCCGATGGCCGAACGTCTGGGGCTGGACCGCGATCTTGGCCTGATCGAGATGACAGGCGCCAAATACCACGCCGACCAGATCACAACCGCCCGTTGCCTGCCCGCCTTGCAACGCGCCAAACGCAACGGCCTTGATGTCACCGCTGGCGTCTCCATCCACCACCTGACGCTGAATGAACTCGACGTCGGCGATTACCGCACCTTCTTCAAGGTTAAACCGCCACTGCGGTCCGAAGAAGACCGCCTCGCCATCGTCAAAGCCGTCGCCGACGGATTGATCGACATCATTTCATCCATGCACACGCCGCAAGACGAAGAATCCAAACGCCTGCCGTTCGAGGAAGCCGCCGCCGGTGCCGTCGCCTTGGAAACCTTCCTGCCCGCCGCCATGCGCCTGTATCATGCCGGCGCCATGACCCTGCCGCAGCTGTTCCGCGCCATGTCGCTAAACCCCGCCCGCCGCCTGGGCCTGCCGCAAGGCCGTCTGACAATCGGTGCGCCCGCCGACCTGGTGCTGTTCGACCCCAACGCACCCTTTCTGCTGGACCGCGCCACACTCAGATCAAAATCCAAAAACACCCCGTTTGACGGCCAGCGGATGGAGGGTAAGGTGCGCGCGACCTTCGTCGCAGGCCTTCAAGTGTTCATAGCGGAATAGCCTATGCCCCCCATCGCCACAGACCCAATGATGCTCGCCCTCGTCGCAATCGCGGCCTACCTTCTCGGCTCCGTCCCCTTCGGCATCGTCATCACCCGCGCGTTCAGCTTGGGCGACCTGCGCCAGATCGGCTCGGGCAACATCGGGGCCACCAACGTCCTGCGCACCGGCAACAAACCCGCCGCCGCCGCTACTTTGATACTCGACGCCGCCAAAGGTGGCATCGCCGTCCTGATCGCCAGGGCATTGTTCGGCGAAGACGCCGCCCAACTCGCCGGCCTCACCGCATTCCTCGGCCACCTGTTTCCGATCTGGCTTGGTTTCAAAGGCGGCAAGGGCGTGGCCACGTTCCTCGGCATCCTACTGGCCCTCGCATGGCCCGTCGGCCTGGCCGCCTGCGCCACTTGGGCCGCCGCCGCCGCCATAACCCGCATTTCTTCCGCCGCAGCACTCTGCGCCGCTGGCCTGTCAGGCATCTGGTTGTTTATCTTCGATCACGGCCAGATGCTGTTGTTGGTGTTTGTCCTCACGGTTCTGGTCTACATCAGGCACGCCGCCAACATTGCCCGCATCAAGGCCGGAACGGAACCGAGGATCGGCGCGGACAAAACCTGATCCTGTTATTGCGCAGTTTCATTTTGGCAAAAGTATCCCGGGGAAAACTGGGACGAAGTCACGGTTTGGGGCAGAGCCCCCAAGCCTTCACAAACTCGACGCTCCATAAATCCTGCTCAGATCCCCGGCCCATTCGCCGTGAAAGGCGGCGAGCCAGCGATCTGCCTGCGTCACCCCCGTTTTCACCGATTGCACCAAAGGTGCCAAATACACCTCTTCCCCCAACCCCCGCGCCGTCAGTCCAGCACCTGAAAGCCCCACCGCCGCCCGGGCCAGATCGAGGATCTTCACGTCGCCAGCCTCGCCCTGCAACCCGTCCACAGATGCGGCCACCCGCAGCCCCTCACGCGTTGCCGCGTCGAACCCCTTGACCAGATCCCATGCAGCATCCAGCGCTCCGCCGTCATACATCAGCCCAACCCAGAACGCCGGCAGCGCCACGATATGCGCCAGATCGCCACAATCCGCGCCGCGCATTTCGATGAATTTCTTCACCCGCGCCTCAGGGAACACCGTCGTCATATGGTCTGCCCAATCCGACAGCGTCGGCTTCTCGCCGGGCAGGGCGGGCAATTTGCCCGCGAGGAAATCCCGGAACGACTGGCCTAACGCATTGATGTACTTACCATCCCGGTAGACAAAATACATCGGCACATCCAGCACCCAATCGACGTAAGCCTGAAAGCCCATGCCAGCATCAAACGCAAACGGCAGCATCCCCGTGCGGGTATTGTCCAACCCCCGCCAGATGCGGCTGCGCCAGGATTTGTGCCCGTTCAGCTTACCCTCAAAGAACGGCGAGGATGCAAACAGCGCCGTCGCCACCGGCTGCAACGCAATCGCCACCCGCAGCTTTTTCACCATGTCGGCCTCGGACGCGTAATCCAGATTAACTTGCACCGTGCACGTGCGGTACATCATCTGCGTGCCATGCGTGCCAACCCGACCCATGTAATCCGTCATCAACCGGTAGCGCCCTTTCGGCATCACCGGCATGTCGGCGCCCGACCATTCCGGTGCCGCCCCGATCCCCATGAACCGGATACCCAGCGGCGTCGCCAATTCCGCCACCTCTGCCAGATGCTGCCGCGTTTCTGCGTCAGTCTCATGCAGCGACCCCACCGCAGCACCCGACAATTCAAACTGCCCGCCCGGTTCAAGCGAGACATTCGCGCCGTTCCGCGTCACACCGATGACATTGTCGCCCTCGCGCAGCGGCTGCCAGCCGAACCGCGCTTCCAGCCCGGCAAACAGCGCCGAGATCGACCGCTCCCCCGCATAGGGCAGCGGCTTGCGGCTATCCGTCAGCCACCCAAACTTCTCATGCTCGGTACCAATGCGCCAGTCAGCGGCGGGCTTGTTGCCTGCCTCCATATACGCTGCAAGCTGATCAATGCTTTCAATCAAACCACCACCAGATTGCGGGATAGACATAGCGGCGCTCCAAATGAACCTGGTATCTCGGTTGACACAGGTGTCTTGCCCCGCGTGTCAAGTCAAGGCCGCCTGCACAGCCCGCCGCCAGATCACTAAACTGTCACGCCCCCTGACCAACCCACCCGGGGCCCCGCCCACAGCCGCCTGAGTGTCCAGTGCGGCCACCAATGCGCCACTGTCCATGCCCGGCAAGCTGGCGAAGGCGTCGAACAACCGCTCTGCACCAGCCGCATCCACCGGGATCAGCAGTGCTTGCCCGTCGGTCTGCTTCAGCCGCCACAACCGGCGCCCCTGCACTGAAACCAGTCGCAGTTCCACCAGATCCGGCAGCGCGACAAAGCCCCCCTCCCCCGGCCCGAAATACCCGACCTGCCCCTCGTCCACCTCCACCACCCCCGGCGCCGCCACGCCTTGCGCAAAGCGC
This sequence comes from Pseudorhodobacter sp., assembly GCA_031406155.1. Lineage (GTDB taxonomy): Bacteria > Pseudomonadota > Alphaproteobacteria > Rhodobacterales > Rhodobacteraceae > JACMNW01. The sequence continues at coordinate 17,429 of JANOGW010000051.1, forward strand.
ATCCGCCGCAGCGCCTGCAAGACCCAGATCGTGCCAAGGCCCGCCACGCACAGCCCCAGCGGAACCAGCAGATACCCCCCGAGCCAGACCAACCAAAGCCCGAACGCCACCACCGTCGCCGCCGCAATCACCTCGCGTCCGCGCAGGATCGCTTGATGCAGTTCGGGGCGGATCAGGGTCATGGCGCGACGCGCCAAGGGGCCGCGAACAACACCAACGCCATCGCTCGGGCCGGTTGAAAGCCGATGGCCCGATAGGCGCGCGCCGCCGCATCCGACGCCGCAAACAAGACCGCCCGCGCCACACCGTTTGCCCGCGCTTCGGCCAGATGCAGCGCCACCGCCAACCGCGCATAGCCCCGCCGCCGCAGGTCGGGCGGCACATAGACGCCGCCGATCTGCACGATTTCGGGCAACTGCGCGTTGAACCCCGTCATCGCGACCGGCACGCCCGCCACCTGCAACACCCGATGCGAACCCGCAGCGATGTAGCCGGCAACATCTGCGAAAGCCAAGGCCGCGGCTTCGTCCAATGGCGTGCCAAGTATCTCGACGTGATACGCGCGGCGCCAATCCAGCAGCGTCTCACGCAGGGCCACGCCAGCAGCCAGCAGACTGGCATCGCCGATCGGCGGCACCAGCAATTCCGCCAGATCCAGCGCGAACCCTGGCTCATCGACATCGCGGCGCATCGGCCTGCCGGCCAAGCGCAGCGCTGCCAGCACCTGCCGCGTCGCCACCGCCTCTCCCACAGCGCCGCTGATCGTTACTCCGGCCAACACCCGCGCCAGAGGCCCAAAGTCACCGCCCTGCGGCAGCACCGCCAAGATCATACCGCGCCGTGTCACTGCGATAGCGCCGTCAACCTGCTGTCCCAGCACCCAGAACCGCGCTACATTGGGATGTTCTACTGAAAAATCACCGGCCCTCAGGCCATGATTGCGCAAATTCGCCATCGGAAACATCGCAACATCGATATGCGCCAGCAAGAACGCCTCCAACGCGTCGCGGTCTGCTGCCTCAGCCTCGCGGATCATGCCCAATCTCCCAGCGCCGCCTGCCACAATGTCAGTGCGGCAATCGCTGCCGTATCCGCCCGCAATATCCGTGGCCCCAGTGACAGCGGCACCACACAAGTCATACCGCGCAACCGCTCCTGCTCACGTGTTGAAAATCCACCCTCCGGCCCGATCAGGATCGCCCATGGCGCGCTACGGTCAGCGATAAGGCCCGTAAGGGCGGCAGAGCGGCCCGCCATCCCTTCATCGCACCACAGTAGCCGCCGCCCCGCGTCCCAGCTCGCCAGCACCCGTTCCAGCGCCGCCAGTTCCGCCACCTCAGGCACAAATGTCGCCCCGCATTGCTCGGCTGCCTCAACTGCATGGGCTTGCAATCGGTCCTGCCTGATACGGTCAGCGTGGGTATGCTGGGTCTGCACTGGCATGATCCGGGCGACCCCCAGCTCGACCGCCTTCTCGACGATGAAATCGGTGCGCGCTTTCTTGATCGGCGCGAACAGCAGCCACAGGTCCGGTGGCATCTGCAACGGCTTGGTCAGGTCGGCACAGATCAGCACCCCGCCACGCTTGCCCGCCTCGGCGACATCGGCCCGCCATTCTCCATCCCGCCCGTTGAACAGCAACACCGCAGCCCCGACCCCCAGCCGCATGACGGCAAAAAGGTAATGCGCCTGATCCGCAGTCAGCGGAACCGGTTGCCCTGCCCCAAGAGGGTGCTCTACATACAGCCGTATCTTTGCCTCAGCCATAGGCCGGAACTTATGCACCAACTGCCCAGAACGCCAGAGGCTGCCCCGCTGGAGGACACCGATCCCTTTGCCGACAGTCCGGTGGCCGATGCGCCCGCGCGGAACTGGGTCGATCGCTTTGCCCCGCCAGCCGCACGGCCCTATCTGCGCCTGTCGCGCGCCGACCGGCCGATCGGCACCTGGCTGCTGTTGATCCCGTGCCTTTGGGGGCTGGCGCTGGCCATCGCCGCCGATCCCGCTGGTTTCCAGATGCGGGATTTGTGGATCATGCTTGGCTGCGCGGTTGGCGCTTTCCTGATGCGGGGTGCCGGGTGCACCTGGAATGACATCACCGATCGCCATATCGACGCAGGTGTTGCCCGCACCAGAAGCCGCCCGCTCCCCGCAGGCCAGATAACACCGCGTCAGGCTACGATCTGGATGATCATCCAAGCGCTGGCCGCAGCAATCATCCTGTTTTCATTCAATCAAAACGCGATCCTTCTTGGTATCGCCTCTCTGGCCCTTGTTGCGTTATACCCTTTTGCCAAGCGTTTTACATGGTGGCCGCAGGTTTTTCTCGGCCTTGCCTTCAACTGGGGCGCAGTGCTGGCGTGGACGGCCCATACCGGCCATCTGGCCATGCCAGCAGTTGTTCTGTACCTCGCGGGCATCGCCTGGACGCTATTCTACGACACAATCTATGCGTATCAGGATGTCGAGGATGACGCGCTGATCGGGGTCAGGTCCACGGCACGGCTGTTTGGCGATAACAGCATGCCATGGTTGCGCGGCTTTGCCCTGCTGAGCGTCGCCCTGATGACGCTGGCGATCTTGCTGGCGCTGCTGGACAGTGGAAACGCGATCAAGCTGGTTCTGGCGCTGGGCGGGGTCTGGGCGTTCGGTGGCCATCTGCTGTGGCAACTGACCCGGCTTGATACCGACAGTCCAAATGTTTGCTGGCAGATATTCCTGTCCAACCGCGATGCCGGGCTGATCCCTGCGCTGTTTCTTGCCGGGGCGGCGCTGCTGTAATGGCACTTCCGATTGAACCGGCGGCGCGAAAGGCCTAAAGGTCGGCACTCTGTTTTCTGTCCTAGGGTGCATCCAACCCTGACCAAGGCCCGTCCCTCATGCGCGTTCCGCAAAACCTTATCGCCGTGGCAGCCTTTGTAGGGGCGTGTCTGCTGTCCTTGCTGACATCCTATCTTTTGGCGGTGGTGATCGAAACCCGGTCTGCCGCCGCCGTCAACTCGGCGCTGATGGCGGAAGGCGTGACCTGGGCATCGGTCGAACCCGACGGGCTGTTGGTGCGCCTGCGCGGGACCGCCCCGAACGAGGCCACACGGTTTCGCGCGGTCAACCTTGCCGGCAGCGTCGTCGATGCCAACCGGGTGCGCGACCGGCTGGATGTGACACCCGCCAGCGAAATCACCGCGCCGCGCTTTTCCGTTGAAATGCTGCGCAACGATGATGGTATTCAACTGATCGGCCTTGTGCCCACATCAGATGAGGACGGCACGGGCGAGGCCGCGATTGCCGCCGCAGTCGCCGCAATCAGCCCCGATGTGGCCATCGCCGACATGCTGGAAACCGCGGCTTACCCCGCCCCGGAGGGGTGGCAGAACGCGGTCGATTTCGGGGTGGCCGCGCTGAAAATGCTGCCGCGCGCCAAGATTTCGGTTGGTGCAAACCGCGTGGCAGTCACTGCGATTTCGGGATCAGAGGCGGAAAAGAAGGCGCTTGAGGCGGAACTGAAACGGTTGATGCCGCAGGGATTGCAGGTCGATCTTGCCATTTCTGCCCCCCGGCCAGTGCTGACACCGTTCACCCTGCGCTTCGTGATGGACGACCAAGGCGGACGCTTTGATGCCTGTTCTGCCGATACCGAAAGCGCCAAGGCGCGCATTCTTGCCGCCGCTCAGAGGGTCGGCGCCACGGCTGCCACAAACTGCACGGTCGGCCTTGGCGTGCCGACCCCGAAATGGGCCGAGGCAGTCGAGGCGGGCATTGCCGCGCTGGCTGCAATCGGTGCCGGGACACTCACCTTTTCGGATGCCGATGTCACCTTGCTGGCAACCGATGCCACGCCGCAGGTCACCTTTGATCGCGCCGTCGGCGAATTTCAAACTGCACTGCCGGACGTGTTCTCACTGAACGCCACGCTGCCGAAAGCGGCGTCCGCGGCCACCGAAGGCCCGGTCGAGTTTACCGCCAGCATGACACCCGAGGGCAAGGTAGAACTGCGCGGACGCCTGACCGACGCCACCTTGCGCAATGCAGTCGATGCTTTTGCCCGTGCCAGTTTCGGCTCTGACAAGGTCTATATCGCGACGCGGCTCGACCCCGATCTTCCCGATGGCTGGCCGATGCGGGTGCTGGCGGCGCTGGAGGCGATGGCAGAACTCGAAAGTGGCGATCTGGTCGTGCGCATGGATACGGTCAATCTGAAAGGCGTCACCGGATCACCGGGGGCGAGGGCGCGCATATCGCAGATCCTTGCGGCGAAGCTTGGCCCGGGAAAGACCTACAAGGTCGATGTGACCTATGTCGAAAGCCTTGATCCCGCCGCCGCCCTGCCCACCCCCGAGGAATGCCGCCTGCGGATCGAAGCCGCCCTCGGGGTTCAGAAGATCACCTTCGATCCGGGCTCGGCAGATATTGCCCCCGCCTCGCGCAGTGCCATTGATGCGCTGGTTGCCGTGCTTACAAACTGCCCCAACATGCGCGTCGAGATCGCCGGCCATACCGATGCCCAAGGCAGCGAAGAGGGCAACCGTGCCCTCAGCCAATCGCGCGCCGGGGCGGTGCTTCTGGCCCTGCAAGGCCGCCGCGTTTCCGTCGATGGCTTTACCGCCGTCGGCTACGGCGAGACAAAGCCCATCGCCGACAATGAAACCGAAGAAGGGCGCGAAGCCAATCGTCGGATTGAATTCACCTTCCTGGATCTTCCTGCCGAGGGAGACCCGCCTGCCGCAGCCAGCGCAACTCGCCCTCGAACCGATCAAACCGTAGATGGCGGTGCGGCAAGAGCACCTGACAGCGACATTCCCTCTGTCGCCCCAGAAAAACCCACCCTGCGGCCAAAATCCCGGCCAGCAGGCAACTGATCCGAACCACCCTCACCCCCGCGCATAGGCCTGCAATGAACCGTACCGAATTCGTCATCGCCACTGCCATCATCTTGCTTGCCGCCTTTGCCATGGGATGGTTCGCCTATTGGGCGCTGCACCGTTTCACCCGCGTCGCGGGCAGCGATATGGGCGAGTTGGACAAGCTGGCGCAGGCACTGCACGAGGCCGAAGAAACCCGCGATCAGGCGATCATCTATCTGGAACAGCGCGAGGCCGAACTGACCAACCACATCACCCAGACCGAGGCCGAACTGCGCGCCGCCATGGACGGGCTGCGCGATGCCCGCCGCGAAGCAGAAGAAATGCGATCCTACATCGAGCGGATGCACGACAAGGGCTGATCGCGGGCATTGTGCAGGGGCGAAAATTCTTAGCTAAGAATTTTCCGCGCCCCCGGTGTCACAGCCCCTCCATGCAAGTGGCGCTCAACGGCGAGGCTGGATCGGCCAAGGCATCAATGACATCGAAATGGTGCTTGCCGAGCGCGACCGACCAATCACAGCCCCAGTTTTCCGACAAGTTTCGCGCCTGCCACAGAAACGCCGGTCGCTCATTTCCCCCAACCCACACGTGCGCCGAAACGCCAGCCCGCAGCGCCAACCGCGCCGGGCTTTCCAGCGCTGCCTCGCCCTCCGTAATCTGTAACCGCTCATTCATCGCCGTCTGCATCAACGGTTCCAGCTCAGCCACTGGCGATATCGGCACCACCCGCGCCACCGCCGCCGTACAGGGTGCCCCCACACACCCCATCCGCGCGCTTAAATGCCCGCCCGCCGAGTGCCCCGTCACCACAACCGGACCTGCAACCATCGCCGCCGCCGCACCGACTGCGCGACCAATCTCAATCGTTATCTCGGCAATTCGCGCTTCGGGGGCCAGCGTGTAGGACGGCATCACACAAGCCCAACCGCGCGCCAGCGCACCGGCTGCCAAATGTGACCAGTTTTCCCGCCCAAACGCCAACCAATAGCCACCATGCACGTACACCAACAATCCACGCGGTACCCCGTCCGGCATAAACAGATCAAACCGTTGCCGCGCGCCCGGCCCATACGCCAACCCCAATCTTGCCCTTGCCCCCAACCCCGCCCGAAACTCAGCCGCCGCTGCCTCCCACCGGGGCGGATAGCCGTCAGCCCCCGCAATGAACGCCCCATTCGCATACGCCCGGTCCATATCCATCTGGCCACCCCAGTTATGATCAAATCTGCCCGTGTTAGCCCTACCAGAACTGGACAAATCCCGCCCCACACTGCATTGCATATGCGCATACGAAATGGGAGGCTACGATGCTCGACACCGCCACAGACCTGCGCTCGATGCTAAAAGACCCCGGCCTGCTGCCAAACAAAGCATATGTTGCCGGTGAATGGGTCGATGCAGCCGATGGTGCGACGTTTCCCGTCAGCAACCCCGCCCGCGGTGATGTCATCGCCCATGTGCCAGACCTTACCCGCGCTGATGCCGCCCGTGCCATTGCCGCCGCCGACGTGGCCCGCCGCGATTGGGCGCTGCGCACCGGTAAAGAGCGCGCCACCATCATGCGCAAATGGTATGATCTGTGCATGGCAGCACAAGACGATCTTGCCACAATCCTAACCGCCGAAATGGGCAAACCATTGGCCGAAGCGAAAGGCGAAATCGCCTACGGCTCCGCCTATATCGAATGGTTCGGCGAAGAGGCTAAACGCACCTACGGCGAGATTATTCCCGGCCACATGCGCGACAAACGCATTTCCGTCATCAAACAACCCATCGGCGTCTGCGCCTCGATCACACCGTGGAACTTCCCCAACGCGATGATCGCCCGCAAAGTGGCCCCGGCCTTGGCCGCAGGCTGCGGCTTTGTCGCCCGCCCTGCCGCCGAAACCCCGCTGTCGGCCATCGCCCTCGCCGTGCTTGCCGAACGCGCAGGCGTTCCCGGTGGCGTGTTTTCCGTCATCACTTCGAAACGGTCCTCGGAAATTGGCAAGGAGTTTTGCGAAAATCCCGCCATCCGCAAGCTTACCTTTACCGGCTCCACCGAAGTAGGCCGCATCCTGCTGCGCCAAGCCGCTGATCAAATCCTGAAATGTTCGATGGAGCTTGGCGGCAACGCCCCTTTCATCGTCTTCGACGACGCAGATCTTGATGCCGCCGTCGAAGGCGCGATGATCTCCAAATTCCGCAACAATGGCCAAACCTGCGTCTGCGCCAACCGTATCTATGTGCAAGCCGGGGTGTATGACGCCTTTGCCGAAAAGCTGGCAACCGCAGTCACCAACCTTAACATCGGTGACGGTCTGACTGCCGGCACCACCACCGGCCCCCTTATCAACATGGACGCCGTCGACAAGGTTGAAGAACACATCGCCGACGTCCTCGCGGGCGGCGGCAAAATCCTGACCGGCGGCAAACGCCATGCGCTAGGTGGCACGTTCTTCCAACCTACCGTCGTGACCGGCGTCACCCCAAAAATGATGGTCGCCAACGAAGAAACCTTCGGCCCCCTCGCGCCTTTGTTCAAATTCGACACCGAAGAAGAGGTTATCAAGCGCGCCAACGACACCATCTTCGGCCTCGCCAGTTACTTCTACGCCCGCGACATCGGCCGCATCACCCGCGTGCAGGAACAACTTGAATACGGCATGGTCGGCGTCAACACTGGCCTCATCTCCAACGAAATGGCCCCCTTCGGCGGCGTCAAGCAATCCGGCCTGGGCCGCGAAGGCAGCCACCACGGCATCGACGACTATATGGAACTGAAATACATCTGTCTGTCGATCTGACGGCCAATTGGCGGGCGCTTCAGCCCGTCACATCCTTCGCGCCTTGTAAGCTGCGAATAAATCCGACACCGCAACGCCGTCAATGGTCATGCCGTCGATACGGCAATCGGAAATTTCCAGCCCTGTGAGGTTACTCGCCGCAATTCGTGCGCCCGAAAGATCAGCATCCGAAACGTGCCATCCCGACAAGTTGGCATCAACCATAACGGCACCAGAAAGATTGGTCTTTTTGAACTTCGCACCCGAAAGATTCACGTCATTGAACCGCGATCCGGAAAGATTTGCGTCGTTCACATAGAGCATCTCGGTGACATCGTGCAGCTTCATGGCACCCCTCCGGCGCTTGGTTAGACTGCATCAAGCCTCGCCCTGTCTTCCGTCGGGATCAAGCAGAAACCTGTCGCCGCCTAGGCCGCCGAAGCATACCGGCTTTGCTATTCTTCGCCAAAACCATCCCTCACAAAGGTAACCCCGATGCAAACCATCACCAAACTGCCCGCCCTATCCACCGTCACCCCGTCAACAGCCGACCTGGACGGCTGGGTCGTCACCGAAGGCAGCCCCAAAATGTCAACCTGGGTCCTTCACACCACCGCCGATGGCACCATGATGTCGGGCTATTGGGAATGCACACCGGGCAGCTACCACGCCACCTACACTGCCTACGAATTCGTCCACCTGATCGAAGGCCGCATCGTCATCACCCCAGATGGCGGCACCCCGGTAACCGTCGTCGCGGGCGATGCTTTCGCGGTCGAGAAAGACTTCAAAGGCATATGGAAGATCGAAGAAAAAGTTCGCAAGCATTTCGATTTCAAACTGGACTAACCTTACAAATGCAAACGGGGGCGGCTTTCGCCACCCCCGTTAAATTCAGCTGGACCCGAAGATCAGGCCAGTGCGAGGTTCGTTGCCGACTCGCGGCCGTCACGGCCTGCTTCAATGTCGAACGTGACGGCTTGACCGTCGTCCAACTGGCGGATGCCTGCGCGCTCAAGCGCCGAAATGTGTACGAACACATCGCGGTTGCCATTTGCGGGGGCAATAAAGCCGAAACCCTTGGTTGCGTTAAACCATTTCACGGTGCCATTGGCCATCGTGTTTACTCCATCATGTTTGCCATCCGCGAAACTGCGATGACCCGGCTGTGTGTCTAGATCGAGACTGCAGCCACAAGGGAACAGAGGGTCGATTAAGAAAGCGTCGCGAATGTCACATAGGGCCGAACCTTCCGTTTGGCAAGGGTCATGATAGCAAGACCGGCTTCTGGTACGAAATCGTAGGGTGTACGCGGTAGCGCTTGCGACCCGCCACGGTTCCCCTTACTTTGTCTGTACCTTATCAACCGGACCCCATGCTAATCGAGATTCTCATTGTCGTCGTTCTGATCACCCTGAACGGCGGGCTCGCGATGTCCGAACTTGCAATTGTGTCGTCGCGCCCGGCACGGCTGAAACCGCTGGCAGAAGCTGGAAATGTCCGCGCTCTGGCTGCACTGCGTCTCGGGGAAGATCCTGGGCGTTTTTTGTCATCAGTCCAGATCGGCATAACGCTTGTGGGCGTGCTATCCGGGGCGTTTTCGGGGGCAACACTGGGTGCACGCTTGGCCGGCTGGCTGGCCGCGCGCGGCGTTGATGCCGACTGGGCACACACGCTTGGTGTCGGCAGTGTGGTCGTACTTTTAACTTATCTGTCGTTAATCATAGGGGAACTCGTTCCTAAACAGATTGCCCTTCGCAACCCTGAAGCGGTGGCCATGCGCGCAGCACCGATCATGGTCTGGATTGCCCGCATCGCATCACCTGTTATTTGGCTGCTGGATCTGTCAGGACGCGCTGTGCTCGCACTGATGGGTGTGCCGCGCGACAGCAAAGCACGGGTAACCGAAGAAGAAGTTCGTACCATCCTTGCCGAGGCGCGTTTTGACGGTGTGATCGAAGACGAAGAGCAAGAAATGCTAACTGGCGTGATGCGGCTTGCAGATCGTTCCGCGCGCGCCCTGATGACCCCGCGCCGCGATGTGGAACTGGTCGATCTTCAAGCCACACCCGAAGAGACGATTGCCGCCATCCGCGCCTCTGGTCGCCCGCGCATCCCCGTGCGCAACCGCGATACCGATGAAGTGGTGGGCGTGCTTTACATGACCGATGCATTCGCCGCCATTTCGCAGGGCAAGCCGCTGGATGTGGGCAAACTGATGCGCGAAGTGCCCGTTGTCACCGACAAGGCCGATGCGCTGGCGGTGATCGAGATCCTGCGCGCCTCGCCCAATCACATGGCGCTGGTTTACGACGAACACGGCAGCTTTGAAGGCATCATCACCACCGGCGATATCCTGGAGGCGATCACCGGTACCTTTCTTGAACACAAGGAAGAAGAACCCGCGATGTTCCAGCGGTCGGATGACAGCTGGCTTGTGGCGGGCTGGATGCCGGTGGACGAGTTTTGCGAACGCATGGGCCTGTCACGTGCATTGGCCGGCGACTATGATACCGTCGCCGGCCTGATGCTGCACCAGTTCCACCGTCTGCCGGACCTTGGCGATACCTTTACTGTCGAGGGTCACCTGTTTGAGGTGATAGACCTTGATGATCGGCGCATCGACAAGGTGCTTGTCACCCGCCTGTAGCCAACTAGCCCCGCACTTTGTGTGCGGGCGTCGGCGATACTGGCCTTCAATGCATTTTTTACGACAAGCCAGCGGCCGCCGATCGTGGCGGGCCGCTAAGCTTGCAGGCGCTTTTGCCAAACATCCGACCGAAACGGTCGCCGGCAGATTTACTGGTTACATTCGGCACGAAGCAGAAAAAAACTGTCAACAAACGGTTCGACAAATAGGAACCAACTCAGACAGACAAACGGCTTACCACGTCCACCGGGCACAAGAAATCAACACTCATCGACAGGCAATGGGAACAAATTGAATGACAATCACAACTTTGCAGAACAGGGCACTCGATACAGACGAAACAGTAGCAAACCTTTGCGACACAATGACAGCCTTCCTTCAGGACGCGCCAATGGGGCAAGTTGCCGTCACGGCGCGTCTCTGAAAGGGCAAAACAACTTTTTCATCAAACTTAATGAAACTAAAAAAAACATGTACACTAACTCACTGCAAGAACACACTTGACGCACTCATCACTACGTCAACTCGCTCAGCCTTCACCACGTTAACTCGCTACAACACACTCTCTCTATGCATTGAGTTTTCGCATAACGCGCCCCGGTTGAACACTTGGATTTTCCGACTAGGCTTTTTAGACAGGTGTATAATCTCGTTTTTTGCAAATTGTAACGAAATCGCGATGGTTGTTTCCTTTGCGTGGACAAGAGCCCTCTGCGTGCAAGTTCGTTCAGATTTCGACCAACCATTTAACCATTTCTCAGCAGCCCGAATTACTCCCGATAACCGGTCATGTGATTCGAATTTTCAACCAAAGATTCATTTGCACACAACCGATTCAGTCGCGCCTGCTGCAACGCAGCAAGTACTTATTTTCAGCATGTTACCAATAAACTGGGCATAACATGCTGCAACCGCACCTCTCACCCAGCGTCTGGGCCTTGTGACCAGAAATCCGGTGAGAACCCTTCGCGCCCTCCACCGACAAGCAGGATCGGCGCCTGATCTCGAACTCGTGACGCGCCCTGTCGAAAGCCTGTAAAACCCGCGCAAATTGCGTGTATTTCATCCCCTGGCCCCTTGAAGCTGCGCGCGCCTGCCGGCAAAGCCGCTACTTCGCGGCCAGCAGGTCCGGCACGCTTAACAAGACGAATTCATTGTCGGCAGCCTTGTCCAACGCTCGGCCCGACGAGAACGGCAGGTTGTTGTCGTTGGCGACAATAATGTAAGTGTCGTCCACCATCATCACGTCTTCGATGGTGAAGAACGGAAAGGTCATCTTGCCGGTCAGATCGCGCGCGGACGCCGTTTCCAGCCGGTTCTTGCCGTCGGGGTCTGCAATTTCCATCAGATCGATATGGCCGATGCGGCGCACAAAACCGTCGGCATCCACACTGGCCGTGTCAATCAGGACAACCCGCTTGATCATTGCAGGCGCAGGAAAGCAATCCAGCATCGGGTCGCCCGCGCATTTCAGGCTGGGATCACCTTCGCCATTGTCGCGCTCGATCACCAGCGCGCGGGTGTCGTCGATGAAGTTGAAATCGCCGATTGCCGTCGCGCCTTCGGCCAGTGCGAACTTGAAGCTGGCTCCGGTCCAGGCGGCCTTGGCGGGGTCAAACGCCATTACCTGCAGATAGGTGTCGGCCGCCTTGCCATCGGCCCCCAGCAAGGGCTTTTCCGGCATCGCCCATAACAGCCCGGTGCCAGGTTGCAGCGCCATGCCTTCATAGCCGCCGGATCGCTGCACCGTCCAATCGGTGCCCGCCACGGAAACCGCCGAAATTCCCGGTGTATCGGGGCCCTTCAATTGCGTCTCACCCACCATCGTGGGGTAAACCGCAATCACTTTGCCCTCCATCGTGGTGTTGATGATGTAGGGGCCAAATTCGTCGCCCAGCCAGACCGAACCGACCGCCACCTGAATGCTTTCGATGTCGAAATCAGCGCCAGTCAGATAGCGGCTGTCGGTGCCTTCGTAGGCAATGCGGAACGGCACCTTGCGGCCGGGGTCTGACAGGAATGTCGTCGCCTGGATGGCCACGGTTCCGGCATCAAAGTCCGGCATCAGGCGGTGAAAGAACAGCAATGCGTCGGGGCTGTTGGCCTTTGAGCCAAAGCCGTTGTCGGTCAGCACATAGATCGCGCCGTCCTCGGCCCGGTTCATCGCAAAGCCGGACAGCCCCTGAAACGGCTGGCCGTCAAATGGTAGGCTGATGCCGGTAGGCCGTTTGCCATGGCTGGGGCCGGTGTCGCCCATCACAGACCCCGGCACCTCGTTACGGGTGGGGCCGGTGAACTTGCCGCTGACCGATGCGTCTTTTGGTGCATCCGCAGGCGGCGTAATCATCGTCAAAGCCGGGATCAGCGCATGCCCTGCCAGAGTTGCCGGGAAGACATCTTCGGCATGTGCAAAGGTCGCAAGTGGCAAAGAAATTGCTGTCGCCAGCAGAACGGCGATTTTGGTCATGTTCAGCCCCCATTGCATCGACTCGACGTAATCATCCCGGATCGGCGCAACGCCTGCATGACGCTTGTTTGACAGATTTTCAGCAATCCGGCGGACCGATCCCGCGCTGAACAACCGCCGTCGGAGCGAACGCAGGGAAGTTTTATCGTTATATATTATATTGTTACACATTTCACCGTGTAGACTGCCTGCCGCGCGCCACTTTCTCGCCAAGGATTGCCGATCCTGATCCGTCTCAACTATCGTGATGCTCATGGAAACGCCTGATGAAACCCTCGCTTCAGCCGCCGCCAACGGCGACCGTGATGCGTTTGCGGCCCTTCTGGCACGGCATTACGACCGCATCTTCGGCCTTGCCTGCCGCCTTATCGGCACCCATTCCGAGGCGCAGGATCTGGCGCAGGATATCTGCCTCGCGTTGCCTGCCAAACTTCGAGGCTGGCGCGGCGAGGCGCGGTTTTCGACCTGGCTTTACCGCGTGATCGTGAATGCCGCCCACGACCGCCGCCGCCGGCAAGCCACCCATTCGAAAGCCGCGTCAGGATGGGGGGACTGGGAACTTGCGCGGCAGGATGAAATCGAAACTAAACGCGCCGCTATCGACTGGCTGACCGAAACCATGGCCCGGCTTTCGCCCGATCTGCGCGATACCGTTGCCCTGATCCTGGGCGAGGACATGACCCAAGCCGAGGCCGCGCTAGTTTTGGGACTATCCGAAGGCACCGTCGCGTGGCGGATGTCTGAAGTAAAAAAGCGCCTGCGCGCCATCGCGGCCGAGGAGGCACAAGCATGACCGATGAACTCGACGAACTGAAAGCCGCACTGCGCGCCCTGCCTGCCGCTGATCCGGCTGCCAAAGCCGACGCCATCGCGCTTGCGATGAAAAAGTTCGATGCCCTCCAAGGATCGCGCGCTGCGCCGCGTCCCAGTCAGGACCGCCAAAAGCAGGCGGGGTTCCTGAACGGAGTGCGCAACATGCTAAACTCACTCACCTCTCGCGGCGCGCTTGCCGCCACCACGTCGGTCGCGGCACTGTGCCTTGGCCTGATCGTGGTATTGCCGACGCTGAACCAGCCAGAGCCGGCTGTCATCGCCCTGCCCGAGGCCGACGATGCCCGCACAAGGCGGGTGCCGACACCAGAAGTGGCCGCTACCGATGAACCCGAACCCATGGTCCAACCGAACGAACCCAATCTGGCCGGGCGCATCGCCAAGACCGCCGTGCCGGAGGCTGGCACTATCGTCCTGCAAGACGCCCCCGCCGAAGGCTTTGCCGAGGCCGCCCCAGCCGGTTCAGTGCTGTCCGCTGAGGCCGAGATGCGCACCGAAGCGTCTGCCCCTGACATTTTGCAGCAAGGCTATGCCTCTGCGACCGCCCAGCCCGAATCGGATTTCAACCAGACCGTCCTGCCCGTCGAGACCACCGAAGCCTTCCCCAACGCCGATGCAAACCCGGTGAAAGTCACTGCCGAGGAACCCGTTTCCACCTTCTCGATCGATGTCGATACGGCCAGTTACGCGGTGGTCCGGTCATCCCTGATGGCCGGCGTGCTACCCCCACCCGGGGCGGTTCGGGTAGAGGAGATGGTGAACTACTTCCCCTATGCCTACCCCGCGCCAGACCAAGCCGATGCGCCATTTCGCAGCACGGCCACCGTTATGCCGACGCCCTGGAACCCCGGCACGCGCCTTGTGCACATCGGGTTGCAGGGGCGGCTGCCCGCACTTGCGGATCGTGCCCGCCTGAACCTCGTGTTCCTGATCGATACCTCCGGATCGATGGACGAGCCGAACAAACTGCCGCTTCTTAAGCAATCGTTGCGTCTGATGCTGGCCGAACTGCGCCCGGACGATGAAATTGCCATGGTCGCCTATGCCGGATCAGCGGGCACGGTGCTGGAACCGACCAAAGCCCGCGAAAGCGCCACCATCCTTGCCGCACTTGATAATCTGGCTGCTGGTGGTTCAACGGCGGGGGCCGAAGGGCTGGCGCTCGCCTATGGCGTGGCGGTAACCATGGGCGGCGACGGCGAGGTCAGCCGCGTTCTGCTGGCGACGGATGGCGATTTCAACGTCGGCATCGATGATCCCGATGGGTTGGAAGCCTATATCGCCAAGCAGCGCGATACCGGCATCTACCTGTCGGTTCTGGGCTTTGGTCGCGGCAATCTTGATGATGCCACGATGCAGGCGCTCGCACAGAACGGCAATGGCACGGCGGCCTATATCGACACGCTGAACGAGGCGCGCAAAGTACTGGTCGATCAGTTGACCGGTGCGTTGTTCCCCATCGCCAATGACGTGAAAATTCAGGTGGAGTGGAACCCGGCGGCGGTCGCTGAATACCGCCTGATCGGCTATGAAACCCGCGCCTTGAACCGCGAGGATTTCAACAATGACAAGGTCGATGCAGGGGAAATAGGGGCCGGCCATTCGGTAACCGCGATCTACGAGATTACCGCGCCGGGCAGTGTTGCCCTTCGCAATGACCCGCTGCGCTATGGCACTGCGGCCGATTTTGAAGGCCAGATCGCCGAGCTGGGGTTTTTGCGGCTGCGCTACAAGTCACTGGGGCAAGCCGCGTCAAAGCTGATCGAGACGCCGATTGCGCAGGGCGGCCCGGCCAATGACGACGCCCGTTTCGCGGCGGCCATCGCGGGGTTCGGGCAGTTGCTGGCGGGATCGGTTTACCTGAACGACTGGGGCTGGGACGATGCGATCACACTGGCGCTTGGGGCGCGCGGCGAGGATGCGTTCGGCTACCGGATCGAGGCGGTAAACCTGATGCGGATGGCAAAAACGCTGGATACTCGCTGAATGCGCTGTATTACATGAAAAAAAGGCGCGTCCGGATGACGCGCCTTTTTCCAGTGTTAGTGATGATCAGATAACGGTGGTTTCCGCCAGACCCTCGATCGTCTTCACGCCGTCGGCAGCACCTTTGCCGATCTCGATCCGGCGCGGTTTCAACGCTTCGGGTGTTTCACGCACCAGATCGATATGCAGCATGCCCAGTTCGTGGGCGGCACCCGTCACGCGCACATGATCGGCCAGTGCAAAGCGGCGGTCAAAGGCGCGCGTGGCAATGCCGCGGTGCAGGTAGCTGCGCTGATCTTCATCGGCGGCCTTGCGGGCGGTGACGTGCAGGGTGTTTTCCTTCACCTCGACGGCCAGTTCGTCTTGCGAAAATCCGGCCACGGCGATCGAAATACGGTACGCATTATCTGCCGTCTTTTCAATGTTGTAGGGCGGGTAAGTGGGTTGCACCACATCGCTGGACAGCACACGGTCCATCAGATCGGTGATCCTGTCAAAGCCAACAGTTGCCCGGTAAAGCGGGGCGAAATCGTAGTTACGCATTGCATCCTCCGTAAAGCGATGATGATGGCCCTTCCTTCACGGGAACGGGCCGATGAGGCCGGGCCCATTTTGGCACCCGGCTATCACTTATCTGGGAAATGACCTGCGCGCTTTCAAGAGCCTGCGCCCCAGATCAACGCCGCCGATATCAGGGTTTGACAAACTTCGCGCCACCAGCGGCGTTGCCCGACAGGACGCGAACCGAGTTTGGCACCTTGCGCGGCGCGCCGATGCCAGTGTCCAGTTCAGCACGCACTCTTGCCAGCGGCTCCGCCAGCGTCGTGCCCAGTGCCACCTTTTTTCCGTCAACCTCAGCCTTGGCGGATACGACCGAGACCACCCGTGCCACACCATCACGCACCACGAATATCGGCGCACCGGACGATCCGAAATCAACCGAGCAGGTCAGCACGACCACACCGGGTTGATTGCCCAGCACAAAGCAGACCTCCTGCAACGACGGCGCTTCTGCCCGGTCCATCGCGTAGGACACAACCTCGACCTTGTCGCCTTTGGCGGGGCCGATATCCGTTTCGAAGGGTGTGATCGAGGGCAGACGAATGGGTTGGTCAAGTTCCAGCAGCGCCAGATCAAAGGCGACACGGTCAAGCCGGTCAACACCGCCAAACACATAGTCGGGGTGAATGACGGCACGGCGTACGCCGCGGTAGGCCGCTGCACGGCCATTGCGCCACCCGGCCAGAAATTCGATCTGGCCTTCGTCGATGCGCGCGCCAGTTTCCTTATCGAACAGGCAATGAGCGGCGGTCAGAACCAGATTCGGCTCGATCAGCGCGCCGGTGCAAAAACCGCGATCGCCAAAGTTCAGCCGGCCAACGGCTTCCCACCCCCGGCTGTCATCACCGGTCGCCAGTGTGCGCAACGCAGTCTCTTGTGATCCGGCAGGACCAGCACACATCAAGACGAGGCAAAAAAGGGTAAATGACGACAGGCGCATTGGTCCTCCGGCTATGGGTCTGCCTCTAGGCATCCTATACGGCGGATTTGTGGCTGGGCCAGAGCAAATCAGGGAAAAGCAGGAACCGATTGGCCCGCCCGATGCGCGCGAATTCAAAAGGCCAGAGCTTGTCCGACAAAAGTGGATACCGGTTTTCTCGAAAGAAAAGCGTAAAATCAAAGGGCTAGAGCCTGTCTGGCGATACTATGATCGTCAGACAGGCTCTATGTCAACTGTCCAAGCGCGCGTGGTTTTGGCCCGCCAGTGGCCCAATCCAGCAGTTCAACCGTATGCACGACAGGGGTGCGGGTGGCAGACCCGATCTGCATCATGCAGCCGATGTTGCCGGCCGCGATGATATCGGCCTTGCGCGCCTCCAGCGTGGCCACCTTGCGCGCCTTCAGTTGGGCCGAGATTTCAGGTTGCAACAAGTTGTAGGTGCCCGCAGACCCACAACACAAATGGCTGTCGGCAGGTTCGACCACGTCAAAGCCTGCGCGTTTCAGCAGATCTTTCGGCGCGGTCTTGATCTGCTGCCCATGTTGCAGCGAACAGGCAGAATGGTAGGCCACGCGCAGGTTTTTCCTTACCCCCTCGGGAAGCCCCAGCTTTGCCAATACCTCGCTGATATCCATCGTTACTCCGGCGATCTTGGCCGCATCGGCAGCAAGCGGCGTATGCTGAAACATATGGCCATAATCTTTCACCGTGGTGCCGCAACCGCTGGTATTGATCACCACCGCGTCAAGGCCACCGCCTGCATCCTCGGCCATCCAGGCGCGGATATTCGCCGCCGCAGACGCCTTCGCCAGATCGGCCTTGCCCATGTGATGGGTCAATGCACCACAGCACCCCATGCCCTTGGCAACCACCACTTCGCACCCCAGCCTGCGTAAAATCCGGATGGTCGCATCGTTGATATCGGTGTTCAGCGCCTTTTGCGCACAGCCGGTCATCAATGCCACCCGCATCCGGCGAGGTTCGGCGGCAGGGAAGGTTTGCGGGCGGTCGTTCAGGCTGACCGGCGGAATGGTCTTTGGTGCCATGTCCAACATTGCCCGCAGCCGCGCATCGGGCACCAAAAACCCCAACGGCCGGGCAATCTT
The DNA here is from genome assembly GCA_031406155.1 of Pseudorhodobacter sp. Taxonomy (GTDB): domain Bacteria; phylum Pseudomonadota; class Alphaproteobacteria; order Rhodobacterales; family Rhodobacteraceae; genus JACMNW01. Next base: position 35,597 of record JANOGW010000051.1, read on the forward strand.
GGCCCCCAGCAGCGCCAGCCGAAATCGGGTCGGGTTTGGGATGACCCACGCCAAAACATGCCGCAACATCCGGTCCATGAACGGACGGCGGTAGGTTTTTTCAATGTATTCGCGCGCGTGATCAACAAGTTGCATGTAATTGACGCCAGACGGGCAGGTCGTCATGCAGGCAAGGCATGACAGGCAGCGATCAATATGCTTGACGGTTTTCGCATCTGCCGGGCGACCTTTTTCCAGCATGTCCTTGATCAGGTAAATCCGCCCGCGCGGGCTGTCCAACTCGTCGCCCAGCACCTGATAGGTCGGGCAGGTTGCCGTGCAAAACCCGCAGTGGACGCAAGACCGCAGCACGGCATTCGACTGCGCGGTCGCCGGGTCCAGCAATTGCTCGGGGGTGAAATTTGTCTGCATGCTAGCGCGCCGCCGTCTGCGGCAAAGGCCGGGCTGCGATGCGGGCTGCAGTCATATTCATATGTCAGCTCTCCATCAGGCCGGGGTTCAGGATGCCGCGCGGATCAAACTTTGCGCGCAACCCCCTCGCCAAGTCAGCAAGTGCAGGTGCCTCTGGTTGAAATGCCGCGATCCCGTCGGCCGATGTGGCCCGAACCCGCGTGGCGTGACCGGTAAAAGGGGCAAGGCGGGCCCGCAGATCGGTACCAGGGGGCAGCAGCATCCAGATCAAACCGCCGCCCCAGTCATAGGCAACCGCGTCCGCCCCTGCCCGCGCCGCAATCATCGGTGCCTCCGACGGCTTGACCGACACCCGCCAGACATCGCCCTGCCGCCCATGAAAGGGGGTTACGTCGCGGATATCTGCCCAGCGGGTCGTGGCATCATCCTCGACCGATGCAGGCCCGAATTCCGCCAGCAGCCCGGCGAGTTGCCGCGTGCGATAGGCGACGGATGCGGCAAATCCTTCGATCCGCAGGAATGTGCCGCTGCCGGGCCAATGTGCAGCACCCGACACATCGAAAGGCGACGCGAGCGCCGCCGACAGGGCGGCAATGGCGCGCGCATCATCAAGACCTGTCAGGATCAACGTCGCTGCCGTCTCTGGCATCGGAAGCACCTTGAAGCTGACCTCGGTCAAAACGCCCAACGTGCCATGGCTTCCCGCCATCAGCTTGACCAGATCATAGCCCGTGACGTTTTTCATCACGCGGCCACCGTTCTTGACCACGCTGCCCGTACCATCGACATAGCGCACCCCGATCAGGCTGTCGCGGCAGGCCCCGACCTGGACCCGCCGCGGGCCGGATGCGTTGCTGGCCACCACCCCGCCGATGGTGGACGCGCCAGTGCCGCCGGTCAGGCCGCGCATGTTGGGCACTTCGAACGGCAGGCGCTGGCTTTCAGCGGCCAACAGGGCTTCGATTTCGGCCAGCGAGGTTCCAGCACGGGCAACCAACGTCAAGGCACCGGGTTCGTACAACGTCACACCGGCGAGGCCGGAGGTTTCCAGCACCACAGCCGGGCCAGCCCGCCCAATGGTTCGCGTGCCGCCTCCAACAATGCGCAGCGGACCGTTTGCGCCGCGCACGGCATCTGCCAGTTCTGCTTCGGTTTCTGCGCGCAGCCCCATCTCAGGCAGCGCGGCGGGAAGCAGTGATGTGCAGGGGAAAAACCTTTGCCGCATTCAGCAACCATGCCGGATCAAAGACATCCTTCACCCGGCACTGCGCCTCCATATCGGCATCGCTGAATTGCACCGACATCAGATCGCGCTTTTCGATGCCGACGCCGTGTTCGCCCGTCAGACAACCACCAACCTCGACGCACAGCTTCAGAATTTCAGCCCCGAATGCCTCGCACAGTTCCAGATCGCCGGGTTTGTTGGCGTCATACAGGATAAGCGGATGCATATTGCCATCGCCCGCATGAAAGACGTTGCCGACATCAAGGCCAAATACTTTTGACATCTCGCCGATTCGGCGCAGCACGAATGGCAGTGCCGTGATCGGGATCGTACCATCCAGACACATGTAATCGTTTATCTGCCCCATCGCGCCAAAGGCCGATTTGCGGCCCAGCCAGATTTTTTTGGACTCTTCCTCCGACCGGCTTTCGCGAAATTCCACCGGGTCGTGCCGCATCGCGATGGTCTTGATCAGTGCCAACTGGTGGTCGATCTCCGACCCGCTGCCCTCAACCTCGACAATCAACAGCGCCTCGCAATCGGGATAGCCCGCATGCGCGAAATCTTCCGTCGCGCGGATGCAAGGGCGATCCATGAATTCGATGGCAACCGGCAGAATGCCCGCCTTGATGATGTCGGCCACGCAGGTGCCCGCAACCTCGTTGTCATCAAACCCGATCAATACCGGGCGCGCGCCCTCGGGTTTTGGCAGAATGCGCAATGTCGCCTCTGTCACAACGCCTAACTGGCCTTCCGACCCGCAGATCACACCCAGCAGGTCCAGCCCCGGCGCATCCATATGAGCACCGCCAACCTCGATCACCGTGCCATCCATCAACACCATGGTGACGCCCAGCAGGTTGTTGGTGGTGACGCCGTACTTCAGGCAATGCGCACCACCCGAATTCATGGCGATGTTGCCGGCGATGGCACAGGCAAGCTGGCTGGATGGGTCGGGCGCGTAAAAAAAGCCGTCCGCCTCGACAGCACCTGTGACAGACAGGTTGGTGCGGCCGGATTGCACCTTGATGTAGCGGTTCTGATAATCTGTCTCGATCACGCCGGTCATGCGCGCCACCCCGAGGATCACGCAATCCGCCGTTGGCAAGGCTCCGCCCGCAAGGCTGGTGCCTGACCCGCGCGGCACGACCGGGACGCCCATTTCGAAGCACAGCTTCAAAACAGCGGCAACTTCGGCCGTAGTCCGGGGCAGAACGGCGGCAAGCGGCGGGCACCGATACGCGGTCAGCGCATCGCATTCATACGCCCGCGTTTCCGCGTCGTCATGCACGACAGCATCTGCAGGAAGGATGGCCAGCAGCCTTTGCACAAGAAAAGATTTGCGCGCCACGACATCTGCATTTGGTATGGGCATCTGCATCATATTTGACCCCACATGACATATTGGTAACTTTGTATAACCAATTTCACCCTATGGCAAGACCGAAGCCCGTTCTCTATGCTGGGATCATGACGTTGATCCAGACCCTTGCAACAACCAACGCTGCCGACTTGTCGGCCTTTGCCGGCTTGATTTTGGCGTGGGCGATTGCCGGATGGGTCATCGAACATCCACCTGCGGCACGACCGTCGGTGACTGTCTTGATGAACGACTACCGGCGCGACTGGATGCGGCAGTTCGTCACCCGCGAGCCGCGCATCTTTGACGCGACGGTGATCGACAGCTTGCGGCAGGGCACGGCGTTTTTCGCATCGGCATCGATGATCGCGATTGGCGGCGGGGTTGCGTTGATCGGCAATACCGACGTACTGAAAGGCATCACGGATCTGCTTGCACTGGAAGATGGCGCGATCGCGATCGAGCTGAAGATCATCGTCGTGTTGGCGTTCATGGCCAATGCGCTGCTGAAATTCGTCTGGTCGCACCGGCTGTTCGGCTATTGTTCGATCATGATGGCGGCGGTGCCGAATGATCCGACCGACCCGCATTGCTATCATCAGGCGGCGCAGGCGGCCGAGGTGAACATTGCAGCCGCCCGCAATTTCAATCGTGGCTTGCGGTCCATCTACTTTGCCTTGGGTGCATTGGGTTGGTTGGCTGGGCCGCTGGCCCTGATCGGGGCCACCGCAATCACCACTGGTATTCTGCTGAGGCGCGAATTGGCCTCCGTATCACGCGACGTAATCGCGAACCGCACGCCGAAACCCTGACGGGTCAGGCCACCTTGGCCTTTGGACCGATACGCCGGCCTTCAACCAGCCATGCAGCCAGCGCCAATGCGGCCGCCAGAACCAGATACAACCAAGCCGGCAGAAGGGCTGCCACCTGAATATCTTGCGTGACATAAGCGCCGCGCGGCACGATGCCGATCCAGCCCCGCCCTGCCGCCTGTCGCCCGTCGCGCACCGTGCGGATATCCGGCATGCCGTCTTCCAGACGCAGGATGCCGCCGCGCGATGCTGCCACCAGCGGTGCCAGACCTTCCGGGCTGGCGATGGTCTGTTCAAACTCGCGCGGGGCCGATGGGCCGACGGCAACCACCCGTGTCAGATCGCCCTGAACCAGCCGGAACAGCCCCATCATTGGCGCTTTCCAGTCTGCCTCGAACCGGCCCGGTGCTGTCTGCGGCATGGCGACGATTGCCTCTGCCCCATCCGGCCCCGTGATGGTCAGATCGCCGGGCGGGTCTTCCGCGATGGTGCGCCGGGTGATCGTCAGCACGTCGCCTTTCGCGGTTGCCGTCAGCGCCTCTTCTTCCAGATCGGGCTCTTTCAGCATCCAGTGCGCGAGGCGGCGCAGCAATTCCAGTTGCGGCCCGCCGCCTTCATAGCCCCGGCCCCACAGCCATGCCTGATCCGACGCAAGAACTGCAACCCGGCCTTCATCGACCCGGTCAAGCACCAGCAATGGCAGCTCATCCGGCCCCGACATCACCACCTGACCCGATTTCGGGATCAGTTCGATCAGGCGGAACCAACGTCCCCAACCGCCATCAGGGGCCAGCGCCTCCAGTCCTTCGGTAACCGGATGGCGGCGGCCAAGGTCAGTCAACGCCGGTTTGAAACCGCCCTCGATCACGCGCGAGGTTACGTCCGCCGGCAGCACCTCTGCCAGGGGCGACCGCCAAAGACTGTCTACGGCCCCCGATTCAGGACCCGCCGCAACCAGAACCGTGCCGCCACCGCGCACGTAATCGCGCACGTTTTCAAGATAGGACAGCGGCAGGATACCCCGGATGCGGTAGCGATCAAAGATGATCAGGTCGAATTCACTGATCTTTTCCACGAACAGCTCGCGCGTCGGAAAGGCGATCAGGGACAGTTCGTCCACAGGCACACCGTCCTGCTTTTCCGGTGGCCGCAGAATGGTGAAATGCACCAAATCAACCGATGGATCGGATTTCAGAAGATTGCGCCAGACCCGTTCGCCGGCATGCGGCTCGCCCGAAACCAGCAGCACGCGCAACCGGTCGCGGACACCGTTGATCTGCACCACCGCGGCATTGTTGCGATCCGTCAGTTCGCCACCCGCCACTGGAACGGAAAACTGTAGCACATTGATGCCGCCATGTTGCAGGGTGACAGGCAGTTCCAGATCCTCGCCGGTGGGCACAAGATAGGTCTGCGGCGGGCCGTCATCGACGGCAATGGTCACATCCACGTCGCCGGTCTGATCAGCGGGCACATTGCCCTGATTTTCAATGCGCAGGGTCAGCGTCACCTCTTCACCGATGATCGCGAAGGCCGGTGCATTCTTGATGATCAGACGGCGATCCCAGTCCGTCTCACGGCCCGTCAGCAGAACGTGCAACGGGGCGGGCATGGCGGGTGCCAGGTCAAGGTCATGCACCTGACCATCGGTGATGAGGATTGCACCAGCGACACGCGCGCGGGGCTCTTCCGCCAAAGCCTCGGCCAATGCCGTCATCACCAGCGAGCCTGCATCATCGACGCCGTCCGCCACGCGGACCACGCGCAGTTCGGTATTCTCCAGCGTCGCGATTTCGGCCTGCACGGCGGCAAGCGCGCGGGCGCTTTGATCCTTGCGATCGCCGAGCGACTGGCTGGCGCTGTCATCGACCACTGCGATCACAATGTCGGTCAACGGCGCGCGGTCTTCTTCTTGCAGGGCCGGGTTCGCAAGTGCCGTCAACACCACGGCAGCCGTCAGCCCGCGCAGCCACCACCCCGCCAGACCGCGCCAAAGCGCCGCCATCACCATCACCGCCGCAACGGCCATCAAGGCCCACAACAGCGGCCACGGCAGCAACGGATCAAAGATTACGGTTCCGGTCATTGACCCAATCTTTCCAGCAGGGCAGGCACATGCACCTGATCGGATTTATAGTTGCCGGTCAGCACATACATGATCAGATTGATGCCGAACCGATGCGCCAACTCGCGTTGCCGTTCGCCGGTAAAGCCGCGCCCGATGGGGAACATGGCGTAGCCGCGCGCATCAACCGCCCAGGCCGATGCCCAGTCGTTGCCACCGATGACGACCGGTGTTACCCCATCATTGAGGTTGCGAAACGGCATGCCGTCCACCTGTTCGGCGTCGGGGGGCGATGCTTCGACCCAGATCGCCTGCCCGGCATGGCGGCCCGGAAAGTCTTGCAACAAATAGAACGTGCGGCCCAGAACATGGTCCTTCGGCACCGGTTCGAGCGGCGGAATATCGAGTGCGGCCGCCAGTGTCTGCAACTGCCGCGCCTCGGGGGTGGACCCGCCAAAGCCCGCAACATCGCCATCGCGGGTGTCGAACAAGATCATCCCCCCGGTGCGCAGATAGCGGTTCAACTTGGTGTAGGCTGCGGCCGAGGGCAGGGGCTGGCTGGCCGCAATCGGCCAATAAAGAAACGGAAAGAACGCCAGTTCATCGGATTCCAGATTGATGGCGAGGGGTGGCTTGGGCTCTACCGAAGTGCGCTCGAACAGCCGCTCACCCAAGCCCGTCAGCCCGGCATGGGCAATCTCGTCAACCTGCGCATCCCCGGTGATGACATGACCGAGCACCACGCCCGAAGTGGCCGTGATGGCAAAATCATCGGCCTCCTGCGCAGATGTGGCGTCAGGCGTGATGGCAAGACAGGCAAGGCCCAGCACGACGCTTGCCACAGATCGACGCGCGGTGATGCCGGACAGACGCCCCGATATCCACAGCGATGCCAGAATATCGACCAGCAGCAGCGCCATGACCCCGGCCAATACCGCACCCTTCAGGGCCTGTTCGCGCGCGGCCTCCAGCCCCTCGATCGGGATGCTCGCGGGCCAAACTGCGGCGGCCAGCACGCTGTCGGCATTGATAACATTCAATGCAACACGCCGGTCATCGCCCGCATAAAGCCCGGGCGGCAGGCCCGGGGCAGGACCGGTTTTCAGGCCACCGGCCAGAATTTCCCCAGCAATGCCTGCGGTTTCGCCTGCATCTTTGGCCTCGCCGTATGCATCCAGAACCACTTCGGGCACCCAGGTCTGGCCGGCCAGATCATCCGCCGTGGGTGCTGCGGGGCGGGTTGAAACGGCAAGCCGTTCCAGCATCTGCACAAACAATCCCGACAGCGGCAGGTTCGACCATTCCGCATTCGCGGTTACATGCACCAGCACAACTTGCCCCTGCCCCACATCCTTGCGGGTGACCAGCGGCGTGCCGTCTGCCAGAGCAGCAATGGTGCGCGACGGCAGATCGGGGTCGGGTTGCGCCAGAACCTGCGCGTTCACGGTAACCTCGGCCGGAACCCTCAGTCCCTGAAACGGCGATCCTTCGGGGAACGGGGCCAGAGCCTTCGGTTCCCCCCAACTCATCGCGCCCCCCACAGACCGGCCGCCTTGACGCAGCCGCACCGGCATCAGCGGGTCTTCGGTCGCCCGGTCAATATCGCTGGCCGCCAGACGCGGGCCGGCAAACCGCAACAGCAGACCGCCCTTGTCCAGCCAGCCAAGAAGACCATCGGTTTCGGTCTGGGTCAGCCGCGCCACATCGGCCAGCACGATCACATCCGGGTTGGCCAGCAGCACATCATCCAGCGAGCCGTCGATCAGATCGGCCACCGGGGCAAGGGCTTGCTGCAGATAATGCGTCGGCGACAGCAGTTGCAGCGCCTCGCGGTCCTTGGCCACGCCAGAGATCAGCGCAACCTTGCGCCGCTTCAGGCTGTCATCGGTCAGACTGACTGCCCCGGCGGACCGGATGCCCGCAATTTCAAATCGGGTGACACGGTTGCGCAGTTCCGGGGGCAGTGACAGATCGGCCCCGGCACGGTCTGCGCCGATGGCGAAGTCCAGCGACAGGCGGGCCAGTTCACGGTCAACCCCGGACGGATCGGGCCCGCGCGCCGACACCTCGACCGACACGCCATCACCTGCGGGCAGGCGAAGTGCTGCAAGTTTGATCACCCCGGCCTCGAATTTGGCCGGTTGCAGCGCCAGCACCGGACGCGGGCTTTGAAACACCGACAGCGCGCCACGGGCTTGCAGCGCGGCAATCAGGTCACCGCGCCCGGGATAATCCAACCCATCCGACAGCCAGAAGCTGTCAAACGCGCCTTCGGGCAAGGTTTTTGCCCAAAGCGCCAACTCTGCGGGTGCCCAGGCCTGCGGCGCCAACAGCGCCAACCGGCCAGCGACTGCATCAGCGGACTGGAACACGGCGGTCGCGGGCGCATCGGTCAGGCGCAGCACCGCAACCGGGCGACCGGTCCGCGCGGCATCCTCGATCAGCGCGGCGGCACGGTCTATGCGGCGCGGCCAGTCGCGGGCATCGGCCCAACTGCCGTCCAGCAGGACCAACAATGGCCCGGTGCCCTGATCACGGGTTTGCGGGTTCAGGACAGGCCCGGCAAAGGCGATAATCGCACCCGCCACCGCCAGCATCCGCAACAGCAGTAGCCACCACGGCGTCCGGTCGGTTTCGCGTGTCTCATCGGTCAACCCCAGCAGCAGTGCCACGCCGGGAAACAGCCGCCGGATCGGCGCAGGTGGCACGGCGCGCAGCAGCAACCACAGCACCGGCAGGCCGATCAAGCCCACCAGCAACCACGGCGTTGCGAACCCCAGTGGGCCAATCATCCACATCAGCGGGGATCCCCCAGCGCCCGGTAGGCCCACAGCAGCGCCGGCATCGCCGAGGTCCCGGTATGATGACAATGATAGTGCCAGCCGGTCGCCCGCGCCAACGATTGCAAGCGGTCCTTGCGTTCGGCCAGTCGCGCCAGATAGCGCGCGCGAAGATCGCCTGCGCGCAAGGTTTCGTGGCGAAGACTGCCGCCCATCGACTGAAAGATCGTGCGGCCATCAAAGGGAAAGTCTTCCTCTGCCGGATCAAGGATCTGGATCAAGGCACCGCGCACGCCTTTGTCGCCCGCGCGCGCAAGGCCGTCTTCGACCCCTGCGATATCACCCAGAAAATCAGACAGAAAAACCGCGAGGCCATGCGCGACAAGACCCCGCGCATCGGGACGGCCATAGTCGTCGGTCGGGTCTGCGCTTTCCAAGCGGGCGGTCAGTTGCAACAGTTGTGCGCGGCCTGCCTTCGGCGGCATGGCGTCCCCCGACAGACCAACCCGTTCCCCGCCCCGCAACAGCAAGACGGCCAGCGCAAGGGCCAGCAGCCGTGCGCGATCCAGCTTTGGCGCGCGCGATTTGGCACCGGAAAACCCCATCGATTTCGACGCATCCACCCAAAGCGACACCGACTGTGCGGCCTGCCATTCACGTTCGCGCACGAAATAGGCATCCGACCGCGCCGATCTGCGCCAGTCGATCAGTCGTGCCGGATCACCCGCATGGGCGGGGCGGTATTGCCAGAACTCATCCCCCATGCCGGCGCGGCGACGGCCATGTTCGCCCAGCATCACGGTTGACGCCAGATGCTCTGCCGACGCCAGTAGTGCGGGCAACGACTGGCCAAGCGCCTCGGCTCTGGGTCTGAGGGGGGCCTGCGCCAGGGTCATGCAGCCGTCTCAAGGCCCAGAACACGCGTGGCCACCCGGTCGATGATACCGGACAGGGTTTCGTCGCGCGCGCGGGCAGCAAACGACAGCGACATGCGGTGCGTCAGGGCCGGGCGCGCAAGGGCCGCCACATCGGCAATCGATGGCGCCAGACGACCGTCCAGCAGTGCGCGCGCCCGGACCGAGAGCATCAGGGCCTGTGCGGCGCGCGGACCGGGGCCCCAGCCCAGCAGCCCTTCAAGTGCGGCACCCTCCGGTTCGCCGGGGCGGCAGGCACGCACCAGATCAAGGATCGCCTCGACGACAGCATCCCCAACCGGCATGCGGCGCAACACCGATTGCGCTGCCAGCAGTTCATCGGCGGCAAAGACCTGATGCACGCTTGCCTCTTCGACCCCCGTCGTCGCGATCAGAATATCCCGCTCGGTCGCGCGATCGGGATAATCCACGTCGACCTGCAACAAGAACCGGTCAAGCTGCGCTTCGGGCAGCGGATAGGTGCCTTCCTGTTCGATCGGATTTTGCGTTGCCAACACATGGAACGGGCGACCAAGCGGGCGGTGCTGGCCGGCAATTGTCACCTCGCGTTCCTGCATCGCCTGTAGCAGAGCAGATTGCGTGCGTGGCGAGGCGCGGTTGATCTCGTCAGCCATCAGCAACTGGCAAAACACCGGGCCTTCGATGAAGCGGAAGGTGCGGCTGCCATCAGCGGCTGTATCCAGCACCTCGGACCCCAGAATATCCGCTGGCATCAGATCGGGGGTAAACTGGATGCGGTTGCCTTTCAGGCCCATGACAGTGGATAGAGTATCCACCAGCCGCGTCTTGCCCAGACCGGGCAGACCCACCAACAGCGCGTGCCCGCCGCACAGCAGTGCGGCCAGAACCAGATCGACGACCTTTTCCTGCCCGATGAAACGATGATTGATGCTGGCCTTGGCCTTGGCCAACTTGTCCCCCAGCGATTCGATCTCGGCGATCAAAGCTTCGGTATCGGCCATGACAATGCTCCTTGAAACCATATATACGTCCATTAGACCCAAACTTAGGGCTGTGCACAAATGGCAAAAGGCAAAAGCGGACAAATGATTGTGAAACCTTCGGCAGAATCCGTGCTTGCGTCTGCACCGGCAGTCTCTGGCAAGGGTGCACCGCCGCTGCATCTGTGGCACCCGCCGTTTTGTGGTAACATCGACATGCGTATCGCGCGGGATGGGACATGGTTCTATCTCGGCACCCCGATCGGCAGACCGGGGATGGTCAAACTGTTCTCGTCGATCATTCGGCGCGAGGGAGATGCCTATTTTCTGGTGACCCCGGTCGAAAAGGTCGGCATCACCGTTGACGACGCGCCGTTCGTGGCGATTGATCTGGAAAGTTCAGGAGAAGGGCACAACCAGCGCGTGACATTTACCACCCAAGTCGGCGATACAGCGATAGCCGGCCCGGAGCATCCGCTTCGGGTTGTCCGGGACGCCGTCACCGGCGAGCCGTCACCCTATGTTCTGATCCGCGCCAATCTGGAGGCTCTTATCGACCGCAAGTCCTTTTACCGGCTGATCGATCTGTGCCAGCATCAGGTGCACCACGGGGTCAACTGGTTTGGCCTGCGGTCGGATGGCATGTTTTTCCCGATCATCCCATCGGCAGATCTGACCTGATGCCACGCTTTGCCGCCAATCTGACGATGATGTTCACCGAAACGGCCATGCTGGCGCGCCCAAGACACGCCCACAACGCGGGCTTTGACGGGGTGGAGGTGCTGTTCCCCTACGACCATACCGCAAAGGAATGGGAGGCGGCGCTGGCTGGCATTCCGCTTGCCCTGATCAATACGCCGCCGGGTAACTGGGTGGCGGGCGAGCGTGGCCATGCCGCGGTTCCGGGCAGCGAGGCCCGCTTTCGGACCGCCTTTCTGAAGGCCGCTGATTTGGCAACACGGCTGGGCGCGCAAAACGTGCATGTCATGGCCGGCATCGCGCGCGGACCGGTGGCCGAGCAGACTTATTCCGACAATCTGGCGTGGGCAGCAGCACAGGCTCCTGATCTTGGCCTGACCATCGAACCCCTGAACCCCGTCGACATGCCCGGCTACTTCCTGAACGATTTCGATCAGGCCGGGCGGTTGATCGATGATCTGGGCTTGCCGAAACTGGGTATGCAGTTCGATCTTTGGCATGCGGCACGCCTTCACGGCGATGTGGGTGCGGTTTGGACCAAGCATCACCACCGGGTGACGCATGTGCAGATCTCGGGTCTGGTCACCCGGGCGGAACCGGGCGGCGGCGGCTTTGATCTGACGGGTTTGTGTGCGGAATTGGACACGACCGGCTATCCCGGTTGGATTTCCGCCGAATACCTTCCCGCCAAGACCACACTGCAGGGCCTTGCATGGCTAGGTGCCCTTAAAGGGCGGGCGCAGCCGATGGGTCGGTAGGCGCGGCCCTTTCCTCGGGCTCTGCCAAACGTTAGACTGATCTCAACTTTGCTCAAAGGAGTGCCGCCGATGCCAAATGCCGCGCCGGAAACCGAAATTGTCACCAAATGGAAGGTTGCCTGCGATGGCGGCGAAGGCGCGCTTGGGCATCCGCGCGTGTGGCTGGCCATTCCCGAAGATCAGGGCTGGGTCGAATGCGGCTATTGTGACAAACGGTTCCAGATCGACCCGGCGCATGCGAATGACGATCACTGATGGGATGACGTGCCATCAGGCCCCCGAAACAGCCCAAACCGCCCCGACAATGCCGCCGATAACCCCGCCAAGCGGCATCCAGAAAAACGCGACACCCATCGCATAGGCGCCTTCGGCCCGGGTTATGTTGAAAGCATATGCGGCGGCCACACAAAGGCCCAACGCGATTGCACTGGCAACCAGAAATCCGCCCAGAAACCCAAGAACACCCCGGCCAAGTTTTCGCATCGTTACCCCCGTTGCGCAGTCACGGCCCGCGCCAGGCACAGCGTGTCTGGCAGCCGTGCCGCGTTCGTGCGAATACTTTCGCAAAGCACCGACGAAAACAAGGAACGCCGCAATGACCGAACCGTTCGGCAAGGGCCACCATCTGCATCTGATTGACGGATCGGCCTATATCTTTCGCGCCTATCACGCCCTGCCACCGCTGACGCGCAAATCCGACGGCTTGCCGGTGGGGGCGGTAGCCGGCTTCTGCAACATCCTGTTCCGCTATCTCGAAGGCAACAAATCCGGCGATGCGCCGACGCATGTGGCGGTGATATTCGATCATTCGTCGAAAACCTTCCGCAATGACATCTACCCCGCCTACAAGGCCAACCGGCCGGAATTGCCCGAAGATTTGCGGCCGCAGTTTCCGCTGACCCGCGATGCCACCCGCGCCTTCAACATCGCCTGCATCGAAACCGAAGGCTATGAGGCCGACGATATCATCGCCACACTTTCGTGCCGCGCACGCGATGCCGGCGGCAGCGTGACCATCATTTCGTCCGACAAGGACCTGATGCAACTGGTCGGCGACGGCGTTGAAATGCTGGACCCGATGAAGAACAAGCGGATCGGCCCGGATGAAGTGTTCGAGAAATTCGGCGTTGCCCCGAACCGTGTGGTCGATGTGCAATCGCTTGCCGGGGATTCAGTGGATAACGTGCCGGGTGCGCCGGGCATCGGCATCAAGACCGCCGCCCTGCTGATCCAGGAATTTGGCGATCTGGAAACGCTGCTGGCGCGGGCGGGCGAAATTCCGCAACCCAAACGGCGCGAGGCTTTGGTCGACAATGCCGATCAGATCCGCATTTCCAAACGCCTCGTGGCGCTGGATTGCGAAACCCCGCTGGATTTCACGCTGGAAAGCCTTGAGGTGAAACTGCCAGAGCCGGACGCCTTGATGGCGTTCCTGAACGCGATGGAATTTCGCACCCTGACCAAACGGGTTGCCGACAGCCTTCACGTGCCGGTTGCCCTGCCAACCGAAAGCATGGCCGGGGGCGAGGCGAAAATTATTCGTACGAATAATTTTCACGCCTCAGATCTGCCGTTCGACCATGCGGGCTACGAGGCGGTGCGCGACGCCGATGCGCTGGCCCGGTGGATTGCGGTCATCCGCGACCGGGGGCACGTCGCGGTCGATACCGAAACCACCAGTCTGGATGAGATGCGCGCCGAACTGGTCGGCATTTCGCTGTGCGTCGAGGCGGGCCGCGCGTGCTACATCCCGCTTGGCCACAGGCAGGGTGGTGGCGATCTCTTCGGATCATCCGACCTCAGCCCCGGCCAGATGCCGCTTGATCAGGCGTTGGCCCTGCTAAAGCCTGTGCTCGAAGACGCGTCGATCCTGAAAATCGGCCAGAACATGAAGTATGACGCCAAGATTTTCGCGCGACATGGCGTGACCGTCGCCCCGATCGACGATACCATGCTGATGTCCTACGCCATGCACGCAGGCCTGCACATGCATGGCATGGACGCGCTGTCAGAGCGGTATCTCGGTCATGTGCCGATCTCGATCAAAACGCTGCTGGGGTCTGGCAAGGGTCAGGTCACCTTTGACCGAGTGCCGATAGACGAGGCGGTGAAATACGCCGCTGAAGATGCCGATGTGACGCTGCGATTGTGGAAAACCTTCAAACCGCAATTGCACGAGGCGCGCGTGACCACGGTTTATGAAACGTTGGAACGCCCGCTGGTGCCGGTGCTTGCCGCAATGGAAATGGCCGGCATTCAGGTGGACCGCGATACGCTGTCACGGATGTCGAACGCGTTCGCCCAGAAGATGGCGGGGCTGGAGGCGGAAATTCATGACATGGCGGGCGAGAAATTCAACGTGGGCTCGCCCAAGCAACTGGGTGAGATCCTGTTTGACAAGATGTCCCTACCCGGCGGTGAAAAGGGCAAGACCGGCGCCTATGCCACCGGGGCGGATGTTCTGGAGGATCTGGCGACCGAACATGAACTGCCGGGCCGGGTGCTGGATTGGCGGCAGTTGTCCAAGCTGAAATCCACCTACACCGACGCTCTGCAAGACCACATCAACCCGGACACGGGCCGCGTTCACACCAGCTATTCGATCACCGGGGCGGTGACCGGACGGCTGGCATCCACCGACCCTAATTTGCAGAACATTCCGATCCGGTCCGACGAAGGCCGCCGCATCCGCGAGGCTTTCGTGGCCCCCAAGGGCAGGGTTCTGGTCAGCCTTGACTACAGCCAGATCGAATTGCGCATTCTGGCCCATGTGGCGGATATTCCGGCGCTGAAACAGGCGTTTGCCGATGGCCTTGATATCCACGCCATGACCGCATCCGAAATGTTCGGTGTCCCCATTGACGGCATGGACCCGATGGTGCGCCGGCAGGCCAAGGCCATCAATTTCGGCGTCATCTACGGCATTTCCGGCTTTGGCCTTGCCCGCAATCTGCGCATCCCGCGCGCCGAGGCGCAGGGTTTCATCGACCGCTATTTCGAGCGGTTTCCGGGCATCAAGGAATACATGAACGATACCGTGGCCTTTGCCAAAGAGCATGGCTTTGTGCAAACCCTTTTCGGCCGCAAGATCCATACACCCGAGATCAACGCCAAGGGCCCGACTGCGGGATTTGCCAAGCGTGCCGCGATCAACGCGCCCATTCAGGGCACCGCAGCCGACGTGATCCGGCGCGCGATGATCCGGATGTCCGCCGCAATCGCCGGGATCGACGCCAAGATGCTGCTGCAGGTGCATGACGAATTGCTGTTCGAGGTGGCCGAGGGCGCTGCCGATAAGCTGGTCGGCATTGCAAAGGACGTGATGGAAGGCGCCGCCGATCCGGCGGTCAAACTGTCGGTGAAACTTACGGTCGAGGCCGGACAAGGGGTAAGCTGGGCGGCGGCGCATTGAGTGCCCGCCGACAATATTATGGACAAAGAATTTTCGCCCCCGCGCCTAGAGCAGGATGATGTTTGCAGGAAACACTGTCCTGCTCCCAGTTCTGGGCGGTCACGTGATTGTTGAGGAAAACCGGTACCCACTTTTGTCGGACAAGCCTTAGCCGCGATCGATCCTGACCTGATAGCAGTTGTTGCGCGCCGATCTGACGTGCACATAGGCAACGCAGGGATCGGCAAGTTTCGCAGCCGCTGTGGCAGCGATCTGATCTGTGGCGACAACTCCGCCGGTGCCGTAGACGATCCGGTCATCGGCACCGTAGCCCCGAACGATGTAATCAGGTGAGGCCAGCATTACCGGAATTTCGGCACTGTCGACCGGGGCCTCGCAGGCACTGGCATCGGCGCACAGGAAGATCGGCCCCATTTCGGCATAGGGCTGCGGGTCGGGAAACGGGCGATGCGCGAGGATAAGCATTTCAGCCCCGTTAGGGATCATTTGCAGGCAGTGGCGGCACGGGTTGCCGTCGCCTTCAGACACGGCGCGTTCAGGTGTCTGGCCATTGGCGTCAGGCCCGCCTGCCTGATAGGCGCGGACAATCGGGGTCGGGACCGGGGTAAAATGAAGGGGCATGGGTTTCTCCTGTTTGCCCCTCCACTATCTCTATTCATGGGCTCGTTGCGCGACCCGGATTTTGCGCATTCCGGCATGCGACCGATGTCAAACCTTCGTCAGCATCGGCCCCAGCGGACGGCCGGCAAAGATATGCAGGTGATAGTGTGGCACCTCTTGATGGGCGTGATCGCCGGCATTTGAGATGGTCCGATACCCCGCCCCGCCCTGCCCCGGCGCCACACCCAGTTGCGCTACGACCTGCGCCGCCGCGCGGTGAAAATCGACCAGTTCCTCTGCCGACGCTTCAGCCGCGAAGTGATCGAAATTCACGTATGGTCCCTTCGGGATCACCAGCACATGCATCGGTGCCTGCGGGCCGATGTCGTGAAACGCCAGGGTATGAGGTGTGTCTAGGACGGTTTTGTTGCGAATTTCACCGCGCAGGATGCGGGCGAAGATGTTTTGCGGGTCATAGACGTAAGACATGGGTCAATCCACAAATAGGTAATCGGTTTCGGCGATCTCGCGCGCGGTTGCCTCTGGGATACCAAGAAAAGCGGCGAGTGGCAGGGTATTTTCGTCAACGCTGGCGGTTTGGCGGATCACGAAGAACTGCGCGAAATTCGCGTCTCGCAAACGGTCTGATTCGAAGTGCACGTCGTAACGAATGGTTGGCAACAGCTTGTCGATGGTTTCCTGCGGGGTCAGCGTCCCGGCCAGTCCGACACGGCGGGCATGACCTATCAGGAAATCGTCGGTGAACTCACATTCAATCTCCAACAGGCGCACATCGGATTTGTCGGAATAGAAATCCTGCATCAGATCGACATTCGCGGGATCGATGCAGATCACCAGTCTGTCGGTCGCCCAGGTTTCAAACAGCATCCTGACCACGGCACGCCGATGGCGGGTGCGCTTTTCCAGAGTTGTCTGGATACCACCAAGATCGGGCAGATCGGTATCCGCTTCGTTGAACAGATAATCGACGCAGGGCAGGTTGGTGACCTTGCGAACCCGGTCGACAAGGCGTTTGGCGACATGCCATTTTTTGCAGGTGACCATCAGCAAGGTGCGCCCGCGCCCGATGCTGCTTTCGGTTTCCCAGAACCGCGGCGCAAACCGCCGACCGATGCGCCCGCGGCCGGTGATGAACCGGTACAGACCACGCCCCTCGTTCGAGATGACGAACTGCGCGCCTTGCGTGGCGTACAGCAAGCCCAGTCGGTCTTTCAGTATCGTCGCCTCGGGCGAGATTTTGCGGGCAAACAGGTAGTCCTGGCTGATCAGCAGATCATACTGATCGTCATAAAAGCTGACCGGCATGCCATAGTCGGAAAACATCAGAAACGTCAGCGTGCGCGATCTGATTTCAGCTTCGGGGACAAGATGGCCAACCAGGGTTTGAAAAAATGTCTCATCCGGGATCCAGGTCGTGTGGAAAAACCGCATGACGTCCCGGCGCTTGGTGCAAAAATCCAAGACCGCCTCGATCGTGCGGCGGCGCAGGCACCACCACTGGCTGCCGATCTGCATCTGGATGTCTGCGGGCACCTGCCGGGTCAGGCCCAACCGTTTTTGCAGGCTCATCGAGGCATAGAACAGCGACTTCTGATTGCGTTCGTTGAACAAGTGGCGATAGATCAGCCGCTCTTCCTTGATGCCGGTCTTGATCCAGTCCGAACTGAAAAAGTCGAAACTTTCAATGAAATCAACTTCGTTTTTGTCCAGATAGCCATGCACGTATTCCGATGACTTGATCGGCATGCAGTCACCGGACAGCATGTAGAAATGCGTGGCGCGCGGAAAAGCCTCGATGGCCGCCCGGACCGCCTGCAAGGTGGCCGCGACCAGGCTCCATTCGCCCCAGCCACATTTGACGCGGCGCCTTGCGAAGGTGACGGACGGATTGCCGGACAAGGCCGCGCGAATACGATCAAAGTCGGCTGCCTTTGCGCGACCGTCGAAGTGGATGGCGATGAAATCACCTGTTGCGGTCAGCCGTTCAGCCTGCGCGATGACCCCTTCGGGATCTTTGTGGCACAGAAGGATGAAGGCGATTTTTGACATTTCGGTAACTTTGCTTGCCGGCTGCGCGTATTGTTTCACTAGATAGCGTTATCAACCATTGAAAATACAGCATTTGTTTGCTTCTTTGAGGTCTGATGTTCTGGTGTGTCACTGTCGGCACCACAGAACCAAAGGGGCAGGCTTTACATGGGGTTTCCCGGCACCTGGATGACCGAAAGTGAAAGCATGGTGTACCGTGTGGTGCCCAAATGCGCCTGCTCGTCTATCGGACAGATCATGTTCTATTCAGATCATGGCAAGTTTTTTGACGGCGACATCCATGATGCGGCGGGCGGCATGCACAAATGGGCGATCGAAGCGAGCCAGCCGAAGATCGAAAACAACGTGAAAAACCACGTCTCGTTTGCCTTCACCTGCGTTCGAAATCCCTACACGCGTATCCTTTCATCGTTTTTCGACAAGATCTGCGGCGTGCAGCGCAATGGCAAACGCTATCGTGGCAACATGGTCCCGCTGCTGACGCAGAAATATGGTATCAATGTCGGCGGTGATGACGGCATGGCAGAGTTTGACCAGATCGCCTCGTTCAGGCGGTTCCTGCTGTTCGCGCGCGACACCATTCGCTGGCGCAAACCGATGGAGCCGGACATCCACTGGTCTGCCATGGCGGGGCATATCTCGACCTATATCGTCAACGGTGGGCGCTATGACCACATCTTTTTTACCGAAGATTTTGATGCCGGCATGCAGCACGTTCTTGGCAGCGTCAAAACCAGACACAAGGTGAACCTGAAGAAGATCCCGAAGTTCAATGAAAGCGAAGGGCACGGGCCAAAGCGGCTGCATCCGGTGGAAGATTACTTTGACGATCTGTCGCGTCATCTGATGTGGGAGATTTACAAGCGCGATTTCCAGTTGTTCAACTATGATTTTGACAACCCGGGCAACAAGATGCCGCTTGGCCCGGTTGATCTGGCAGAGGTGCACGCCAAACTGGGGGAATAGCCCTGCTTGCAAGGTCGAGCGGGGGGCTTCACACCCCCCGCACCCCCCGTGGGATATTTTCGCCAAAATGAAAGCCGCGACCGGATGTGCCGCTGGAACGTGCCAGACAAAAGCGCGTACCGGTTTTGTTGAAAGGCATGCGTTAAATCAACCCGTCCTTGCGGAACAGGGCCTTCAGATCAGCCTCCGGTCTTGCGCCGAAATGGCTGATCACCTCGGCCGCCGCCACGCATCCCATGCGGCCACAGGTCGCAAGGCTTTGGCCTGTCGCCATGCCGTAAAGAAAGCCGGCGGCGAACTGATCGCCCGCGCCGGTCGCGTCAACCGGCACGATCCGGCGTACCGGCACGACCGCCTGTTCGTCGCCGCGTACCACGATCACGTCATGGCCCGACCTTGTGCAGACCACAAAGCCGCATTCCGCTGCCGCCTGTTCAAGCGCCGCAGACAGGTCCGTCTGATAGAGCGACGACCATTCGTGTTCGTTTCCGATCACATAATCCAGATCCTTGACCAGACACCGGAAATCGCCGCGATGCCGATCCACGCAGAACGGATCCGACAATGCGATACCGGCCTTGCCGCCATTGGCATGGCACAACTGCACCGCGCGCTCGAACGCTTGCTTGCCCTTTGGCTTGTCGTAAAGATAGCCTTCCAGAAACAGGATCTCTGCCTGCCCGGCCACATCGTCAGACACATCAACCGGCCCCAGTTCGGAGGATATGCCAAGATAGGTGTTCATCGACCGCTCGCCATCGGGGGAGACGAAAATCATCGATCGAGAGGTTGGCAGATCGCCGCCCACAACCGGTGCATTGACGAAATCGGTGCCGTTTTCCGCCATCGCGCGCGCATAGAAACGCCCCAGCGCATCGTCATGCACCCGCCCGATAAACGCGGTGGTCAGGCCAAGATTGCCAAGCCCCGCAAGCGTGTTGGCGACCGACCCGCCGGGTGCCTGAACCCGGTCCTTCATGGCGCCATACAGCATTTCGCCGCGTTCGCGTTCCACCAGTTGCATGATGCCTTTTTCAATGCCCATCAGTTCGACAAAGCTATCATCCGCACTGCAAAACACATCGACAATGGCGTTGCCGATGCCGACCACCTGATAGGATTTCATTCGGTTTTATCCTCAAAAAGACACAAGTCGCGGATGATGCAGAGCCCGCATTTCGGTTTGCGCGCCACGCAGATGTAACGCCCGTGCAAGATCATCCAGTGATGGGCGTGGTGTTGGTATTCGGCGGGCACGTTGTCTTCGATCGCACGTTCCACCACATCGACATCGCGCCCGGGTGCGATGCCGGAGCGGTTGCCAAGCCGGAAAATGTGGGTGTCCACTGCTTGGGCAGGCTGGTGAAACCACATGTTCAAGACCACATTGGCGGTCTTGCGCCCAACCCCCGGCATGGATTGAAGGGCGGCCCGTGAGGATGGCACTTCGCCGCCATAGTCATCGACAAGGATTTGGCTTAGGCGGATCACGTTTCGGGCCTTGTTGCGAAACAAGCCGATGGTCTTGATGTGCTGGATCAGTGCCTCTTCGCCCAGATCCAGCATCTTTTGCGGGGTATCGGCAATCGCGAACAGCGGCCCTGTGGCCCGGTTGACCCCTGCGTCCGTTGCCTGCGCCGACAGGGCCACCGCAACAAGCAGAGTATAGGCGTTCAAATGGTGCAATTCGCCCTTTGGTTCCGGCTCTGCCGCCTGAAACCGGGAAAAGATCGCATTCATCGCGGCATAGGGAAGCTGTCTGACCATTGCTGCGATATGCCCGAACCACCCCCCTGCGGCAAGCCCCCTGCAACCCGGACGAAGGCGCAATTTCCGGGTCGCGATGGCGGGATCGGCGCTCTATGCTGGCAGAACAGGAGCACGCCATGAACATATCGCCAGAAGCCCCCGCCTACCATTATTCCGTTATCGCGCGCGCCTTGCGGCATATCGATGAGGGTGGTCCCACATTGACGCTAGAGGATCTGGCGTCACAAATGGGGATGAGTGCCGCCCATTTTCAGCGGGTTTTCTCGCAATGGGTGGGCGTGTCGCCGAAACGCTATCAGCAATACCTGACGCTGGATCATGCCAAACGGCTGCTTGCCGACCGCTTTTCCGTGCTGGAAACGTCGTTGCAGACCGGGTTGTCGGGGGGGGGCCGGCTGCATGATCTGTTCGTGCGCTGGGAAGCCATGAGCCCTGGTGACTATGCGCGGGGTGGGGAGAGTCTGGCCATCGCCTGGGGTTTGTTCGATACACCCTTCGGGCAGGCGCTGGCGATGGCCACCGATCGCGGCATCTGCGGGATGGCGTTTACCGATGAGGCTGGCTTTGACGCTGCTTTCGCCGATATGACCGGGCGGTGGCCGAAGGCTGCTTTTCACCGGGACGATGCAAGTATCGCGCCCTTGATCGCCGGTGCATTCGGGAACGCCGGTCATGGGGATACGAGGCTGCATCTGATCGGTGCGCCGTTCCAGATCAAGGTGTGGGAGGCGCTTTTGCAGGTTCCCTCAGGCCACGTCACCACCTACAGCGAACTTGCGGGTGCCATTGGCCAAGCAAATGCGGTGCGCGCAGTCGGTACGGCTGTGGGTCGCAACCCGGTCAGTTGGCTGATCCCGTGCCATCGCGCCTTGCGCAAATCGGGCGGGCTGGGCGGCTATCACTGGGGGTTGCCGGTGAAGCGCGCGATGCTTGCGTGGGAGGCCGCGCGTACCGAAGCATGATGCGCGGAAATCTGCCATGCCGGGCGGCCATCTTTCGCTGACGGCTTTGCCTTGCTATAAGACGTTACAAGCCCGGCAAACGGGCCCTGAAACGAGGCAGCAGATATGAATTTCAAAACCCCCCTGATCGCGGCGTCCCTTGGCTTTTTCGCGCTTTCGGCCTGTACGATTGACCCAAACGCGTTCCCGGATGATCCAAATGCGCGTACCAAGGGCGGTGCCGTTACCGGTGCGCTGCTGGGTGGGTTCATCGGGGCCAGAAGCGATGACAACAGCCTTGCCAAGGCGGCGGTGGGTGCGGCAGTCGGTGCTGCCATCGGCGGGGCAATCGGGCAGAACCTTGACCGGCAAGCCGCCGATCTGCGCGCTGTCAACGGCAACTTTACCGTCACGAACAATGGCCGATATCTGGTCGTCAACATGCCGCAAGACCTGCTGTTTGCTACCGACAGCGCCGTGTTGCGCCCTGATCTGACGCGCGACATCAAGGCCATCGCCGCCAACCTGCAACAATATCCCAACAGCCAGATCGAAATTGTGGGCCATACCGACAACACGGGATCGTCGGCCTACAATCAGGACCTGTCACAACGCCGCGCGGTTTCAGTCGCAGAGGTGCTGCGTGGGGCAGGCGTGCCGAATGCCCGGATCGCAGCTTTTGGGCGGGGCGAGGATCAACCGCTGCCCAACGCGTCCAACCTGACGCCGGAAGGGCGCGCGATGAACCGTAGGGTCGAGATCATCATCCGTCCGACCGCCTGACCCACGATTGTGCACTGAGTGGAACAGCCGGGGCGTTCCCCGGCTGTTTTTCATTGCACTTGTCAGAGTGTGGTCTAAAACTTTCACCAATTTCGGGGAAAGCCATGCCATTTCTGAAAATTCAGGCTGAAAAACTGTCTTTGTCGGTGGTTCGCCAGATTGAACTGCTGATCCTGCGTGGCATCCTGCGGCCCGGGGAACGGCTGCCTGCCGAACGCGAGTTATCTGAAAGGCTTGGCGTCTCGCGCCCGTCCCTGCGCGAAGCGGTGGCAAATCTGCAGGCGCGCGGATTGCTTAGCAGCCGCCCGGGCGCTGGAATTTATGTTGCAGACGTGCTTGGATCGGCGTTTTCGGACGGGCTGGTCCAGTTGTTTTCCAGCCACGAAGACGCGGTGTTCGACTACATCGCTTTTCGCCGCGATATGGAGGGACTTGCGGCCGAGCGCGCGGCAACTCTTGGGTCAGACACCGATCTGCTGGTCATCGACACGATATTTCAGAAGATGGAAGCCGCGCACAGCAAGCGCGATCCCTCGGACGAGGCGGCGTTGGACGCCGAGTTTCACATGGCCATCATCGAGGCCAGCCATAACATCATCATGCTGCACATGATGCGGTCAATGTACGATCTGCTGCGTCAGGGCGTGTTCTACAACCGCCAAATGATGTTCAAACAGCGCATGACGCGCGAGGCGCTGTTGGATCAACACCGCGAGATCAACATCGGTCTGCAAGCGCGCGATCCAGTGGCGGCCCGGGCGGCGGTGGTCGCGCATATGAATTATGTGGAACAATCCCTTGCGGGCCAGATCAAGGCGCAACGCAACGAAGCCGTTGCCAAGCAGCGATACGAGCACGAGCAGAACCGGTGATCCAATGACGAACGAATTAGGCCCGGTCCAGCGACCGGGCCTTGTTCATCCCCGGGCGTGGTCAATGCAGGCGCGCTTCGACCTGACCGATTGCGTCATCGATTGACCGCGAGGCAGTTTCCGCCGTCATCTGTTTGGCCAGAACTTCGCCGGCAACCGACACAGCAACCGACACCGCGCGTTCACGAACCTGACGCAGTGCGGATGCTTCGGCGGATGCGATCTGATCTTGTGCCGACGCCAGCCGACGGGCAATTGCGGCCTTCAGATCAGCCTTTGCCTGTGTCGCCGCAGCCATCGCTTCTTCGCGGGCGCCGGCAACTATGCGGTCGGATTGTTCCTGCACTTCGCGCTGCTTGCGTTCATAAGACGCCAAAATGGTCTTGGCCTCTTCGCGCAGGGTGCGTGCTTCTTCCAGATCGGCCTTGATCTGCACCGCACGCGCATCCAGCATGCCCGTCAATTTGCCCGGCACACCCATGTAAACCAGCACGGCAACAAAGGCGATAAACGCCAGCAGAACGACAAAATCGGTGTTGTTCAGCGAAATGAACGGCCCCGTTGCCGCAACTGCCGGCTGGCCAAGCAGCATCAGGGCGATGGTCAGCTTTTTCATGGCGTTACTCCTTCAGCCGGGCGGTAACGGCCACCGCGATCGCCTTGGCATCAGCCTGCCCACCCAAAGACGCCACCAGCGCCTGTGCAGTATCTCTGGCGACCTCGTTTATGGCGTCCAAAGCACCGGCTTTGATCTCTGTGATCTTCTTTTCGGACTCGACCGCTTTTGCAGCAATGTCCGCGTCGGCCTTTGCCGTCGCCAGATCCAGATCTTTCTGGATGTCGGCCTTGGCCGCGGCCACGATCTTGGCCGCCTCGCCGCGCGCCGTCGCCAGCGCGTCGTTATAGGCTTTTTCAGCCTGCACGGCCTTTTGCTTGAATTCTTCCGCGGCCGCCAGATCATTGCTGATCGTGCCACTGCGTTCGGCCAGCACCGCACCGATGCGTGGCAGCGCTACCCGCGACAGCACCAGATAGATCAAGACAAGCGTCACCGCCAACCAGAAGATCTGGTTCGGGAACGTGTCGAAGTTCAGCTGTGGCAGGCCGGCCTTTTCGGCAGTTCCCGCCGCACCCGCGACGGCTTCGGTCGTTGTTGTCGCCATGACATCCTCCTTGCGGAACCTGAAGTTACCCGGCGAGGGCTGCTAACCCCGCCGGACGCTTGGCCCTTAAAGGATCAGACTGCGAACAACAGCAGAAGCGCGATCAGGAACGAGAAGATGCCCAGTGCTTCGGCAAAAGCGATGCCAACGAACAGGTTGGCCATCTGGCCGGGGGCAGCCGACGGGTTGCGCAGGGCACCGGCAAGGAAGTTCCCTGCAATGTGGCCCACGCCGATACCAGCACCGCCAAGGCCGATGGTGGCCAGGCCTGCGCCGATGAACTTACCCATTTCTGCAATATCGCCTTCCATAGTCGTCTCCTTTTTTGGATATTTGAATAGAGTGTTAGGATTGAAGACCCAATGGGGGCCCTAGTGGTGGGCGCCGCCCACTGCGTCACGCAAGTAAACGCAGGTCAGAATGGTGAAAACATAGGCCTGAACCACTGCCACCAGCAGCTCCAGCCCATAAATGGCCGCAATTGCTGCAATAGGCACGACCGAGGCCACGCCTAATGCGCCGGCAAAGCCCGCGAAAACCTTGATCACGGCATGGCCCGCCATGATGTTGCCACCCAGACGAATGGAATGGCTGAGCGGGCGCACGAAGTAGGAAATCACCTCGATCAGCGCCAGAATCGGGCGCAGAGCCAACGGCGCGGATGACACCCAGAACATGCCGAGAAAGCCGATGCCCTGCTTTGCCAGCCCCAGAATCGTGACCGCGAAAAACACCAGCAGTGCCAGCGTCGCGGTGACGGCGAAATGCGAGGTGGTTGAGAAGCTCATCGGGATCAGGCCAAGAAGGTTGGCCAACACGACAAACATGAACAGCGTCATCACATAGGGGAAATACTTGATCCCGTCGTGCCCTGTAACCTCTTCGACCATATTGTGGATAAAGCCATACAGAAGTTCGGCAATCGACTGCAGGCGGGTCGGGATGATTGAGCGGCGCGAGGTGCCCAGAACCAGCAGTGCTATCACGGCAAGAACTGCCAAACCCATCCAAAGGGTGACGTTGGTCGGCGTGTACCAGTTGATCGTATCGCCGCCGAATAACGGCTTCACGATGAACTGATCCATCGGATGGATGTTCAGACCGCTGGTTTCCGCCTCGCCCGCCATCATCAGTTCCCTTTGCCGTTTGCGGAGGTGTCCGCGTCGTTCTTCTGTGCCAGTTGCCTTGCCGTGCCCAGCATCGTCTTGATGCCCGCCGCAAAACCAAGCAGCGAAAAGATCACCAGAAAGAGGGGAAGCGTTCCGAAAACCGCATCCAGCCCGTAACCGATCCCCATTCCCAGCAACATGCCGGTCACGAGTTCGATTATCATCCTCCAGGCAACCTCGCCCTGCGAGAAACCCTTGACCGTGTTGGTGCGCGCGCCCACCGGTTTGCCCTTGATCCGGTCGATGCGCGCCTCAAGGCGTTGCAGTCGGTCGGGATCGGGTTCATCCGGCATGAAATGCGCCCCTTCACAGTCGGGGGATACCTACGCAGAGGGTCGGCTTAAGTCAAGCGTGGGGGAATGGGCATAAAGTTGGGCACAACCCATTGCAAAAAATAGGTTTATGCTTGCTCGACGAGCAGATAGAAAGCTTGCAGCCGCGGCCGGTCATGCATTCTCGAGCCGGCCGCATATTCAACCGAATGGTTGACCATTTCCCCCTGCCCCGCCAAGACTGCGACCATGACCCAACGCCTTGACACGATCTTCGCCGCCCTAGCCGACCCGACCCGCCGGGCGATCCTGACCATGTTGCTAGAAGACGACATGGCAGTGACGGATGTGGCCGAACCGTTTACGATGTCGCTGGCTGCAATTTCAAAGCACCTTGGCATTCTGGCTGACGCAGGCCTGATCACCCAGGAAAAGCGCGGCCGCGTGAAATGGTGCAAGCTGGACCCGGACGCGATGCGCGCGGCGTCGGTCTGGATGCAGGGCTTCGGTCAGTTCGATCCGGTTGATCTGGATGACTTCGAGCGGTTTCTGGCGCAGGAGATTGAGGGGGCGGGAGAACAGGGGCGTTAAGAAACACATCAGCGGCCCCGGGTTGACCGTTGCCCGGTTCCGAACCTAGCCAAGCCCGTCCGTGTTCAAGCTTAATCCGCGGTATGGCCTTGACCAAAGGCATGCGACGGTCCCCTGCCAAGCCATCACCTCTCCCCCAGCCGCGCGAGTATCGCCTCGGCATCCATTTGCCTTACCGCCCCGGCGACACGCCCCCTTTCGCCAGTCAGGCGCGTTCCAACGAAGGCGTCAGCCACTTCGGCGGAACCCTGGCGCAGCAGCACAGAGGCGGTCAGCAGCAGGGCGGTGCGTTCGGCGAACCAGCGCGCTTCGGCCTCTGGCGGCAGGCCTTGCCACTGCGCCCTGTGCAACTGCAGGGCCGCGTCATAGCGCGCGTCGCGGCCGGTGGCGGCGTCAAGTTCCGCCGCCAGCATCTGACCTGCGCGCGGGTCTTTGGCCAGAGATCGCAGGATATCAAGGCAGATCACGTTGCCCGAGCCTTCCCAGATCCCGTTCAGCGGCGCTTCGCGGTACAGCATCGGCAGCGGGGTATCCTCGACATAGCCCATGCCGCCCAGCACCTCCATCGCTTCACACACGACAAGGGGGCACAGCTTGTTGGCCAAGAACTTTGCCAGCGCCACACCGATACGGGCAAAGGCGCGCGCGTCCTCGGTGGGGCCATCGAACGCGCGGGCAACATGCATGCCCAGCGCCAGCGTGCCTTCCCAATCAAGGGCAAGGTCGGCCAGCACGGCCCGCATCAGCGGCTGGTCGATCAGGCGCTTTTGAAAGGCGGTACGATGCGTCACCCAGTGGTGCGCCTCGGTCAGGGCTGCACGCATCAGACCGGCAGGCGCCATTGCGGTATCCAGCCGTGTGTGGTGGACCATCTGCACAATGGTCTGCACTCCGCGCCCCTGATCACCAATCTGGTGGGCAAACGCGCGGGTATATTCGATCTCGGCCGAAGCGTTGGACCGGTTGCCCAGTTTGTCCTTCAGCCGCTGGATCTGGATGCCGTTGCGCGCCCCATCAAGCCAGCGCGGCACCAGAAAGCAGGTCAGCCCGCCCGGTGCCTGCGCCAGTGTCACAAACCCGTCCGACATCGGTGCCGAACAGAACCATTTGTGCCCGGTCAGCCGCCAATCGGCGCCGTCCGCCTCGGCAATCGTGGCGTTGGCCCGCACGTCGGACCCGCCCTGCTTTTCGGTCATCGCCATGCCAAGGGTGAGGCCATCCTTCCGGGCGGCGGGGCGGATCGCAGGGTCGTACTTGCGCGAGGCAAGTTTCGGCAGCCAATCGACCAGGGCCGGGACCTGCGCGATCACAGGGTGGGCGGCATAGGTCATCGTCAGCGGGCAGCAGTGACCCGGTTCAACCTGACTTGCCAGATAGACCATGGCGGCATGGGTGGCATGTGCGCCCGAGCCACCCTCCCAGGCAACAGCGGAGTAGCCGGCAGCGACAGAGGTCTGCATGAAATGGTGATAGGCAGGGTGAAAGTGCACCTCATCCAGCCGCCGACCGCCACTGTCGAACAGGCACAACTCGGGGCCGTAGCGGTTTGCATCGCGGGCAGCCTGCCGCTGATGGGCCTGCCCAAGGGTGCGGCCATAGGCGGCCAGCACTTCCGCCTGGGCATGGGCGGCGACAGCACTGTCGCGCAGTGCGGGATCGGCGTGCCACAGGTCGCTGTCACCACGCGGGCCGGGCTGGTTTATCACATCATGTGTGCCAAGGTCGGATCGGGGCGGGATATCGGTCATGTCGGCCTCGTCACTGCGGCGGGGTATGACCCCGCTGAGATCAAGGTTACCAAATCACGCGCGGCCGGGATACCTTACTCTGGGCGGCTCGGATCAGTGACAGGCGAGGCAAACCACCCGCCATACGCCTCCCTCAGCACATTCTTTTGCACCTTGCCCATGGCATTGCGCGGCAGGTCGGCAACCACCACAGCGGCCTTGGGGTGTTTATAGCGTGCAAGCGGCGCGTGAAGGGCTGTCAACACAAGGCCGGTATCCAGCACTACGCCGGGGCGGGCCGTCAGCACGGCAAACACCGCCTCGCCGAAATCGGGATGCGGCAGGCCGATGACGGCACTTTCCAAAACGCCGGGCACCGCGTCCAGCAGCAGTTCCACCTCTTTGGGGTAAATGTTGAAGCCGCCCGAAATGATCAGGTCCTTCTGCCGCCCCACGATGTGCAGATAGCCGTCAGCATCGAACATCCCCAGATCGCCGGTGATGAAGAACCCATCCGCACGCAGGTCTTCGCGGGTTTTGTCGGGCAGGTTCCAGTAGCCATTGAACACGTTCGGGCCGCGCACTTCGATCATGCCGACCTGGCCTTGCGCGATTTCAGAGCCGCTGTCGGTGATCTTGATATCTACCCCCGGCAGGGCAAAGCCAACCGTGCCTGCCCTGCGGTCGCCGAGGTAGGGGTTTGAAGTGTTCATGTTCGTCTCGGTCATGCCGTACCGCTCCAGAATACGCTGGCCGGCGCGCGCTTCGAACGCGCGGTGGGTCTCGGCCAGCAGCGGGGCGGAACCGGAAATGAACAGCCGCACATGGGCGGCGGCAGCGCTGTCAAAACCGGGGGCGTCCAGCAGACGGGTGTAGAAGGTCGGCACCCCCATCATCGTGGTGGCGCGCGGCAGGTGGTGCAGCACGGCGGGCGCATCGAAACCGGGAAGAAATATCATTGCAGCACCACTGATCAGCGCCACGTTGGTCGCAACGAAAAGCCCGTGCGTGTGAAAGATCGGCAGCGCATGCAGCAGCACATCCTGCGCCGTGAACTGCCAGAAACGGGCCAGCACTTCGGCATTCGACAACAGGTTGCCCTGCGTCAGCATCGCCCCCTTCGACCGTCCAGTCGTGCCCGAGGTGTACAGCAGCGCCGCAAGATCATCGGCGTCGCGGGCAACGGGGGGGAAATCGTCGCTCTGCCCTTTGGCCATGTCGGTAAGACTGCCTGTGCCATCGGCATTCAGGGTCTGCATGCCAACGCTTGGTGGCACCGCGCCTTGCAGACCCGCTCTTCGGGATCCGTCGCAGATCAGCAGGCGCGGCGCGGCATCGCCCAGAAAATACGTAACTTCCAGATCGGTATACGCCGGGTTCAATGGCACGAACACAGCGCCCAGCGCAGTGGCCGCGCCGTAAAGCGCCAGCGCCTCCGGCGATTTCGCAACCTGCGCCATCACCCTGTCGCCAGGCATCACACCCAGCCCGCGCAGGGCAATGGCAAAGCGGCAGATCAGGCTGTGGAAGGCCGCGCCCGATACCTCTGCACCGTCCGGCAGGACAAGAAAAGCGGTGGACCGATCTTTGAGTGGCGAAAAAAGAGCATCAAACAGCGGATTTGCCACGCGCGGGTTTCCTGAAATTTAACACCTGCGAGTTTAACATCGGGCAAGCGTAAGCATCAAGGCATGCAGGCTTGCCGTCTATAATTGTACGTGAAAAGGAAACCGGCTGTTTCGCACTGACTTTGAAAGGCCGTGACATATCCTTTTCACTGCCCAACTTTCGCCCCGCTGGTTAACCACAACCATAAGCATAGTAAGACAGGACTGGAGACCACGATGAAATTCGCAACCGCACTGCTCGCCCGCCTTGGACTAGCCGCCAAAGACACAAAAGCGCCCGATGCGTTTGATCTTCGCCTGCGCCGGATCGAACAGCGTGAAGCCAAGCACCAGGCTCACCAAGCCCTGTTCAGAAATCAACGCTCACTCCAGGCAGTCTAAGCTCGCGGACAAGATCGCGGACTTCCTGCCGTGCCGCGATGTTGGAAATGTTCAGCTGGTCCACCCCGGTATCCTTCAGGTCCAGCAAGGTTATTCCGCGCGGAAACAGCTCGCGAAAGATCACGCGTTCGGAAAAACCGGGGGCCACGCGAAAGCCGATGCGCCTCGATAGGTCTTCAAGCGCCGCGCCAACCTTCTTCTTGTTGTGCATCTGTTGTGCGCCAAGACGGTTGCGCAGCACGATCCAGTCGATCGGTTTTAGCCCTGCTTGCGCCCGCAGCTGCCGCGCATTCCAGACCATTTCGGAATAGATCGATGGGCCTTTGACTTTGCCCGTTTCGTAATCCATTCGCGCGAGAAGATCAAAATCGATGAAACTATCGTTCAGCGGCGTGATCAGGGTATCGGCCAGCGAATGTGCAACCTGGCTAAGCCGTGTATGCGAACCGGGGCAGTCGATCAGGATGAAATCCGATGTCGGCTCCAGCGCCGAAATCGCAGCGGACAGGCGGTGATCATAGGCATTTTCGCCCGGTGGAATGGTAGAGGCGTCAATCTCTGGCATGTCGCGGTAATCGGGCGATGGCAGGGTCAGGCCGGTGCGGCGAAGATAGGCAAGCCGGTTTTCCACATAGCGCCCAAAACTGCGTTGCCGCAGATCCAGATCCAACGCGCCCACCCGGTGGCCCATGCGAACAAGGGCTGTCGCCACATGCATGCAAGTGGTGGACTTGCCCGACCCACCTTTTTCGTTGCCGACAACGATGATATGCGCCAAACGGACCCCCGACCTTGTTTAGTCTTTTCTGTTTCCTACACGCTTAGCGGCAGAAAGTGGAAGCGCGAAGTTGTTCTATGACGTCAGCGCGAGATCTTCGCGGCGCTGAAAGATTATGTCGCAACGCTGCAATGGCCAGTCGGTGCGGTGCCAGTAAAAGCCGTCCGGGTCGCTTAACTGCCGTTATCCTCACACATATTGGCATGCCGCTTTCAGTCCGAACTGGCGCAGAACAGCCGGGGGTCAACAGGCAGCAACGCATGGGCATTGCGAACCAAAACCGTCGAGACAACAAAGCTTGGCCATCTTCGTGCAAATGAAAAGGGCGCACCCACTGGATGCGCCCGCTTCGGAGTAGTATTCGCCTTGGACTGGTTTCAGAAGCCCATGCCGGCATATTTGTTCTTGAACTTCGACACGCGCCCGCCGGTATCCAGCAGCTTGGCGGAGCCGCCGGTCCAGGCAGGGTGCACGGAGGGATCGATATCAAGCGCCATCTGATCTCCTTCCTTGCCCCAGGTGGTGCGGGTCTGGAATACGGTGCCATCGGTCATCTTGACGTTGATCATGTGATAGTCGGGGTGAGTATCTGCTTTCATCGGTCCGGTCCTTACGCGCTGGCGCCATCGAGGGCTTTGTAGTTGGTATCTTCCATGATGCGGGCCGATTTGCCGCGACGATCACGCAAGTAATACAGCTTGGCGCGGCGCACACGGCCACGACGCACAACTTCGATGCTGTCGATATTGGTGGAATACAATGGGAATACCCGCTCCACGCCCTCGCCGAACGAGATTTTTCGCACGGTGAAGCTTGCAGAGATGGTCGCTCCGCCCTTGCGGCCGATCACGACGCCTTCGTAAATCTGCACGCGGCTGCGGGTGCCTTCGGTAACTTTGTAGCCGACTTTAACGGTATCGCCGGCCTTGAAATCCGGGATGGTCTTGCCGAGTGCCGCAATCTGTTCGGCCTCGATCTGCGCGATAAGGTTCATCGCAATTCCTTTCAATGCACGGGGTTTGCCCCCGAAATGATGCCGCACCAGAGCTTTGGTCTTCAGCCGGGTCCCTACCAAACATGGTAAGCCCGCCAGAGATGGCGCCTGCTTTTTTGGTCCGATATTCGTGCCACGCCAGACGAAGAAGACAGGCGCTACGGCAAAAAAGAATCGGGCCCGTTGGGCGATCAGACCCCGGACAGGCGGCGTATAAGCTGAGAGGGAAACACGGTCAAGCGGTACCAGCTCCGTCCTTGCACGCCAGATAGGCCGCCCACAAGTCCGGCCTGCGTAGGCGAGTTATCTCTTCGGCCTGCGCTTTGCGCCATTTGGCAATCTCGCCGTGGTGGCCCGATTGCAGGACGTCGGGGATAGCGCGGTCATTCCAGACCGTGGGCCGGGTGAATTGGGGGAATTCCAGCAGGCCGTGGGAAAAGGATTCTTCCATCGTTGACGCCTGATTGCCCAGAACGTTCGGCAGCAGGCGCACTGTGGCATCCAGCAGCGCCTGGGCAGCAATTTCGCCGCCCGTCAGGATAAAATCGCCAAGGCTGACCTCTTCGACACTGTGGTGATCCAGTACGCGTTGATCGATGCCCTCAAACCGGCCACAGAGCAGCGTGAGGCCATCACAGGCGGCAAAGCGGCGGGCCATGGCCTGATCGAACGGCTTGCCGCGAGGGGACAGGTAAATGATCGGCCAGCGGGCTTTTGGCATGCCCGTGGCAGCGGCGGTAAAGGCCCGGTCTACCACATCGGCGCGCAACACCATGCCGGCACCACCACCGGCGGGGCTGTCATCGACATTGCGATGTTTGCCATCCCCCAGAGTGCGCAAGTCGATGGTTTCCAGCCGCCAGAGCCCCTGATCAAGGGCCTTGCCGGTCAATGACAAGCCAAGGGTGCCGGGGAACGCCTCGGGGAACAGGGTGATCACGCGCGCTTCCCACGCACCTTTGACGCGTGGGGCACCTTCCATCAGATCGCGCGGCGCGACTGAGGCCGAAATGGTCAGCCTGCCATGCGATTTCAGCTTTGGATCGGGTGTATCGGTCATGGCGCGGCTTCTAGCGCGAAACCGGCCGGTCGGATAGGGGATAGCAGATCAGCTTTGCTTGCCTGCATCGGGGGCAACGGGCGCGTCGGTGGCGGTTGCGGGCGTTCGACCCGGCACTGCATCAGGCGTTGGCTTTTTCACCTCTTGCACCGGAGGCTGCGCCCAAGGGTCCCAGATCATGCGGGCTAGCGGGATCGACAGGAAAGAAATGGCCAGCGGCAGCGATGCCGAAAACCCCGGAAGCGCGCCCAGAATACCACCTATCCCGCGACCTATCCCAAACAGCACGGCCACGAACAAGACCTGCACGGCGGCGCGGGCAAGAACGGCAACCCACGCGTCGGACGACATCCATTCCGCGCGGCTGATCGGAAATTCGTAGGGCTGCAGGATCACCAGCCAAAGCACAAAAATCGCCGTGAAAACCGGCACGAGAAGCCAGCCAAATCCGCCCAGCCCGGCCAGCAACGGCCCGACATACAGCAGCGCGTTCGCCGCCATCAACAAGCGCCTGCGATTTTCCATAGCCGGTCCCATTCCCATGTTTTTCAGCCGTTTTACAGCGATGGGTGCGGTTTAGTCCAGTCCTTCGGGAAGATCGGCCACGATGCGCCGCGCGCCCAGATCGACGGTCGGGATGATCGCGCGGGTAAAGGGCAGCAAAAGTGGTGTCTTCAGACCCGGACCGGTGATTTCCAGCAGATCACCCGCACCGTGGTTGTGCACGGCGTGCAGCGTGCCGATCAATGCCCCGCCGGTATCGCGCACCTCCATCCCGATCAGGTCGGTGTAGTAGTATTCGTCATCCGGCAAGGATGGCAATTTCGTGCGGTCGGCGTAAAGGCTGGTGCCTTTCAGGGCATCCGCCTGTTCCTTGGTCGTGACCCCCGTCAGCCTCGCGCCAAGGCCATTTGCGACGGGCCGCGTCAGCTTGACGGTAAAGCTGCTTGTGCCGTCTTCGGTGGTAAGCGGGCCATAGGTGGCGATGGCTTCGGGGGAGGAGCAGAAGGATTTCAGCCGCACCTCGCCCTGCAGGCCAAAGGAGCCGGCGATGGCACCAACACAGATGCGGTCTGCTGTCATCTGGCGTCTCCGGTATCGGGGTGGGGCCGAGGGGCTTACAAGACTGTGATGGTGGGCACCCGGCCCTGCCGCCGCCCGTTGGCGAGAGAGGGAAAAGCCGGGTGTAACAGGGGTCTATTCCGCGTCGGCAGCTGCCTCTGCGGGGGCGGCGGCGCGGGCGGCTTTCTTGGCGGCCAGGTCTGCCATGCGCTTGCCGGGAACGGCTGCTTTCGGGTTGCTGCGGACTTTTTTCGCAACGACGCCTGCCGCTTCGAGGAAGCGTGCAACACGGTCGGTCGGCTGCGCGCCCTGCCCCAGCCAATAGGCGATACGGTCTAGATCCATCTTGATGCGGCCTTCGTTATCCTT
The DNA here is from genome assembly GCA_031406155.1 of Pseudorhodobacter sp. Lineage (GTDB taxonomy): Bacteria > Pseudomonadota > Alphaproteobacteria > Rhodobacterales > Rhodobacteraceae > JACMNW01. The sequence continues at coordinate 70,191 of JANOGW010000051.1, forward strand.
GGCCAACAACGGGTCATACGTGCCCAGTTTTTCGAGGAAGCGGCCATCTCGCGGCATGCGGCTGTCGGTGGCAACGATGGAATAATGCGGGCGCTTCTTGGAGCCACCACGGGCAAGGCGGATTTTCATGGACATAGGCGTAGTCTCCTTGGGATATCTGGCAGTATGGGCAGTATTGCCCATCCTGCGGGGTTGTTATTTCAGCAGTTTCTCGTGATGCCTGATGACTTCGGAGATGATGAAGGTCAGGAATTTCTTTGCCAGCACCGGGTCGAGATCGGCGGCGATGGACAGGTTTTCAAGCCGCTCCATCTGGCTTGCTTCGCGCGCGGGGTCCGACGGCGGCAGATCGTGTTCAGCCTTCAGACGGCCCACGGCTTGCGTCTGCTTGAAGCGTTCGGCAAGCGTGTAGACCAGGATCGCGTCAAGCCGGTCGATACTTTCACGGTGATCTTTCAGCAGGGCCTGTGCGCGGGTCGCGGTGTCAGTCGCGGTATCAGTCGCGGTATCAGTCATGGCAAGCTCCGATCGGGAGAGAAGATTTTTCGTCCGAAAAATCTTCAGGTGCCGAAAAATTCTCGTACGAAAATTTTTCTTGTGTCGGGTATTGGGCGAAGGGGAACAGCTGTACGGTGGCAAAGATCCCGCCGTACAGACGTGGTGTGACGCCGCTCATGACAGCCCCCGCAGATCGTGGCAGATGACGACATCTTCGGGATCGGATCCCGGCAGGGCTTGATCGACAACGCCACCAAGACGCAGCGCCAGTGCGATGGAACGGGCATTGCCAGGGTCGATGTAGCTGACCAGCCGGTCCCAGCCAAAGGTTTGCCACACCCATTGCATGACGCGCAAGGCGGCCTCGGCAGCGACGCCACGGCCTTCGGCGGTGGGGATGACGAACCAGCCAAGTTCGGGCTCGGGGTAATCGACCGGGTGGTAAATGCCAACCTCGCCGACATACGCGCCCGTTGCGGTTTCATCGACAGAAAACGGGCCATATCCTAGCAGCGGCCATTGGCCAACTTCAGACGCGAACACCCGCCAGGTGGAGGCGCGGTCGAGTGGCCCGCCTTCCCAGATCGACCGGTTCGACGACGCAAATTCGGCGCGCGGTTCAAAATCAGCCAGGCATGGCATCCGCAAGGTCAGGCGTTCCGTGTACAGAGTTGGGGCGGCGTGCAGGCTTGCGGCGATCATTTGGTCACCGGAGGGCCGGGGTGGCGGTAGAAGTTGAACGGCTTCACGCTGCCCGGATCGCTGCGTTCAAACGTTGCACCGAGACGGGTGGCCAAGGCGATAGAGCGGACGTTGGCGCTGTCGATAAAGCTGACGGCGGTTTTCCAAGCCAAGTTGCGATAGACATAGTCGCGGGCAGCTAGGGCGGCTTCATGGGCGATGCCCTGCCCTTCAGCGGCGTCAAACCACAGGCTCCATGTCAGTTCCGGTTCCGGCCAGCCTTGCGGGAAATAGGGGCCAACATGACCAACTGCGTTGCCCGTCGCTCGTTCTTCGATGATGAACCGACCAAAGCCGCGCAACTGCCAATGGCCAAAGAACGCGGCGAAAAGGGTCCAGGACAGGGCTTCGGTTTCGCTGCCAAAGACGGGAGCTGCACGACCAGACAATCGGAAAGCGCGGAAGGCTTCCCAGTCACTTGCCTGAGGCATGCGCAAGGTAAGGCGTTCGGTGCGAATGACGGGTGCGATCATGGCGTCGCTCCGGGGTGGGGATGGCGGTAGAGGTGATGGGGTTCGCCATCTTCTTCAAACGCGCGTTCAAACCAGGCACCAACGCGGGTGGCCAGCGCCAGTGAGCGCGTATTGCTAGGGTCGATGAAGCTGGCGAGCGGGCCAAGCCCGAAATGTGTATCGGCATACTGGCGCGCGGCGATGACCGCCTCCGTGCCGTAGCCATGACCTTCGAAGCCGTCAAACAGGCCCCATGCGAGTTCGGGTTCGGGGCTGTCGATTGGGAAGATAACACCAACCCGGCCAAGGAATGCCGCGTCTTCGGTGCGGTCAACCGACCAATAGCCATGGCCGCGCGTGGCCCATTGGCCGATTGTGATCATCAAGAACCGCCACGCGCCAAGGCGGTTGAAAGGGCCGCCGACATAGTGGCTACGGGGGCTTGCACCAAACGCTGCCATGGCGTCGAGATCGGACTCGCGTGGGGCACGCAAGGTCAGCCGTTCGGTCGCGACGGTAGGAATGGCGAAGGGCAGTGTCATTTCTTTTTCATCAGCCCTGACAGGCCAGATGGCAGGGTCATCCCGCGCGGCATGCCGGGGAAGCCTGCGCCGCCGCCCATGCTTTTCATGGCTTTTGCCGCTTCTTCCAGTTGGGCGGGGTCCATTTTGCTGGGGTCCATGCCGCCCTTGTTGCCGAGCATCTGTTTCAGGGCGTTCTTCATCATGCCGCCCTTGCCCATTTTCTTCATCATGTCAGCCATCTGTTTGTGCTGTTTCAGAAGACGGTTGAGTTCCTGCACCTCTAGCCCTGCCCCGGACGCCACACGTTTCTTGCGGGAGGCGGCCAGCAGATCGGGGTTGGCGCGTTCGCGTTTGGTCATCGACTGGATCAGGGCGATCTGCCGGCGCAGCATCTTGTCGTCAAAACCTGCATCGGCGGCGGCTTTTTGCATTTTGCCCATGCCCGGCATCATGCCCATGACACCCTGCATGCCGCCCATTTTCTGCATCTGTTCCAGCTGGCCCTTGAGGTCGTTCATGTTGAACAGACCCTTGGCAAAGCGTTTCGCCATGCGTTCGGCCTGTTCGGCCTCGAATGTTTCCTGTGCGCGTTCGACCAAGGCGACGATATCGCCCATGCCAAGGATGCGGCCTGCGACGCGTTCGGGCTCGAACGTCTCAAGGGCGTCCATCTTTTCGCCCATGCCGACGAAACGGATGGGTTTGCCGGTGACGGCGCGCATCGACAGAGCCGCACCACCGCGACCGTCGCCGTCCATGCGGGTGAGGACGACGCCGGTGATACCGACCTTGCCGTCGAATTCGGTGGCAACATTCATGGCGTCCTGCCCGGTAAGGCCATCAACGACCAGCAGGGTTTCGCGGGGCTGGGCGATATCGCGCACCGCTTGCACTTCGTCCATCAACACTTCGTCGATGTGCAGGCGGCCTGCGGTATCCAGGAACAGCACGTCATATCCGCCCATCGCGGCTTGGGTCTTGGCGCGGCGGGCGATCTGGACGGCGGTTTCGCCTTTGACGATCGGCAGGCTGTCAACGCCCACTTGCGCTGCCAGAATTTGCAGCTGCTCCATCGCGGCGGGGCGGTTGGTATCAAGCGAGGCCAGCAGGACGCGTTTGCCTTGTTTGTCCTTGAGACGTTTGGCCAGCTTCGCCGTGGTGGTGGTCTTGCCGGACCCTTGCAAGCCCACCATCAGCACGGTGGCGGGCGGGTTGTCGATTTTCAGGGCATCGGCGGGGCCATCGCCGCGCAGCACGTTGATCAGCTCGTCATGGACGATCTTGACGACTTGCTGGCCGGGCGAGATGGACCGGGTGACTGCCTGCCCGGCGGCCTTGTCCTGCACCGCCTTGATGAAATCACGGGCGACCGGAAGGGATACGTCAGCCTCCAGCAAGGCCACGCGCACTTCGCGGAGGGCTGTGGCCACATCGGCATCGGTCAGTGCGCCTTGCTTGGTAAGGCGATCGAAAACGCTGCCAAGGCGTTCTGAGAGGTTTTCGAACATGACGCAGCGTCCTTTGGTTGCGAGGAGCCAGACGTAGGGTCTGGCGGCGGAAACCCCAAATCAATGCCCCGAACCATAGCGAGATGACACCCGTGGGCGCAACGCGCTGACGGATGGCGATCCCGGCAAAAGCCAAGGGACCGGAAGCCATGCCTCCGGTGGAATTGGTGCGCATTAGGCCTGTGGCGAGGCAAAGTCAAGCGGGCAACGATGTGATGGGTGGGAAGGTGGGAGCCTGCGGCGCGGATATTTGCCGTGTTAGGTAGCAAACGCACCAACCAAAATGAGGAACAAGAAATGACTCCACATGCAACAACCTTGATGGTCTATTTTGCAGCATGGGAATCATTAAGAAAATTGTGCTGCCAGGTATTGTTGCCGTCGCCCTTTACATCTATTCCGGTGCCCGGTTTGCACTTGATCTGGTTGGCTGGTCAACTGCGCCCGATGATATCGGTGTTGCAATGAGTAGAGCCGATCAGCTTTTTGCTTGGCTAATGTCCATACCTGTTTGGTTGCCATTTATTGGGGCGTTGGGTTTCACGATTGTGATGACAATGGTGTATCGTCCCATTGTCGCAACTGCTTTGGGTCAAAGTGATGGCCCGCCAAGATTGGCACCAACACCTGAACAGAAGCTAATTTCATCCATATATGTCGATATTCTCTCTACAAAAAAGCAAGTCCGTGCAGACGTTATGCGCAACAACAGCGATCCAAGATTCGTAAAAATCTCAGTCACTAAACTGTCAGTCGGTGTGTCTGCGAGCGTCAGATCAGTTTTGGCCAGAATAAAGGACTTCAATGTTGAGGTGCCCCTTGTTGGGATCAATGTGTCTCGTTCAGAAGGTGTGATGATTAACGACTATTTTGATACGATTTTGCCATTTGTCGGCGGCAACCAGATTGAAGAATTAAAGGCTGAGTCTCTAGCTTTCATCAAAGCGCTACCGACACCACCCCTACCGCCGAAAGACTCTGCAGGAGAAACGCGGCGCTGAATTTCCCACGCGATAACTTGTTGCGAATATTGACTTCCTTATCGCCGATCAGGTCCGCCAACTGCGCATAGGTCACTCCTTTTCGCTTCAATTCAGCTTTCAAGATGTTTGCCGCCTGCATTTCCCAGTCGGTTTGCTCTACCATGTGTCACCTATGATAAGAAAAGTATCGCATACGTTACTTATGCCCTTGCAACCGACACGTCAATGCACTATATACGTTACATAAGTAACGGATATGATGATCATGGCACAACATTTCCTCCTTTCCGCCGCCGCTCGCACCTTGAGCCTTCGCGCCATCTACAAAGCTGGTGAAGAAGCGGCATACGAAACGTTCTGCAAAATGCGTTGGGCTGAAACCGATGGCGAAGCGATCTGCCCCCAGTGTGGTTGCTGCGAAACCTACAAAATCACCACCCGCCGCAAGTTCAAATGCAAGGGCTGTGGCCACCAGTTCAGCGTCACCTCTGGCACGATCTTTGCAAGCCGCAAGATGGCTTTCGTTGACCTGCTGGCCGCGATCTGCATCACTGTGAACGCCTCAAAAGGGCTGTCCATGATCCAGCTTTCCCGCGATCTGGACTGCCAATACAAGACCGCTTTCGTTCTGGCCCATAAGCTGCGCGAAGCGATGGCGCTTGAAGTCCAAACGGGCGAAATCCTGCAAGGTCACATTGAAATTGATGGCGCTTACTTCGGTGGCCATATCCGCCCGGAAAACCTGAAAGCAGACCGCGTTGACCGTCGCAAGAAAGAACACCAGAACGGACGCCGCCGCGTGGTTGTCGTGATGCGTGAGCGTCTGGGCCGCACCCTGCCAATCGTGACCATGGCCGAAGCAGATGGCGTGGCGCTGGTGAATGAAAACGTTGACCGCATGGCCACCCTGTCGGCTGATGAAGCCTCACACTGGGATATGCTGCATGCAGGCTGGACCGTGGACCGCGTAAACCACAGTGTCGTTTACAGCGACCACGGCAAACATACCAACTGGGCCGAAAGCTACTTCTCGCGCTTGCGCCGCATGGTCGTTGGCCAGCACCACCACGTCAGCCCGCAATACTTGCACCAGTATGCAAACCAAGCCGCATGGCTGGAAGATAACCGCCGCGAAAGCAATGGCGCGCTGGCCTATGGTTTGGTGCAGAACGCCATGGGTTGCCCGGTGAGCCGCGCTTGGAAGGGATACTGGCAGCGGGCGGCGTGACCCGCTATTTCGTATGGGCCCATACGCTAAACACAATTCTTAGCTATGCCGCCCAAGTTGTTGTGGAAAAAGAAAAGAGTCGGTGTTATACCGACTCTTAGGACATAGTGGCAGAATGGTCATGCACCCGGGACGGCAATCTGGGGGACGTCAGTTCGATCCTGACCTATGTCTCACTTCAAACTTGGCCCCGTTTCGACGGGGCCTTTTCTTTTGTTATTTATCGCACATTCGCTCGCAAGATTCAATGAATTTTTTCAATGGCTTGCAGGGCGAAATTGGAGTCATTTTCAACGGGTTAGTTAAAGTTCTGCGCTTAAGCATCCCCAACCATATCCACATCTTGTGTCATATGTGGGGCGATTCGACTAAATATCCAAGATGATTCCTTCTCTGGACGCGTGAATGTGAACTACCGCTGCGTTTCCAGTCTCCACAACCGCCCTTCGCGCGTCACAAGCCCGCGCCTGTGCAGGTTATACACGGCCTGATACATGATGGCTTTCGCTTGCCGCTCTGGCATTCCTGTTGCGGCCATGACGTGCTGCGCGACTTCTTTGGCGCGCTTTGGGCCATCCCGCAATGCGTTCAAGGCCAGTCGTGATGTGTCGCGCCTCTGGGCGATCTTGCGAGGCACAGATGGCAAATCAACACCCCGCGCCACCAACAGCGCCTCTACATGGCCAAGCCCATCCAGCTTGCCCCGGATGATCTGGACGCGCAGGTTTAGCAAAGCACTAGTGATTGTCTTGTCTAGCATGCTGGCAGGATAGCAAAATCAACGCCGCATGGATTCACTTTTCTTGGTGCGTTTGCTACCTAAGGCCGGATATTTGAACCAAAATGAAATTTGCATGGCGGGTTGTGGTGGGAAGCAGTGTCGCTAGAGTTGGGATCATGGTCAACGGAGGCGCGTGTGGAAAACTGGGACGAGATACGTACCGCGTTTCAGGTGGCGCGCATCGGCACCGTGTCGGGCGCGGCTGAGGTGCTGGGGGTGCACCATGCGACCGTGATCCGGCATATCGATGCGCTGGAACGGCGGCTGGGGGTGCGGCTCTTTCAACGCCACGCGCGCGGCTATGCAACGACTGAAGCGGGGCGGGATCTGCTGGCCGTGGCGCAGGCGACGCAGGAACAGTTCAGTCAATTGGTCAGCCGGATCAAGGGTCAGGGAGAGACGGTGACCGGCGAGTTGGTGGTGACATCGATTACCGGGCTGTCCGATCTGCTGGCGCCGGTGCTGGCGGGGTTTCAGGCCGATCACCCCGGCCTGATCGTGCGGTTCCTGACCGATCTGCGGCTGTTCCGGCTGGATTACGGCGAGGCGCATGTGGCCATTCGAGCAGGCGGGCCGCCGCAAGAGCCCGACAATGTGGCGCAGCCGCTGGTGCGGATACGCATGGGGCTTTATGCCGCGCGCAGCTACATTGAGCGCCATGGCTTGCCCGATACCATCGACGCGCTGGCGAACCATCGCTTTATCGTTACCGATAACTCAGATACCCGCGCGCCGTTTCATCGCTGGTTGCGTGACACCGTGCCTGCGGAATGCCTGACCTATCGGGCAACGGAGCCCGCATCGCTTGACGCGGCGCTGCGGGCAGGGGCGGGCATCGGGTTCTTGGCAGCACGGCTGGCCGCAGGCGACCCCGATCTGATTGAAGTGTTGTCGCCGCGCCCGGAATGGGAGTCGCCCCTGTGGATCGTCACTCATGTGGATCTGCACCGGACGCTGAAGGTGCAAGGCTTTCTTGCGCATCTGAAGAAGGCCGCATTGGGGTGGTCAGGGATTTGACCGGCATCGTTGCGATGCGTGCGGTCGCGGCGATTGACAGCTAAATTTGGCGACCCATAGTGGTGATGGGGGAGGAGACCGCGCTGGCAGGTAGGCCGCGCGCGGCGGGCAGCAACAGCAATGATCATTTACACCTATAGTCCCTTGTTGGTCGCCTTGTCGGTGGTTGTTGCGCTGATGGCGTCTTTCACCGGGCTTAGCATGACGCGGGGGCTGTCGCGCCAATCGGTGGGTCAGCGGCAACTGCGTGTGGCGCTAAGTGCGGTGGCGTTAGGCGGTGGCATCTGGTCCATGCATTTCATCGCGATTCTGGCGATGCGGTTCAATGTGCCGGTGTATTTTGAAATCGGCGAAACCGTGGCCTCGGCCCTGATCGCAATTCTGCTGGCGGGAATGGCGCTGTTGATCCTGCATTTTGGGGTGCGTTCGAAGCAAAAAGCAGTGGTATCGGGCGCGATCCTTGGGGTTGGGATCGTGGCGATGCATTATGTCGGTCTGTCGGCGATCGAGGGGTGTTTGCCGGTCTACACCCCGGTTGGCATTGCGGTGGCGGGTATCCTGGCGGTAGGGCTCGGGATTGTTGCAGTCACCATTGCGTACGACGCGCGGACCGAGCGGAACACGCTTCTGGCAACGCTGGTGTTCGGAGCGGCAGTAACGGTGGTGCATTTCACCGCCATTTCGCAGACCACATTCGTGGCCACGAGCGATGTTGCGCTGACCAAGGGTCTGGGCAACAGTCAGGTGGCGCTGCTGGTTATGCTGCCGGTGTTCGTCATCGTGGGGGCGTTCTTGCTGGTGAGCGCGAGTTCGCTGGGGCGTGCGCCATTGGCGGATGGCGTCGCGCCTGCGGGATTTGTGCCAGACGTGCGGATTGCGGAGCGGCAGATGACCACTTTGACCTCACCGAAGGCGGAGCTTTCCCAGCGCCTGCCCTACCAACGCGACGGGCGCACGCATCTGGTCGCGTTTGACACGGTCTATGCGTTGCGTGCCGAAGGGCATTATACGACGGCGTTTCTGGACGTGGGGCCGGTGTTCTGCCCTTGGTCGGTAACGCAAGCCGAGGCACGTCTGCCCGCCGGTTTCATGCGCGTGCATCGCAGTTGGCTGGTCAATCTGGCGCTGGTATCGGCTTACGAGCGGGCCAAGGATCACGGTTACTGCGTGATGGCAGGTGCGCTCGGGTTGGAGCGAATTCCGGTCAGCCGTGCGCGAATTCCGGCGGTGCTGGAGGCATTGGGGCTGTAGGCTGTTTTCGCAGTTCGTGCAAAAATTACGCGTTTCGTGAAATTCCAAATCCTTTTGGTGACAGTGTTGCGCCGTTTTCCAGCAGCAGGATTAACAATTTTCATCAGTGCGCGACAATTCAGCCAGTCAGGGAGGACGGGATGATTCCAAGTTCATTCGAGTATCATCGGCCAAAATCGGTATCCGATGCGATCAAGCTGTTGACAGACTACGGCGACGAGGCGCGGGTGATGGCGGGGGGCCACAGCCTGATCCCGATGATGAAGCTGCGAATGGCGGATATTGGTCATCTGGTTGATTTGCAGGATGTCGCATCCATGAAGGGCGTGACTGTTGGTGCCTCGATCAGGATCGGCGCGCTGACAACGCAGGCGGAATTGATCAACCATGCGGGCCTGGTCGCGGCGGCTCCGATTTTGAAGGAAGCAGCGTTGCAGATTGCCGATCCGCAGGTGCGCAACATGGGCACTGTCGGCGGTAATGTGGCGAATGGTGATCCGGGCAATGACATGCCGGGGCTGATGCAATGTCTGGATGCGACCTACACGCTGACCGGGCCATCGGGATCGCGCGATGTGAAGGCGCGCGAGTTCTATCAGAGCGCCTATTTCACCGAGCGTGGCGACGATGAGATTCTGGTGGCGATCAGCTTTGCCAAGCCCGAGGGCGGCTACGCTTATGAAAAGCAAAAGCGCAAGATCGGCGATTATGCAACGGCGGCGGCGGCAGTGCAGATCACGGCCTCCGGCGGCAAGGTAACTGCGGCGTCGATTGCGATGACCAACCTGTCGGACGTGCCGGTGTGGAGCAAAGGCGCAGGGGCTGCCTTGGTTGGCACCAGTTGCGATATGGCGGCGATCAAGACTGCGGTTGCGGTGATGCTGGGTGATATCAACCCCGGTGCGGACAATCGCGGGCCGGTGGAATTCAAGAAACATGTGGCGGGCATTGTGCTTGGCCGGGCGATTGCCCGTGCATTCTCGCGCGCCTGAGGGGAAGGGAAAACCATGAGAAAGATGCATCTGGAACTGACGGTCAACGGTAAGGTGATGGAAACCTTGGCGGAACCGCGTGAATTGCTGGTTCATGTGCTGCGTGAACGGCTGGGGCTGACGGGCACGCATATTGGCTGTGAAACGTCGCATTGCGGGGTGTGCACGGTGGATTTCAACGGCAAGTCGGTGAAATCCTGCACGATTTTTGCGGCACAAGCGCAAGGGGCCACGATCACCACGATTGAAGGGATCGCCGGGCCGGACGGCATGCACGTGCTGCAATCATCGTTCCGCGAACACCACGGGTTGCAGTGCGGCTATTGCACGCCGGGGATGATCACGCGGGCGTGGCGTTTGCTGCAGGAAAACTCCGATCCGACCGAGGAAGACGTGCGCTTTGGCATGGCGGGCAATCTGTGCCGCTGCACCGGGTATCAGAACATCGTGAAGTCGATCCTTGCTGCGGCAAGTGAGATCAACTCTGCCAAGGAGGCCGCCCAATGAACGACCAGACGCCAACACATGACGAACGGGTTGCCGGCCTGAAGGGCATGGGGTCGTCGCGCAAACGGGTCGAGGATGCGCGTTTCACCCAAGGCAAGGGCAACTACGTCGACGACATCAAGATGGCCGGGATGATCTACGGCGATTTTGTACGGTCGCAATATGCGCACGCGCGGATCAAGTCGGTGGATACATCTGCGGCGATGAAAGTGCCGGGGGTGATTGCGGTTCTTCAAGCCGCCGATCTGGCGCCGCTGGGGCTGCACTGGATGCCGACGCTGGCGGGTGACAAGCAGATGGTGCTGGCAGATGGCAAAGTGCTGTTTCAGGGGCAGGAGATTGCCTTTGTGGTGGCCGAAGACCGCTATGCCATGGCCGACGCGATTGAACTGGTCGTGGTGGAATACGAAGAACTGCCCGTGGTGGTGGACCCGTTCAAGGCGATGTTACCCGGCGCACCGGTTCTGCGCGAAGACCTTGCGGGGCAGACCAAAGGCGCGCATGGCGAGCGGCTGCATCATAACCATATTTTCCGCTGGGAAGTCGGCGACAAAGACGGCACCGAGGCTGTGGTCGCTGGCGCGGACGTGGTGGCTGAAGAAATGGTGTACTACCACCGCACCCACCCTTGCCCGTTGGAAACCTGCGGCTGTGTGGCAAGCATGGACAAAATCAATGGCAAGTTGAGCCTTTGGGGGACGTTCCAGGCACCGCATGTGGTGCGCACGGTGGCATCGCTGCTGTCGGGCATACCGGAGAGCAGCATTCGCGTGGTCTCGCCCGATATTGGCGGCGGCTTTGGCAACAAGGTTGGGGTCTATCCGGGCTATGTCTGTTCGATCGTCGCGTCCATCGTTACGGGTCGTCCGGTGAAGTGGATTGAAGACCGGATGGACAATCTGATGGCCACGGCGTTTGCGCGTGACTATTGGATGCAGGGCAAAATTGCAGCGACCAAAGAGGGCAAGATCACCGGGCTTTGGTGCCATGTAACGGCTGACCACGGGGCGTTTGACGCCTGTGCGGACCCGACCAAGTTTCCGGCTGGGTTCTTTTCGATCTGCACGGGGTCTTATGATATTCCAATGGCTTACGTGGGGGTAGACGGGGTTTACACGAACAAGGCACCGGGCGGTGTGGCTTATCGGTGTTCGTTCCGGGTGACGGAGGCTGCGTACTTCATCGAGCGGATGATCGAGGTACTGGCTATCAAGCTGAACATGGATGCGGCGGAATTGCGTAGCATCAACTTCATTCGCAAAGAGCAGTTCCCGTATAACTCGGCTTTGGGTTGGGAATACGATTCAGGCGATTATCACACCGCTTGGGACAAGGCGCTGAAGGCGGTGGATTACACTGGCCTCAGGGCGGAACAGGCAAAGCGGCTTGCCGATTTCAAGGCTGGCAAGACGCGCAGTCTGATGGGGATCGGGCTGTCGTTCTTTACCGAGATTGTCGGCGCTGGCCCGGTCAAGAATTGCGATATTCTTGGGATGGGGATGTTTGACAGCTGTGAAATTCGTATTCACCCGACCGGATCTGCTTTGGCGCGGTTGGGCACGATTTCGCAAGGGCAAGGCCATGCGACGACGTTTGCGCAGATTTTGGCAAGCGAGATCGGCATTTCGGCCGACCTGATCACGATTGAGGAAGGCGATACTGATACCGCACCTTATGGGCTTGGCACCTATGGCAGCCGGTCTACCCCAGTGGCGGGTGCGGCGACGGCGATGGCGGGGCGGAAGATTCGGGCGAAGGCGCAGATGATTGCCGCCTATCTGCTGGAAGTGCATGACAACGATCTGGAATGGGATGTGGATCGGTTTGTCGTGAAAGGCGTGCCGGAACGGTTCAAGACCATGAAGGAATGCGCTTACGCCGCCTATAATCAGGCGATACCGGGGCTGGAGCCGGGGTTGGAGGCGGTTTCATACTATGATCCGCCAAACATGACCTACCCGTTTGGCGCCTATATCTGCGTGATGGATATTGATGCGGATACCGGGGTTGCCGATATTCGCAGCTTTTACGCGCTGGATGATTGCGGCACCCGGATCAACCCGATGATCATCGAAGGCCAGGTGCACGGCGGGGCGACGGAAGCCTATGCCATCGCGATGGGTCAGGAAATTGCCTATGACGAGATGGGCAATTGCAAGAACGGCACGTTGATGGATTTCTTCCTGCCCACCGCGTGGGAGACGCCGCATTACACCACCGATCATACGGTAACCCCGTCGCCACATCACCCGATTGGCGCGAAGGGCGTGGGGGAGTCGCCCAATGTCGGCGGGGTGCCAGCGTTTTCGAACGCCGTGCATGATGCGTTCCGGCCGTTTGGGCTGACGCAAAGCCACATGCCGCATGACCATTGGCGCATCTGGCGGATCGCGAACCAGTTGGGGCTGCACGGCTGATCTTTGACGGAGGCTCTGGTTGCAGGGCCGGAGCCTCTGGCGGGGATATTTAGAAACAGAAAAAGGGTTTGGGATGAGCGGGTGGCGGGGTTTGCAGGCAGGATTGTCGGCGGCGGGCTATGTGGCCGCCGATGATCTGGCCATGGCACTGCATCTGGCCTTGATGCTGGAGCGGCCCTTGCTGCTGGAAGGGGCGGCGGGGGTTGGCAAGACGCAGATTGCACGGACTTTGGCGGGATTGCGGGGCACGCGGTTGATCCGGCTGCAATGTTATGAGGGTCTCGATGCCGGGCACGCGATCTACGAGTGGAATTATCAGCGGCAGTTGCTGGCGATACGGGCGGCATCGGAGGCAGGGGAAACTGGCGCGGCTGTAGAGGAGCGGATATTTTCGGAACGCTTCTTGCTGGAGCGGCCGTTGCTGGAGGCAATCCGGCAGCCCGTGGCTCCGGTGTTGTTGATTGACGAGATTGACCGGGCGGATGAGGAATTCGAGGCATATCTGTTGGAGATTTTGTCAGAATATCAGATCAGTATTCCGGAACTTGGCACCATTACCGCTGTGACCAAGCCGATTGTCATCCTGACCTCGAATGGCACACGCGATCTGTCGGATGCGCTGCGGCGGCGGTGCATCTATTCCTATGTCGATTACCCGGATCGCGCGACCGAGATGGCCATACTGGCAGCACACCATCCAAAGCTGGAAGCGCGGTTGATCGCCCAGATTGTTGGGTTTGTGCAGGCGTTGCGCAAAGAGGATCTGGAGAAAACACCGGGGGTGGCTGAAGCGTTGGATTTCACCGCCGCTTTGGTCGGGCTGGGGATCAACGATCTGACCAATGATCCGGTGGCGTTGCAGGCCAGTTTAGTAACCCTGCTGAAGACGCAAGGCGACCGGGCGGCAGTGCCAACTGAAGTAACACAGCGCCTTGCCGGCAAGGCCGCGTGATGGTGCGGATGTACAAGCGCGTGACGCGGTTTCCTAGCCGAGCAGCAGGGCCAGCGGACAGGGTTGCCGGGTTCATGGCGCATCTGCGGATGAACGGGTTCAAGATCGGGGTGCAGGAAACCGGGGCGGCTTTGGCAGCATTGGCCGTAGTCAACGCTTGGGACGAGACGGAGGCCCGCATTGCGCTGAAGGCGGTTTGCACCGGGTGCGCGCAGGATTTCGGGCGGTTTGACGACCTGTTCGCAGCCTATTGGCAAAACCTCGGGCATGAGCGGGCGGGAGAGGCGAAGGCATCCGCTGAACGGCGATGGTCATCGGAAATGGGGGATCAGGCTGGCAGTGGATCGGGCCGGGCTGAGCGGCCCGATACTGACGGCGACGCGGATGCCGAGCAGGATGGTGAGGGGCGGCTGGTGGGATCGCGCTTGCGTAACTTGATGCGGGTGGATCTGCGCGAGGTGGTGGCACCGTCGGATATTGCGCAGGCGCAAGTTGTGGCCGAACGGCTGGCGCGGGCCATTCGCGACCGCCGTTCGCGGCGGCGCAAGGCGGATCGGCGCGGCGACAGTCTTGATCTTCGGCGGATCATCCGCGCCAGCCTTTCCAGCGGCGGCGAGCCGATCCGGCTTTATCATCGCAAGCGGCCCGAGCGGCCATCGAAGCTGGTGGCGATACTGGATGTGTCGGGATCAATGACCGTTTATGCGCGGGTGTTCCTGGCGTTTGTGAAGGGGCTGATGACAGCAGACGGCAACACCGACGCTTACCTATTTCATACCCGGTTGGTGCGGATAACGGATGCGTTGCGCGACAATGATGCGCTGCGCGCGGTGAACCGGCTGTCGCTGCTGGCGCAGGGGTTTGGCGGCGGCACGAAGATTGGTGGCAATCTGGCTGAGTTCAACAAGAGCTATGCCAAGCGGTTGGTCAGCGGTCGGTCGGTTGTGATGATCCTGTCGGATGGTTTTGATACCGACCCGCCGGAAGTGCTGGGCAATGCGTTGGCGGATTTGAAGAAACGCGGCTGCCGGATTGTCTGGTTGAACCCGTTGAAGGGCTGGCAGGGCTATGCGCCCGTGGCGGGGGGCATGGCGGCGGCGCTGCCACATCTGGATCTGTTTGCTGCCGCCAACACGCTGGACAGTTTGTTGGCGTTGGAACCGGAGTTGGCGCGGCTATGAAGGGGGGATGGCCATGATGGTGGCGCGCGATATTCTGGAACGGGTGGCCGAATTGAAGCTGGCGGGCGAGGCGTTCGTGCTGGCCACAGTGGTGCGCACGGTCGCGGTGACGGCAGCGAAGGCCGGGGCAAAGGCAGTGATCCGGACGGATGGATCGATATCCGAGGGCTGGATCGGCGGCGGCTGCGCGCGGGGGGCCGTGCTGAAGGCGGCGCGCGAGGCATTGGCGGATGGTCAACCAAGGCTGATCTCAGTCAGCCCGGAAGATGTGTTGGCGGAACAGGGCGTAAGTGCTGGCGAGGTGCGGGACGGCGTGCGCTTTGCGCGCAGCATGTGCCCAAGCCGAGGGACGATGGATATTTTCGTGGAACCGATGCTGCCACAGCCCGAGGTGTTGGTGTGTGGCAGCAGCCCGGTGGCACTGGCGCTGGCCGACCTTGCTGGGCGGTTTGGCTTTGCGGTGACAGCCTGCGCGCCGCCCGTTGAACTGGCGGCATTTGGGGCGGATCACCGCACCGTTGTAGGCTATGCCCTGCCTGAGGGGGCGGCGATCAATCGCTATGTCGTGGTGGCGACGCAAGGCAAGGGCGACGAAGCGGCCCTGCGTGGTGCGCTGGCGGTGGAGGCCGCATTCACCGCCTTTGTCGGCAGTCGCAAGAAGATGGCGTCACTGCGGGCCAAGCTCGCAGCCGACGTGCCGGCCGCGCGGCTGGACGCGGTGCAGGCCCCGGCGGGGTTGGATCTGGGGGCGATCACACCCGACGAAATTGCACTATCGATATTGGCGGCGATGGTGCGGCATCGGCGGCTGCATCATCGCAATCTGACCGGGGCATGATGCGATGAAACCGGTCTGGTCAAGGCCGCCGCGCGGCCCCTTGGTACCTGACGTCGAAAAGTCGGCCATGCTGGCCTCGATCAAATTTCCCTACCGTTAAGGACAAAGAGATGGCGATGGAACTGAGCGACGAAATTCTGATTTCCGCCCCACGGGACCGGGTTTATGCGGCGCTGAACGATCCGGAGATTTTGCGGCAGTGCATACCGGGATGCGAGGAATTGATCCAGCATTCGCCAACAGATCTGGAGGCGAAAGTGGTGCTGAAAATCGGCCCGGTAAAGGCGCGCTTTGGGGGCAAGGTAACGCTGGACACCGCCGATGCACCCGCCGGATTTTCGCTGCGCGGTGAAGGGTCCGGCGGCGTTGCGGGCTTTGCCAAGGGCGGGGCGAAAGTGACGCTGGAGGATCTTGGGGCTGAGACGATGCTGCGCTACGAAGCCAGCGCCGATGTGGGCGGCAAGATAGCCCAGCTTGGCAGCCGGTTGATCCTGGGCACCGCAAGAAAGCTGGCGGGGAGTTTCTTTGAGAAATTTGCCGAAGTGATGACGGTAGAGGAAGGGACGCCATAGGCCGGGCACCCATTCGGCGGCATCGTTCTGATACCGGATCGACGTCGCAGTCAGACATACCGACCGCTTGAACAGACATTGCAAATGACCCCACGCAACGGCAGGGTATTTGCCGGGGCAGATGGGTAGCCCATTTTCGGGGAACACAGCGTCATGCCGCGCAATCTGAGCCTGATATTGGCGCTGACGTTGGTCGGGGCGGTTTGGGCGTTGACCTTCCCGCTGACCAAAATAGCCGTGCTAGGCGGCTATCGCAGTTTCGGCATTATCTTCTGGAGTTCGGTGATTGCGGCCATCATTCTGGGCGCGATCGCCAGGTTGCGGGGCATGGGGCTGCCAATCCACCGGGCCGCTTTGGGCCGCTATCTATTCGTGGCGTTGGCTGGCACTGTTCTGCCCAGTGCCGCGACCTACACAGCGGCGGAACACCTGCCTGCGGGGGTAATTGCGGTTTGCATGGCGATCATTCCCATCGCGACCTTTCCGTTGGCCATCGCCCTCGGGCTGGAGCAGCCAAATCTGCGGCGCTTTTCTGGGCTGCTGCTGGGATTTCTGGGGGTCTTGCTGATCGTAGTGCCGGACGCCAGCCTTCCCGATCCATCGAAGGCGGTGTTCATCTTATTGGCGCTGCTCTCGGTGCTGTTCTACGCTATCGAAGGCGTGGGGCTTGGCAAGATCGGGCGTGCGGGGCTGGATCCGGCACAGTTGATTCTGGGTGCGTCTTTGCTGTCGGTGGGGCTGACGCTGGCAATGGCATTGGTCACGGGCACGTTTATTGTGCCGATGCCTAGATTGGGAGTGGCGGGTATGGCAGTGGTCATGTCCGGGGTGGCCAATGTGGTGGCCTATGTCGGCTATGTCTGGATGATCGGGCGAGGCGGGGCGGTGTTTGCCGGGCAGGTCAGCTATGTCGTCACTGGGTTCAGCATTGTCTGGTCGATCGTGCTGTTGGGGGAAAGCTACTCGGTTTGGGTTTGGGGTGCGATGCTGGTGATATTCGCCGGGCTGTTCCTGACCCAGCCACGACAAGCTGCGGTCAGAGTGACCGAGACTGCGAGCGACGCTGCAATTTAGTTTCACTGACTTTGGAGAAATGGTGCACCCGGAGCGATTCGAACGCCCGGCCCTCAGATTCGTAGTCTGATGCTCTATCCAGCTGAGCTACGGGTGCACGGTGTTCGAGGTTTTAGGGGGCCGGGCTGGGGTTTGCAAGGGTGAATGATAGGTGTTGCTGGGGAAAGTCGGTGCGGGGCGGTGTCGGGTGATCTAGTGGGTCGCTGACGGGTCGCGCTGTTTGGGCAGGCGGATCATGAACTTGGTGCCGGTCTTGTCCGAGCGTGCCAGATCCAGCTTGCCGCCATGGCCGCGCACCAGTTCCGATGCGATAGCAAGGCCAAGGCCGGTGCCGCCTTTGCGGATACCCCCCTGAAACGCGCTGAACAGGTGCTCGCGCGCACGTGCCGGCAGACCGGGGCCGGTATCGTCCACCCCGATCCACCAATCCAGATCATCCTCGCCGCCCGACACTTCGATGGTGCCGGGCTGGTTTGTGGCCTCGATCGCCTGACGGGCATTGCGGATCAGGTTGGTCAGCACGCGGTGCAGTTGTTCACGGTCGGCATGAATGGACAGGGTTGAAGGGATATCGACAAGGCAGGTCACACGCGAGGCATCGGTGAAGCCCTCGCCGTCTACCACGTCATCGACCAGCGCCTTCAAGGCAAAGCGTTTCAGTGTGGGGGGGGGTTCTTCGGCCTTGCCAAAGGCGAGTGTCGCTTCGCACAGGCTGACCGCACGGCTGATCGAGTTCACCAGTTTGGGGGCGGAACGGGCAACGGCAGGGTCGGCGCTACCCTCGATCCGGTCGGCAAAAAGTTGTGCTGTGGTCAGGATATTGCGCAGATCGTGGCTGATCTTGGCCACGGCGGACCCAAGTTGCGCCAGCCGTTCGCGTTGGCGAAGGGCCGTGGTCAGTTGAGTCTGCATGGCTTGCAGGGCTTCTTCGGCAACCAGCAATTCCTCGACATTGGCAGAGGGAACAATCACGCGGCGCATATCTTCGGGGGCTTCGGCATAGGCCTGCATGTGGCGCACGACACGGCTGATCGGCAGCACCATCAGGCGCCGCACGGACAGGAACAAAAGCACCGCCGTCACCGCCGATATAAGCGCAGACAAGATCAGAATGCGAAGGCCATATTCCAGCATTGCACGGCGCAATGGCATAGTCTTCATGGTGACTTCGATCAACTCGCCGGCATCCTGCACCGGGTGGCCGATCACCCTGATCATGCGGTTTGTCGGGTCAACCAGCACGGCTACGGCATCCCTGATCAACTGCATCGGGCCCGCCATCCGCAGATCATAAGTCAGTTCGACCGGCTGCGGCATCGGCGCGGCCAGAACAAGCTGGCGGATGTCGTCGCGGCGAAGAACGACGTTGAACACCTCGGCGTTCTTTAGCAGCTCTGCCTCCAGTTCCGGCATGATGATACCGTCGGTCGCCAGCAGCGCCAGCGATGCAATCTGCGCTTTTTCCAGCCGTAACAGCAGGTAATCGGCACGAAACCGCGCGATCGAAGGCAAGAAGATCAGGACTTCGGCCAACATGACGAAGGCCACGGTCAGCAGCAAAAACCGCCCCGAGAGGGTGTTCAGAAAACGTCCCCGCCTGCCCTTCACCTATGCACGCACCTTCCAAAAAGGGTTTAGTCGAGCGGTCCCGCCTTCAGGGAAGACACCGCTGAACAAACCTGACAACACGTTTGACTATAGGATTAGCAAAGAGCTTGGGGGAAAAATAGGCTCCTGCCGCGCGTTTGGAAATTTCGCCCAGCGTCGGATAGGGTGCGACCATCCCGGCAATCGCGGACATCTTGAGGTTAGCAGACAAGGCCAGCGCCCAAAGGCCGATCAACTCGCCTGCCTGCGGCCCGACGATCGAAGCCCCGATAGGGCGGCCCTTCAGGACCATGACCTTGATCAGGCCCCGGGTGTCAGACATCGTCTGGGCGCGGTCATTGTGCGAAAAGGCGATGCGGCTGACGGTGACTGCATCGCCATGGGCAGCAACGGCCTGCGCCTCGGTCAGGCCGACCTGGGCAAGTTCGGGGTCGCAATAGGTGACCCACGGGATATGGGCGGTCTTGGCGCGTGACGGCAGACTGAACAGGATGGCGCGGATGACGACACCAGCATGATAGCCTGCGACATGGGTGAATTGCAGGCCACCCGCAGCATCACCAATGGCATAGATACGCCGGTTGGTGCTGCGCAGATCGGACCCCACTGTCACGCCTTTGGCAGTGTGGGCGACGTCGGCGACAGCCAGGTTCAGGTCATCAAGCGCCACTTTGCGCCCAACGGCAAGCAACAGATGCGATCCATTGATGGTGCGACCATCGGCCAGCGTAACCGCAATGGCGTCGGGCGTGCCCGCAACAACGTCGGGCGTACCCGCAACCGAAGACACAGGCGATTGCTCGATGATTGCGACCCCTTCGGCGCGCAGCGCGTCCAGCACGACGGCCACCAGTTCCGGATCGTCCTTGCTCATAGCATTTGCGCCTTCGATCACCGTGACCTCGCAGCCAAGGCGGCGGTGCGCCTGTGCCATCTCAATGCCGATAGGACCGCCTCCGATGATGATCAGGTGGCTGGGTTTGTCGCGCAGCGCAAAGATCGTCTCGTTGGTAAGATAGGGCACCGTCTCGATACCCGGAATGGCGGGCACCAACGGCCGCGATCCGGTGGCGATCACAAATCGGCGGGCGCGGATTATTTGGTCGCCGGCTTGCAGTTCGGTCTTTGACACAAAGCTGGCGTAGGCGCGGATGACGTGGACCCCAAGGGCTTCGAACCGCTGCTGGCTATCCAGCGGAGCAATGGCGGCGATGGTGCGCGCGACGTGATCCTTGACCGCGCCAAAATTGACCCGCGGCTCTGTCGGGGCGATGCCGAAAGGCGCGCCCGTGGTCATTGCATGGGCGTGTTTGGCCGCAGCGATCAAGGCCTTGGACGGCACGCAGCCGGCATTCAGGCAGTCGCCGCCCATTTCGCCGCCTTCAACCAGCACCACGCGCGCGCCCATCTGGACGGCACCGGCGGCAAGCGACAGGCCAGCCGATCCTGCACCTATGATGCAAATGTCGGTGGTGATAGCGGCGGAGGCGCGCATGACTAGGGGGCTTTCTTGCGTACGGATCTGATCACCACCGGCAGGGCCAGCAACGCCACCAGGCCCAGCATTGGCAGCCAGATGCGGGGCGACGACAGAAGGGACATGTCGGGCTGTTCACCGCGCGCGAAAACCTCGCCCAGACCAGCCCCGATGGATGTGATGATAAGACCTGCCGGAATGATGCCAAGAAACGTGGTTATGACGAAACGGTCGGCGCGCACGCCGACAAAAGCCGGGATCAGGTTTGCCACAAAGAACGGCACGGCAGGAAGAAGGCGCATGATCAACAGCGATGTCCATTCGTTGTCCTGCAATGCGGCTTGCAAACGCGCGGCCGGACCGCCACGTTCCGCTATTCGCTGGGCAAACCTTGTGCCAAAGCCATGCTTTGCAGCCAAAAAGATCAGCGTGGCACCGGTCGTCGCGGCGACGACGTTGAAAAATACGCCCGGAAATGTGCCAAACAGAAACCCCCCGGTGAGCGACGCAATCGTTGCGCCCGGCAAGCTGAGCGCCACAATCGCGACGTAGATCACGATGAAGGTCAGCATTGCCATCATGTAATTCTGATCACGAAAGGCGATCAGAGCGTCACGGTTCCGGGCAAGGGCCTCAAAGCTGAGATGATCGCGAAGGGTAATAGCGCCGACAACCGTCCCCAGCATGAGCGCCACGAACACCAGCTTTGCGGCATATCCATTGGCGACGTGATCTGAATTCGATTGCACCTGCCACCAAGCCCTTCTGTCAGTTGGCCGGTCACTCAGCCACGCGGGGCAGAATGAGACAATCGCATCTTTTGCGAAAGGGGGCATCACGGCTGGTTGATCTTTGGTGACCGAATTGCCGCGAATGTTTCGCGGGATCGGTCGAGCGGTGGTTCTGGACATTGAAATTCATCCCCCCGACGGGTGCTCAGCCGCGAATTGTTGCAAAAATCCCTGTTACTGCGAATTGACTTCGTCCGGGCCTACCCCTAAAGACCGGGCTTCGCATAAAAGTGGCGCTCTCGAATCTGTCGGGTTGGCGCCCCGTCTGATGGAGTTCCGCAATGAAGCGCACATTTCAACCCTCGAACCTGGTCCGCGCACGCCGGCATGGCTTTCGTGCTCGCATGGCCACCAAAGGTGGACGTCTGGTGCTGACTGCACGTCGCGCGAAGGGCCGCAAGAAACTTTCTGCCTGATATCATCTGGCCCATTTCGGGCCAATCATGCGGATGTGCGACATGAGACCGCCGGAGGCACAGGGAACAGGCAGCAACGCCGGGGCCCAGACGCCCCCGGCGGTTTCTGTTTGTGCCGTGCCTGGTGGAATCTCGGTTCTGAAAGTACGGGCGGACTTTCTGAAAGCGGCGCAGGCGCGCAGGTATGGTGCGGGCGGATTCCTATTGCAAGCGCGGCTTCGGGGCGATGACAGCCCCGGCATTCGGGTGGGCTTTACCGCATCAAAAAAAATCGGCAATGCGGTGCTGCGCAATCGCGCCAAACGGCGAATGCGCGAGATTGCCCGCAAGCTGCTGCCATTGCAGGGCGTACCGGGGTGGGATTACGTGCTTGTCGCGCGTCCCGGCATGACGGTAGCACGCGAATTTGCCGAATTGCTGGCAGATATGGAAACTGCGTTGCGCGCGATTCACAAGACGGCCAGGCCATGACGCCGCTTGCGCATCTTGTGGCCTTGCCAGTGCGGGCTTACCGCTTGGTGTTAAGCCCCTGGGTTGGCCATGGCTGCCGGTTTCAGCCGACATGCAGCGCCTACGCGCTGCAGGCGCTGGAAAAGCACGGCGGCCTAAAGGGCGGTTATCTGATGGTGCACCGCATTTGCCGGTGCCATCCATGGGGCGGATCGGGCATCGACAATGTGCCGGACTGACCAGTGCGGTTCCTGCATCCGATGCCAGAAACCGGACAGTCCGTGACCAAGGCAGACTGAGGCCTGCAGCACCGCACCCGGGGTTGCGGACGCCCGTGCGATTGCCGCTTTGCAGATATGTGGTGACCCGCTGCCAGCAAAGGATCGCGATGCAATCGGTGCGAAATTGATGCAAATCCTATGCAACTTGAGCGGGTCAATTAACGAAGCAGTTAACCCGAATGCCTACCCTGACGGCTTGCAATAGGCCACTGGCCGCAGGTTGGATTAAGGGGTTGGCAGGGATGATGACGCAGTTCAAGGGCCGGGTAGTCACCGCATTGATGGCGGTTGCCGCGATGTTCCGGCGACCGGAGTTGATGGTGTTCCTGCCTGCGGTGACATTGGCCGCGTTCTGGTTCGGCGGCGAAGGGTCACTGATCCTGATGGCGTTCGCGGCCCCGTTGATCTTTACCGTCGCCGGCGCGTTCCGCTTCAAACTGCCGATCCATGCGCCTGCGCCGGATGGGTTTAGCGGTCTTGCCCTGCGTCCGCAGGTGATCGGCATGCTGGATACCGCTTTGCGCGATGGTGCTGCCGGTGGCAAAATGACCGGCTGTCTGGTGGTGCAGTTCGATGAGGCGAGCCTGATCCTTGAACGGCATGGACGGGCAGCACAGGCTGAACTGCTGATGCGGTCTGCCGAACGCATCTGTTCGGCCCTGCGCGGCGGAGACACTGTGGCCCGGCTGGAAGGCGGCGGTTTTGCCATCGCTCTGGCACCGGTGCGCTGGCTTGACCTTGAGGCGATGGTGCAACTGGCGACACGAATGCAGGCGGCACTGGCCGATCCTGTCAGTCTGGATGCGGCGCGCCTTTATGTGACTGCGTCTATCGGGTTTTGTCTCGGCGCGCGTGCCCCTGATGGCACCGGTGCGTCACTGCTCGATGCCGCCCAACTGGCCGCGGACGAAGCCCTGCGCCATGGGCCAAGCAGCATCCGCGCCTTCGCGCCCGGCATGGCGCGCAAACGCGCCGACCGCGATGCCTTTCGCGACGTTCTGGAAATGGCATTGGATGAGGGCCAGATCAGGCCGCATTTCCAGCCGCAGATATCCACTGATACCGGAGCAATCTCGGGGTTCGAGGCTTTGGCGCGCTGGCACCACCCCGAACGTGGCCTGATCATGCCAGCGGAATTCCTGCCCGCGATAGACGAGGCGGGCCTGACCGAACGCCTGGGCGAGGTGATCTTGTTTCACGCGCTGACCGCCCTTGTGCGGTGGGACAAGGCCGGGCTGCGCGTCCCGACTGTGGGGGTGAACTTCAGCGCCCCGGAACTGCGCAACCCGCGGCTGGCCGAAAAGCTGAAATGGGAACTGGACCGGTTCGCCCTTTTGCCCGAACGGCTGTCGGTCGAGATTCTGGAAACCGTGGTCGCGAATACCGACAATGACGTGATCGTGCACAACATCGCGGCGCTGTCGCGGCTGGGCTGCGGCATCGATCTGGATGATTTCGACACCGGTCATGCGTCGATCACCAGCATCCGGCGCTTTGCCGTGCGACGCATCAAGATCGACCGCAGCTTCGTGACGAAGGTGGACGACGACCGCGAACAGCAAAAAGTGGTGTCGGCGGTGCTGTCACTGGCCGAAAGACTTGGGCTTGAGACGTTGGCGGAAGGGGTGGAAACGCAAGCCGAACTGTCGATGCTGGGGCAACTTGGCTGTGGCCATGTGCAGGGCTATGGCATTGCGCGCCCGATGCCGTTCGAGGAAACCGCCGACTGGATCGCCCGCCATCGGGCCAAGGTTGTTGCAGCCCCAAGGATCGGCCACAAGGCCAGATAGGTGGCGCTCAGGCGTGATTTGCGATGCGGGCAAGAAAACTGGGCAGCAAACCGGACCACGCGGCGGTCGCTGCGGGGAAAACCGCTTGACCTTTGCTCCCCCCTATCGTTGAACCACCACTTATTCTGAACAGCAATGGTGGCGGTCCCGATGGACGATCAAAACAAGAACCTTATCCTCGCATCGGCGCTCAGCTTCGTAGTGATCCTGGTCTGGTTCGTCTTGTTCCCGCCACCCGAACCCTTGGTGGATACTGCGCCACCGGCCTCGGTAAGCACGACCGCACCCGTCGCCGACGCAGGCCTTGGAGCGCCAGAAGAGGCAACAGCAGTGCCCGATGCACCGCGCCTGACCATCGATACGCCAAAGCTTTCGGGATCGATCTCGATGCTGGGCGGGCGGATCGACGATCTGTCGCTGAAGACCTACCGCGAAACGCGGGCGCCTGGGTCTGAAACCGTGCGGCTGCTGTCACCGGTCGGTGAGCCCGAGGCCTATTATGCGCTGTTCGGCTGGATCCCCGGCGGCGATCTGAACGCCGAAGACGTGCCGGGGGCAAAGACCGAATGGTCGCTGGTCGGCGGCTCCACCCTAAGCCCGGACGCGCCTGTAACGCTGCGATGGGACAATGGCAAAGGGTTGATTTTCAGCCGTGAAATTGCCGTCGATGACCGGTTTTTGTTTACCATAACTGAATCCGTGGAAAACACCGGCACGACCGAGGCCAGAATGGCGCCGTACGGCGTGATCGCCCGTCACGGGTTGCCAACAGATCTGCAAAACATCTTTGTGGTGCACGAAGGCGTCGTGATGCGCACCGACGGCGAGTTGAGCGAGATCGATTACTCTGACGTTTCAAGCTATCCCGTTCTGGAACGCGAGGCCGGCAATGCCGAAGTCACCGAGGCGATGGTTGACGGCTGGATCGGGTTCACCGATCACTACTGGATGACGACGCTGGTGCCCGAACAGGGCAAACCGTTCACGGCGGTAACCAAGTACACCCCCGGATCGGACATCTACCAGACCGAGGCGCGCCAGCCGGTGATGACCATTGCCCCCGGTGCCACCGCGACAAGTGCGACCCGGCTTTTTGCCGGCGCAAAGGAATGGGAAACCATCCGCACCTATCAGAACGACAATGGCATCGGCGGGTTCATCGACAGCATCGACTGGGGCTGGTTCTATTTCCTCACCAAACCGATCTTTGCCGTGCTGCACTGGCTGAACGCGCTGATCGGCAACATGGGGCTTGCGATCATCGGGCTGACCTTCGTTCTGAAACTGCTGGTGCTGCCACTGGCCTACAAATCCTACGTCTCGATGGCGCGCATGAAGGAATTGCAGCCGGAAATGGAGGCGCTGAAGGAACGCGCCGGCGACGACAAGCAGATGATGCAGCGCGAAATGATGAAACTTTACAAGGACAGGAAGGTCAATCCGGCGGCAGGCTGTCTGCCGATCCTGATCCAGATTCCGATTTTCTTTTCGCTGTACAAGGTGATTTTCGTGACCCTGGAACTGCGCCACGCGCCGTTCTTTGGCTGGCTGAATGACCTGTCCGCACCCGATACATCGTCCCTGTTCAACCTCTTCGGGCTGCTGCCCTGGGCGGTTCCCATGCCGGGGTCCTTGCTCGCGCTGATCTTCATCGGCATCCTGCCGATTCTGCTGGGCATTTCGATGTGGCTGCAGCAAAAGCTCAATCCGGCACCCGCCGATCCGACCCAGCAGATGATCTTTGCCTGGATGCCCTGGGTGTTCATGTTCATGCTGGGCAGTTTCGCCAGCGGTCTGGTGTTATACTGGATCACCAACAACACGATTACCTTTGTGCAGCAGTACATCATCATGCGCAGTCATGGCCATAAGCCCGATATTTTTGGCAACATCAAAACCGGTTTCCACAAGAAGCCCGTGCCCGACGTTCCGGCAAAGCCAGCTGTGCAGGCAAAACCGGCCGCCCCGCCAAAGCCCGCAACCCCGCAAAAGCCCGCAACCCCGACGAAGCCCGCCGCCAGGACCACGGCCGCAAAGAAGCCCGTCGTCCGGAAATGACCGCGACGCTGGCCGATATAACCCGTCATCCGGTCAAATCACATGGCCGCGAGCGTCTGGGATCGGTCCTTCTGACCGCCGGGCAAGGGCTGCCGTTCGACAGGCACTGGGCGGTAGCGCATGAGGCGGCAAAACTGGTCGCGGGCTGGAACCCATGTGTCAATTTTGCACGTGGATCGAAAGCGCCGGGGCTGATGGCCATTTCCGCGTCACTGGACGAGGCAACAATGGTGGTGACCCTGACCCACCCGCAAAAGCCTGATCTGGTGTTTCGGCCCGATGATGCCGCCGATCTAGCGCGGTTTCTTGAATGGGCCGCAGACCTGAACCCGCCGAAGCGCGCGCGCCCGACCCATATTGTAGCAGGTGGCATTGCCATGACGGACACGGATTATCCATCTGTTTCGATCTTTGGTCTGGCGTCAAACCGCGATCTTTCGGCGCGGATGGGGCAGGATCTTTCGCCCTGCCGCTGGCGCGGCAACCTGTGGATCGATGGAATGCAGCCATGGGCCGAGTTTGACTGGGTCGGGCGTAGCATCAAGATCGGTGGCGCAGTCTTGCAGGTGCAAGAGCGGATCGTGCGGTGCAAGGCGACCACCGCAAACCCCGCAACCGGAACCATCGATGCCGATACGCTTGGCGCGCTGAACACGAACTTCGGTCATCAGGACTTTGGCGTTTATGCAACCGTTGTCATCGGCGGGGCGATCGCGGTTGGTGACAAGGTAATCTTGGCATGACGCTTGCGTTCCCGCTTGCACCAGACCCGGAATTTGCCGATCGCGAGGCGGGTCGGTTGCTGTTTGCGGGCCCAGTGGATTTTGTCAAAGGTGTGGTCGCAATGTCTGGCCTGCCCCCTGCCGACCGGCTGGAGGTTTGCTTTGCAGGCCGATCGAACGTGGGAAAATCTAGCCTTATCAATGCTTTAACAGGTCGCAAATCCCTAGCGCGGGCGTCCAACACGCCGGGGCGGACGCAAGAGATCAACTATTTCGCGCTGGGGACCGAGCGGTATCTGGTCGACCTTCCGGGGTATGGCTATGCCGAGGCACCATTGCCGGTGGTCGAAAAGTGGCAGCGGCTGTTGAAGAACTACCTGCAGGGCCGCCAGACCCTGCGCCGGGCGTTTGTGCTGGTTGATACGCGGCATGGCGTGAAAGCGGTTGATCAGGAAATCCTGACCATGCTGGACAAGGCTGCCGTCACCTTTCAGGTGGTGCTGACCAAGGCCGACAAGGTGAGCAAAGCCGAGCGTGACGCGGTGATTGCACGGGTGCAGGGCGCGCTGGCCAAACACCCCGCCGCCTATAACGAATTGGTGGTGACCAGTTCGGAAAAGGGCGACGGCATCGAAACCTTGCGCGCGATTATCGCGACGCTGGTTTAAGGCCGGACGTCAGACGTGCTGCGCGCCGTTAACCTCAATCTCTGCCCCGGAAATGTAGCTGGATTGGTCAGAGCATAGAAACCAGATCACATCGGCCACTTCTTTCGGCTGACCCAACCGCTGCATCGGCAGCTTCTCAACGATCTTGTCAGTGCCGGGTGATAGGATGGCCGTTTCCACTTCGCCCGGTGCGATGGCATTGACGCGTACCCCGAAGGGCCCGAAATCATGCGCCATTTCGCGGGTCAGCGCAGCAAGCGCCGCCTTGGATGTGGCATAGGCCGCCCCGGCAAATGGATGCACCCGCACACCGGCAATCGAGGTAACATTGACGATCGACCCCTTGGTGGCCGCTAGTTCGGCTTGCAAACCCCGCGCCATGATGACGCTGGAGAAAAAGTTGACGTGAAACACCTGCCCCCAGGTGCGCAAATCGGTGTCGAGTGTGGTCAGCCGTTGGCCGCCCTCGCCCTTTGGCGAAATGCCTGCGTTGTTCACCAGCGCATGCAGGCGGCCATTGATCCTGGACTTGATGGTTTCAATCGCCGCGATGGTCTTGTTGGGGTCGGCCAGATCAAGCTGGATATGGTTTTCCTCGCCCCCGGGCCAGGGGCAGCGCGGATCGAAGGGTTGGCGCGAACAGGTCAGCACGCGCCAGCCTTCGGCCGAAAACCGCTTGACGGTGGCGTGCCCGATGCCCCTGCTGGCACCTGTCAGCACGATGGTTTTCTGTTCGGTCATGGCCATTCCCTTGTTCGGCAAAACCTGACACTTCCTGTCGGAAACTACAAGCTGCCCATGCGGTCTTGGCAGGGCAGCCCAAAGCCGCTAGCACATGCACGCGCGGGTTCCGCGTGACGGAGGCCCTTCATGAAAAAGCAGCTTGCAGCCATGCGCGACTCGATCACCACCGCCCGGACGCTTTCGGAAGCACTGCCCTACATGCAACGCTATGCCGGGGCGGTTGTGGTGGTGAAATTCGGCGGCAATGCCATGGGCGACGACGCCGCCATGGCGGAATTTGCGCGCGATATCGTGTTGATGCGGCAGGTCGGCGTCAACCCCGTGGTGGTGCATGGCGGCGGGCCGATGATCAACGAGATGCTGGAAAAGCTTGGCATCAAATCGGAATTTGTGCGTGGCAAGCGGGTGACTGATAAGGCCACGGTGCAGGTCGTTGAGATGATCCTGTCGGGTCTGGTCAACAAGCGGATCGTGCAGGCGATCATGGATGCAGGCGGGCGGGCGGTCGGCATTTCGGGCAAGGATGATGATCTGATGGTTTGCGTGGCGGACGACCCGGAATTGGGTTTCGTCGGCAAACCGGTGGAAATGAACGTGCAGGTGCTGCGCGATCTCTATAGCGCGGGCATCATCCCGGTGGTGGCCCCGGTAGCAACGGGCATGGAAGACAACGAGACGTTCAACGTGAACGGCGATACGGCGGCAGGGGCGATTGCCGGCGCGCTGAAGGCGGACAGGTTGCTGTTGTTGACCGATGTTTCGGGCGTGAAGAATGCCGCCGGCGACGTGGTCACGCAAATGACGCCAGAAGAGGTACGCCAGATGATGGCGGACGGGGTGATTTCGGGCGGCATGATCCCGAAGACGGAAACCGCGCTGGCCGCCCTTGATGCGGGCGTGCGGGCGGTGGTTATTCTGGACGGGCGCATTCCGAACGCGTGTTTGCTGGAGTTGTTCACCGACCATGGTGCGGGATCGTTGATCCGATCGACCGAACCGAGGGTAAAGCCGCGACGTGACTAGCGTTTTGGGGGAGTAGCGCCTAGACTTTGCCAACAAGGGAGGGGGCGCAGATGGGAAACGAAGCGGCGATCAGGTTTTCGATCTTTCTGGCTTTGTTCGCGCTGTTTGCGGCGTTGGAAGCGCTCGCGCCCCGCCGCGCACGACGTGTTTCGGTAGCGGCGCGGTGGTTCACCAACATTTCGATAACAGTGCTTAATGCCGTGACCTTGCGGGCAATGGCAGTCGCTTTGCCGTTTCTGCCAATTGGCGCGGCAATAGACGCCTGGCGCCTTGGCTGGGGCCTGTTCAATCAGGTGCAATGGCCATGGATGATTGAGGGGTTGCTGGCGTTGTTGGTGCTGGATTTCGCCATCTGGGCGCAGCATCTGATCACCCATAAAGTGCCGCTGTTCTGGCAATTCCACCGGATGCACCATGCCGACCGCGATATGGATGTGACAACGGGCTTTCGGTTTCACCCGGTTGAAATAGCCGCCTCGATGGGCCTGAAGATCGGGTTGATCTACCTGCTGGGGCCAATGGCAGTGGCGGTTCTGGTGTTCGAGGTGCTGCTAAACGGCACAGCCCTGTTCAATCACGCAAATCTGCGGTTGCCCTTGTGGCTGGACCGCGTGGTGCGGCTGGTGCTGGTGACGCCTGACATGCACCGGGTGCATCATTCAGTGCTGCGTCACGAACATGACAGCAACTATGGTTTCGCCCTGTCGATCTGGGACAAGATTTTCGGCACCTACCGCGCGCAACCCGAAGGCGGGCATGACGACATGATGGTCGGGCTGGGCTGGCAGGATGATCAGCCCGCAAAATTGGGGTGGAGCCTGCTGCTGCCGTTTCAGGGCAAGTGATGCTGGCGGCGGTTGAAGCAATGGCGGCGGCGCATCATCTGGCTGTTCTGGGTGGCTTTGCAGCGGGGCCAGAGGATGGGCTGCCGCGCGGCACCAGAACTTTGCTGTTACTGGGGCCACACGAGCCTGGGTTCTGGCCGCATCTGAAAACCCAGCCAGAATGGGAGGAACACCGGCACGGCACCCCCGACCCGGTGGATCGATGGTCGCGGCGGGTGATCGGTCGCCTGGCTTGCGATCTGGGGGCGAAGGCGCTGTTTCCGTTCGGTGGGCCGCCGTGGCATCCGTTCTACCGATGGGCGCTGCGGTCGGGTCGCTGCTGGGACAGCCCGGTGCGGTTGCTGGTACATGACGCGGCGGGGCTGTTCGTATCATTCCGCGGGGCGCTGGCGCTAAAAGAGGCGGTGGATTTGCCGCCTGCCCCGCCACGCCCTTGTGATAGCTGTGTGTCCAAGCCATGCCTGACCGCTTGCCCAGCGGGTGCCCTGACAGGTGTGGGGTACGACCTGCCCGCTTGCCACGCCTACCTTGATACCGCGTCGGGCGTCATGTGCATGTCACAGGGGTGTGCAGTGCGCCGCGCTTGCCCCCTGTCCCCTGGCTATGCAAGGATGGCAGAACAATCGGCTTATCATATGGGGCAATTCCACAAATGACAAAACGCCTGATCCTGACCCGGCATGCCAAATCCAGCTGGGATGACCCGCTGACACCCGATCATGACAGACCGCTCAATGACCGCGGCAAAGCGGCGGCGGCGGATTTGGGGCAGTGGCTTGCCTCACGCGGCTATGTGCCGGACGAGGTGCTGTGTTCCGACGCGGAACGCACGCGCAAGACGTGGTCAGGGATCGCTCCGGCCCTGCCTGGCACACCGCTGTTGGAGATCAAGCCGGCCCTCTATCACGCAGGGCCAGATGTGATGCTGGCGGTGCTGCGCCATGCGACGGCGGACACCGTGATGATGATCGGCCATAATCCCGGCATTGCAGAATTCGCCGGGCGTCTGCTGGTAAAGGCGCCATTGAATGTGGAGTTTCAGCACTATCCGACCGGGGCAACGCTGGTGGTGGATTTCGCAATCGCATCCTGGCAGGAGGCCGCCTATGGCAGCGGCGTGGCGCTTGATTTCATCGTGCCGCGCGAATTGGTGTTATGATGCGCTGAAGGGATGGGCGAATTTCCCATCCTACGGTCGTGCTGCGTAGGATGGGCAATCTGCCTATCCTATGTTTGGGGCAGTGACCCAGAAGCTCCGGCAGAAACGGTGTTTTGCGGCCGCATATTACTGCGCAACGCAAAGCTTAGCCTTATCGCTGGCCCAGCAGGCACCAATCAAAACGACCGTGCCGATAAGCACGTCCGCGTTTTCAGCAAACGGTGTTTCATTCCAATAAGCCTCGGCAAGACCCGGCGACTTGACGCGAACCCGGGCGGCGAATTCTCCGTCAAGTGAAGCTATCGCAAAAGCACCATCTCTGCCGATACCATTTGTAAGGCAAGGGCCAGCGATGATCTGGGCACCCTTGACGGTCAAAATACACTCGGCTGGCTTCGTGACGCCTTCTTCGGCGGCGGCTGCCCCTGCCCAAGCCAAGCAGAGGCAGATCAAAGCAGCACGCACCATTAATGCCCCAAAATCTGGCTGAGGAACAGTTTGGTGCGGTCCGATTTCGGGTTGTTGAAGAACTCTTTCGGTTCGTTCTGCTCAACAATCTGGCCCTGATCCATGAAAATCACCCGGTTCGCCACCGCCTGGGCAAAGCCCATCTCGTGCGTGACGCAGATCATCGTCATGCCTTCTTCGGCCAGTTGGATCATCGTGTCTAACACCTCCTTGATCATTTCGGGATCAAGGGCGCTCGTCGGTTCGTCAAACAGCATGATGCGCGGCTTCATGCACAAAGATCGTGCGATGGCGACGCGCTGTTGCTGACCACCCGACAACTGGCCGGGGTACTTATGTGCCTGTTCGGGGATTTTCACCTTGCCCAGAAAGTGCATCGCCACCTCTTCGGCTTCGCGTTTTGGCGTTTTGCGCACCCAGATCGGGGCCAGCGTCAGGTTTTCCAGAATCGTCAGATGCGGGAACAGGTTGAAGTGCTGAAACACCATGCCAACCTCGGACCGGACCTTGTCGATATTCTTCAGGTCTGACGTCAGTTCGGTGCCGTCGACCACGATCTTGCCCTGCTGGTGTTCCTCCAGCCGGTTGATGCAGCGGATCAGCGTCGATTTTCCAGACCCGGACGGGCCGCAAATGACAATCCGTTCCCCCCGGTTCACTGTCATGTTGATGTCGCGCAGCACGTGGAATGTGCCGTACCACTTGTTCATCTGGCGGATGTCGATGGCGACCTCATCCGAGATTTCCATTTTCGCGCGTTTTGCAGTTTCGGCCATGGTTATCCCCTTAGCGATGATCGGTTTTCAGCTTTTTTTCCAGATACATCGAGTATCGGGACATGCTGAAACAAACGATGAAGAACAAGGTTCCGACGAACATGATCGGCTCCCAATAGGTGCCACTCCACGCGGTATCAGCGCGGATTGCGCTGACCAAAGCCAGCGGATCAAGCAGGCCGATAAAGATCACCAGCGTAGTGTCTTTGAACAGACCGATAAAGTTGCTGACGATGTTGGGGATTGACACCTTTAGCGCCTGCGGCATGATGATATGCTGCTGCGCCTGCCAATAGGTCAGGCCGAGCGCATCGGCGGCCTCGTATTGCCCGCGCGGCAGGGCGGCCAGCCCTCCCCTGACAACCTCGGCCATATAGGCGGCGGCAAACAGGGTGACCATGATGATGACGCGCAGGATGATGTCGAAATTCGTGCCGGGCGGCAGGAAGTAGTTCAACAACAGCGACGCAGTAAACAGCAGGGTGATCAGCGGCACGCCCCGGATGATCTCGATGAAGCCGACGCAGATGATCTTCACCAACGGCATGTCGGATTGCCGACCAAGCGCCAGCAAGATACCGATCGGCAGCGAAAACACGATACCGGAAATGCCGATGGTCAGTGAAAGCATGAAGCCGCCCAGATCGTCCGACTGCATTTTGGTGATGGCAAACGGTAGAATGGTTTCCATGGCGGATTGAAACAATTCGCGCAGCGGGGCGAAAAAGATCAGGATGAAGGCAGCAACGGCCACCAGAGTGCCAATCAGCAACCCGCTGCGCGCGGCCAAGACCATGGCGATATAGCCGGTCGCAGCCAGACCAGCCACGATGGAAATCGGCAGCCAGATCGACCCGCCCCAAAGCAGCCAGAAGCCAACAGCCGGATACACCGTCGAAAACCACAACATCTTGCGCGGCAGGCCACTGAACAACACCGGGGCAAGCGCGACCAGCATCAGGACAAACGCAAGCACCGGGCGCCAGTACAGATCGCGCGGATAAAAGCCGAACAGAAGCTGGTTCCAGCGTTCACGGATCAAGGCAAAGCACGCGCCTTCAACCCCTTCGCCGTATTTGGCCCCGGCGATCTGGCGGCATTCCTGCAGACTGTTGGCATCCCACACCGACCGCATCAGCCATGGGCCAATCAGCGTGACGATGAAGTACACGACGTAAATCGAGGCCAGCGTCAGGAAGGTGTTCAGCGGGCTGGAGAACAGGTTTTCGCGCATCCACCGCACAGCACCGACTTGCGACATGGGCGGCTTTTGCTGCGCGATCATTTCAGAACGAACGTAGAAGCTGGATGTCTCGGTCATCTCAACGCTCCTTCAACTTGATGCTGCGATTATAGAGGTTCATCACGAACGAGATGATCAGGCTGATGGTCAGGTAGATCGCCATCATCAACAGCATCGATTCCAGCTCGCGCCCGGTCTGGTTCATGGTGATGCCGCCCAGCGTCGATTTAAGGTCCATGTAACCGACCGCGATCCCAAGCGAGGTGTTCTTGGTGATCGACAGATACTGTGAAATCATCGGCGGAATCATCACCCGCATCGCCTGCGGCAGCACCACCAGACTGGTGGTCTGGCCGGGGCGCAGCCCCAGGGCATAGGCGGCCTCGGTCTGGCCGCGCGAAATCGCCAGGATGCCGCCGCGCACGATCTCGGCAATGTAGGTCGCCGAATAGATCGACAGCGCCAGCCACATCGCAATCAGCGAGGTCCGGGCCTGGGTGCCGCCTACGAAGTTGAACCCCTTCAGTTCCGGGTAACCAAGGTGAAAGCCGGTGGCCAGCAACAGCGCGACCAGCGGCAGGATCAGCACCGCCAGCGACATCCACAACGTCACCGGGCGCGTGCCGGTGGCATTCTGCACCACCGTCGCCTTCGCCTGAATACGCCGATAGCCCCAGATGCTGGCGGCGATCACCGCAATGATCGCCAGCAAATCGACCGAAATCAGGAAAATCCCGACATCGATATTGCCGAGACTGCGCGAAAACAGCGGCTCGGGCACATAGACGCCGCGATTGGTGATGGCGACCGAGTCAAACAGGATCATCGAGGCCGAAGGGTCCTCGCCGCGAAACGCCTTCGGCTCGGGGGCCGATATCGACACGATGGCATTGACCAGCACGATCCACAGCACCACCGGAACGTTGCGGAACCCCTCGACATAGACCGTCATCAGCCGGGCGACGATCCAGTTGCGCGACAGACGCAGGATGCCGACAGTCACGCCGATCAGCGTGGCAAGGATGCAGGAGATGAAGCCCAGAAACAGCGTGTTCAGCAGCCCGATCAGCAGGGCGCGGCCATGCGTGCTGTCGTTGCTGTACTGCACCAGCATCTGGTTGATGTCATAGCCCGCCCGCGAACCCAGGTAATTGTAGCTGAAGTTCTTGCCCAGGGCCGCGAAGTTCTGAATGGTGTTGTCGACCAGCCAGGCCATCAGCGCCAGAAACGCCAGCAGGAAAAGCACCTGAATGGTGATCGATCGATAGCGGGTATCATAGATCAGCATGCTCAGCCGGAAATCGGCGCGCGGAATCTCTGACATCGACGCCATAAGATATCTCCCTGTGTCCCCGGACTCTGTATTCAGGCTCCCGCCATGGTTCGGCGGATCGGCCCGGGTTGAACGCTGCAGTTGCAGAAAGGAAAAGGGCGCGCCGGTGTGGCGCGCCCCTGGTGGTTCAGCCTACCGGAACGGCGGCGAGTACTGCAGCCCGCCTTGGGTCCACAGCGCGTTCAGGCCGCGCGCCAGCCCGATCGGGGTGGCAGAACCGATGTTGGCCTCGAAGATTTCGCCATAGTTGCCGCCCGCCATGATGGCGCGCTTGGCCCAATCCTTGTCCAGCCCCATCATCGCGCCCAGATCGCCCTCGGTGCCGAGCAGGCGGTTGATCTCGGGGTTGTTGCCCGGTGTCGCCGACAACTCGCCGATATTGGCCGAAGTGATGCCATACTCTTCCGCAGCCACCAGCGCGTTGAAGGTCCACTTGACGATATCCGCCCACTGGTCGTCGCCGTGCCGCACCAGCGGCCCCAGCGGCTCTTTCGAGATGATCTCGGGCAGAACGATGTGGTTTTCCGGATCGGCATAGGTGGCGCGCGTCGCGGCAAGCCCCGAGGCGTCCGTCGTGTACACGTCGCAGGCCCCGGCCGAATACTGCTGTTCGGCCTCGGCGT
This sequence comes from Pseudorhodobacter sp., assembly GCA_031406155.1. Classification (GTDB taxonomy): domain Bacteria; phylum Pseudomonadota; class Alphaproteobacteria; order Rhodobacterales; family Rhodobacteraceae; genus JACMNW01. The sequence goes on from JANOGW010000051.1 coordinate 106,182, forward strand.
TGTCCTTGATCGGCACCGGCTCGTAGGTCATGTTGTTCGACTTGAAGTAGTCGGCAAGGTTCAGTTCGGTCGTGGTGCCGGTCTGGATGCAGACGGTCGCCCCGTCCAGTTCCTTGGCCGACGACACGCCCAGATCCTTCTTCACCATGAAGCCCTGGCCGTCGTAATAGTTCACCCCGGCAAAGGTGAATTTCAGGTCGGTGTCGCGCGAATAGGTCCAGGTGGTGGTGCGCGACAGCATGTCAACCTCGCCCGAAGCCAGCGCGGTGAAACGGGTCTCACCGGTGGTCGGCACGAACTTTACCTTCATCGGGTCGCCCAGAACGGCGGCGGCAATGGCACGGCACACCGCGACATCGAACCCCTGATAGACGCCGTTGGCATCGGGTGCCGCAAACCCCGCCAGGCCGGCGTTCGAGCCGCAGATCAATTCGCCGCGGGCCTTCACGTCATCCAGCGTGGTCGCTGCGGCGAACCCGGCCACCAGGCCGGCCACCGTCAGCGTGCCATAGAATACGGATTTTTTCATTTTTACCTCTTCCTGATCTCCCGCCGTGATGTCGGCGGTTTGCCCGGCCAGCCGCCGGGGGTGAAACTGTGAGAGCGCTTGTCCCCTCAGTGTCGCGCAGGATGTGGCATTTTGAAAGAACACGTCAAGCACGGCGTGGCAAATTCATCGGATTCCGACGATTTAACCATCACTTTGCGTGATGAAGTCAAACGTCCGTGCGGCCCGAAAACGCCCGCCCCGCCCGCTAGCGCTTGCAAAGGCTGTAGAATTTCGCCGCATGCAGGAAATCCTGCCGTTTCAGCGCCGCCGCCGCGCAGGCCTCGTCGTCGGCCCCCCAGATCTCGGTCTGCCAGTCCTCATCGATTCGAGACAGCGCCCAAAGATCCGCTGCCGGTCGCAGCCCGGCCAGCACCGCCAGCCCGATCACCAGTGATCCCGACAGCGCCACCAGATCATGAAATGCCGTCAGTTCAAATGCATCCAGCCCGGCCACCCGCGCCCGCAACACTGCCAGTGCAGCCCCGGACTGCGCCATATGCACAACCCCCGCGCGCACCTGAAGCGGCGCGCCCAGCGCCTGACCCGCCCACGCCACCAACGGGTCCCAGGCCGCCGACTGCCGTGCCACCAGCCGCTCTGGGCCGGTCGCGCGGTAACAGATCAGATCGGCATCGCCGTAGGCCGCGACCAGGTCGATCACTTCGTCCTGTTGCGGCCCCACCTTGTCGACCGCCGCATTCGCCGACCGGGTAAACGGCATCGTCAGCGGCTGCACCACCCCTGCCTGCGCCTGCCATTCGGCGGCAATCGCCTCGGCCAGCGCCCGGGTCGGCACGATCAGCGCTGCCTTGCCCGGGGTCCGGACGGCGCGCGCATCCAGCCGCAGCCCGAAGCCGTCCGCCTCGGCCACCACCGCCACCTCGGTCCAGAACCGCCTGGCCACCCAGCCCGCAGCCACGCCTACGCCCGTCCGCTCATGCACCATCCCCGAACGGATCGGGCACGAACTCGTCGACCGACCAGCCGACGGTCGCCCAGGTCCGCGCCATATGTTCTGGCAGCGGCGCAAAAAGCTCCAGCTTCTTGCCGGTCATCGGATGCACCAGAAACAGCGACCGCGCATGCAGATGCATCTTGCGGCTGACATCGCCACCCAGCTGCGCCCCCCAGCCGTCGCCCAGATTCTCCTGCCCGGCACCGCCGTACTTGCCATCGCCGATGACCGGATGCCCGATCTCGGCCATATGGGCGCGCAACTGATGCGTCCGCCCGGTCACCGGCTCCAGCGCCACCCAGGCCGCCCGCCGCCCAAGCGCCGACAGCACCGCATAATCGGTATGCGCCCGCTTGGCCCCTTCGGTCTTTTCCACCTCCGACGGGTGGATGCACCGCATCTTTTCACCCTCGCCGCCCAGTCCGTGCCCCGGAGCCTTGATCAGCCCGTACTTGATCGAACCCTTGTAGGGTTGCGGCACCCCGGCCACCACCGCCCAGTAGATCTTGCGGGTTTCGCGCGACCGGAACGCCGCCGTCAGCGCCGCCGCCGCCTCGCGCGTCCGCGCCAGCACCAGAATGCCCGAGGTATCCTTGTCCAGCCGGTGCACCAGCCGCGGCTTTTCCAGCAGCCCGAAGGTCAGCACCTCGGCCAGCCCGTCCACATGCTTTGTCGTCCCCGACCCGCCCTGACTGGCCAGCCCCGGCGGCTTGTTCAGCACGATGATATGGTCATCGCGGTACAGCACCGCCGCCTGAATCATCGCCGCATCCTGCGGGCTGATGCGCGGCGCAGCCGCCTTCTCGATCGGGGCCACTTCCGGCAGCGGCGGCACCCGCACCTGTTGCCCGACCTCCAGCCGGGTCGAGGCCTTGACCCGCCCGCCATCCACCCGGATCTCGCCGGTGCGACAGGCCTTTTCGACCCGGCCCTGCGTCACATGCGGAAACTGCCGTTTCAGCCAGCGGTCCAGCCGCTGATCACCCTCGCCCGCCGCCACCGTCATCGTCTGCGCGCTCATGCGCTTATCCCCCGGCCCAAAGCCAGTCCCGCCACAATCGCCATCAACGACAGACCCACCGACGCCCCGACATACAGGGCGGCCAGTCCAGCCTGCCCGCGCTCGACCAGCGCCAGCGTATCCATCGAAAACGCGGAAAAGGTGGTAAACCCGCCCAACACCCCCGTCAGCAGCAGCGGCGCATGCCGCGGCATCCCGCGTTCGATCAGCAGCACGAACAACACGCCCATGAGAAATGACCCCAGCACATTGATCACCACCGTACCATAGGGAAACCCCTCCCCCATCAGCCGGGTCACGCCGATGCCGGTCAGATACCTGCCGGAGGCCCCGAGTGCCCCGCCAAGCGCCACATGAAACAGCGTCCAGATCATCGGGCTTCTGTCGCGCCAAGCGGGGCGGATGTCAACCAATGGGGATAAGCCATGGGGCCCCGACCCATCCCCTGTTGGTTCTTGCCGGATTTGGCGTCAGACAAATCAGGCCGCGCCTGCCTGCCCCTGAGCGGGCGCGATAGTGCGCCAGCCCAGGCAGTCGCGCCCTGATTTCCCGACCACGGCACCAAGCCGCAAACCCCTTGCCCTTCGCTTGCGCTCTCGGGCAACGGATCGGGCGTCCTGCCACTGGCAGGCTACCTTTTCGGTCCGGGTCTCGATGCCACCTGACAACGCAGCACGCTAGGACAAGAAAGTCCCATGGACCCGAGCTACCCGCCGGATTAGGCACTTGCGGGATCAGCCACAGGCCTATCCCTGACAGGCCGCCAAAGCGGGCCGACCGCCAACAGCAGCACGGCCACGTTGAACACCACGTTCGATGCATTCCCCGAGGCAATCGACCCCGAACTGTCCACAACGAACCAGGCCAGAATGCCCACCAGCACGCTTCGGCGCACGGCTTCGGGCGCAAGGTCGTAAACCCAGGCCGAAAGGCACCAGATCGTCACCCCCCAGCCAACCAGAAAACCGCCCGCCAGACCCGACAGAAACCTGACATCGGCCGAGGCATAGGTGGTGGCGCCATCGACCGGCCAACTCAGCAGGTCAAGCGTCAGGCGTGCGGGCTCCTGCGTGGCCACCATGGTCCCGAAAAAGAACACCGGCCCGAAGGATCCAACGACGATGGCCGAAACCTTCAGCCAGAACTTGTGAAAGCGATGTGACATGGCGCACTCCTGTTCTTGCGTGCGCAGAAATAGCCCCCGCCGCACCCGCAAGACAATTACGTCCCAGGTAGGTGACGGCCCGCCGCGAATGGCCTAGACGAATGCCATGTCCGATTTCCCGCAAACCCTGAAATCCTGGCGCAAGGCGCGCCGCTACAGCCAGCTTGACCTCGCGGTCGAGGCCGAAGTCTCCTCCCGCCACATCTCGTTCCTCGAATCCGGGCGGGCGCGACCCAGCCGCGAAATGATCGGGCGGCTTGGCGATGCAATGAAACTGCCGCTGAATGCCCGCAATCAGATGCTGACCCATGCCGGCTTCGCCGCCCGCTTTCCTGCCCGGCAGTGGGATGCCGCTGCAATGGCCCCGATCCGGGCTGCGGTCGACCATATGCTCGACCGGCATGCCCCCTACCCGGCGCTGGCGTTCAACCGGTTGTGGACGATCCAGCGGATGAACGCACCGGCCCGGTCGCTGTTCGCCAGCTTGGGGCTCAGCGAAGGCGACAGCCTTCTGGACCTGATGCTCCGCGATACCTTGCCCGCCGTCATCGAGAACTGGCCGGAAGTGGCGCACCACGTCGCACAGCGGCTTCAGATTGAAAGCGCGGCCCAGGGCGGCATACCAGCGCTTGACCACGTCGCAGACAAGCTGGTGCGGGTTCGCAGGCCAGCCGACACACCGCTTGGCCCGGTCGTGCCGACCGTCTATCGCCTCGGCCCGCTGCGCCTGTCTTTGTTTGCCACCATCGCCCAGTTCGGCACGCCCGAAGACCTGACGCTGGACGATCTGAAGATTGAACTCTACTTCCCCGCCGACATCGCGACCGATCAAGCGCTGCAGGAAATGGCCGACTCTGCGGGGCACAGTTCCTAATTTTCGGTTAACGTGACACGGCGTTGTTGCATAGAAGCTGATGAAATCATGGGATTCTCATTCTTCGGGGGTCATGATTCACCCTTTGGATGGCACATCGCATCCATTCCCCCGCCGAAACCGCCTCGACGAAATCAAAGTATCGGGTCACGAACTGG
>JANOGW010000053.1:0-70522 GCA_031406155.1 Pseudorhodobacter sp.
GAAAGCCGGGTGCCGTCACGGACGGCGTGAAAACTCTTCTTCGATACCGGGTTTTCACCCCCACCCATAATTGAAACTTACCGAAATCCGGTCTTCCTCAGCCATATGCAGCGGCACTTCATGCCTTAGCCAGCTTTCCCACAGCAGCACCTCGCCCGCTTCCGGCTCCATATAGACGAAGCTCCGCAGCTCCGACCGCGCCTTGCCCTTACGCGGGGGGGCCGCCATCATCATCGTCAGCCTTGGGTCTTCGAACTTGATCGCACTCGCGCCTTTGGGCATCGTCACATAGGTGGTGCCGGAAATCACGCTATGCGGGTGGATGTGCGATGTATGCACGCCGCCGTAAGGCAGGATGTTCAGCCAAAGGCTATCCAGCTTGATCGCCTTACCGCCCAGATCAAATTCCAGATCCTTGGCAAAGGCCGCCACATGCTTGTCCAGACATTTCACCAGCGCCTTGAACACCGGAAACCGCCACGGCAGATCGGACAGCGACGCATAGCTGGTGTAGCCGGGGTAGCCGTGCTTGACGCACCACTTCTGCCCTGCCTCATCATCCTCGGCGATCGACAGGCAGGCGGCTTCCAACTCCTCCAGATCCGGTGCCTTGCCGACCTCAGACAGGGCGGCGCGGTAGAGGCGGGTCACGAACAGTGAATTTATGTTTGACATGGGCCTGTCATAGCAAACCGCACGGGGCAGGGCGAGGGGGTTTCAAAGGCGTCTAAAACACTCACCTAGCCGCCCTCAACAATCTTCCAATACGAATCCTTGCACGTCACCAACCCGTCCCGGAAGGTGTACAAATCGCAGCCGCAAACCTCCAATCGGTGCCCGCCCTTGGTGGTGCCCGTCAGCACCCATTTCGAAATGCCAGTCTGCCGATCCGCATCCACAAAATGCGCCTCATCGCCGTAATGCACGTCTGGCAGGCCTGCAAACCTCGACGCCAACCCCTGCCGCACCGCCTGCTGCCCCTCAAGCCGCGTGCCCCAGGGCTGCGGCCCCCTCGGCATCTGCAAAACGCAATCCTCGGCAAAAAATCCCATGATCTGATCAAGATCATGCGCGTTAAACGCATCACATAGCCCGGTCAGCTTGTCGCGAATATCTGCCATGCTCCCCTCCCGCCAGCCATACGTACAACAAGCGCACAAAACCCGCCCACCGCTAATACTCGTCCGCGCCCTTGCCCTGCATGATCTTAGCACGGAATTTGACAACGCGTGCCACCCGCGTCGCACTCGCCTTCGCCGACGCCAAGGCAATCACATAGCTATTCTGCCGCCCCGGCGTCAGTGCTGCAAACGCTTCTGCCAAATCAGGATCACTGTCCAAAGCATCGACCAACTCGTCCGGCAGCTCAATATCGCGCACTTCTTTCGGTGCCGTGATGCCCGCCCGCGCATAGCCCACAGCCTCGGCCAGATAGGCGCGGATCACAGCCTCCCGCGCCATCACCTGCGCATTATCCGTAAACCGGATCATATTTGGCGTTCGCGTATTCGGCCCCTGCCGCTCCATTACCCCATCGGGGTCCGTCATCAGCCCTGCATTGAAAAACGTCAGCCGGAAATCACCCCGAAATGCCCCAAAGATCACAATATTGCGCCCGGCAGCCATATAACACGGATGCCCCCATTTCACCGTTTCCGTCAGTCCCGCCGCCAGACATAGCGTGCGCAAATCCGCCAGCCCCCGCGCCCAAAGCTTGGTCGAGCAGTCCGCCGTATCAAACCGGTCACACCGCCCGCAGCCTTTGGAAAAGTAGTCCTTAATGTCTGTGATCATGGTGTTACCCCGCAATCAAGAACGTCTGCTCCAAAATTACCGCGCGACATCCTTATGAATAATCACATCGGTCTGCGGATAGGCTGCCAGAATTGCCCGCCGCAGGCCCGCGCCGATGTCATGTGCTTCGCGCAGGGTCTGGTCGCCGTCCAGTTCGATATGCAGGTTCACGAACACCCGGCTGCCGGCCATACGGGTTTTCAGGTCGTGATGGCCATGCACCCCCGGCCAACCCGCCGCAATCGCCGCAATGCCTGCCACCAATGCCGGGTCCGCCCGCCGGTCCATCAGCGCGTCCCACGCCCCCTTGCCGATCCGCACCGACCCCAGCGCCAGCAATCCAGCAGCCCCCAGCGCCACCACGCTGTCGATCTGCCCCATGCCGAACTGCCGTGACGCCCAAAGTGAAGCGATAGCACCGATGTTGGGCAGTAGATCGCCCAGATAATGCAGCCGGTCGGCGTGGACCACGCGGTTGCCGGTTCGCCGGGCCACGCGTCCCTGCCACACAATCAGCGCCAGCGTGAGTGCGACCGACACGGCCATCACAGCCATCCCACGCCCTTCGGCCTGCAACGTTGCCTTCGCTGGGTCCAGTAGCCGCGCCACCGCCGCTGCCGCAATCACCAAAGCCGAGATCAAGATGAACAGCGCCTGCCCTAATGCCGCCAGATCCTCGGCCGAGGTATGGCCAAACGCATGATCCTCATCCGCCGGTTTAGCGGCGTACCAGATCGCTGCCATCGCGCCCAGCGAGATCATCAGATCCATACAAGAATCTGCTAGTGAGGCCGCCACTGAAAGTGCCCCGGTGGTACCCAGCGCCCACAACTTCAGCACAACCAGCGCGGCCGCTACAGCCACCGATGCCAACGCCGCCGACAGGTTAAGGCGCACCGCCGATGCAGACATCAGACCGCATCCGCCAAGGCGTCATTCGACCACTTCATCCGGCTCGATCCCCCACAAATCCGCCTTCAGGATCCAGCCTTTGCTGCCGTCTACCGTAACCCGGCACCAGTCCACGTTGCATTCCAGCAACCGCCCGATGACGCCGCGTTCCGCCTGAAATGTCACATCTGCCGCGGCGTCCGCGGTGCCGCGAAATTCTGCCATATCGGTTTGTACCAGCACCGACCGCGCGCCTGACAGCATGGCATATTGCACCCAGCCGCCCTCGCCTGTGGCATCTTCCACGCGCCGCCAATGTTCATATTCCGCCGTGATCCGCAGTGGCATGCCCGCCCGTGTGAACACCCAGTCGATGCGGTGCGTCAAACCCGGCCCGCGCCGGACATTGACCTCGCCCTTCTTCAACGTCACGAACCGTGGCAGCGGCAGGTTCGTTACCGTGCCCTTGACCGGAACAGCCGCCGTTTCAGCCGCTAACGCGCCGCCCAACACCAGCAAGACCGCTGCAATCCAGATGCATTTCATCATTGCCCGTGTGTCCCAATAACCCGGGGCTTGTATCACACCCCGCTTGCCGTCACCTTGCCATTACTGACTGTGATTTGGAAGTGTTGGGAGGATACAATGCCCGCAGCCCGGCTGACTGTTGTTGTTACGCGACGCTTGCCCGATGCGGTGGAAACCCGCATGAAAGAGTTGTTCGATGTCGAACTGCGCGATCCCGATACGCGCATGACCCGGGATGATATTGCCGCTGCCATGCGCCGTGCTGATGTGCTGGTGCCAAACCTGACAGACGTGATTGATGCCGGTATGCTGGCGCAGGCGGGTGAAAAGCTGAAACTCATCGCCAACTATGGGTCGGGGGTCGATCACATCGATGTGGCCTCGGCTCGCCAGCGCGGCATTCTAGTCTCCAACACCCCTGGCGTGGTTACTGAAGATACTGCCGACATGACACTTGCGCTGATCCTTGCCGTTACCCGCCGCATCCCAGAAGGCCTTGCCGAAATGCAGGCTGGTGAATGGCAGGGCTGGTCCCCCATGGCCCACCTTGGCGGTCGTATCGGTGGCCGCCGCTTGGGCATCCTTGGAATGGGCCGCATCGGGCAGGCCGTCGCCCGCCGCGCCCGCGCCTTCGGGATGCAGATCCACTACCACAACCGCAAACGCCTGCGCCCCGAGGTGGAGGGCGATCTTGAAGCCACCTATTGGGAAAGCCTCGATCAGATGGTCGCCCGCATGGATATCCTGTCGATCAACTGCCCCCACACCCCAAGCACGTTCCATTTGATGAACGCCCGCCGCCTGAAACTGATGAAACTCACCGCCGTCATCGTCAACACATCGCGCGGCGAAGTCATCGACGAAAACGCCCTGACGAGGGGCCTGCGCGCCGGCGAAATCGCCGGTGCCGGCCTGGACGTCTACGAACGCGGCCACGAGCTAAACCCCCGCCTGCGCGATCTGCCCAACGTCGTGCTGCTGCCGCATATGGGATCGGCGACGCTGGAGGGCCGGGTGGAGATGGGCGAGAAGGTGATCATCAACATCAAGACCTTTGCCGATGGGCATAGGCCCCCGGATCAAGTGGTGCCGGGGATGTTGTGATGCGTTGTAGGGTGCGCATTTATTTTGCACCAGTTGTGCTTATTTGTGCATGCTTGCTGCAGGCTCCATCCGCAATGGCAGAGAGTTTGAGTGAGAATTGCTCGAAAGTTGCCTTTACTGAATCAAGCTTTGATCCACCAGATTGGTTTGGCCGCTTTCTTTTTTCCTTTGAGCGGGATGTCGCGTTGGCCTTTCCAATAGGTTCCGATGCGGCAGTTTTGAAGGATTGGCTCGCCGAGGAAAGGTTTGGTTTCTATGGTATGAGTTATTTGGAGTCTGCGTTCGTTGACGAACCTGATGAGTCCTCACGGACCTCTGAGCGTATAAAAAATGACCAAAGGATAAACCTCGCGTCATCAAGCTGGAACACCATTTGCGGTGGGATTAGCTTCTCAGTTGGTTGGGTTGAGAACTCCTGCGCCGCAATCAGTGAAATTTGTGCAGATGTTGAGTATTGTCAGTTCGATCTGCCTTAGTTCTTGGAGTTGAAGCATAACCCGCGATTTTCCCTCTCTTCCAGCGTGGGTTCCACCCACCCTAAGCTGTGCTATCTTTGTTGTGTAGACCGGGGTTCACCCGCCACCCACCCCCCCAAAGGCCCCCCACCATGCAAACCCTCCCCCTCCTCGACGCCCACACCATCCCACAACTCGGCTTTGGCCTGTGGCAAGTCTCCGACGCCGCCCGCACCACGGCGGAGGCCCTGCAAATGGGCTACCGCTTGGTTGACGGTGCCGCGATCTACGGCAACGAGGTCGGCATGGGCCACGGTATCCGCCACTCCGGCATCCCCCGTGACCAAATTTTCGTCACAACCAAAGTCTGGAACGACCGCCAAGGTTATGACAGCACTCTGCAAGCCGTCTCCGAAAGCCTCGAACGCTTGGCCCTCGACCGCCTCGATCTGTGCCTGATCCACTGGCCTTGTGCCGCGCAAGACCGTTATGTCGACACATGGCGCGCCCTGATCAAACTGCGGGATGAAGGCACCATCACCTCGATCGGCGTGTCAAACTTCAACGCCGAACAACTCGACCGCCTGACCGCCGAAAGCGGTGTCACCCCGGTCTTGAACCAGATCGAGTTGCACCCGCATCTGCAGCAAGCGGCCCTGCGCGCCGCCCACGCCGCACGCGGCATTATCACCCAGAGCTGGACGCCACTGGGACGTGGTCAAGCCTTCACCAGCCCGACCATCCAAACCATCGCCAAACGCCTGAACCGCACCCCTGCACAAGTGATCCTGCGCTGGCACAAGGAACTTGGCCTTTCTGCCGTCCCCCGTTCCAGCCGCACGGCGGGCCTGGCGGAAAACTTCGCGATCAACGATTTCACCCTTTTGGCGGAGGATCACCAAGCCATCGCGGCCCTGGATCAAGGAAAACGCACCGGCCCCGATCCCGCAACATTCGCGTAGATCCTGCGCGGCGGCATTTCCCGAGTCACGCCCTAAAAACGACCCGGAGAATAAGCCCGAGTATCGACTTCCGGCTCCATCCCCACAACCAAATCCGAGACAATCCGGGCCGTAATCGGTGCCAAGGTCAGCCCGATATGACCATGTCCGAACGCAAGAACAATCTCATTCCCGCCTTTCGAATATCCGATCACCGGCAAACTATCCGGCATCGATGGGCGAAACCCCATCCATTCGCGATCAGGCTTGCCAAGATCCGGAAAAATCCCCCGCGCGCCGTCTTCGATCCGGTCCAGCCGATGCTGCGAAGGTGGCGCTGTCAGCCCGCCCAGTTCCACCGTCCCGGCTACCCGCAGCCGCCCCTCCATCGGGCACAGGTAGAAGCCGCGCGAGGTGGGGCAGGCGGGGCGCGACAGGCGGGGCACTTTCATATCCCATTCCAGATGATAGCCCCGTTCGGTATCCAAGGGCACCCGGTCGCCCACCATCTGCGCCAACTCTCGCGAATGCGCGCCGGCCGCGATCACCACCTGACGCGCCTGCATCTGCAAGCCACCGCCCGACAGGAACACCCCGCCATCCCGCCGCCCGAGCCAATCCACCCGCGCGCGGATGTGGGGAAGGCCCACTGCAAGCAGGCCCATCATCCGCCCGGGGTCGGTCAGGAAGACGGCACCCGGAAAGAACGCAGCACCGCCGTCAACGGCACCAAGCCCGGGTTCCAGCTTTGACAGATCATCGGGGGAAATCAGATCGACCTTGATCCCGAAGCCACGCCGATAGGCCATATCCGCCTCTGCCGCGCGAAAGGCTGCTTTTGTTTCATACAGATACAGGCAGCCGTTTTGTTGCAGAATATCACTGCCGCCGATTTCGGCCGCCAGTGTCTGCCAACTTTTGCAGGCATCTGCCAGAAGCACGGCCAGTGCCGCCGAATTCCGCTTGGCGGCCCCAGGCAGCGATTGTCTTGCGAAGCGCGCCAGCCACGGGGCAAGGCTGGGCAGGGCGGCGCGCCGGATCGACAGTGGCGAATTGCGGTCGAACAGCAAGGACGGCAGGTTGCGCAACACATCCGGCGTGCCGACCGGTAGAACTGCGTAATCCGCGATGGTGCCGGCATTGCCGTACGACGCGCCCGACCCGGGGGTGCCCGGATCGACCAGCACGACATCCCGCCCCAAAGCCATCAGCCGCCGCGCGACGGCAAGGCCGATGACGCCCGCGCCAATGACGGCGACGTCAGTTTTGATCGGCGTGGTCATGCGGCCCCCTTACATGCAGGCCTGATATAGCGCGCGGGTGTTTTCGACCGTCATCAGAACCGGGTTGCCGCCACAGCTTGGGTCTTCTATCGCCATATCGGTCATCTCATCCAGCCGGGCCGGATCGACGCCCATCGCGGTCAGGTTGGCGGGAATACTCAACTCCGCGCGCAGCGCCATGATGCGGGCTCGAAAGCCATCAAAGCCGCCCGGAATGCCGATATAGGCGGCGGCGCGTTCGATCAGGCTTTCGATGGCGGGGCGGTTGAAGTCCAGCACCATCGGCATGACCACGCCGTTGGTTGTGCCATGGTGGGTGCCATAAATGGCCCCGACCGGATGGCTGAGGGAATGGATCGCACCAAGGCCTTTCTGGAACGCGGTCGCCCCCATGGCGGCTGCCGACATCATATGTGCACGGGCGTCAAGATCATCAGGGCTGCCGTAAACGCGGGGCAGGTTTTCGAATGCCAGACGCATGCCCTCCAGGGCGATACCCTGTGCCATCGGGTGATAATGCGGGCTGCAATACGCCTCCAGACAATGGGCCAAGGCGTCCATCCCGGTGCCGGCGGTGATAAACTTCGGCATCCCCACGGTCAGTGCCGGATCGCAGATCACCACGGCGGGCATCAGTTTGGGGTGCCAGATGATCTTTTTCTTGTGCGTAGCCGAATTGGTCAGAACGCCGGCTGCGCCCACCTCGGACCCGGTTCCGGCAGTGGTGGGCACCGCGATGGTGCGGATGATTTTCGATGCATCGGCCCGCGTCCACCAATCACCGATATCTTCCATTTCCCAAACGGTTAGCCCGGGCTTTTGATGTGCCATCAGAGCAATCATCTTGCCCAGATCAAGCGCCGATCCCCCACCAAAGCCGATGATACCGTCGTGGCCGCCTGCCCGATAGGCGGCGATGCCCATTGCCAGGTTTGCCTCGGTCGGGTTTGCGTCCACCTGCGAGAATACGGCCCGCCCAAGGCCATCCGCCGCCAGTCCGTCAAGGGCTGCGGCAGTGATTGGCAGGGCGGCTAGCGCCTTGTCGGTGACCAGCAGAGGCTTCTTGATGCCGACCGCCTTGCAGTGATCGGCCAGTTCGGCAACCCGCCCCACCCCGAATTTGATGGCCGTCGGATAGGACCAGTTCCGGTTTGGTACTGAATGGGTCATTTGGTCACCTTTTTCAGATGGAAGGATTTCACCTGGGTTACCGAATGGAAACCAAGATACGACAGTGATCCGCCGCGCCCGGTGTCTTTGCAACCGGTCCAGCACAGGGCGGGATCAAGGTAATCGCAGCGGTTCATGAACACGGTGCCGGTTTCGATCTGTGCGCCGATAGCGGCGGCAGCGGTGGCGTCTTTTGTCCAGATCGAACATGTCAGGCCATAAGGGCTGTCGTTCATCAGGGAAATCGCCTGATCGTCGCCGGAGACTTTCATTATGCCAACAACCGGGCCGAAGCTTTCTTCCATCATCACGCGCATGGAATGGTCCACGTTGATCAGGATTTGCGGGGCAAGATAGGCACCACCGTCATCTGCCGGAAACAGAGCAGGGTCAATCAGGGGTTTGGCACCCGCCGCAATCGCCTCGGACGTTTGCGCACGCACCACGGCGGCGAAGCGTTTGTTGGCCATCGGGCCGAGGGTGGATGCGGCGTCAAACGGGTTGCCAAGCGTCAACCCTTTCACCCATGCCACCGATTTTTCGACAAAGGCATCAAACAGACTTTCGTGCACGTAAATTCGTTCGATCCCGCAGCAGCATTGGCCTGCGTTGTACATCGCCCCGTCCATCAGGCTGTCGACCGCTGAATCAAGATCAGCGTCGGCGCGCACATAGCCGGGGTCTTTGCCGCCAAGCTCCAACCCCAAAGGGGTGAAGGTGCCAGCGGCGGCTTTTTCCATCGCCACGCCGCCACCGACAGAGCCGGTAAAGTTCACAAACCCGAACGACCGCGCGGCGATCAGGGCTTCCGTGGTGGCATGATCCAGCACGACGTTCTGGAACACTTCGGCGGGAATGCCAGCGGCGTGAAACGCTTCGGCCAGCCGTTCGCCCACCAGCATGGTTTGCGATGCGTGTTTAAGCATCACCGCATTGCCAGCGATCAGGGCGGGGGCAAGGGTGTTGATTGTGGTGAGATAGGGGTAGTTCCACGGCGCCACGATGAACACCACACCAACGGGCTCGCGCGCGAGATACCGCGTGAAGCGATCGCTGTCTTCGACCATCTGCGGGGCAAGTGTGGCTTCGGCGATATCGGACATATAGTTCGTGCGGTCATTCACGCCGCCAAATTCGCCGCCATAGCGCGTCGGCCGGCCCATCTGATGGGCCAGTTCTTCGACCAGAATGTCTTTCTTTTCCATCAGCTTGGCGACACCGGCCTTGACCAGTGCGATCCGTTCGGACAGCGGGCGTTTGGCCCATGCCTTCTGCGCGGCTTTGGCACGGATAACGGCGGCTTTGGCCGCGTCTCGGGAAAGCGGCACCCGTTCGGCATAGACCGAGCCGTCAACGGGGGAGATGAGTTGGATGGGTTTTGTCATGGGGTCCTCGTAGGGTGCGCATTCATGGCGCACCGTGATCTGGGGAAGGTGCGCCTTGAATGCGCACCCTACATTTACGCGCGCTCGAGCAGGCGCTGTATCTCGAAATCGGTAACCACGCGGTCGGTCTCGGAAATCTCCCATTGGGCGGCGTGGTGGTAGTGGTCGACCACATCGTCACCAAAGGCGGCGCGCAGCATGGCGGAGCCATACAGCAGATCGGCAGCCTCGCGCAGGTTCTTGGGTATCTCGCGCACGTTGCCCGCGTGATACATGTCGCCTTTCATTTCTGGTTCCAAGGCCATCTTGCCCTCGATCCCGGCAAGTCCCGCCGCCAACAGGGCGGCACAGACCAGATAGGGGTTCACGTCAGACCCCGGAATGCGGCATTCGACGCGCACGGCCTTGGTATGCCCGCCGCAAACGCGGAAGCCTGCGGTACGATTGTCTGACGACCAGACCGCCTTGGTGGGGGCGAACATGCCGATGGTGAAGCGTTTGTAGCTGTTGACGTAAGGCGCCAGAAACGCCGTCATCTCGCGCGCATGGGCAAGCTGGCCTGCGATATAATGTTTCATGACCGCCGACATGCCGTGCGCGTCAGTGGCGTCGGCAAAGCTGGGCTTGCCATCAAGCGACCACAGCGACTGATGCACATGCGAGGATGACCCCGCCTTGCGGTGATCATACTTCGCCATGAACGTCACGGAACGGCCCTTGGTCCAAGCGATTTCCTTGATGCCGTTCTTGGTGATGGTGTGATTGTCAGCCGTGTCCAGCGCGTCGGAATAGCGATAATTCACCTCTTCCTGACCCGCATCCGCCTCGCCCTTGGAGTTTTCGATGGGGATACCTGCCGCGTACAGCCCATTGCGGATGGCGCGCATCACGTCTTCTTCCTTGGTGGTCTGGAAGATGTGATAATCCTCGTTATAGGCCGAGATGGGCCGCAGACCGGTGAAGTTGTTGTCGCGCAGCGCCTCATAGCTGTTCTCGAACAGATAAAACTCCAACTCGGTGGCCATCATCGGCTCGAACCCCAAGGCACGAGCGCGGGCCACCTGACGTTGCAGGATGGCGCGGGGGGAATGGGGCACGGGGTGGTGGTGGTGGTCCAGCAGATCGGCCAGACACATCGCCGTGCCGGGCAGCCAAGGCAAGGGGCGCAGCGTGGACAGATCGGGTTTCATTACATAATCGCCGTAACCCGATTGCCAGTTCGATGATTTATAGCCCGGCACGGTGGTCATTTCCATGTCCACGGCTAGCAGGTAGTTGCACGAATGCGTTTCTTCATAGCCACCATGGATGAAGAAGTCCGCGTGAAACCGTTTGCCGACCAGACGGCCCTGCATGTCGATGCTGGCCACAACGACGGTATCTATGCTGCCATCCGTGACGGCGTCTCTCAGCGCGTCAAAGCTCATGTTTCCGGCCATGTCCGGGGTGCTCCATTGGGTTTGCCCGTTACTTGTCAGGGCGTTTGTTCGGTTGGAAGGGTCCGGCCCCTTCGATTGAAAGCTCGTGCAAAGGTGATCGGTCAGCCGGCCTTGGCCTGCTTTTGAATTTCGACCATCCCCATGTTCAGAACCGGTGCCAGCAGATCGGCCATCCGTTGTTCTGCCTCGGGCGAGGCGATCAGATCGTTGCGTATTTCCAGCATTGCGTTTGGCAAGCCGTAGGGTGTTGCCTGAATGCGCAGAGTGTGGGTGACGTCATCCATCGCGGAATAGGGCTCGTTCAGGCCGGCGCGGAGCTGTGTCTGACCTTGTGCCGCCGAAAAAATGGCATGCGCCAGCCGGTCATCGGCATCGTGAATGACGCCAAATTCAACCGCGCGTGGCGTGCCATGATAGGTCTTCGTGAAGGAATGGATCGTTATGATCACCGGTGCCAGCCCAAGGGCGATGCGATCCGCGATCAGACCGCGCAGGTCGTTGTGAAACGGCACGTAGACCGCCGCCGTGCGTGCCGCCCGTTCAGTGGCGGAGATCAGTTTATTTCCAGGGATATCATGAAGCTCTGACAGGGCCAGCATCGCGCCGGGCATTTCGGGCGCGCGGTTGCAATCATAGATCAGCCGGCTGACGGGGGCATGTACCAGAACGGCATCAAGCCGCTGTGACAGCGCACGCGCAAGGCCCAAAGCGCCAATGTCCCAGGCGATATGGGCGTTTTGCAGATCGCGCGTAAGCCCCAAATCGCCCCAGCGGGCAGGAAAAACGTTCGAGCCATGTTCGCAGACCAGAACAATCCGGCCGCGCGCGCCTGCATTTTCGATCAGGGCGGGAAAGTGCTCGGCATGGCGCTGCATCGACGCTGTCATGGCAAACTGTTCTCCCCCCTCCGTTTGGCAAAGCGTTCGGCGTTGTCGGCCGGACTGTCAAGATTATTTCTGTCTTGCCCGCACTGTTACGATGTTTTCTGAATTGCTTTTCCAACGGCTGTACTGTCGCATGGGAAACGGGTTGTGGCGGGTCGGGCCGGGTTACCGCTTCGGGGAGAGCATGATGGATCTGGTGCTGATGATCGAGGACCGGATGCGCGCGGCCTTGTCCGGCCTGACACGCGCCGAGCGGCAGCTGGCCACCCACATCTTGCGGCATTTTCCGATGGCTGCGATGGGGTCGATCACGGCATTGGCGAAAGCTGCAGAGGTGTCCACCCCGACGGTCGTTCGCTTGGTGCAGAAACTGGGTTTCAAGGGCTATCCCGACTATCAGCGAGCCTTGCGCGGCGAGGTGGGGGCAATGCTGATGTCGCCGCTGGCCAAGCATGATCGCTGGGCGGGCGGGGTTCCCGATACCCATATACTGAACCGCTTTGCAGATGCGGTGGTCGCCAATCTGCAGGCCACCCTTGGCCAGATCGACCATGCCGAGTTCGATGCGACGGTGGCTTTGCTGGCCGATGCAGACCGCAAGGTTTTTGCCATGGGCGGGCGGATCACCCACGCATTGGCCGATTACTTTGTGACGCTGATGAAGGTGGTGCGGCCCGGTGTAACGCTGCTGTCGGATCAGTCGGCAGCCTGGCCGCCTGCCTTGCTGGATATGATGCCGGGCGACGTGCTGTTGGTGTTCGACATTCGCCGCTACGAAAATTCGGTCCTTCAGGTGGTGGAACTGGCCGTGGCTCAGGGAGCGGTGGCCATCGTGATTACCGATCGGTGGATTTCACCCGCTGCCGCCCATGCGCGCCATACCTTGTCGTGTCATATCGAGGCACCTTCGGCATGGGATTCGACCGTGTCCATTCTGGTGCTGGTCGAGACGATGCTGGCCGCCGTTCAGAGCCTGACCTGGGTTACGACCGAAGGCCGCATGAAGCGCTTGGAAGACCTTTATGCACAGTCGCGGGTGTTTCGGCGGCACCGTTAGGGCTTGGCTGACAGAACCGTCATCTACTCCTGTTGGACAAGCTTTAGTCGCGCCTACCGGGGGGGGTGTGATGGCTGATGTCAACAAAGACGAGTATTTTTGCGAAGAAAAAGCGGCAGGGGGGGGTGGAACGTGCCGATCAGTAGCCCCGCGAGCGGTCAACAACGTGCAGAAAGGGCAAATCTGCCTCGCCCCGCCTGATGTTTTCGGCGACAACGCGGGAGGCACTTTCAGGCCGTGTGTCCGCTGCGATATGGGGTGTCACCGTGATGCGGGGGTTGGTCCAGAACGGATGATCTGCGGGCAAGGGTTCTGTTCGAAACACATCCAGCGTTGCGTGGCCCAGCCGCCCGGCGTTCAGTTCTGCCAGAAGGGCTGCGTCATCGATCAACGCGCCGCGACCGGGGTTCAGGATCACCGCACCCGCCGGCAGCATGGCAAGGTGTGCTGCATCCAGCAGGTTTTCGGTGTCGGGTGTCTTTGGCAGCAGGGTAATCACGATCTGCGCGGTCCGCAGAACATGGGCCAGACCGTCTACACCGTGATGGCACGGAATATCGGGCACAGTCTTTTCGCTGCGGCTCCATCCCTGAACCGGGAACTTCAGCGCCCGCAGCGCATGGGCACAGGCCGTGCCAAGTGCGCCCATGCCCAAAACCGCGACGGGACGTTCACTTGCCAGCGGGGGCACGGTCGGATCCCAGACGTGGCCCGGATTGATGATATGGCGATCAAGGCCGAGGTGGTGGCGCAGCGTGTGGCCGACCACCCATTCCACCATGCCTTGCGTCAGCGACGGATCGACCATCCGGCACAGGGTCTGGGTCAACGTGGGGTTGCCCACGATCCGCTCTACCCCTGCCCACAGGCTGAGCACGGCCTTGCAGCGCGTGTAGGGGGTAAAGTCCTGTAGCGGGCTGGAGGGGGCGTAGATGATATAGTCAACCCGCGCCGGATCGGCGGTTTGCACGAGAGCGCCGTCAAGGTCTGCGTCCCTGAAGGCCGTTTGCAGGGAGGGATGATATTCATCCCAAAGCGCTGGGTCCGCAAA
The DNA here is from genome assembly GCA_031406155.1 of Pseudorhodobacter sp. Taxonomy (GTDB): domain Bacteria; phylum Pseudomonadota; class Alphaproteobacteria; order Rhodobacterales; family Rhodobacteraceae; genus JACMNW01. The sequence goes on from JANOGW010000053.1 coordinate 13,983, forward strand.
GAAAATGGTCAGGGACAAGGCTGTGCTGCTCCGTTACAGATTTCTGGGCACGTTTTTAGGCGCTTACCTTGGGCGATGAACATGCGCGCTTTGCACCAGACCAAACGCCATCAGCAGCACCAGCATCGCGGACCCGCCGTAAGACACCAACGGCAAGGGTACGCCCACGACAGGAACAAGGCCCATGACCATCGAAAGGTTGACCGCAAGATAGCAAAAGAAATTCCCTGCGACGCCAAGGATCAGCAGGGCGGAAAAACGATCCTTGTTCTGCAAGGCAGACACCACGCAAAAGAAGATCACCAGACCGTAGAGCACCAGCAAGGAAAATGCGCCGATAAAGCCGAACTCCTCGGCCAACGTGGTCACGATGAAATCGGTGTGCTTTTCGGGCAGGAAATTCAGCCGCGATTGCGTGCCTTGCATGAAGCCCTTGCCCGACCATCCCCCCGACCCAAGGGCGATCTTGGCCTGAATGATGTTGTAGCCAGCCCCAAGCGGATCGGCGGTCGGATCAAGAAAGGTATCGATCCGGCGATACTGGTAGTCCTTCAGAAACTGCCAGGCCGTGCCGCGGGTGGCAAAGACCGCCGCGACCGCCCCGATCCCCAGCACCGCAACGCCGCCAAAATACCAAAAACTGACGCCGGCGCAGAACATCACCACCGCCCCGCCCCCGAGCAGCATCAGGGATGTGCCAAGGTTCGGCTGGATGAACACCAGCAGGGTTGGCACCACGATCATCAGGACCGGGATCAGCACCCACAGCGGGCGCGAGGTCAGTTTCAGATCGAGCCAGTCGTAATAGGCCGCCAGCATCATCACCAGCGACACCTTCATCAACTCTGACGGTTGCAGGCGGATGAAGCCAAGGTCGATCCAGCGCTGTGCGCCCATGCCGACCGTGCCGAAAAACTCGACAAGCAACAGCAGCACGATCGAGACGGCATAGAACAATCCCGCCATGTTGCGCCAGAACCAGATCGGTACTGCGGCCATGGCAAACATCAGAACCAGCCCCAGCGCGAAACGCTTCATCTGTGGCTCGGCCCAGGTTTCCAACCTGCCGCCGGCGACGGAGTACAGCATCAGGAAGCCCACCGATGACACTGCGATCAGCAACAACACGAGGGCCCAGTTCAAATGCAGGATCTTGGCAAAGCCGACGGGTACGGTTTTCAGGCGGTATTCAAGAAAGCTCATCCCGTTGCCCCCTGTGTCGCTGGCATGGCAGCGGCCGGTCCGATGGACAGCCGAGGTTTCAGTTCGTTCTGTTCGGTCTCGATGCGGCTGCGTTGTGCGGTTGGATAGGCGTCCAGCGGCGGCAGTGTGCCGCTCATGGCGCGCAGCATGATGTCACGGGCAATGGGGGCTGCAACGGCCGACCCGCCACCACCATGTTCCACCACCACGGACACCGCATAGCGGGGCGCGTCGTAGGGTGCGAAGGCCACGAATAACGCATGATCACGCCGCTTCCAGGGAAGATCGGCATTCGCCACCACGCCGCTTGCGCGTTCGGCGGCTGAGATGTTGCGCACCTGACTGGTGCCTGTCTTGCCCGCCATCACCATGTCGGGCGCGGCGATCCGCGACGAATAAGCCGTTCCACGTTCGGTGTTGACCACCGAAAACATGCCGGCGCGGATCGCCCGCAGGCTTGAGCCGCCGATGCCCAGATTGGCGGTTTCAGCCACGGGCAGGACTTTGCCATCGACGGCATGGATCAGGCGCGGGGCGATGGCTCGCCCGCTTGCGACACGCGCCGCCATCACGGCAAGCTGCAATGGCGTAGTCAGCACGTATCCCTGCCCGATCGACGCATTGATCGTGTCGCCGATCCGCCAGTCGGCCTGATAGCTTTCCTGTTTCCACGCCTTGTTCGGCATCACGCCTTCGCTGATTGCAGACATCGGCAGGTCGTGGCGTTGCCCGAGACCAAGCAGGCGACCCATTTCGGCGATCTTGTCGATGCCGACCTTTTGCGCGATTTCGTAATAGTAGACATCGCAGCTTTCCTGCAGCGATCGCTCCATATCCACTGCCCCGTGGCCGCCACGTTTCCAGCAGTGAAATTTTGTGCCGCCGAATTCGATGAAGCCTGGGCAGCGGACTTTGGTATCGACGGTGATAAGGCCCGCCTCCAGCGCGGCAAGGGCGGTTACGACCTTGAACGTTGATCCGGGCGGATAGGCCCCTTGCACCGCCTTGTTCGCCAAGGGCCGGTGATCATTTTCGGTCAGCCCGGAATAGTCTCTCTGGCTGATGCCGCGCACAAACAGGTTAGGGTCAAACCCGGGCGAAGACGCAATGGCCAGAAGGTCGCCATTGGTCACATCCATCACCACAGCGGCGGCACTTTCGTCGCCCAACCGGGTCTGGACATAGTTTTGCACATCGACATCCAGCGTCAGCTGGATATTTGCACCCGGATTGCCGTCGGTGCGTTCCAGTTCGCGCATTACACGGCCAACAGAGTTGACTTCGATCCGCTTGTTACCGGCAGAACCGCGCAACTGATCCTCCATCCAGCGTTCCACGCCGATCTTGCCGATCTGGAACTTCGGGATCTGCAGCACGGGATCAGGGTCCGAAACGCCCTCCAGATCCTTTTCGCTGACCGGGCCGACATAGCCCACGACATGGGAAAAATCCGCCCGGGTGGGGTAGGTGCGCGATAGCCCGACCTCGGGTGATACCCCCGGCAGGGTTGGCGAGTTCAGCGCGACCTTGGACAGATCATCCCAACTTAGCCGATCCGCCACGATGATCGGCACGAAGGGGCTGGTGCGGTCGATCTCTTTGACGGTGCGTTCGATATCCTCTGGCGACAGCGAGATCAGGCTGGACAGCCTGTTCAACACCATCGCCACGTCGCCCGCATCTTCGCGGGTGATGACGATGCGGTAGTTCTGTTCGTTGCCGGCGATCAGCTTGCCATTGCGATCCTGGATCAAACCGCGCGACGGCGGGATCAAACGGATGTTGATGCGGTTTTCCTCGGCCAGCAGGCGAAACTGATCGGCCTGATCCACCTGCATGTAGCGCATCCGGGCACCAAGAACGGCGACCATCGCCGCCATGCCGCCGCCCAGCAGCAAGGCGCGTCTGCTGACGTTGCGGGCGGATTCGTCCGTATCCTTTGGTGACCGCCTCATAGCCGCCTTCCCAATGCGTCAACTTCCCCCATGGCGGGCTTGCGAAGGTCCAGGATCAACCGCGAGGCCATGACCACCACAGGATAACACAGGATCGACCACAAAGTCTGGGTCAAGGCAAAGCCGATGCCGGCCTGCGGCAGGAAAGTCACCGCAAAAAACAGCCTGTATGCCAGCAAAAGGCCGATCATCAGGCCCGCAACCAACATCCATTCGACGGCAAAATTCAATTCACGCGTCAGGGCCGCGCGCGAGCGCAGAAATTCGGTGGCAAGTACCACAAGGGCCGTCCACAGGCCAAGGGGGCGCATCAGCATGACATCTTCCAGAAAGACGATGAAGGTGATCATCAGCACAGGCAGGTAATCGGGGCGCCGCATAACCCAGGCCAGCATCACGCACAACAACAGATCAGGCCCGGGCAGGCGACCCGGCACTGTCCCGAGGGGCAGCAGCCTGAGAAACAGGATGAACAGCGCCAGACCAACAAAGATCCCGCGATAAAGCCATACCTGCTGGCGAACCCCCTCAGCCATCGGCATTGCTTTGGGGAATTAGGGCGTTGGGGTCACTTTCGCCCGGATCGCCGTTGATCACATCGGTCGTGGTGCCGCTTGCGGGTGCCGCCGCCGGGGCTTCGCTGCTGGATGTTTCTGCCAGCGGTTCCGGGCGTGGCGGGGGCAGGGGCGGTGCTATTACACTGCCGGGATCGGTGATCGGGGCCAGTTCATGACTGCGCAGCACGCGCAGAAATTCAAGCCGCCCGTAGTCGGCCGACAACAGTACGCGCAGCCGTTTGTCGCTGCCAAGCGCCACCTGGCCGACCAGCAGATCGGCCGGGAAAACGCCGCCGTCGCCCGATGTGACCACGCGGTCGCCGGGGCGGACCTGATCCTGGTCTTCCAGAAAGTCCAGCGGCGGCAACGACGAATTATCGCCCGACAGCAGCGCCTTCTGGCCCGAAGGCTGTACGGTCACTGGGATGCGGCTGTTGCTGTCAGTCAGCAGGATGACCCGGCTGGTGCGCGGCCCGACACCGGCAATCCGCCCGACAAGGCCGATGCCGTCCATGGTGGCCCAGCCATCCCGGATGCCATCGCGTTCGCCGACGTTCAGCAGCACCGATTGCCGAAAGGGCGAGCCGGAATCCGCCAGCACAACCCCGGTAACATGGGTCAGCCTGGCATCAAGACGCACCTGATTAAGGTCCAGCAGGCGGGCATTCTTCTGCTCCAGCTGCAGGGCCGCTTCTTTCCAGGCCTTCATCTGCTGCAATTCGCGCCGCAGTTCCTGATTTTGTTCGTAAATGCGGGTGTAAGACTGGTAATCGCCCAGCATCGCGGCGGCCTTCGTTACCGGCAGCAGGGCCCATTCAAAGCTTGGCACTACGCGGTCAACCAAGGCCGCGCGAAACCGTTCGACCCTCGGGCTGTCGATGCGCCACAATGCGAAGATCGCCAGCAGGAACAGGACCAGAAGCCCCACCAGAATCCGGCGGATGGGACGGCCAAATTCATCGGGTCCGGTGCGGGTCTTTGCCACGGTATCCTCGCTTCAGAGAATAGCTAAATGCGGGGCCGGTCGCTGGCCCACGATTTAACTATCGTAATCAATCACATGGCGCAGTTGTTTTTCGTATTCTAGCGCTTTGCCGGTGCCAAGGGCCACACAATTGAGTGACTCGTTGGCAACCGAGATCGAAAGCCCGGTCTGTTCGCGCAGGCTGAGGTCCAGATCGCCTAGCAGCGCGCCGCCACCGGTCAGCATAACACCGCGATCAACGATGTCCGCCGCCAGATCGGGCGGGGTGGCTTCGAGCGCCTGCATCACCGCATCGCAGATCTGCTGCACGGGTTCGGCCAACGCCTCGGCCACTTGCGCCTGATTAATCTCGGTCTCCTTGGGCACGCCGTTCAGCAGATCGCGCCCGCGAATATGCATCGAGGTGCCGCGCCCGTCGTCCGGCATCCGTGCCGTGCCAATGGAGGTCTTGATCCGTTCTGCCGTGGACTCGCCGATCAGCAGGTTCTGGTGACGCCGCAGATAGTTGATGATCGCGTCATCCATCCGGTCGCCACCAACGCGGACGGACCGCGCATAGACGATGTCACCTAGCGACAGCACGGCCACCTCGGTGGTTCCACCGCCGATATCGACGACCATGTTGCCGGTCGGATCGGTGATCGGCATGCCGGCCCCGATGGCCGCTGCAATCGGTTCGGCGATCAGACCGGCACGGCGCGCGCCCGCCGAAAGCACCGACTGGCGAATGGCGCGCTTTTCGACCGGCGTCGCCCCGTAGGGCACGCAGACGATGATCTTGGGTTTCGAAAAGGTCGTGCGTTTGTGCACCTTGCGGATGAAATGCTTGATCATTTCCTCGGCGGTATCAAAGTCTGCAATCACCCCGTCGCGCATCGGGCGGATGGCCTGAATGCTGCCGGGCGTGCGCCCCAGCATCAGCTTGGCATCCTCACCCACCGCCAGAACCTGTTTCTTGCCGTCCTTGATGTGATACGCCACTACCGAGGGTTCGTTCAGCACGATCCCTTTGCCGCGGACGTACACCAGCGTGTTCGCTGTCCCGAGGTCGATCGCCATATCCGACGAGAAGAGACCTGAAAGTATCGACATGCCGATGTGATCCTGTGTTGCGGTGGGGCGTCGGATGCGACTCGCATCGCAACACGAGCGCCAGCCTATAAGCCCCCTGCAGGACAAGGGAAAGGCTTTTGGCGCGGGGCTTTTGCCGATGCGGCGGCGGGCGGGGGTAAATCCGCCTGTCCGACTGGTCAGAGACGCAGCGCCAATGTTCGCATAGGTCAAGCATACTGCCTGCAGGATACCGGCAAGCGCCTCAAATGTTCTGGAATAGCAAATCGTGTTTTCTGTCATGCAGACAGCGGCCGCATGACTATTTATTTTGCTTGGGCAGGATCAAGCCTGATCTTTATAGTGAACCGACTTCCTGTCATCCCCCGGCGCGGACTTCTTGCGCCGTTGAATAAGCCGGTTCAGCGCGTTAACATAGGCCTTCACGCTAGCAACCACGGTATCGGTATCGGCGGATTGGCCGGTGGCGATGCGGCCGTCCTCTTCGATGCGCACGGAAACGGTCGCTTGCGCATCGGTGCCTTCGGTCACCGCGTGCACCTGATAAAGCTGTAGTCGTGCGCCGTGGGGGTAAAGCATCTTTACCGCGTTGAAGGCGGCATCGACCGGCCCGTCGCCGGTTGCGTCAATCGCATGATCGACGCCTTCGATGGTCAGCGTCAGTTCCGCCTCTTGCGGGCCATCGGTGCCGCACACCACGCGCAGACGTTTGACCTGCAAGGTGTCATGCGCGTCCGACGTGCCCTGATCTTGCATCAGCGCGATCAGGTCCTCGTCGTAGACCTCTTTCTTGCGGTCGGCGAGCGCCTTGAACCGCACGAAAACATCCGCCAGTTGGTTATCGGCAAGTTCATAGCCCAGATCGCGCAGTTTGGCGCGCAACGCTGCACGCCCCGAATGTTTGCCCAACACCAGGCTGGTTTCCGACAGCCCGATATCGGTGGGGCGCATGATCTCGAATGTTTCGGCGTTTTTCAGCATGCCGTCCTGATGGATGCCGGATTCGTGCGCGAAGGCATTCTTGCCGACGATGGCCTTGTTGAACTGCACCGCAAAGCCCGACACCGTGGCGACCTTGCGCGAGATGTTCATGATCTTGGTGGTGTCGATCCGGGTGCGGTATGGCAAAATGTCGTTGCGCACCTTCATCGCCATTACGACCTCTTCCAATGCGGTGTTGCCGGCGCGTTCCCCCAGCCCGTTGATCGTGCATTCGATCTGACGCGCGCCCGCCTCAACTGCGGCCAGCGCGTTCGCCGTGGCCATGCCCAGATCATTGTGGCAATGCGTGGCGAAGATAATGCCATCTGCCCCCGGAACCCGTTCCAGCAACATGCGGATCAGGGAAGAACTTTCACGCGGCGCCGTGTAGCCCACCGTATCGGGGATGTTGATCGTGGTGGCCCCTGCCTTGATCGCGATTTCGACCACGCGGCACAGATAGTCATGCTCGGTGCGGGTGGCATCCATCGGCGACCATTGCACGTTGTCACACAGATTGCGGGCATGGGTCACGGTGTCATGGATGCGGGTCGCCATCTGATCCATATCCAGATTTGGAATGGCCCGGTGCAGCGGCGAGGTGCCAATGAAGGTGTGGATACGCGGCGAGCGGGCGTGCTTCACCGCCTCCCAGCAGCGGTCGATATCCTTGAAATTGGCCCGTGCAAGGCCGCAAATGGTTGACGAAACGCTTTGCTTGGCAATCGCCCGGACCGCCTCGAAGTCGCCTTCGGAGGCGATTGGAAACCCGGCTTCGATGATGTCGACGCCCATGTCATCCAGCAGATGGGCGATCTCCAGTTTTTCGCCGTGGGTCATGGTGGCACCGGGCGATTGTTCACCGTCCCGCAGGGTGGTGTCGAATATCAGGACGCGGGGTTGGGTGGATTTGTCTGTCATTTCATTTCCCCTCAGATGCGCGGCTTTGGTGCAGCGGTGGCAACGTCGCCGGTGTTGGGTTCACCCGTGGGTTCGATGAGCAGAACCTTGGCTTCGCGGGCTGCGCGGGGGCGATGGACAACACCTGCCGGGACAACGACCAGTTCACCGGGTCCGAACGTGACGCTTGGTGCGTTTTCGAGTTCCATAGTCACCTCACCCTCGACGACCAGAAAGAAATCATCCGTCCGATCGTGCTTGTGAAAGGGAAACTCGCCGACGAACTTTACGACCATGATGTCGTTGTCGTTGTAGGTGGCGATAATCTTTGGATCCCAATGGGTATCGAACAGCGCGAATTTATCGGCGAGACTGACTTTATTCATAATACGTCCTTAGCGGGTTTCTTCTCTTGCGGTTCGGGCGCTGTCACTTCTGAGCGGTCGCACCCGGAGGCACGCTCAGAAGCGGCTAAGAAGAAGCACGGCACAGGGTAGCAGGGCCTTGGCCGCCCTTTGTTTCGCGCTATGTGCGTGCATTGTCATGGGGCGGACTATACGGGCGATCAGGCGAAAGAAAAGCGGAAACTTAAGGGATGGTGCAGGCATGGCGCGGGCGTTGGTAATCGGGGCCTCGGGCGGGATCGGGCGGGCCTTGGTGGCCGAACTGGCCGCGCGGGGGGAGGCTGTAACGGGTGTGTCGCGCCGCGTGGATGGGCTGGATATGACCGACGAGGCCAGTATCGCGCGGGGCTTGGGTGCACTGGAAGGGCCGTTCCAGATGATCATCGTGGGGACAGGGGCGTTGGTGATCGACGGCGCGGGCCCTGAGAAAACGCTAAAGGCGGTAAACGCGGCAGGCATGGCCGCGCAATTTGCGTTAAACGCGATGGGCCCTGTGCTGGCGCTGAAACACGCGCTGCGGTTGATGCCGAAAACCGAGGTTGTCCGATTTGGTGTGCTTTCGGCGCGGGTGGCCTCTGTCAGCGACAATGCCTTGGGGGGCTGGTATTCTTACCGTGCCGCCAAGGCCGCGCTGAACCAGTTGATCCATACCGCCGCAATCGAGGTCGCGCGCAGCCATCCGCAGGCGGTGGTGGCGCTTTTGCATCCCGGGACGGTCGCGACCGATTTTGGTGCGGCCTATGTCGGCAATCATCCTACCGTCTCGCCGCAGGTCGCGGCGCGCAATCTGCTGGCGGTGATTGGGGGGCTGGGGCCTGCCGATACTGGCGGTTTCTTTGATTGGGCGGGAAAGCGCGTTCCATGGTAGCGCCACGCCTTGTTCTGATCCTGGGGGATCAGTTGACGCCAACGATCGCCGCCCTTCGTACCGCTGACAAGGCCCGCGATGTGGTGGTGATGGCCGAAGTGATGGAAGAGGGCACCTACGTGCCGCATCATCCGCAAAAGATCGCACTGGTGCTGACGGCGATGCGCAAGTTTGCACAGGCATTGCGCCATGATGGCTGGCGCGTCGCCTATGCGCGGCTTGATGATCCGGAGACCGGACCCAGTATCGGGGCGGAGTTGCTTCGGCGTGCCGCCGAATTCGGGGCGACGGATGTTGTTGCTACCCGTCCGGGCGAATGGCGTCTGATTGCGGCGCTTGAGGCGCTGCCGTTGCAGGTTTCGATCTTGCCTGATGACCGTTTCATCTGCCCGCAGGTCGAATTCGAGGCGTGGGCCGAGGGCCGCAAGCAGATGCGGATGGAATACTTCTACCGCGACATGCGCCGCAAGACCGGGCTGATGATGGACGGCGACAAGCCGGCCGGTGGCCAGTGGAATTTTGATCACGACAACCGAAAGCCGGCCAAGGCCGATATGTTCCGCACGCCGCCCCTGCGGTTTGATCCGGATGACACCACGACAGAGGTTCTGGCGCTGGTGGCGGCGCGATTTGCAGACCATTTTGGGACTCTGCGGCCCTTTGGCTGGGCAACCGACAGGGCAGGCGCGTTGCTTGCACTGGATCATTTCATCACACACGCGCTGCCCAGCTTTGGCGATTATCAGGATGCCATGCTAGCAGACGATCCGGTGCTGTCGCATGCGCTGCTGTCGCCCTACCTGAACATCGGGCTGCTGACCCCGCTGGAGGTTTGTCAGCGCGCCGAGGCGGCATGGCGCGCAGGGTCGGTGCCCATCAATGCGGCAGAGGGCTTTATCCGCCAGATTATCGGTTGGCGCGAATTTGTCCGCGGCATCTATTTCCTGCATGGGCCGGATTATGCAGCGCAGAACGCGCTGGGCCATTCAAGGGATCTGCCGGCCGTCTACTGGGGTGCGCCAACCAAAATGGCCTGCATGTCGCATGCTGTGGGCCAGACCCGCGACATGGCCTATGCGCATCATATCCAGCGGCTGATGGTGACCGGAAACTTTGCGCTGCTGGCGGGCATCGACCCCGCGCAGGTGCACGCATGGTATCTGGCGGTCTATATCGACGCCTACGAATGGGTCGAGGCACCTAATGTAATCGGCATGAGCCAATTCGCCGATGGTGGGGTGTTGGGATCAAAACCCTATGTCTCATCCGGGGCGTACATAAATCGGATGTCGGACTACTGCAAAACCTGCGCCTATAGCGCGCAGGCGAAAAGCGGCGATGCGGCGTGTCCGTTCAACCTGCTGTACTGGCACTTTCTGGATCGGCACCGCGCAAGGTTCGAAGGCAATCCCCGCATGGCGCAGATGTACCGGGTCTGGGACAAGATGGAGACCGACCACAAAGCCCGGGTCCTGAGCGATGCGAAAACCCTACTGGCCACGATGGAGCGCGGTGCGGAAATTTAGCGAAGACGGTTTGAACGCCGTCTCCGCCCTGGCTGGTCCAACGGCAATCCCTCCTGTTCGGTGGTTCTTCGCCCGGTCACCCGCGAAGACTGACCAGAAGGCGGTGATGAGCGGTGTGCTTTGGTTCAGACGCAACACCGACCTGTCTTAGCCGCCATCGGTCGCCGGGGCCGCGCCTTCGGTCGGCACTGCGGCCCCGTCAACCGGAGGGGCGACATCCGCTGGTGCAGCCTCTGCCGGGCCGGTCAGCCCGCCGCCGGTCCATTCGCCGGACGCCTCTTCACCCGACGCGTAGCGCATCACACCCTGACCCTGGCGCTTGCCCTTCACGAACAGCCCGTCATAGACATCGCCGCTGGCATAGGTCGCAATTCCACGGCCATCGATTTCGCCAGCCTTCCAGTCACCGGTATATTTGAAGCCGTCTTTCATGATGATCTCGCCCTTGCCATCGCGCAGGCCGGCCACAAAACGCCCCGTGTAGACCGTGCCATCGGCATAGGTCGCGGTGCCCATCCCCTGACGCTGGCCTTCGCTCCATTCGCCATCATAGCGGTAGCCACCCGGATAGGTCATCACCCCCCGCCGATGCGGTTTGGCATCGACAAAGCTGCCCTCATAAACAAGGCCGTTGGCATACGTGGCACGGCCGGTTCCGGCGATGGCACCCGCCTTCCAGAGCCCGTCGTAGGTCGATCCGTCGGCATAGGTGATCTTGCCACTTCCATCGGCCTGATCGGCTTTGAACTGCCCTACATAGACCGATTTGTCGGGATAGGTGACCATGCCTTGCCCTTCGATGCGCCCCTCGGCCCAAGTGCCGTCGTAGACATATCCGTCTGCGCCGCGAAACACGCCCGTGCCGTGCCGCTTGTCATTGGCGAAATCACCCTCAAAGGTATCGCCATTGCCATAGCTGACGCGGCCCTTGCCCTGTCTTTGGCCATTGACCAGCGGTCCTTCATATATGTCGCCATTGGGCTGGGTCAGTTTGCCGGTGCCATTGATCTGCCCGTCAGCCCAATCGCCGACATAGGTCAGCCCGTCGGGCATGGTCAACGTGCCGGTGCCTGACCGTTGGCCGCGCACCAGTTCGCCGTCATAGACCGCGCCGTCAGGATAAGTGATCTTGCCGGACCCGTCCTTGACGCCTTTGACCCATGTGCCGTCATAACGATACCCGCCCGGATTTTCGATGACGCCGTTGCCGTCATGTACGCCGTCGACGAACTGGCCGGTGTAGACCGCGCCATTTGCATAGCGTGCCACACCTGTGCCCGTCATTTTCCCGTTGGCCCAATCGCCCTCATAGGTGCCGCCATCGGCAAAGGTGATCTTGCCCTTGCCTTCAGGTTTGCCGGCAGCGAACACGCCTTCGTAAACCGATCCGTTCGGAAAGCGCGCTTTGCCGGTGCCCTTGATCTCGCCGTCGACCCATTCGCCCGTGTATTCATAGCCATTGGCCAGCTTGTAGGTGCCCAGCCCATGCTGGCGGCCATCCTTGAAGGTGCCTTCGTAGATCGACCCGTCGTCATATTGTTTGGCGATTATCTCGCCATTGTCCTGCGCCCGCGCGCCGCAGGACAGCGCAAGCCCGATGGCCGCCGCCAAAACCGATGCCCGCGCAATGCTTGTGCCCAACCGAAGTGTCACCAGATAGCCCCTTACCCTGATTTTATCCGCGCCAAGGCGGGGCCATGCCCCGACTCTGACCGCGAACTTTGGCGCGATGCTATCCTTGCCCCATGGGTGTGACAAGCGCGCGGCACGAACTGCCGTGCAATCGGCTTTTCCTTGCCCGCAACTCTGCTAGAACCACGATGCAGAAAACCGAATGCCCCCGATGGGGCGGAGCACATCAATATGGCCCATACCTTTCGTCTGACTCTGGCGCAGTTGAACCCGACGGTTGGCGACATTGAAGGCAACGCCGCCAAAGCGCAAGCCGCATGGGCGCAGGGGCGCGATGCGGGGGCGGATATGGTGGCGCTGACCGAAATGTTCATCACTGGCTACCAGACGCAGGATCTGGTGATGAAGCCGGTGTTTGCCCGCGCTGCGATGGCGGCCATCGATGCGCTGGCGGTCGCCTGCAAGGATGGTCCGGCACTGGGCATCGGCGGGCCGCATCTGAAAGACGGCAAGCTCTACAACGCCTTCTACGTTCTGCAGGGCGGCAAGACGCTGACCATAGTGCAAAAGCATGTTCTGCCCAATGACGGCGTGTTTGACGAAAAGCGGGTGTTTTCGCCATCCGACGTGCACGGCCCCTACCGTGTCGGGCCACTGCGCATCGGAACGCCTATCTGCGAAGACGCGTGGCATTCAGAGGTGGCCGAGACCCTGGCAGAAACTGGGGCCGAGATCTTGCTGGTGCCGAACGGGTCGCCTTACCATCGTGGCAAGCCGTCGGTCCGGATGAACCTGATGGTGGCCCGCGTGGTGGAAACCGGGTTGCCGCTCGTCTATCTGAACATGATCGGCGGGCAGGATGATCAGGTATTCGATGGGGCGTCTTTCGTGCTGAACCCCGGCGGGCATCTGGCAGCCCAATTGCCGCAGTTCGACGAGATCGTGACGCATGTCGATTTCAACAGAACCGCAGACGGTTGGCGCGCGACAGGCGGAATGCTGGCGGAAATACCAAAAATCTGGGAGGCGGATTATCACACCTGCGTCATGGCCACGCGTGATTACCTTGCCAAGACCGGCTTCAAGAAGGTGCTGCTGGGCCTGTCCGGCGGCATTGACAGCGCGATTGTGGCCACCATCGCCGCCGACGCCATCGGCCCCGAAAACGTGCGCTGCGTGATGTTGCCCTCGGCTTTCACCAGCCAGCATTCGCTGGATGATGCCGCAGAGGTTGCCCGCAACATCGGCTGCCGACTGGATACTGTGTCAATCTCGGGTGCGCAGGAGGCGGTTGGCGGCGCACTGGCGCATCTGTTCGAAGGCACCACGCCGGGGATACCGGAAGAAAACATCCAGTCGCGTCTGCGCGGGCTGATGCTGATGGCGCTGTCGAACAAGTTTGGCGAAATGCTGCTGACCACCGGCAACAAATCCGAAGTGGCAGTCGGCTATTGCACGATCTACGGCGATATGAACGGCGGCTTCAACCCGATCAAGGACATGTATAAGACCCGCGTTTTCGAAACCTGCCGTTGGCGCAATGAAAACCACCGCCCCTGGATGCTGGCCCCGGCGGGCGAGATGATCCCGGCACGGGTGATTTCCAAGCCGCCCTCGGCGGAACTGCGTCCCAACCAGCGCGACGATGACAGCCTGCCGCCCTATCCGGTGCTGGATGCCATTCTGGATGGTCTGGTCGACCGGGAAGCCTCAATTGCCGATCTGGTGGCGGAGGGGTTTGATCCGGCCACGGTAAAACGGGTGGAGCATCTGCTGTATCTCAGCGAATACAAGCGCTATCAGGCCGCCCCCGGCACGCGGCTGACGCCAAAGGCCTTCGGGCTTGATCGCCGCTATCCGAATGCAAACAGATGGCGTGACGGCGGATGATCCTGCTGTACCCGCTTGCCGCGCTGCTGGAGATCGCCGGCTGCTTTGCGGTCTGGGCATGGTGGCGGGCCGGGGCCTCGGCGCTGTGGTTGATCCCGGGCGCATTGGCGCTGGCGGGGTTTGCCTATGCGCTTGCCCTGACGCCGCCCGCCCATGCGGGGCGCAGTTTTGCGGCCTACGGCGGGATATACATCGCCGCCAGCTTGGGATGGATGTGGCTAATCGAAGGCACCCGCCCCGACCGCGCCGATCTGCTTGGTGGCGCACTTGCCATCGCCGGGGCTGCCGTCATTCTGTTTGCCCCGCGCATCTGACGTCATCGAAGTGACAACGGATCCGGTGTAAGCTGCCGGTCCAGTCAGAACGGAGGCCCCCGATGTTGCGACTTGTCGCGCCGCTAACACTGCTTTGTGCCGCAACCCCGCTTTGCGCCGAAACCACGCTTCGGGTGATGAGCTACAATGTCTGGGGCGCCGGCGGAAACGAGGGCAAGGGCATCGACGAAACCGTCGCCGTGATCAGGGCGGCCGATGCGGATATTGTGGGTCTGCAGGAAACCCGGCTGGAACCTGACCCTTGCACCGCAACCGATTGCGCCGCCGTCGGCACCTCGGTCGCACCTGCGCTTGCGCAAGCTTTGGGGTGGTATGTCTATGATCAGCCCCCGGTCAACGCAGGACACTGGGCGAATGCCGTGATCTCTCGCTATCCGATTGTGGGCAAGGCGACGGCGAATGAATTCGGCGTGCAGATCGATGTCGATGGCCGCACCGTCTGGCTGTTCAACCTGCACCACGACGATGAACCCTATCAGCCGTACCAACTTCTTGGCATCGAATACGGCCCGGCACCTTTCATCACCACCGAGGCCGAGGCGGTCAGATACGCCAATGAAACGCGCGGGCCGATGATGGATCTGCTTGCCCAGGACTTGAAGGCCGCCGATGGGGCCGACGCCGTTTTCGTTACCGGCGATTTCAACGAACCGGGCCATCTGGACTGGACCGCCGAAGCCGTTGCGGCAGTAACGCACCCGATTGTTGTCGAATGGCCGACGACAAAACGCCTGGCCGATCTGGGTTTTACCGATGCTTATCGGGCAGTCTACCCCGATCCCGTTGCAAAGCCCGCCTTCACCTGGACCCCTTCCTACGAAGAAACCGCCGCCGACGATCATCCCGACCGTATCGATTTTGTCTTTGCCAAAGGGCCAAATCTGAAAGTGCTGAAGGCGGCAATCGTCGGTGAAGACGGGCCGCGCAGCGATATAAAGGTTGTTCCCTGGCCATCAGATCATCGTGCGGTGGTGGCCGAAGTCACCTTCTGACCGGTTACCGGTGTCGCCTGCTTCGGGTAAGGGCAACCTGACTGGCAATGTCGCGTGCGAGGGGTTAGTTTGCAAAAAAACGAGCCTCGGGGGACATCATGGATACAACGTCACTGAAACGCCTGCAGATGGCGTTGATCGGCGCATTTGCCGGGCTCAGCTTCTACCTGCTCAGCGAAATAGTCGACCGTGACCTGATCAGCGACCGTGGCTTTCTGGCACTGGTCACCTTTGCCGGAACCTTTTTCACAGGCGTGCTGGCTTTGGCGGGGCCGCTGCCGATCGTCCGGTCTACTGTTTCGGCCACCTGTCTGGCCGTTGTGACGACGGTGCTGTTCCTTTGGGCCAGTTTTCGGTTTGACGATCTTGACGAATATTTCCTAGGGCCATTTCCGGTGCTGGCGGCACTTGTGATTGCAACCATCCCGCTGCCGTTCATCATTGCGGCCCACGGCTCCGGCTGGCGCGACTATCCAGCGCTATTTTCCGCCGCCTGGACGATTGTCGTGCGCTATGCGGCGGCATGGGTTTTCGTGGGCGTGGTTTGGGGCGTGATCTACCTGTCTGACACGCTGCTCTCGATTGTCGGGCTGACGCTGATCCGGGACCTGATCGATATCGACGCGGTGCCGTTTCTTGTGACGGGTCTGACGCTTGGTCTGGCGCTCGCCGTGGTCGAAGAGATGAGGGACTATGTTTCACCCTATCTGATCCTGCGGCTTTTGCGCCTTTTGCTGCCGGCGGTTCTTGTCGTGCTGGTGGTTTTTGTGGTGGCACTGCCGGTGCAGGGCCTTTCGGGCTTGTTTGGTGGGTTGTCGGTTGCCGCAACGTTGCTGGCCATGACTGCCGCCTCTGCCACACTGATCACTACAGCGATTGATCAAAGTGACACCGAGGCGACGCAAAGCACGGTTTTGTCGCGTGCGACTCAAGCACTGGCGTTATTGTTGCCAATTCCGGCGGGTCTCGCCGCCTATTCGGTCTGGCTGCGTGTTGATCAATACGGCTGGACACCGGATCGGTTGTTTGCCGCCCTGATGGCCCTTTTTGCCCTGGGCTATGCGCTGCTGTATGCGGCGGCGGTGATCCGTCGCGCCGGCTGGATGGCGCGTATTCGTCAAGGCAATATCGCTATGGCCGTGGCTGGCGTCGCCGCAGCGATGCTGTGGCTGACCCCGGTCTTTAACGCCGAACGCGTATCTGCGGGCAACCTTGTGGCCAGATACCAGTCCGGCGCAACGCCCGTGGCCGCGCTTGACACCGGCCAACTTGGCGATTGGGGCCGCGCCGGATCAGAGGCGCGCGACAGTCTTTCAGTTTTGGCCAAGGAACCGGGGCAAGAGGCATTGGCCGCTGCCCTTGCCAGCGACACGGCGGTGTCACAGATCGACATTGAAGCCGACCCGGCAAAGGCGCTTTCAGACCTGAAGGCGATATTGCCGCTGCAACCTGCTACGGCAACTGCTGATCGTGACCGGCTGCTGGCGGGTCTGCAACCCTACGACATCGCAAGCTGGTTAACCGCCTGCCGCACGCCGATGCCAGATGGCAGGCCCGGTTGCGTGATGGTGATTGCGGATCTGAACCAGACCTATGGTGGCAACGAGGCGATTGTCGTGTTGCGCGGTGCGGGCGATTTGATGCAGTACGAGGCTTTGGTGCTGGTTGATGGGCTGGTCGAGCGCCGCTCGGTTGCCCCGGTGTCGGGGTATCTGCCTTACGATGCCACCGGTGCCGAAATCATCGCGCAGATGCAGGCAGCCCCGCCGGTGACAACACCAGTGCCGCTGAACCAGATAAAGGTGGGCGAACGCGGTCTGACAATTTTTCCCTGAACGGCACGGTTAACCTGAAATCACGGTTGTAAGGATTTTGTTAACCTCTTGGATTTAGTCTTTTGCCGAACAGCAAGGACTAGGGCCCATGCACGGTCTTATCAACCGATCCCTCCAGTGTTTCATACGCGACAGCTATGGCGCGGCGGTCTGGTCAGAGGTGACCCGGCGTGCGGACCTAGGCTTTGACAGCTTTGAAGCGATGCTCAGTTATGATGCCGCTTTGACCGACAGCGTGATCAACGCGGCAGCATTTCATCTGGCCCGATCACGCGAGGCGGTGCTGGAAGATCTGGGCACCTATCTTGTCAGCCATCCGAACGTCGAAGCACTGCGTCGCCTGTTGCGGTTCGGCGGCGTGACCTTCGTCGACTTTCTGCATTCCCTCGAAGACCTGCCTGGGCGCGGGCGCATGGCGGTAACCGATCTCGATCTGCCGATCCTTACCCTTGCCGACCACGGTAATGACCGGTTCGTGCTGACCTGCCGCGCGCCGGTGCAGGGCGGCGGCCATGTCATGCTTGGCCTCTTGCGCGCTATGGCGGATGATTACGGCGCGCTTGTGCTGCTTGATCATCAAGGCCTGACCGACGGGGCAGAGGTGATCGAGATCCATATTCTGGAACAGCGGTTCGCGTCGGGGCGCCAGTTTCATCTTGCGACGAAGGCGGGCTGAGGCATGGATGGATCCCCTTTGAATGCGAGTGTCAGCCTTGAACTGGATGCCGTGGACCAGTTGATGCCGATGCATCTTTGCCTGTCAGCTGCTGGCACGATCGTCAGTGCCGGATCGACGCTTGCCAAGTTGTTTCCCGAAATCTCGCTGATTAACCACAGTGTGTTTGATCTTTTCGACGTGCGTCGCCCCGGTGGCATATCGACCATGGCTGGTTTGGTTGCGCATGCCGGGCAGCGGTTCTTTCTGGGCTTGCGCGGCAGCCGGTTGCCAGCACTGTGCGCCATCGCCTTGCCGCGCAATGACGGGCAGGGTTTGCTGATGAACCTGTCGTTCGGCATTGGCGTGATCGATGCCGTGCGCCAGCATGCACTGACCGCCGCCGATTTCGCGCCCACCGATCTGACGGTCGAATTGATGTATCTGGTCGAAGCGAAATCCGCCGTCATGGACGAACTTCGTAGCCTGAACCTGCGTCTGCAAGGGGCGAAATCCGCCGCCGAAGAACAGGCGCTGACCGACACGCTGACCGGTCTGCGCAATCGCCGTGCGCTGGATCAGGGTCTTGCCGGTCTTACGCGCCAGGCCCTGCCGTTTTCCCTGATGCACATCGACCTTGATTATTTCAAGGCGGTGAATGACACGCTGGGCCATGCCGCGGGCGATCATGTCTTGCGGGAAGTGGCCAAGGTGCTGGGCGCCGAAACCCGCAACGGCGACACGGTTGCGCGCGTGGGCGGGGACGAGTTTGTCGTAGTGCTGCCGAACCTGTCCGACGCAACCGTCGCGCAACAGATCGCATCGCGGATCATTGCGAGACTGAATGTGCCGATGGAATTCGAAGGTCGATCATGCCGTATCGCTGCCAGCATCGGCATCACCCTTTCCACCTTTTACAGCGCACCAGACGCTGAACAGATGCTCAGCGACGCGGATCACGCCCTTTATGCATCAAAACGCACAGGTCGCGCGCAGGCGACACTATTTTGCACAGGCACGGCCTGAAGCCGCGCGCGCGCCATGCGGTCCTGCCACGCACGCATGCGGGTGATGGCCCTGCGTTGCGATCACACGGGCGCCTACTGATCGATCTTCGACCCCATGATGGCAATCGCCTGCTGATAGACCCCTGCCGCGTTCCATTGCTGGAGCACGGGAAAATTCGGCTCGCCCGTCTGGTAGCCGACCCCGGCCCGCCAGCCCTTTTGCGCCAGGAAATTCGCGGTGGATGCAAGCGCGTCGGTCTGGTTGGTCAGATCGACCTGACCATCTCCATTGCCGTCAACGCCGTAAGATAGCACATTGCCGGGCAAAAACTGCGTATGCCCGATCTCACCGTGTTTCGCGCCGATGGTCTGGGTGCTGATCGTGCCCCGATCTACCAGTTCCAAAGCCGCCAGAAGGTGCCCGGTAAAGAACTCGGAGCGCCTGCAATCATAGGCCAGGGTGGCGATGGCTGACACGACATTGGTATCGCCCATGAAGCCGCCAAAGCCTGTCTCCATCCCATGGATCGCCAGCACAACTCCGGCAGGCACGCCGTAATTCCGTTCGAGTCCCGCATAGAAATCGGCGTTCTTGGCCTTGCGCGCGCGCCCCTGGGCGACAATCGTATCGGCGCCACGCACCTGCAGGAATTTCGCGAGCGTGTATTTGAAGCTTTTCTGGTTGCGGTCGGCCGAAATCGTTTTTGCCGAATAACTGGTTCCCAGCAGGGCCTCTTGCCCGCGCGCGCCGACGCCGGCCTTGCGGGCCTCTTTTGCCATGACCGGTTTCCAGGCTTCGTATCCGGCCGAGGTATCGCCGCAGGGGGCCGCCGAAGCAGGTACTGCCGCAAGTGAAAAGGCACAAAAAATCATCGGGGCAAAAAATCGTTTTCCGGGCACTGGCTCACCTCTGTCTAAATGACGGTCGGATTGTTTCCATGGTTGGCCGATCCTTGCAATATACGCCAGACAGACGCAACAATTCGTGTCAGTGTCCGGCAAGAAAAATGCCTTCAACGAGCGTTACGCAGTTTTGGCGCGGCACTTCGGGGATATCAACGCAGTCCTTTAAAATACTAGTAGTTTCTTCACAGTTGCCAGATATGCAGGCGATACGCCGCGCGGCCTCGGGCGACAACACTCAGGTGACCGATCCATGCGCTACATTCCGCTGATCTTCTTTGTTCTCTTGATTCCGGTGGGCATCGTGATGGCCCTGATGTCACCGTTTTGGGGTGGGGCAGTAGCCAGTCTTGGCGCGGTCATTTCTGTGGTCGGTCTGTCCGACTTGATGCAAACCCGGCACGCGGTTCTGAAGAACTATCCTGTCAGCGCCCGATTGCGGTTCCTGTTCGAGCATTTCCGTCCCGAAATACGCCAGTACTTTCTGGAAAGCGATCACGAGGAAACGCCGTTTTCACGCGAACAGCGGGCCTTGGTTTATCGGCGCGCTAAGGGGATCGAGGGGTTGCGCCCGTTTGGCACCTTGTTGAACGTCAACGGGATCGGACATGAGTGGATCAATCATTCGATGGCGCCCACGCATCTGGCCGATGCTAAATTCCGGCTTGCCATCGGCGGGCCTGATTGCAAGAAAGCCTATGAAAGTTCGATCCTGAACATTTCTGGCATGTCGTATGGTGCACTGTCCCCCAATGCGATCGAGGCGCTGAATTGGGGCGCCCGGATCGGCGGCTTTGCCCATACCACCGGCGAAGGTTCGATCTCGCGGTTTCATCGCAAACATGGCGGCGATCTGGTCTGGCAGATTGCCAGCGGCTATTTTGGCTGCCGCAACGGCGATGGCAGCTTCAATCCTGACCTTTTTGCTGAAAATGCCGCAGGCGATCAGGTGAAGATGATCGAACTGAAGCTGTCGCAGGGGGCCAAACCCGGCCATGGCGGCATTCTGCTGGGCGCCAAGGTGACCGAAGCCATCGCCGAGGCGCGCGGCGTCAAGGTGGGCGAGGATTGCATCAGCCCCAGCAAACACAGCACTTTTTCAACGCCCGAGGAATTGTGCGCCTTTATCGCAAGGCTGCGCGATCTTTCCGGTGGCAAGCCGGTCGGCGTCAAGCTGTGCGTCGGTCACCCCTGGGAATGGTTTGCCTTTGCCAAAGCGATGCAATCAACCGGCATTACCCCTGATTTTCTGACCATCGACGGGGCCGAAGGCGGTACAGGTGCGGCCCCGGTGGAGTTTGCCGACCACAAGGGCGCGCCTTTGCGCGAAGGCCTGATGCTGGTTCACAACACACTGGTCGGTCTGGGGATCCGGGATCGGATCAAGTTGATCGCGTCGGGCAAGCTGATCAGTGCTTTTGATCTGTGCCGGGTCTTCGCCCTCGGCGCCGACAGTGCCAATATCGCTCGCGGCTTCATGTTTGCAATCGGTTGCATCCAGGCGCAGGCGTGCCATTCCGGCAAATGCCCGACGGGTGTGACGACGCAGGACCCGGGCCGTTTCAACGCACTGAATGTTGCAGACAAGCACACAAGGGTCGCCAATTTTCATGCCAACACATTGTTTGCATTGAAGGAAGCGGTGGAATCCTCTGGCCTCAGGACGCCATGGGATCTGACCCCGCATCACCTTATGATCAGGGTCAACAGCCGCGAGGTTCGCTCGGCAGCAAGCCAGTATCTGTGGCTGGAACCGAACGAATTGGTCAACGGCAACGTCACCCATCCGGCATTTGCCAAATACTGGGATCATGCCCGTCCAGATACGTTTGAATTTGCGATGACCGCGTAACGGCAAACCGCAAGACTGACAAATAACAGAAGCTGGAAGGAAAATGGCAGTCCGTAGGGGAGTTGAACCCCTCTTCCCAGGTTGAAAACCTGGTGTCCTAACCGATAGACGAACGGACCGCGTGGTAATTCGGGATGTTTAGTGGCCAGCGTGCTGACTCGCAAGAGAAATAATGTAAGCGCACCGCATGATCAGGCGCGGGCCGCATCTTCCAGCCGCAGTTGCACCTTCGACCGCCCGCCGTAGGTGTTAATCTCCAGCCGCCCGGCCAGATGAAAGCGCTGATGGCCGGGGTTTTCAAGAGCGGGGCCTAGCGGGCCGTCAAAGGCACCGAAGGCAACCGCCTCCAGTTTTGGCTCGCCGTGATCTGCGAAACTGAGGCGCAGGTGGTTCTCGCCGATACGGCGTCCGCTGACTGCCTGATCGGCAAATGCAAAGCGCGGGGCAGGGGCCGATGCACCAAACGGCCCGGCCTGTTCCAGTTGTTCCACCAGGTTCATCGTTGCGGCCGATGTCATCAAGACGCCGTCCAGCCGCAAATCGGCCAGGCCCGCGTCGCCCGACCCCTGCTTTGCCAGCAAATCCCCCAGCCGCGTCATTGCCGCCTCCAGTTGCCCCCGCGCCACTGATAGCCCGGCGGCCATCTTGTGCCCGCCGCCGCGCAGCAAAAGACCCTCGGCGACCAGGCGGTGCACGGCGGCCCCCAGATCAACGCCACTGACAGACCGCCCCGAACCCTTGCCTTCGTCGCCTTCTAGGCCGATCACGACGGCGGGCCGGTTCGCCGCCTCTTTCAGCCGTGCGGCAACAATGCCCACCACGCCCGGATGCCAGCCTTCGCCTGCCGCCCAGACCAAGGGGCCGTCAAAGCCGCGCGCTTCGGCCTGCGCCATGGCAGCGGCACGCACCGCCGCTTCGATATCGCGGCGTTCCGTGTTCAACACATCCAGTCGTTCGGCCAGCGCCGCCGCCTCGTGCGGATCGTCGGTGGCAAGCAGTCGCGCGCCAAGATCGGCCTGCCCGATCCGACCGCCCGCATTGACCCGTGGCCCCAACAGAAACCCCAGCGCATAAGGGGTCGGAGCCTGATCCATGCGCGCGATATCAGCCAATGCGCGCAGGCCCACCCGTTCGCGCCGCGCCATCACTTTCAGCCCTTGGCGCACCAAGGCGCGGTTGACGCCGACCAACGGGGCCACATCAGCAACCGTCGCCAACGCCACCAGATCCAGCATCGCGATCAGATCCGGCCCCTGCGCGCCATCACTGCGCAATTGCCGGTTCGCCTCGACCAGCATCAGAAATACGACACCTGCCGCGCACAGATGGCCCAGTGATCCGTCTTCGTCTTGCCGGTTCGGGTTCACCACCGCAAGGGCAGGCGGCAGCGTTTCTGCGCCGAGGTGATGATCCAGCACCACCACATCCGCCCCCACTGCCGCCGCAATCGGCGCATGGCTCAGCGTTCCGCAATCGACGCAAAGGATCAGGTCATGTCCGGAGGCAAGGTCGGCCATCGCGGGCACGTTGGGGCCATAGCCTTCGTCGATGCGATCCGGGATATACAGCGTTGCGGGCCGCCCCATGGCGCGCAGCCAGACCAGCAAGAGGGCCGCCGACGCCCCGCCATCAACATCGTAATCGGCAAAGATGGCAATCTTCTCGCCGCTCTTGACGGCGGCCAGAAACCGCGCCGCAGCCTTGCTCATGTCCTTCAGCCGCAAGGGGTCCGGCAGCAGGTCGCGCAGCACCGGGTTCAGAAACGCGGCAGTATCCGAAGGCTCCACACCCCGAACGGCCAGCGTATGGCACAGGGCCAGCGGCAGTCCGGTGATCTGGGCCATCGCTTGCGCCCTCCGATCCTGATCTTCCGAAGGGCCGACCCACCTGCGCCCGGTCAGCGATGCCTCGACTCCAAGAAAGGCAGACCCAAGTCGTGCAGGTTTCCCGATCACTTGACCGGGCTGCGATAGGTCATCCGCCGGACCGACCCGGTTTTTGACCGCATCAGGATCGTCTCGGTCGTGACCCAGCCGGCCTCCATCTGGATGCCCCTAAGGATCGAACCCTGCGTCACCCCGGTAGCGGCAAAGATGACATCGGCGGTGACCAGATCATCGCGGGTGTAGATGCGGTTTAGGTCCGTGATCCCCGCCCGGCGCGCCCGGCCGCGTTCATCGTCGTTGCGAAACAGCAACTGGCCGTACATCTGGCCGCCCATGCATTTCAGCGCGGCGGCTGCCAATACGCCTTCGGGTGCGCCTCCTGATCCCATATACATGTCGATGCCCGTTATCGCCGCTTCGGCGCAGTGGATGATGCCCGCCACATCGCCATCGGTGATCAACCGGATCGCGGCACCAGTGGCGCGCAGTTCGTCGATCATCGCCTCATGGCGGGGCCGTTCCAGCACGCAGACCATTATGTCACTTGGCTGGCAGCCCTTCGCGCGGGCAAGGGCGTGCACGCGCTCGGTCGGGGTCATGTCCATGGTGACGGTATCCACCGCAAAGCCGGGGCCGATCGCGAGCTTTTCCATATAGACATCGGGCGCGTGCAGCAGGGTGTTGCGCGGCGCCATCGCAATCACCGTCAGCGCGTTCGGCATGTCCTTTGCGGTCAGCGTCGTGCCTTCCAGCGGATCAAGGGCAATGTCCACGGCCGGGCCCATGCCGGTGCCGACTTTCTCGCCGATGTACAACATCGGAGCCTCGTCGCGCTCGCCTTCACCGATTACCACGACGCCGGCGATGTCCAGCAGGTTCAACTGATCGCGCATCGCGTTAACCGCCGCCTGATCTGCCGCTTTCTCATCGCCCCGCCCGATCAGCCGGGCCGAGGCCAATGCGGCGGCCTCGGACACGCGCGCAAGGCCAAGTGACAAGAGCCGGTCTTCAAATTCCGCTTTATCGGCCATGGTAGGACATTCCTTCGATGTGTTTTGCGCGATGTCGCTGCGTCTGTCGTAGCGCGCCTAAGCGGCATTGGGCAAGCGTGGTCACATAACGTGGGCCTTGACGCCGCCTTGCCCCCGCGATCAGACCTCTTCGATCCGGATTGCTACCGGATCCCCGACCAGAACCCCTGTGGCGGCAAAGCGGCCCATCGCATGGGCCACGTCATCCCGGGTTGCCTTGTGGGTCACGATCAGCACCGGAGCATGCGCGCCGGCATGGCCGTACTGGCGCATCCGGTCGATCGATATGCCAGCCTCGCCAAGTGCTGTCGCGATTTTGGCCAGCGCGCCGGGTTTGTCCAGCAAGGTCATGCGCAGATAGAACGGCGCGGGTGTCGCGGCGACGGCGGCAATTGGTGTCGCAAGGCTGGCGGCAGGGCGGCCGAAGATCGGCCCCCTTGTGCCGCGCGCAATATCGATCACGTCGCCCATCACGGCACTGGCCGTCGGGCCCGCACCCGCTCCGGCACCGCGCAGTACGATCTGGCCAACCGCGTCGCCTTCGAGGACCACCATGTTGGTGCCGCCCTGCAACTGCCCAAGCGGGCTGTCGGCGGGCACCAGACAGGGCGTCATGCGTTGTTCCAGCCCGCGCCCGGTCATCTGCGCCACGCCCAGCAGCTTGATCTTGAACCCCATGTCGGCGGCAAGACGAATATCGTCGATGGAAATCGCGCCGATGCCTTCCAGCTCCACCGCATCAAAGCTGACCTTGGTGCCAAAGGCGATGGCCGCCAGCAACGACAACTTGTGCCCGGCATCAATGCCGCCGACATCGAGGTTCGGATCGGCTTCCAGATAGCCAAGTTGGCGTGCCTCTTCAAAGACGGTGTCATAGGGCAGGCCGGCGGCTTCCATCCGCGTCAGGATATAGTTGCAGGTGCCGTTCATCACACCCATCACCCGGCGGATCGCGTTGCCCGCCAGACCTTCGGTCAGCGCTTTGATCACCGGAATACCGCCGGCAACCGCCGCCTCGAACCGGATCACGCGGCCGTTTGCCTCGGCTGCTTCGGCCAAGGACTGGCCGTGCAGCGCGAGAAGCGCCTTGTTCGCGGTCACCACATCCTTGCCTGCCGCTATCGCGGCCATCGTCGCATCGCGGGCCGGGCCGTCAGAGCCCCCCATCAGTTCGACGAAAACATCGACGTCATCGCGCTGCGCCAAAGCAACCGGATCGGCTTCCCACGCATAGCCCGACAGATCGGCATCCCGGTTGCGCGACTGGTCGCGGGCTGAAACGGCGGTGATCGTGACGGCGCGTCCGCTGCGAGCGGCAATCAGGTCCGCATGGCGTTGCACGATGCCGACAACACCGACCCCGACAGTGCCAAGCCCGGCAATACCAAGACGCAATGGGGCGGGCATGGAAATCTCCGTCATCAGAACCGTTGGCGGCGTGTTAGCGGTTTGCAGGCCCACGTGCAACGCATGACAACCTTAGTTTGCGGAAGCCTTTGCCCGCAACGCTGCCGCCCGCGCGGCTAGTGCGGCGGCAGTTTCATCACTGGCAACGGCTCCTTCCGCCTGTGCCAGGATTTCATCCAGCGGCAGCAGCGCAACCGGCTCGTCAGAGGTGGCCAGCGGCGCACCCGCCTCCAGCCCCGGCGGGGTGCTGCAAGCGGCAAGTACTGGCAACAGGCAGCTGAGGCATAGCAACAGTCGCGGCAAGGCCATGGTCATCACTCCGCAGGCATGAGTGCCCTACCTACGCCCGACGCGCTTGCAGCGGCAATGCAAATCGCAGCAAGCCCGATCTTAATGCGCGGGTTTGATGAAGGTGCCATTGCGCAATTCGGCCATTGCCTGTTGCAACTCAGCTTGGGTGTTCATCACGATCGGCCCATGCCATGCCACCGGTTCCTGGATCGGCGCGCCGGAAATCAGCAAGAACCGAAGGCCGTCGGGGCCTGCCTGCACCGCCACTTCATCGCCGGTGCCGAACTGAATGAGGGTTCGGTCGCCCGAAAGATCGCGAATGTTAACCTCTTCGCCGCGCACTTCCTTTTCCAGCAGCACGCCGCGCGGCGTGCTTGCGTCGCGAAACCTGCCCGCGCCTTCGAAAACGTAGGCAAAGGCGCGCCGGTAAGTGTCGATCCTGAACACCTTGCGCAAGCCGGGCGGCACATAGATGTCAAGGTATTGCGGATCGGCGGCAATACCGTCAACCGGCCCGGTCTTGCCCCAGAACGAGCCCACGATCACCTTCACAACGGTGCCGTCATCATCCATGATCTCGGGGATATCGCGACCCTTCACGTCCTGATAGCGCGGCGCGGTCATCTTCAGGCTGCCCGGCAGGTTTGCCCACAACTGAAAGCCGTGCATCTGGCCCTTGGCGTTTCCTTTCGGCATTTCCTGATGCAGAATGCCGCGCCCCGCCGTCATCCATTGTACATCGCCGCCGCGCAGCGTGCCGACGTTGCCAAGGCTGTCACCATGATCGACCGAGCCCGCCAGCACATAGGTAATGGTTTCGATCCCGCGATGCGGGTGCCAGGGAAATCCGCGATAGAAATCTTCTGGGCGATCATTGCGGAAATCGTCGAACAGCAGGAACGGGTCCATCTGCTCCGGGTTTTGAAAGCCGAACGCGCGGTGCAGATGCACACCGGCGCCTTCCATCGTGGGTTGCGCCTTTGCCTGGTGAACGACGGGTCGGATCGACATTGCTGCCTCCTGAGGGTCAAGTTGTTTGCCAAGAATTAGGCGCAATCACCGCAGTCATCAATGCCCGCCGCGCGCAGACCCGCTGTGCACAAACGCATAATGCCCCGGACGGTCGGCCCGGGGCATCGTGCAGGTTCAAGGTCAGATCATTAGGTCTGATTGCAAGGCTGGCCATCAATGCAAGTAGGCGACCGGAATCGTGGCCTTGTAACAATGAACTGCTTGAATGTCATGCTGTCCAGACCAACATTGAATGCTGGCACATAGGGCACTTCGGTTTCGACGATCGTTGCGGAATCAGCATCCGCCATAAATGGAATTCGCTCTTCGAACGCTTGCAACGTGGCCGTCGTCAAAGCCAGCATGTCACCGCCGGGCGAATACGACCAATGTACCTGAAACTGGTCATCTGCCTCGCTGTAGGTGATGCTGGTCACGCGCATCTTCACGGTTTGGTCCGGATCCAGCATGAAATCCATGACATCGCGAAGCCCGTCGAAAAATGCAGGAGGCCGAGATTTCATTTCACGCGAGATGATATCAGAAACTGTGTAAGACGCTTTTTGGACAGTGTTTATAGACCGGAACGAATCCCAGTAAACGAACAGCGCAAGAAATGCCCACAGCAAGGCAGGCAGAACAATGACTGTTTCAGCCATGACGGTGCCCGCGTCTTCACGCGCAAAAC
Organism: Pseudorhodobacter sp.; assembly: GCA_031406155.1. GTDB lineage: Bacteria > Pseudomonadota > Alphaproteobacteria > Rhodobacterales > Rhodobacteraceae > JACMNW01. Next base: position 41,848 of record JANOGW010000053.1, read on the forward strand.
GGCGAATGCTTGCAACGATGGAAAACATACAATCGCTCCTCAACTTGTTGGTTCGTTTGCAAAAGCCGAAACGGTTGCAATCGCGTATCCGCCACCGAATTCATCTTTCGTCAGTTTCAACCCGATGCCCGTCGTCGGATAGAGTGCGTCTTGCACGATGCAGGCGCGCATCAACATCAGATCGTTCTCTTGACCCACTTCCAATACGACTGGCGGAGCCGGATCACCGGGCTGGTCCACACATTGCAACGCCTCGGTCGGCAAAATGAACGCCGCCGTATCCACTTCTATGAAGTCAAGCTTCAGCTTGGCCTTGCAATCGGCAAGGATGATCGTGCGCTTGCAGATTTCCTGCTTGAGCAGTTCCGGCGTCGGAATCGGATAATGGCCAAGGCGCAGTTCGCGCATCACCATATCGACGGATTGCTCCAACAAGATTGCCCGCGTCATGAAGAGGCCGCTTTCAAAGGATGCCGAAAAAATGGCAACCAAGACCGGTATTGAAAGCACGAATTCAAGGGACGCGGTACCACCTTCATCGTGCCAGGCAGTGCGCAGGCGTTTTGCTAACCAGGTCATTGGGTCAACCTCAGCTGGCTGATGTTGGTTGCAATGGCGCGGAACGCGGTTCTGATGTTGGTGGGGCTGGCGGCAAAATAATAAGCGTTCGTGTCATTCGGATAGGCTGGATCATATCCCGTCGTGCACATCTTGATCTGTTGTGCCCCGGCAGTTGGCGCATCAAAGGCGATACCGTAGATCACCACGTTCTTTTTCGTTTTCGCCTGACCGCAGATCGACTGCAACTGGCTGTCCATGTCACCGGTCGGTGTCTGGGTGCGGAAGTTCGACATCCAGGTGTTGTAGGTGTTTGTCCGGGTAGTGCTGCTGATTCCAAGGGCGCGCGCGTACAACTGCCAGGCGACGTAGCTGACGCGCAATTCTTTCCAGACCGTTGTCCAGGCCATCTGGACGCCGCTGCTGTGGGCACTGCTTTTCCAGGCTTCGGCAGTGTTCGTTCCGTTCCTGCAGTTTGTTGAAGTGCAAAGGTGGGGCACGAAAAACTGGTTTGTTCCGGCAGCGGTCGGTCGGCCCGTCGTGTGCTTGATGGAATAGTAATTATCTGTGCCCTTGTAGATCTGTGACATCCCGTCCTTGTAGGCAGCCTTCATCCGCTCTTCGGCGAAGTGCGATCCATCCGTCATCAGGACGATCACCTTCAGCGCCTCGTCATCGTCGTACTCAAATGGGCGGACATCGAACGCGTCCGGGATTGTGCCATCGTTGGCAAGATCTTCGAACATTGGTCGCGCCGCAGGATCAAGCAAGGCCAGACCCCACTTCATCCCGGCATTGATCGAGGTCGCGCCAACGGCGTTCAAACCGTTGATCTGCCCCTGCAACACACCGATGTCGTTGTTCGGCGGGCGGACAAAGTTGGCGTTGGAACTTGGACACCACATGTTGGTAAGAACTGGTCCGCTTGAAGATGCTGCGACATAGGACGTCGATTGCGATGTGCCGGAAAAGCTGTCGGCATAAGCCGTCGTTGGCAATTCCAAACCGTCTGACATGGATGTGGTGGAATACACACTGGACGGCAGATCAACGCATTGCGTGTTTGCAACCCCAGTTGGCAGCGTAACATTGTACTGCGCCGCCATTGTTGGCCCGAGGTTGACCTGCCCGTTGTAAGGCACCAGCGCCACGGAAATACGGTCATCGCCATCGCTGGACAATACCGTATCCACAAATTCTGATGCGGCGGATTTCAGGTTAACGATCTTTGTTCCCTGCATCGAACCTGACACGTCAAGAACCAATGCAATTTCCACATTGGTGATGCGCTGTTCTGCGGTTGCGACCGCAGGAGCATCGAAGCTGTCGATCCCGATCATGTGCAGAAAAATCGGGGCAGTATCGGCGAGTGCTGTTGCGTTCACGGTCTTGAAATTGAGACCCTGCGTAACCGTAACCGAGGTCAGGTCCTGCGTCATGCCAACCTTGTCGACGTGGTCACGCACCACTGCCTCTGCATCAAGCGTCTGGGACAGACCCGCTGCCGCGAGGGTCGAGCGATCGAGGGTGTTCTGCAGGGTCGTGCGCGTCGATTCGTAGCGCATCAGATCAACTGCCAGGCCGCCGATCATGATCATCAAGACAAACAGGATCAAAGAAAACAGCAGCACGGCGCCGCTTTCGTCTTTCGAAAATCGCTTGCGCGCCTGGGAAATTGCGGTCTGAATATCGGTCGGTTCTGAAATACGTTTCACGCTTTGGCTCTCCATCACTCGTTCCTCGCTCCCGTCCCCGAAGCTGGGCAGACAGGCTTGGGGGAAAACATTGGTGCGATAAGCTTTTAATCGCCGAGGTAAGGCGGAAATATGGCGGATAATCGCCGATCAGGATGAAATTCGACCCCCATCGAAACACTTCACCCAGCCGCGCATCATTGTTGATTGATCCATGACATTCACTGCCGTTCTGGGGGGCGTTCATCCAAATGGGGTCTGGCCAACCACCCCCCCTACCGGCAGTTGATCCCGCAAAATTCGAATCACTTTCGCCGGGCTGCCGCGTGCTTGGTGCGGATATCGGCGCGGCCTGCCACTTTTTTCGGCTTTTTGTAAACCGAATGCCTTATGGGTATCTAGAGATGTGCAAGACGCATCATGGCACCATGGAGGACGGGCATGCAGCAAACGGGCGAGGTGAGTTTTCGGGAATCGGTCGATCTGATGTTCAACCGAGCCGTGTCCTTGATGGATCTCAGCCCCGGTCTGGAACAAAAGATCAGGGTCTGCAATTCCACTTACACCGTGCGCTTTGGGGTGCGATTGCGCGGCAAGCTGGAAACCTTCACCGGCTACCGGTCGGTGCATTCCGAACACATGGAACCGGTCAAGGGCGGCATCCGCTACGCGCTGTCGGTCAATCAGGACGAGGTTGAGGCGCTGGCTGCGCTGATGACCTATAAATGCGCGCTTGTGGAAACCCCGTTCGGTGGATCGAAAGGCGGACTGTGCATCGACCCGCGCGCCTGGGATGAACACGAACTGGAACAGATTACTCGACGTTTTGCCTATGAACTGATCAAGCGCGATCTGATCCACCCCGCGCAGAACGTCCCCGCCCCGGATATGGGCACCGGCGAACGTGAAATGGCGTGGATCGCCGATCAATACGCCCGCATGAACACGACAGACATCAACGCGAAAGCCTGCGTGACCGGCAAGCCGCCCCATGCGGGCGGTATTCAGGGCCGGGTCGAGGCGACGGGGCGCGGCGTGCAATACGCGTTGCGCGAGTTTTTCCGCCATAAGGAAGACGCGGCCAAGGCGGGCTTGTCCGGCGATCTTGACGGCAAGCGCGTTGTCGTGCAGGGCTTGGGCAATGTGGGCTATCACGCAGCCAAATTCCTGTCAGAGGAAGACGGCTGCAAGGTGACCGCGATCATCGAACGCGATGGCGCGCTGGTCGATGATGCCGGCCTGAAGATCGAAGACATCCGCCAGTGGATCATCAAGCACGGCACCATCAAGGGCTATCCTAATGCCACCTATGTCGAAGACGGGGCGGCCCTGCTGGAGGCGGATTGCGACATCCTGATCCCGGCAGCACTGGAAGGGGTGATCCACAAAGGCAATGCCGCTCGCATCACGGCCCCCCTGATCATCGAGGCGGCGAATGGCCCCATCACGTTTGGCGGTGACGAGATCCTGCGCAAGAAAGGCACCGTCATCGTGCCTGACATGTATGCCAATGCAGGCGGTGTGACGGTCAGCTATTTCGAGTGGGTGAAGAACCTCTCGCATATCCGCTTTGGCCGGATGCAGCGCCGCGCTGAAGAGGCCCGCCATATCCTGCTGGTGGATGAACTGGAACGCCTGTCGTCGGAAAAAGGCGTCAGCTGGACGATGTCGCCAGGGTTCAAAGAACGCTATCTGCGCGGGGCAGGGGAGCTGGAACTGGTCCGCTCCGGTCTGGATGACACCATGCGTGGGGCCTATCAGGCCATGCGTGAGGTCTGGCATTCGCGCCCCGAAGTCGAGGATCTGCGTGTGGCCGCCTATCTGGTATCGATCGGCCGCATCGCGCAGACCTACCAGACCAAGGGGCTGTAACGGCTGCTTTGCCTTCCTGGCCCTCCGTCTTCAATACATGAAGGTCAGGCGCAGGCCGATCAAAGGTAAGGGTAGGCACCCGCGCAGATCAGCCACCTGCGACGCATTGTGTCGCAGGTAAGCAACGTTTGTCGCCACTGCCATTGCACTCCACCGCCAAAGCCGGTTTTACTCCACACGTAAATCGAGGGGCGGCGGATGCGCTATTCTGGTCTGAAAGTCATTACCGAAGGCCTGTTCGGCAACAAAGGCTGGACGCCCGCATGGCGTGATCCCGCGCCCAAGGCCGAGTATGACGCGATCATCATCGGTGGCGGTGGGCATGGGCTTGCAACTGCGTTCTACCTGGCCAAGAATCACGGCCTCACCAATATCGCCGTGCTGGAAAAATCCCATATCGGTTCGGGCAACATCGGGCGCAACACCACGATTGTGCGTGCCAATTACTTCCTGCCCGGCAATTCCGAATTCTATTCTCATTCCCTGAAACTATGGGAGGGGATGGAGGCGGAACTGAACTACAACGTCATGCATAGCCAACGCGGCCTGATCAACCTGTTCCATTCCGATGGCCAGCGCGACGCGTTCGTGCGGCGCGGCAACGCGATGATCAATCAGGGCGACGATGCTATACTTCTTGATCGCGACGGCGTGCGCGAACATCTGCCCTACCTCGATTTCGAACAAACCCGCTTTCCCATCTACGGCGGCCTGTTGCACCCACGCGGCGGCTCTGCCCGCCATGATGCCGTCGCTTGGGGCTACGCGCGCGGCGCCGACCAACGCGGCGTCGACCTGATCCAGAACTGTGAAGTCACCGGCATCGATATCGAAAACGGCGTCGTCAAAGGCGTTCAAACCACCCGAGGTGCCATCAAAGCCAAGAAAGTTGCCATCATCGTCGCTGGCCGTTCCAGCCAAGTGGCCGCCATGGCCGGGATGCGCCTGCCCGTCGAATCCCACATCCTGCAAGCCTTCGTCACCGAAGGCCTGAAGCCCATCATCAACCACGTCGTCAGCTTCGGCATGGGCCACTTCTATATCAGCCAATCCGACAAAGGCGGCCTCGTCTTCGGAGGCGATCTCGATTTCTACGCCAGCTATGCCGCACGCGGCAACCTGCCGATGGTCGAACATGTGATGGAGGCGGGAATGACCCTGATGCCGATGATCGGGCGCGCCAAGGTCCTGCGGTCCTGGGGCGGCATCATGGACATGACGCCGGACGGCTCGCCCATCATCGACAAAACTCATATTGATGGGTTGTTCATTGACTGCGGCTGGAACTACGGCGGCTTCAAAGCCGTCCCTGCCAGCGGCTGGTGTATGGCTCACTTGATGGCCACCGGCGAATCCCACGACTACGCCCACCGCTTCAAACTCAACCGCTTCGCCACGGGCCATCTTCTTGACGAAGAAGGCACCGGCGCGCAGCATAACTTGCATTGAGGGTGGGGATGATTGCCTGTCTTCGCATAATGGGAGCTGTCTGTGTTGGTTCCTTGCCGCTTGCAGTCGACGCTGAAGTCTGCGCGCGTGGTTCAATCAACGAGGGTTACGCATTTGGCCTTACGCGGCTGAACTCATGTGAAGTGATGCTCGCGTTCGAGGACGCTTTTGGAAGTGAGGTCTGGCCGGAGGTGAAGACATCCGTCTTGGGTGTTTCGGTTTCGGGTCGCCCACTATCGACCTATACAGTGGCTTATGGATCGCCCCAACTGGCACTTGAAACGAGTGCAAAGGCAGTAGGAAAGGACTTACATTCGGCTTCTGAGACATTTCGCGACGCTCTTCACGATCTTGTCTGCAGTGGTAACGTTGCACACTTTGTCGCATCGGGCGGGTCTGTTGGTTTCACCGTCATAACACTCGAAGAGCCCGATGGTGACCTGTCAGAAGGCACTCTCAGTACCGCTGCGACGTTTGAATTTGATAACTGCGAGGCCCGATAATGCGCATCCCTTGCCCCCTCTGTGGCCTCCGCGATCGGCGTGAATTCTATTACTACGGTGCGGAGGATTTCCTGCATCGCCCCACCCCCGATGCCCCACCCGAGGCGTGGGACAATCATCTGCACCTGCGCGACAACCCGGCAGGCCTGACCCGCGATCTGTGGTATCACGAAACCGGCTGTGGCCAGTGGCTGCTGATAACCCGAAACACCGTCACCCACGAAATACACAGCGCCGAATTGGTCGCAGACCGTAAGGCGCCAACATTATGAGAATTGATGGCAAAGGCCTGATCGACCGCAACACTCCGCTTGGTTTTCGCTTTGACGGCCGCGATTACATCGGCCTGCAAGGCGATACACTGTCCTCCGCCCTGATGGCAAATGGCGTCAAACTGATCGGGCGCAGTTTCAAATACCACCGCCCGCGCGGGGTGCTGACAGCCGGGTCCGAAGAACCCAACGCGCTGGTCGAAATCCACGAAGGCGGCCAACAAACCCCCAACGTCCGCGCCACCACGCAAGAACTCTTCGCGGGCCTTGATGCCCACAGTCAGAACCGCTTTCCCTCGCTGAAGTACGATCTGCTGTCCGTCAACGATCTTGCCGCCCCCTTCCTATCCGCCGGCTTCTACTACAAAACCTTCATGTGGCCGCGCGCCTTATGGGAACGCGTCTACGAACCGATGATCCGCCGCGCGGCAGGCCTTGGCAAGCTATCCGGCAAACACGACCTAGGTACCTACGAACAAGCCTTCGCCTTTTGCGACCTGCTGGTTATCGGCGCTGGTCCCACCGGTCTGATCGCTGCTCTGACCGCCGCCCGCGCCGGGGCCGACGTCATATTGGCTGACGAAGACGCCAACATGGGCGGGCGGTTGCTGTCGGAAAACCTGCAAGTAGACGGCGCCCCCGCCACCGATTGGGCCGATGCCGCGCTGACCGAACTCAAAGCCATGCCCAACGTCCGCCTGATGCCCCGCACCACCGTCACTGGCGCTTATGACCACGGCACCTATGGCGCACTCGAACGCGTCGGCCTGCACCTTCCCGCCCGCGATGGCCTGCCGCGCGAATGCTTCTGGCGCATCACCGCTAGCCAAGCCATCCTCGCCTCCGGTGCGATTGAACGCGCCATCGCGTTCGAAAACAACGACCGCCCCGGCATCATGATGGCATCGGCCATCCGCACCTATCTGCACCGCTACGGCGTTGCCGCAGGCAAACGCGTGACGATCTTCGCCAACAACGATGACGCCCGCCGCACTGCGCGCGATCTGATTGCATCCGGTGTGCAAGTTGCCGCAATCCTTGACAGCCGGCCTGACGCATCGGCCATCGAGGATTGCCCGGTTTACCTTGGCGCCACCGTCACCGGCACCACGGGCCGCCATGCCCTGCGATCCATCACCATCGCCCACGCGGGCGGCAATGCCCAGATTGAAACCGATTGTCTGGGCCTGTCTGGCGGCTGGAACCCCTCGTTACACCTGACCTGCCATATGAACGGCCGCCCGGTCTGGAATGCGGATATCGCCTCTTTCGTCCCCTCACCGGGTGCCGTTCCCGGCCTGACCGCCGCCGGGGCAGCGCTTGGGCATTTCTCTACCCAGCAATGTCTTAACGATGGTGTTTCCGCCGCGAACGCCGCGCTGTCCGCGTTGGGCCGCGAAGCGCCCGCCAACAGAGCACCGGTTGCTGAGGATACGCTTTATTCGTTGCAACCCCTCTGGGCCGTTCCCGGCAAAGGCCGCGCCTGGCTCGATTTTGCCAATGATGTCACTGTGAAAGATGTGCGGCTATCTGTGCAGGAAGGCTTCGCATCCGTCGAACATATGAAGCGATACACGACCCAAGGCATGGCTCCCGATCAGGGCAAAAACTCCAACGTCGCAGCACTCGCCGTATTGGCCGACGCCACGGGTCGCGGCATTCCTGAAACCGGCATCACGACCTTCCGCCCACCTTTCGTGCCCGTCTCTATCGCCGCCATGGGGGCAGGTGGGCGCGGCGCAGGTTTTGCGCCGCAGCGATTCATGACCTCCGACCAAGCCAGCCGAGATCGTGGCGCGCCCATGATCGAAGCGGGCCTTTGGTATCGCCCCAGCTATTTCCCCAAACCGGGCGAGACAACGTGGCAACAGGCCTGCAACCGCGAAGTCAACATGGTGCGCAGCGCTGTCGGCATCGCCGATGTGTCAACCTTGGGCAAGATCGATATCCAAGGCCAAGACGCCGCCCGCTTTCTTGACTTTGTCTATTCGAACACTTTTTCGACCCTACCTGTCGGTCGGGTCCGTTACGGCCTGATGCTGCGCGAGGACGGCCACGTTCTTGACGATGGCACCACTGCTTGCCTCGCCGAAAACCACTACCTGCTAACCACCACCACAGCCGCCGCTGGCCTTGTCATGCGACATCTTGATTTCGTCCACCAAGCCTACTGCGCCAACTGGGATCTGCGCTTTATCTCGGTCACCGAGGCTTGGGCCCAGTTCGCCATCGCAGGCCCCAAGGCCCGCGCCTTGCTCACCTCGATGCTCGATCACGACCCCGCACTGCCGTTCATGGGTGTCGCTCCGATCACTGTCCAAGGTGTGGCGGCCCGCCTATTCCGCATATCATTCTCCGGCGAGGAAGGTTACGAGATTGCCGTTCCCGCCCGCCACGGCGAGGCACTATTCCGCGATCTTCTCGCCCGCGCCGAAACCATCGGTGGCGGCCCCTATGGGATGGAGGCGCTGAACGTCCTGCGCATCGAAAAAGGCTTCATCACGCACGCCGAAATTCATGGCCGCATCACTGCCTACGATATCGGTATGGACAAGATGGTATCGGCCAAGAAAGACTGCATTGGCAAAGCATGCGCGATGCGGCCCGGCATGACAGGGCCGGAACGTGAGCAACTGGTAGGTTTGCGACCCATCGGCAACGTGCCGATCTCAGCAGGCGCGCATCTGTTCAAAACTGGTGATCCCGTGCACCGAACCCATGATCAGGGCTATGTAACATCGGTGGGCTACTCACCTTCACTAAGCACATGGCTGGGCTTGGCTTTCCTGAAAAACGGTCGCGCGCGCCACGGCGAAACCATCCGCCTTGTTGATCATCTGCGCGGCATAGATTGCCTGTGCACCGTCAGTGATCCGGTGTTTCTCGACAAGGAAGGGACCAAACTTCGTGCCTGAACTGATCGCAAAATCCCCACTATCCGGCACCCTTCCAATTACCCTTGGTGGCCTGCGCCTGTCCGAATTGGTGCTTGGTCCCATCACGTCCATCGCACCATTCCCGGGTCAGGATAAAGCCGTCGCCAAGGCGCTGAAGCCGCTCGGCCTGAGCTTTCCCGCCGCAAATACCTTTACCAGCGCCGCCGAGGCCAAACTCGTCTGGACTGCCCGTAGTCAAGCTTTTCTAATCGGCATCCCCGCCCCAGACCCCATCCCCGGAGCCGCCCAGACGGACCAATCCGACGGCTGGGCCGGTCTGCGCATCGAAGGCCCTACAGCGTGTGACGCCCTGATGCGGCTGTACCCGCTTGATCTGCGCCTGCAATCGTTCCCGGTCGGCACCGCCGCCCGCGCGCCGCTCAACCACATGCAATCCATCCTGATGCGCACCGCCCCCTACGCCTTTGACGTACTCGTATTCCGGTCCATGGCCCGTACCGGCTGGCACGAAATCGAGGCTGCAATGCGGACACTCTCTGCGCGCGCAGCCCTTGGTTAATCGCCAATAGTCGCGCGCCACGCCTGCGCATAGGTCTGATAGTCTACCATGTTCGCGACCAAAACCGTTGCCTCCAGCGGCGGCGGCATATTGGGCGCACCGAACAACAGAGCCGCGCCAATGCTGGTTCCGGTCTGTGACGCCGCCCGCAGGACTTGCCGCCCTGACGCCGCCTCGAGCATGCGACAATAGGCAGCATTCGCCGCAAACGGCCCCTCCACAATCACAGGCCCCGCAGCCCCGGTCATCAGCAGACACTCCGCCGTCATCAGCGCCAGATAGAATGACAGCGCTGCATCTTGCGCCCCGTCGCCGAACCCCGCCGGCGACATGCTCCAGCCCATCACCCGCCCCGGAAATGGCCCGCCCTGCGCCACCACAGACGGCATCAGCATCAGCCCCGCCGCCAGAACCGCCGCCTCGTCACCCGGCGTTGCCAGGGCGCTGCGCCCCGCCCGAATGATCTCATATTCCCGCCCGCCCATGAACCGCGCCGAGGGTACTGCGCGCCCGTTGGCGGCCACATTTACTAGAATGTCGCGTGCCGCATCCAGCGTGGGTGCTGCCCCACCAACTGCCATGCACACGACCCAAGTCCCGGTTGATACCACCGCAAACGCCCCGCTTTGCGTTAACAGATGCGGCAACAGCGATGCATTGCTATCATGGATGCCGCATACCACAGGGGTACCCACAGCCAACCCCGTCGCTGAAGCGACTTCTGGCAACACCACCCCTAAGACATGATCCGGCAGGCGCGCCGCAGCAATCTTGCCTAGCAACCCCAACCGCTCCACCAACCCCGAAAACCGTGCGGCACCCGGCTCCCACAAATCGGTATGGCAGCCCAGCGAACACACATCGCACGCCGACACGCTGGTCAGGCGAACCCCCCAGTACTGCGGCCAAGTCACCACGCTGTGCACCCGCGCCAGCAACCCCGCATCCTGCGCAAGCAGCCAATGCAACTGCGCCCCAAGGTTCAATCCCACCCCCAACCTGGGCGAGCCGGTTACCGCAAAGTCTGGTCGCACCGCATCATACGCCGCCGCCCTTTCCGCCGGTCCATCATGCTCATAATCCAGCACCGGCGCGGCAAGTGTCCCATCCACCGCAAGCAACGCCGCACAAGCCCCGTGCGTCGTTACCGATATGCCGTCAACCCCTTGTGACGCCTGAAACTGCGCCAGCCCTGCCAGCACGAATTCCCAAATCGCTTCAGTATCGAAATGCGGATACGGCGGTCCCGCCAGCACGCGATTTGGCCGCGTCAATACCGCCCGCTCCACCATCGCCACCCGGTCCACCAACACCAGCTTCGCATTGGTCTTGCCAATGTCGATCACCGCAATATGGCGCGGCCCCTCGCTCATGGCATATGAAATAGCGGCACCAGCGGCACCGCTATGGGCGCGTTGTCGGCAGCCACCTCCATGATATCCGCCATATGCGCCCACCACCGCTGCATCACCGGGCTTTGCGGCAAATCATCTATGCCATGCCCCGGCGCCCGCATCAGAACCCCAAACAGCAACCGCGTTTCCCGGTCCAGATAGATGGAATAATCGCTGATCCCCGCAGCATGCAGCAAATCCGCCAATTCTGGCCAGATCGCATCATGGCGGCGCTTGTATTCCGCCTCCATCCCGGCATTCAGGCGCATCCGAAAGGCATACCGCTCCATCCTAGCGCCACCTCGCCCACAGCCGGGGCAGGGCGATCACCCCGATCAGCAACAACCCGATGAAGATCGACATCACAATCCCCGGCACGTTCAACAGCCCAAAGCCGAACGTGACCATTCCCATCACGAACGCCGCCAGCACCACACCCGGTATCGTCCCCGATCCACCCAGAATGTTCACCCCCCCCAGCACCACCATCGTCACCACCTCCAACTCCCACCCGGTCGCAATCGAAGGCCGCGTTGACCCCAACCGAGACGTCAGGCAGACCGCCGCAATCCCCGACATCACGCCGGTTAGCAGAAACAAAATAAACCGCACACGGTTGACCCTGATCCCAGAAAACAGCGCCGCCGTCGGGTTATTGCCAATCGCATACACCGAACGGCCAAAGTTGGTGCGGTGCAAAAGTGCCCAGTAAATCACTGCCAAAACCGCAAACAACACCAGCTCGAACGAGAGCACCCACCAAACGTAACCCTGACCAAAGTAAGCAAATTCCTTCGGATATCCGGTAAACGCCTTGTCGCCCAACACGATATAGCTGATGCCGCGAAACAGGCTCATCGTGCCTATCGTCACCACGATCGACGGCAGCCCCAGCCGAGCCACCAACACGCCGTTCACCGCCCCGCAGACCAACCCGGTCGCAATGCCCACCGCCATCAGCCCTGGCACACCAACCCCCGCCTCCATCGCCAGCCCCATCGCAGTTGATGCCAACGCGATGATCGAGGCCACCGAAAGATCAATGTCGCCCGCCACGATCAACATCGCCATCGCGAAGGCAATCATTGCCTTTTCGGTGAAGTTGAACGTCGCGTCGCTGAGGTTCCAAGGATCAAGAAAATATGGCGAGGCAAAGGAATTCAGGATGAAAATCCCGATGGCCACCACCAACAGCAGCGCCTCCCAGCTTTTCAACGCGCGGCTAAATCGGCTATTCAACCGATCCGGGATTACGCGGTTATGCGCCGCCGTCATCCTCGCACCTCGGCATCGCGCAGGATGATCCGGCCCTTGCGCCGCCCCTGTTGCGCGTTGAACGCCACCGCCAGAATGATCGCCAGCCCGGAAATCGCCAGCTGCCAGAAAGGTGAAATACCCACCACCGGCAGCGCATTCTTGATCACCCCCAGGAATAGTGCTCCCAACAACGCGCCGCCAACCGACCCGATCCCGCCGGCAATCGACACGCCGCCAATGACGCAGGCCGCCACCACATCCAATTCAAAGCCGCCCGCCACGTCCACATATGCCACCGCATAGCGCGCCACCCAAAGATACCCGACCAGCCCCGCCAAAGCGCCGGAAATCACAAACGCGATGCACTGCACCCGCCCGACATCAATGCCAGTGTAAACCGCCGCATGCGGGTTGCCGCCGACCGCGTAAAAACTGCGCCCCAGCGCAGTTCGCCCCAGCAGCACAGCGAATATACCCAGACACACAATCGCCACCCAGCCCATCACCGGCAGGCCCAACAGCACCGTGCGCGGCAGTGCCTTGAAGCCATCGCTCATCTCATGCGCATTGATCCACTTGCCATCCGACATCAGGAAAATTACGCCGCGAAAGATCGTCATGGTGCCAAGCGTCACCACAATTGGCGGGATCGACAGCTTCCAGACCAGCAACCCGTTGATCAACCCTAGTGCTGCACCCAACGCCACCACCGCCAGCACAATCACGGGCAAAGGCACGCCTGCGCCATTCATCATCGCCGCCACCATGCCGGTAAGAGCCAGGCTCGCTGCCACCGACAGATCAATGCATTTTGTCAAAATCACGATCATCTGTCCCAGTGCCAGAATGATCAAAGGCGAGGTGTCATTGAACACATTCGCCAGATTGCGCGGCGCGATGAAGCCGGGAAACCGAAATGCGATCAGTGCTACCAGCACCACAATGACCGCCGACAGCAGCCCTTCGCGCGACGTGGCAAAGCCTTTCACGCCGCCACCTTGGCAATGCCCGCGGCTGCCCGCACCAACCGTTCCGGCGTCATATCGGTCCCAACAACTTCGTCGGCAATCCGCCCTTCCCGCATCACGATCACCCGGTCCGACATGCCCAGCACTTCGGGAATTTCCGAAGATACCATAATCACCGCCAACCCCTCTGCCGCCAGTTCCGCCATGAATTCATGCACCGCCGCCTTCGATCCGATGTCGATACCCTTGGTCGGCTCGTCCAGAATGATCACCCGCGGCTTGGTCGCCAGCCACTTGGCAATCACCACCTTTTGCTGGTTGCCCCCCGACAATAGCCCGACATCAAGGTCCAAACTCGCCGCCCGCAGATCGAGCCGCTGGGTATATTCCCGTGCCAAGGCAAACTCCTGCGCCAGCCGCAAAAACCCGGCCCGCGATGTCTGCCCCAGTGATGCCAGCGTGACGTTCTGGAAGATTGGCAGCCCCTTCACCGCGCCTTGCTTGCCGCGATCCTCCGGCACATAGACAATGCCGTTTTCAATCGCTTGAGCCGTCGACCTGATCACCACGACTTTATCATCAATGCGGCACGCCCCCTTTGACGGCCGCGTAATGCCGAAAATCGCCTGCATCACTTCAGACCGACCGGCCCCAATTAGCCCGTAAAACCCAAGGATTTCCCCCCGGTGCAGGGTGAAGCCGATATCGGCAAATTCGGTCGGGTGGCTGTAGCCCGCAACCGTCAGAACCGGCACGCCCACATTATGGCTGCGCTTGGGGAAAATCTGATCCACCGCGCGGCCAACCATCATCTGCACCAACGCGCCTTCAGTTACATCGCCAATCGCCCCCGCCCCGATGAACGCTCCATCGCGGAACACGGTGTAGCGATCAGCAATCCGAAACACCTCGTCAAACTTGTGGCTGATGAACAAAATCGCCTTGCCTTCAGCCTTCAACTTTTCAATCAGCGCATATAACTCGTTGATTTCCTTGTAACTCAGCGCCGCCGTCGGCTCATCCATGATCACCACGCGCGCATCAACCGACAACGCCCGCGCAATCGCAACCAGATGCTTCGAGGCAATCCCCAGATCGCGCAGCTTGACCTGCGGATCCAGATCGGTGCCGATCCGCGCTAACAAAACCCGCGCCCGCGCAGTCATCTCGGCCCAGTCCATCAACCCGAACCGACCCTGTGGCGCATGACCCAGAAAGATATTCTCGGCCACCGTCAGTTCATCAAACAGCACCGTCTCCTGATGGATCGCCGTCACCCCGGCATCCGACGCGGCCTGAGGCGAGGCAAAGGACACTTGCTGCCCATCCACCTCAATCACCCCGACATCGGGCTGATAAATCCCAGTCAACACCTTCACGATGGTCGATTTCCCCGCGCCATTTTCACCGACCAGCGCCGTCACCTGGCCCGCGTACAGCTCCAACGAAACCTCCGACAAGGCCTTCACCCCCGGAAAGCTTTTGGAAATACCAGAAAGGCGCAGCACCGGCATGGCAGCGGTCATGGGATCATCCAACTATCGGAAAAACGGAAAGCCCGGCGCACGAGTTGCACGCCGGGCCGAAGTCAAATCAGAAGATTGACTTGAATTCAGCAATGTTCGACTTGTCATAAGTGAACGGATCAGACATCGCCGCCTCATTGTTATCGTCCAGCGTCGCATCGCCCATCCGTCCCATCGGAATGGCTGCACCCGGTTTCGCTTCCGCCCCGTTCGAGATGTTGTAGGCCAGCATCGTCGCGGCATAGCCCAGATCAATCGGGTTCCAGATCGCGAACGAAATCGTCGCACCGGATTCAACCGCGCCCGCCATTTCCGATGGCAAGCCAAGGCCCGTCACATTGACCTTGCCGATCAGCCCGGCATCCGTCACCGCCTGAGAAGCCGCCAGAATACCCACGGTCGTGGGCGCAATGATCGCCTTCAGGTTCGGATAGCTGGCGATAAGCCCCTGCGCTTCACGGTACGATTTGTCGGCCAAATCATCGCCGTACACTGTCGCCACCAGATTGACGCCGGGATAGTTACCCATCACCTTGGTCATTTCCTCGATCCAGGCGTTCTGGTTCGTCGCCGTTGCCGTTGCCGACAACACCGCCACATCGCCGCCATCGGGCATGTGGTCCGCCGCCAGCTTGATGATCGTGTTGCCGATCAGCGCCGATGAAGACGGGTTCAGGTGCATCTGCCGGCCGTCTTTGGCCACGCCCGAATCCCACGAGATAACCGTGATCCCGCGCTCCATCGCCTTTTGCAGGGCAGGGGCCACGGCATCGGGGTCATTCGCCGAAATTGCAATCGCATCCACGCCTTGCGCGATCAATGCGTTGATCACTTCGATCTGGCCTTCGGCGGTGGTATCCGTGGGCCCGGTATAGATGATCTCTACATCGCCCAGTTCCTTGGCCGCTTCTTCCGCGCCCTTGTTGGCCGCCTCGAAGAACCCGATGCCAAGCGCCTTCACGACTAGCGCGATTCGCTTGGTTTCCGCCTGCGCAGCGCCTGCCAAAAGAATGGATGCCAGTGCCGCCGTGGTAAGTGCCTTCTTCAAAATGCTCATGTTTTCCTCCCTAGAGCCTTGGTTGCACCGCGCGCTAGCCGTCGCGTGCGGCGTTCTTCCTGTCGGCGCCAGCTTCCTGCGCCACGATCAGCCGTATATCCGCCGCCGTCAGCATTTGCGCCTCGCGGTCGCTGATCCCATCATCGGTAATTACCGTGTGGATGCGCGAGAGCGGGCACAAAATCAGGCTGGACCGACTGCGAAATTTCGATGAATCAACCAATACAATCAACTCGTCCGCCTGACCAATCAGCTTTTGTTCCGCCTGAATAAGCAGCGGGTCCGCTTCCATTAGGCCAAGTGCCCCAAGCCCCTGCGCCCCCATGAACATCCGCTGCGCATAGAAATTCCGCGTCACGTCGTTGTCGAAGGGTGAAAGGATAATGTTCTGCTCACGGTAGATCGCCCCGCCGGGCAGCAGAATAGTGTTTTTCGAATGCTTCAGCAGATGCTCTGCAATAGGAAATGAGTTGGTAAACACTTGGCAGCGGCGCGCCGACAGCGGATGCACCATCTGGAACGTTGTCGTCCCACCATTGATGATAATCGCATCACCATCTTCGCACAAATCGACCGCCGCCCGCGCAATCGCACGTTTCGCCGCAATGTTCATGCCTTCGTTCACGCTGAACGGTCGCCCCGCCAGCCCCACAAACTGTGGCGGCGTTATCGCTTCGGCCCCACCCCGTACTCGGCGCAGTTTCTTTTGCACATGCAGCGTGGCAATATCGCGTCGGATCGTCGCCTCGGATGATCCCGTCAAAGAAACCAGATCCGTCACTGTTGCCAGTGGCCGTTCCTGAATTGCCGACAGGATGATTCGATGACGCTCGCTTTCGTGCATTTTTTTCTCCCCAGATCAAAAACTTCCACCGATCCCAATCATTGTCAATCATTTTCAATCACTACGCGCTGTTTGCAGTTGCAGCATGATTGAATTTGATTGTTTGTGATTGACATCTCGCCCCATCTTGGCAACTTTCTACTGAAATACGCGCGCGGCCACTTGCCGCGCAGAGGAGGGGTCTGATGTCAAACGCCACCGCCGGTGCCCGGCTCATAAGCCTTTGGGATGACAGCAAAGCCGCCAAAATGTCAGAGCCTGAAAAGCTGCTCTACCGCTCCAATCTTCTGGGCTCGGACAAGCGAATCACAAACTACGGCGGCGGCAATACGTCTGCCAAAGTGATGGAAACCGATCCGCTGACCGGCGAAAAGGTTCAGGTTTTGTGGGTCAAAGGCTCCGGCGGCGATGTCGGTTCCATCAAGATGGATGGCTTTGCCACCCTCTATATGGACAAGCTGAATGCCCTGCGCGGCATCTACAAAGGCCCCGTGCACGAGGATGAAATGGTTGGCCTGCTGTCGCATTGCACCTTCAATCTGAACACCCGCGCAGCGTCAATCGACACGCCCTTGCACGCTTATGTGCCGCGCAAACACGTCGATCACATGCACCCTGATGCCATCATCGCCATCGCCGCATCGCAGAATTCCAAGGCATTGACGGCCGAGATTTTCGGCACGGAGATCGGCTGGCTGCCGTGGAAACGCCCCGGGTTTGAATTAGGTCTGCGGCTGTCGGATTTTTGCGCTAAACACCCATCGGCCAAAGGTGTCGTTCTCGAAAGCCACGGTCTCTTCACTTGGGATGACGATGCAAAAGCCTGCTATGATCTGACCCTGCGCATCATCAACCGCGCCATGGATTGGTTCGGCGCTGCCACCAAAGGCAAAACCATCTTCGGCGGCCCCGCCCACCAAAGCCTGGCCCCAACAGATCGCCGCGCCATAGCCTCTCGCCTGATGCCCGCCATTCGCGGCATGATCAGCGAGGGCCACCACATGGTCGGCCATTTCGACGACAGCCCCGCTGTTCTGGAATTCGTTAACGCCAAACAAATGGACCCCCTCGCGGCCCTCGGCACCTCTTGCCCAGACCATTTCCTGCGCACTAAAATCCGGCCCTTGGTGGTGAATTTCAGCCCCACGAAGACCGACATTGACGCAACACTCGCAGCTCTCGCGGGCCAAATCGCCGCCTACCGTAACGACTACGCCGCCTATTACAACCGCTGCAAACACGCCAATTCCCCCGCCCTGCGCGACCCCAACGCCGTGGTCTACCTGATCCCCGGCGTCGGCATGATCACCTTTGCCAAAGACAAGGCTACCGCCCGCATCTCAGCCGAGTTTTATATCAACGCAATCAACGTCATGCGTGGCGCGGACACCGTATCAACCTACTGCGGACTGCCCGAACAAGAGGCGTTCGATATCGAATACTGGCTGCTTGAAGAAGCCAAACTCCAGCGCATGCCAAAGCCCAAATCCCTCGCAGGGCGCATAGCATTTGTCACCGGCGGTGCAGGCGGCATCGGTTCCGCCACCGCCGACCGCTACCTGCGCGAAGGCGCCTGCGTAATGCTGGCCGACATCGACGAAGCAGCCCTTGCCGCCACCGCCGAAAACCTTTCCCAACGACACGGCCGCGATGTCGTGCGCACCATCCTGATGGACGTAACCGATGAGGCCGCCGTTATTGCCGCCGCCGCCCACGCCGCCGTCGAATTCGGTGGCCTAGATATCCTCGTCTCCAACGCCGGCATCGCTTCTTCCGCCCCCGTCGAAGACACCACACTGGCGCTGTGGAACAAGAACATGGACATCCTCTCCACCGGCTATTTCCTTGTCAGCCGTGAGGCGTTCAAGCTGTTCCGCGCGCAAAACATTGGCGGTGCGGTGGTTTTCATAGCCTCCAAGAACGGCCTCGCCGCCAGCCCCAACGCCGCCGCCTACTGCACGGCGAAAGCCGCCGAAATTCACCTCGCCCGCTGTCTGGCGCTGGAGGGGGCAGAGGCGGGTATTCGTGTGAATGTTGTCAACCCCGATGCCGTCTTGCGCGGGTCCAAAATCTGGTCCGGTGATTGGCTGACCCAACGCGCCAGCACTTACGGCAAGGACAAAGAGGGGCTGGAAGAAATGTATCGCCAGCGATCCTTGCTGAAACGCTCCGTCCTGCCCGAAGACGTGGCTGAAGCCGCCTATTTCCTCGCCTCCGACCTCTCATCCAAATCAACTGGCAACATCCTGAATGTCGACGCAGGCAATGTTCAGTCTTTCACGAGGTAGCCATGATCACAGCATCCCTGATAGCCGCCGAAAACGCCCGCAGCGCACGCGCCTTGCAAACCGATTACGACAGCCTTGGCGAACGCCTGTCCCGTCGCGGCATTGACATCAACGCCGTCAAAGCCCGCGTCGCCGCCTTCGGTGTGGCCATCCCCTCTTGGGGCGTCGGCACTGGCGGCACTCGTTTCGCCCGCTTTCCGGGGCCGGGTGAGCCGCGCCAGATCTTCGATAAACTGCAAGACTGCGGCGTCATCCAGTCGCTGACCCGCACCACCCCGTCCGTATCGCTGCACATTCCATGGGACAAGGCTCCGGCAGCCGATCTGCTGGCCGCTGCAGCCGAGCAAGGGCTGGCGTTTGACACCATGAACTCCAACACTTTTCAGGATCAGCCGGGGCAAACCTACAGCTACAAATTCGGCTCATTGTCGCATAAAGACAAGGAAACTCGCCAACTGGCCATCGATCACAACATAGAATGTATCGAAATTGGCAAGGCGCTGGGGTCAAAGGCGCTGACGGTGTGGATCGGCGATGGCTCCAACTTCCCCGGCCAAACCGATTTCACCCGGCAATTCGAACGCTACCTCGACGCCATGCGTGCTATCACTGCCGCCCTTCCCGCAGACTGGCGCATCTTCTCCGAACATAAAATGTACGAACCCGCTTTCTATTCCACTGTCGTGCAGGATTGGGGCACGAACTACCTGATCGCACAGGAACTTGGCCCGCAAGCCTTCTGCCTCGTCGACCTCGGCCACCACGCCCCCAACGTGAACATCGAGATGATTGTCGCCCGCCTGATCCAGTTTGGCAAACTCGGCGGCTTCCATTTCAACGACAGCAAATATGGTGATGATGATCTTGATACCGGTTCAATCGACCCTTACCGGCTGTTCCTCGTCTTCAACGAACTGGTGGCCGCTGAAGGCAAACCCGGCTTCACTCCGTCCCACATGCTTGATCAATCGCACAATGTCACAGACCCCATCGAAAGCCTGATGGTCAGCGCCATGGCGGTGCGCCGCGCCTACGCCAACGCCCTGCTGGTCAACCGCGAAGCCCTCGCTGGCTATCAGGATGAAAACGACGCCTTGATGGCCACCACAATCCTGCAGACCGCTTTCCGCACCGATGTTGAACCCATCCTCGCCATGGCCAGGCTCGACGCTGGCGGTGCCATCGACCCCGTGGCCACCTACCGCGCCTCTGGTTACCGTGCGTCGGTCGCCAAAATCCGCCCGGCAGTTTTGGGTGCAGGTGGTGGCATCGTCTGACACTGGACTTGGGGCGTCCAAGCCCCGATATAATGGGGCATGAGTCTACCCCCCGGTTTCATAGATGAACTGCGCACCCGCGTATCTCTTTCGTCCGTCGTAGGGCGCAAAGTCACTTGGGACATGCGCAAATCGAACACTGGCAAGGGCGATATGTGGGCCCCGTGCCCCTTCCACCAAGAAAAATCCGCCAGCTTCCACGTCGATGACCGCAAGGGTTTCTACTATTGCTTCGGCTGCCACGCCAAAGGCGACGCCGTCAGCTTTGTCAAAGAAACCGAGAATGTCGGTTTCCTCGAAGCCGTTGAAATCCTTGCCCGCGAAGCCGGTATGCCGATCCCCGCGCGCGATCCGCAAGCCGCGCAAAAAGCCGACCGCCGCACGCAACTCTCCCAAGTGCTGGACGAGGCGATCAAATGGTTCCGCCTGCAACTCCGCTCCACTGCCGGCTCCGCTGCTCGCGATTACATCACCAAACGCCGCATTTCCTCCGAAGGCCAAGACCGCTTTGAAATCGGCTTCGCGCCCGACTTGCGCCAAGGGCTATTCAACGCCCTGACTGCCAAAGGCATCGCCCCCGATCTGATCATTGACGCCGGCCTCGCCATCAAACCTGACGATGAACCGGGCAAATCCAGCCAACCCTACGACCGCTTCCGTGGCCGCATCATCTTCCCGATTTGCGATGCCCGTGGCCGCGCCATATCGCTGGGTGGTCGCGCAATGGACCCGAACGCGCGGGCCAAATACCTGAACGGCCCCGAAACAGAGCTGTTCGACAAAGGCCGCAGCCTTTACAACATGGGCCCCGCGCGCGAAGCCGCTGGCAAAGGCAAACCGCTGATCGTCGCCGAAGGCTACATGGATGTGATCGCCCTGTCCGAAGCAGGCTTCACCGCCACTGTTGCCCCGCTTGGAACCGCCGTCACAGAAGACCAGTTGCGCCTGATGTGGCGCATTCACCCCGAACCGATCATCGCGCTGGATGGTGACAAGGCTGGCATCGCCGCTGCGCTGCGCGTGATTGATCTGGCATTGCCAGTGCTAGAGGCGGGGCAGGGCCTGCGCTTTGCCATCCTGCCTACCGGTCTTGACCCCGATGATCTGATAAAGGCGCAAGGCGCCCCCGCCATGGCCCGTGTGCTGGACGCGGCCCAACCGATGGTCAACCTGCTGTGGCGCCGCGAAACCGAAGGTCGCAGCTTCGACAGCCCCGAACGGAAGGCAACGCTTGATAAAACCTTGCGTGCCGCGCTGAAGCGCATCAAAGACCCTTCCATCCGTGGCCACTACGGCGAGGAAATCAAACGCCTGCGCTGGGAGTTGTTCGGCACAAGGCCTGCGAATCCCGGCTTCGCAAAGGGTCGCAAACCCTATCAACCGCCAACCGCCCCCCTTGCCAGCACCCGCGCCTCCTACCTCGCCAACACCGATGATCAGCCCGACGACACTCTGCGCGAAGCCGTGATCCTCGCCACATTGATCGTTCACCCTAGCCTGATCCATCGCTTCGAGTCCGCCCTTGAACGGCTTGACCTGATCGGCCCTGATCACAGCCGACTGCGCGATTGCCTGCTGACGCATGCCGCTGAAAACCCCGCCAATTTGCGCCAATCCCTGCAACAAGATGCGAACGGTGCTCTTGAAACTCTGTTCGCGCGGACCCACGTCCGCATTGCACCCCCCGTGCGTAATCAAGGCGATACAGAATTGGCCATGCTTTGTCTGGCCGAGGAACTGGCGAAGCTGGACGCACATCGGGGCGCACGCAAAGAGATCGAGGATGCGATGGAAGATCTGGCAGGACTGGCCGATGAAGGGCTAACCTGGCGGCTTAGCCAGGCGGTACTGGCCCGCCACCGCGCCGACAATCCGCCCCGAGAAGACGCAACCGATTTGGGCGAAGACCGCTCCGCCCTGTCAAAACACCTCCAAAACCTGATCGATGGTCAAATCTGGGTAAAGAAAAAGGTCTGATGCCCTTTCCACTCCGCGTGATTCGCGGCATTGATTCGTATTGTTCTTATCTGATTCGACCTGATTCGCGCCCCGCCGCCCCCCGAGGAGCACCCATGGCTGCCAAAGACACCGACGAGACCAAATCGGAAGAGCAAGACCGCGAAGCCTCGCTTGACATGAGCCAGGCCGCCGTCAAGCGGATGATCGCGGATGCACGCGAACGCGGTTACATCACCTATGATCAGCTGAACGCGGTTCTTCCCCCCGAACAGGCGTCGTCCGAACAGATCGAAGACGTGATGTCGATGCTTTCTGAAATGGGCATCAACGTCATCGAAAATGACGAGGCGGATGAGGCCGAACCCTTGGGCGAACTGGTCGAAACCTCGACCTCGCGCGAGGTGGCGGTTGCCGGCACATCGGCCGAGGCGCTGGATCGTACTGACGATCCGGTGCGCATGTACTTGCGTGAAATGGGCTCGGTCGAGCTGCTGTCGCGCGAGGGCGAGATTGCTATCGCCAAGCGGATCGAGGCGGGCCGCAACACCATGATTCTGGGGCTTTGCGAAAGCCCGCTGACATTTCAGGCAATCACCATCTGGCGTGACGAACTTCTGAATGAAGACATCCTGCTGCGCGACGTGATTGATCTGGAAGCCACGTTCGGGCGCAGCCTTGATGGCGAAGAAGATCTTGAAGGCGCGCCGCTTGACGAAATCGATCCGGCCGCCCCTCGCCATGCTGCATCCGAAGAGCCGGAACTTGACGCCGACGGCGAGCCCATCGTGCGCGCTGATGATGACGACGACGATGAAGAAGGTGCCAACATCTCGCTTGCCGCGATGGAGGCCGCCCTCAAGCCTCGCGTCCTTGAAACCCTTGATCTGATCGCGCGTGATTATTCCCTGCTGTCGGACATGCAAGACCAACGCATGCACGCCACCATGAATGATGCCAGCCGCTTCACCACCAAGGATGAAGCCGCCTACCAGAAACTGCGGTCTGAAATCGTGCTGCTGGTCAACGAGTTGCACCTGCACAACAACCGGATCGAGGCGCTGATCGATCAGTTGTACGGCATCAACCGCAATATCATGGCGATCAATTCCGGCATGGTGAAGTTGGCCGACGCTGCCCGCATCAACCGCCGCGAGTTTATCGACGAATACCAAGGCTACGAGCTGGATCCTACATGGGCCGACCGCATGGCCGCCAAATCGGGGCGCGGCTGGCAGGCCCTGATGGAGAAATCCCGCGACAAGGTCGAAGAGTTGCGCAACGACATGGCCCGCGTCGGCCAATATGTCGGCGTCGACATCTCGGAGTTCCGCCGCATCGTCAATCAGGTGCAAAAGGGCGAAAAAGAGGCGCGTCAGGCCAAGAAGGAAATGGTAGAGGCGAACCTGCGTCTGGTCATTTCGATTGCCAAGAAATACACCAACCGCGGCCTGCAATTCCTTGATCTTATTCAAGAAGGCAATATCGGCCTGATGAAAGCGGTCGATAAATTCGAATATCGGCGCGGCTATAAATTCTCCACCTACGCCACATGGTGGATCCGTCAGGCGATTACCCGGTCAATCGCCGACCAAGCCCGCACCATCCGCATTCCCGTGCATATGATCGAGACGATCAATAAACTGGTCCGCACTGGCCGCCAGATGCTGCACGAAATCGGACGCGAACCGACACCAGAAGAACTGGCTGAAAAGCTGCAAATGCCGCTGGAAAAGGTCCGCAAGGTGATGAAAATTGCCAAGGAACCGATTTCACTGGAAACCCCGATTGGCGACGAAGAAGACAGCCAGCTTGGCGATTTCATCGAAGACAAAAACGCCATCCTGCCGCTGGAAAGTGCCATCCAAGAAAACCTGAAAGAAACCACCACACGGGTTCTGGCCTCCCTGACCCCCCGCGAAGAACGCGTCCTGCGCATGCGGTTCGGGATTGGGATGAATACCGATCATACGCTGGAAGAGGTGGGACAGCAGTTCAGCGTGACGCGGGAACGCATCCGGCAGATCGAGGCGAAGGCGCTGCGCAAGTTGAAGCATCCGAGCAGAAGCAGGAAGCTGCGGAGTTTCCTGGATCAATGAGGGTATCCGGCGCTTGTAAACCTTAGAGAATCCCAGTGGCGCAGTATGGCGAAATCTTTGTCAATGAGATGGCTCCTGAATTATGGGATTTTTCTGAAGCTATTGTTCCACCGATTGAAGTTGAGTTTCCGAACTTCAATGTTGCAATGTGGAACATCGCTGCACGGCAGGTTTTTAATATTGAATTTACACCTTTGGGTGAGCGCGTAGTTCGTCATTACATGCGAAGGATCATTTCGGCAGCTAACTCATATGAGATAGCGCGAAACTGCCTAGCTGATTACTTTTTTAACCATCGCAGGGATCAGCCAAAATTGCAGGCCTACTTTGAAGCTTTGGATTCCCACGAGACATGCATTATAAATTCGCACATTGCGGTTAATGCGATTTGCAAGGCGCTTGACAACCAAGAAGCAAACAAGATCTTGGAAGATTCGAAAGAAATAAGCACTCTTGCGACCACAATAAGGCATTTCGCGGGGCAATCAAAATCAAGTAGTGGTGGGCACAACAAAACGTTTCCAATTTTCTACCGAAATGATGGTATTACAAATGGTACACTTGTCCTGACCTTTTCCGACTTACACGCATTCCTTTCGGACGGACTTAAGTTCGTCAATGAGATCGTCAATTATAATGCGTCTACCGCTTAGCTATCCGTAGCGTGGGTGCAACTCACCGCTCCGATAGCAGTGAGTTGAAACCCACCCTACCCCTCACTCCAGCTTCTCTGCAATCCACATCTTGATCAGCGACTGCCGCGTCACGCCAAAATGTGCCGCCCGCTTGTCAAGCCCCTCCACCATCCACAAAGGAACATCGACATTCACGCGCCATGCCATTTGGCATGAGGGGCAGGGCTCTCGCCCCAACCCTGCTTTCAATCCTCCAGCACAAACGTCACCATCATGTTCACCTGATAGCTGGTGATCTTGCCGTCAGACACGGCCACTTTGTGTTCTTTCACCCAAGCGCCCGTCACGTTGCGCAGGGTTTTCGAGGCGCGCTTTACGCCCTTTTCCACAGCATCCTGAAAGCTTTTGGTCGAGGTTGACGAAAGTTCGGTCACGCGGGCTACGGTCATGGCATTTCCCTTTCACTGGCTTCAGCGCACCTTTTCGGCGCAACGGCTCGAGTAAAGCAGAAATGTCACAAAATTGTAGTAAAAAAGCGCGGTCGCGCGCCTGACCCGGCGGCGACACTGCACATCCTGTACGCCAGAAACGTCAGACCAGATTGGCCTTGAAGAAATCAATCGTCCGCGTCCAGGCCAGTTCCGCCGCCGCTTCATCATACCTTGGCGTGCTGTCATTGTGGAAGCCGTGGTTCGCGCCCGGATAGATATGCGCTTCATACCGGGTGCCCGCCGCTTTCAACGCCGCCTCATAGGCCGGCCAGCCTTCGTTCACACGGGTATCGAGTTCACCGTAATGCAAAAGCAACGGCGCCTTGATTTTTGGCGCATCGGCCGCATCGGCTTGCCGTCCGTAAAATGGCACGGCCGCACCCAGTTCGGGGAATGCCACCGCCGCTGCATTCGCCACCCCGCCGCCGTAGCAGAACCCGGTGATGCCAACGCGCCCGACATCGGGCTGCGCCATCAGCCATTCCACCGCCGCAAAGAAATTGTTCATCAATTTGGCTGCATCAACGGTCGATTGCAGTTCCTTGCCTTTTTCGTCATTGCCCGGATAGCCCCCCACAGATGTCAATCCATCCGGCGCCAGCGCAATGAACCCGGCTTTTGCCACCCGCCGCGCAACATCCTCGATATACGGGTTCAGGCCGCGGTTTTCATGCACCACCACCACGGCAGGCACCTTGCCGGTCTTGCCCACCGGTCTGACCATGTAAGCGCGCACTTCACCATGGCCGTTGGGCGACGGGTACATCACGTATTCCGGCACGATCCCGGGGTCGGTGAACAGCACCTGTTCGGCAAGGGCGTAGTTCGGGCTCATCATTCCCAAAATCGTCATCGCCGTCAAACCACCCACGGCAAACTTTCCGGCGCGGTCCAGAAATTCGCGTTTGGTGATGTGACCATGAGCGTAAAAGTCGTACAGCTCCAACAGTTCCGGAGCGAAGTCTTTGGCTGTCATGCGCGTCATCGGACTCTCCTGTTTTCTGGCTGAATACGTAAGTTAGCGCGGTTCTGTGAAAAACTAACTTCACGCCTGCGTTATAGCGGCTGAGTCGCCAATGCCACAGATTGCCCCCCATATCCGGTAGTCACAACTTTCCTCTACCCGAACCATAGCTGCCGCCCCTATAGTCTGTTCGGTGACGGGGGCTGAACCCCTGTACTTGTGGCAGGCAACGACAACATAGGGGGGAAGCGATGCGCTGCCCATTTTGCGGAAATATCGATACCCAGGTCAAAGACAGTCGTCCGGCCGAGGATCACGTCTCGATCCGGCGCCGGCGCTTTTGCCCAGCCTGTGGAGGCCGTTTCACCACCTATGAGCGCGTTCAGTTGCGCGATCTGGTTGTCATCAAATCCTCCGGGAAGCGCGAGGATTTTGACCGCAGCAAACTTGAACGCTCTATCCGGATCGCCATGCAGAAGCGCCCGATCGATCCCGAACGCATTGACCAGATGATTTCCGGCATCGTACGACGGCTGGAAAGCCTTGGCGATACCGACATATCCTCGAAGATCATCGGCGAGATCGTGATGGAAAGCCTGGCCAGGATCGATACCGTCGCCTATGTGCGTTTTGCGAGCGTTTACAAGAACTTCCAGGCGGCCGATGACTTCGATCGTTTCGTGTCGGAACTTCGCCCCGGCACCCAGACCGACGAGTGACCGACGCGGATCACATGGCCCATGCCCTGCGTCTGGCGGCGCGGGGCCTGGGCCGGGTTTGGCCCAATCCGGCAGTGGGATGCGTGATCGTGCAAGGCACCCGCATCGTCGGGCGCGGCTGGACCGGGGCCGGGGGGCGCCCGCATGCGGAACGCCGCGCGCTGGATCAGGCGGGCGCGCTGGCGAGGGGTGCCACCGCCTATGTCACACTGGAACCTTGCGCCCATCATGGCCAAACGCCGCCCTGCGCTGACGCGCTGATCGCCGCGGGCATTGCCCGCGTGGTCAGCGCAATCACCGATCCTGACCCGCGGGTTTCAGGGAAAGGTCATGCCATGTTGCGCGCCGCCGGGATCGAGGTCACCGAAGGCGTGCTGGCGGATGCGGCGCATACCGCCAATGCCGGGTTCCTCAAGCGCGTCGTGCAAGGCCTGCCGCTGGTCACCCTGAAGCTTGGCCAGACGCTGGATGGCCGCACTGCCACCGCGACCGGCGAAAGCCGTTGGATCACAAGCCCGCAATCCCGCCGCGCCGTTCATGCCCTGCGCATGGCCCACGATGCGGTGCTGATCGGTGCTGGTACCGCCCGTGCCGATGATCCCGATCTGACCGTGCGCGACATCGGGGCCACGCATCAGCCCATCCGCATCATTCTTGACGCACAGCTAAGCCACGATCCCCAAAGCCGCCTTGGCCAAACCGCCCACCAAACCCCGGTCTGGATGTGCCACACCGATGCCGCACCGCTTGCAGCCCGCGCCGCATGGACAAACACCGGTGCCATCCTGATCGAATGCGCCTCTGATGACACGCGGGTCAACTTGTCCGACGCCCTGCGTCGCCTCGCCACGCTTGGCCTGACCCGCGTGCTTTGCGAAGGCGGTGGCACGCTCGCCGCCACGCTGATCACGGCTCAGCTGGTCGATGACCTGATCATCTTCACCGCCGGAAAGCTGATCGGGTCCGCCGGGCAACCCGCCCTTGGCCCGCTTGCCAATGCCAGCCTCAAAGACCTGCCCAGCCTGACCCTGATCGAAACCCGCCAGATCGGTCGCGACACATTGTCCCACTGGCGCATCCCCTGACGGCTTTTTCTTCGCAAAACTACTCCCGCCGGAGGCACCCTTACCAATGCCCGGTATTGCCCATCGACACCCACGGTTCCGCTGGGGCCAGCGCCTCGCCGATCTGCAGCAACTCGATCGAGATGTTGTCCGGGCTGCGCACAAACGCCATCCGCCCGTCGCGCGGCGGTCGGTTGATCACCACGCCCGCCGCCTGCAAATGCGCGCACATGTCGTAGATATTCCCGACGCCGTACGCCAGATGCCCGAAATGCCGCCCATCCGACGGCAGACCGGTATCGCCATCCCAGTTATAGGTCAGCTCCACCGGG
>JANOGW010000074.1:0-13878 GCA_031406155.1 Pseudorhodobacter sp.
TGCCAGCCTGCCGCCGCCCGTCTAAGTCGGGGGATGCCCGACCCGGAGCCGTACCATGCCCAGCCTGTTGCCCCCCTCGCCCATTGATGATCCGCGCACGCTGGTGTCGACCGACTGGCTGGCCCGGCACCTGAAGGATCCCGATCTGCGCATCCTGGACGGGTCGTACCACCTGCCCGCTGCGGGTCGTGACTCGCGGGCCGAGTATGACACGGCCCACATCCCCGGTGCGCGGTTCTTTGACATCGACGAGATTGCCGACCATCGGTCCGCCCTGCCGCACATGGCCCCGCCGCCCGAAAAATTCATCAGCCGGATGCGCGCGATGGGGGTGGGCGACGGCCATCAGGTGGTGGTTTATGATGGGTCTGGCCTGCTGTCTGCCGCGCGCGTCTGGTGGACGTTCCGGTTGATGGGCAAGACTGATGTGGCGGTGCTGGACGGTGGGTTTCCGAAATGGCAGGCCGAAGGGCGGGCCATTGAAGACATGCCGCCCGTGCTGCGCGACCGGCATATGACGGTGCAGCGACAAGCCGGGCTGGTGAAGGATGTGACGCAAGTGGCACATTCATCAAAGCTGGGCGAAGCTGAAATTCTGGATGCAAGATCGGCGGCGCGGTTTAAGGGCGAGGCGGCGGAACCTCGGCCGGGGTTGCGATCCGGGCATATTCCGGGGTCGAAAAATGTGCCGTTTGGCACGCTGTTGAATGCGGATGGCACGATGAAGGCACCGAAGGATTTAGCAGCGGCGTTGGCCGAGGCCGGGGCTGACTTGACCAAGCCGGTCATCACCACCTGCGGGTCGGGGATCACGGCGGCGATCCTTAGTCTGGCGCTGGAACGGATCGGACACCGCAACCATGCGCTGTATGACGGGTCATGGGCCGAATGGGGCATGTACGACGATCTTCAGGTCGCGAAGGGTTAACAAATGCTGGAGACCTTGGCACCGCAGCCTGCCGATTCAATCCTGCGGCTGATGCAGCTGTACAAAGACGACCCACGCACCAGCAAGATTGATCTGGGGGTCGGGGTTTACAAGGATGCCACTGGTTTGACGCCAATCATGCGAGCGGTCAAAAGTGCCGAGCGGCGACTTGTGGATAGTGAAAATACCAAGACTTATACGGCGCTGGCGGGGGAAGCAGCGTTTAACGTGGCAATAGCGCGGATGATCCTTGGCGATGTTGTGCCGATGGATCGGGTGGCATCGGCGGCGGCGGTGGGCGGCACCGGGGCCATTCGGCAGGGGATGGAACTGATCCGGCTGGCCAGCCCGGGTGCGACGATCTGGGTGTCGGACCCTACATGGCCGAACCATCTGTCGATCATCAACTATCTGGGCATTCCGTCGGCCAAGTATCGGTATTTTGACGCTGAAACGCGGGGGATAGATTTTGCCGGGCTGACGGCTGATCTAAGCATGGTACAGCCCGGCGATATCGTCCTGCTGCATGGCTGCTGCCATAACCCGACCGGGGCCAATCTGAACGCGGTTGAATGGGCGCAAGTGGCGGATCTGCTTGCAGTTCGCGGGGCTATACCATTCATTGATCTGGCATATCAGGGGTTTGGCGACGGGTTGGAAGAAGATGCTGCTGCCACGCGGATGATCGCTGGGCGGTTTCCGCAAGTGTTGATTGCGGCGTCATGTTCGAAGAACTTCGGCATCTACCGCGAACGGACAGGGATTTTGATTGTGCTGTGTGCAGCCGGTCAGCGGGCAACAGTGCAGGGCAATCTGGCGCATTTGAACCGGGTGAATTTCTCATTTCCCCCCGACCATGGCGCGCGGATTGTGACGACGATCTTGCAGGATGCGGGCTTAACCGCCGATTGGAAGGCGGAACTGGAGGAGGTGCGCCTTAGCATGCTGTCGTTGCGGCAGGCTTTGGCGGACGCGTTGCGCGATGCGACGGGATCAGACCAGTTTGGCTTTATCGCCCAGCATCGCGGCATGTTTTCCCGGATTGGCCTGACGACTGATCAGGTGGAACGGCTGCGGCTTGAGCATGGCATTTACATGGTCGGCGACAGCCGGATCAACATTGCAGGGCTGAACGCAGCAACGGTGCCGATCCTGGCGGCGGCTATAGCGGCAGTTGCGGGCTGATCCAGAACACAAACGGCCTGCGCGGGGAGGAGATCACGCAGGCCGCCACGGTATGCGCTTGGGAGGGAGGACACCCTCGCGCGTCTTTGGTGTCGGGCCAAAGGTTAGTCTGGCCCGAGCGATCACAGGTTGTAGGCGCGCTCACCATGTTCGGCGAGATCGAGGCCTTCGCGTTCGACATCGTTTACAACCCGCAGGCCCATCACCAGATCGACCAGTTTGTACAGGATCGCCGATCCGATACCGACGAAGACGATGGTGAACAGGACGGCTTTCAGCTGTGCCATGAACGCGGTGGCGAAGACGTATTCGGCCACCTGCAACGTGCCGGGCTGGCTGATGTAGTCTGGGATGCCCGCGCCGCCCAGTGCCGGGTTCACAAGGATGCCGGTCGCCAGTGCGCCAATGATGCCGCCAAGGCCGTGGATACCGAACACATCAAGGCTGTCGTCCAGATCGAACATATTCTTGATGTAACCCACAAACAGGAAGCAGCACGCACCAGCGACCAGACCTAGCACCAGTGACCCCATTGGCCCGGCAAACCCGCAAGCCGGGGTGATGGCAACCAGACCGGTGACGACACCCGACACAAGCCCCAGAAGTGATGGTTTGCCCTTCATCATCCATTCAGCAAACATCCACGCCACGCCAGCACCCGCCGTTGCGATGAAGGTGTTCACGATGACCAGCGAAGTGATCGAGTTAGACTCGAAGTTGGACCCGGCGTTGAAGCCGAACCAGCCAACCCACAGCAAGGCAGCGCCGATCATGGTCATGGTCAGCGAGTGCGGGGCCATGGATTCTTTGCCATAACCGACGCGCTTGCCCAGCATCAGACAGCCGACAAGACCGGCGATACCAGCGTTGATGTGCACGACCGTACCACCTGCAAAGTCCAGCGCACCCCAGTTCCACAGCAGGCCGTTGGCGGCCAGATTGGCACTTGCGGCCTCAACCCCGGCAGTATCGCCTGCGGCTTCGGCGATCAGTTTCAGGGTTTGCTGTTCAGCCAGGAAATCCGGGCCGCCCCACCACCAGACCATATGGGCCATCGGGAAATAGATGAATGTGACCCACAGGATGATGAACACCAAAAGCGATGAAAACTTTACCCGCTCGGCAAAGGCCCCTACGATCAGCGCCGGGGTGATCATGGCAAAAGTCATCTGGAAGGCGATGAAGGTAAATTCCGGCAGCCAGACGCCATTGGTAAAGGTTGGCACCACGGTTGTTACGTCAACACCGCGCAAAAACGCCTTGGAGAAGCCGCCAACGTAGCTATCCCATGCGCCGCCATAGGAAAACGCCATCGAATAGCCATAGGTTACCCAGATGATGGCCACGACGGCCGCGATTGCAAACACCTGTGTCAGCATCGACAGCATGTTTTTCGTGCGCACAAGGCCACCGTAGAACAGGGCCAACCCCGGAACGGTCATCAGCAGCACCAGCACGGTCGAGATCGACATCCAGGCGACATCGCCCTTGTCCACCGCCTTGACATATTCATAGGCCGCCGGCGCCTCTTGTGCCCAAGCGGGCAGGCTGACCAGCAGCGACACGGCAAGCGCGGCCAAGCCAGTAAATTTCGTTCCGTTCTTCATGATCTCTGGGTCCCCTTGCCCGTGCGCATTACAGCGCGTCATCATTTGTTTCGCCGGTGCGCACGCGCAAAGCCTGCTGCACATCCAGCACAAAAACCTTGCCGTCACCGATTTTTCCGGTCTTGGCGGTTCGGCCAATCGTCTCGACGACCTGATCGGCCAGCGCGTCGCTGACCACGATTTCAAGCCGGACTTTCGGCACGAAGTTCACGGCGTATTCTGCGCCGCGATAAATCTCGGTATGGCCAGACTGGGACCCGAAGCCCTTGATCTCTGTCACCATCATGCCGCGCACGCCGATGGCGGTCAGCGCCTCGCGGACTTCTTCGAGCTTGAACGGCTTGATCGCTGCTATGATGAGTTTCACATCGCTCCCCTTCTTGTGGATGGGGTTGTCCGGCGCCCCCCAACGACAGAAGGCCGCCTTCGCAGATGCAGCACAAGAAAACCGAAGCGTAAAACGGCCTATTCCGACGCGAAAACGCACAAACTTTGCACATGTCGGTTAATTTGATGTTTTTTTGGGCGCATTCGGAATGCGAATCATGGCCGCGACGGCTCCACATTCCCTGAACAGCAGGATAGAGTGCCACAAAACAAGTCGCACGGCAGAACGGCGGATCAGGCATGAGTGTTACAGGCAAGGGATATGGTCCGTTAAAGGCCGACCGGCGGTACGCGACCGCGCGCACAGCGACATCTGGCAGTGACGGTGCAGGCCGCAGACCGGCCAAGACGGCACGGCGGGCAAGCCCACAGCGACCGCGCCGCAACCCGATTATGGCATTGCTGGCTGGGCTGATCCGGATGATATGGCGCATTCTGTGGGGGATCGGCTGGCGCGTCGGGTTTGTGTTTGCGACGATCCTTGTCGGATCGGTGCTGTATTTCTATGTGCAACTGCCGCCTGTCGCGGATCTTCTGGATGGCAGATCGCGCGGATCAGTCACCATACTGGATCGCAACGACAAGGTGTTCGCGTGGCGCGGCGAAACCTTTGGTGGGCAGATCACCGCTGACACTGTATCGCCCTATCTTCTGAATGCAGTTGTCGCGACCGAGGACAAGCGGTTTTACCGCCATATCGGCATCAGCCCGCGCGGGATCGCGTCTGCGGTGCGGATCAACCTGTCCGAAGGGCGCGGGCCGCTTAGCGGCAACGGCGGGTCCACGATCACCCAGCAGGTGGCGAAACTTTTGTGCCTGGGCGTGGTCTATGACATCACGGTGTGGAAATCCGAAGCCGAGTACGAGGCCGATTGCCGCCAAGGCGGGGTTTGGCGCAAGGTGAAGGAAATTCCGTTCGCCATGGCAATGGAGGCCAAGTACACAAAAGGCGAAATTCTGACGATCTACTTCAACCGCGCTTATCTTGGTGCGGGCGCGCGCGGATTCGAAGCCGCCGCCCAACGCTATTTCGGCAAATCCGCGAATGAGGTCGATCCGGCAGAGGCCGCCATGCTGGCGGGTCTGTTGAAGGCGCCGTCGCGCTATGCACCCACGAACAACCTTCAACGGGCGCAGGATCGCGGTGCAGTTATCGTTGGACTGATGCGGAACCAAGGCTATCTGACGGACGCCGAGGCCGACGATGCGTTGGCAAACCCGGCACGGCTTTCCGCGGCGGCAGAAACCAAGTCGGGCGGCTTTTTCGCAGATTGGGTGATGGACAGCGCACCCGCATTCCTGACATCCGAGACAACCGAGGATGTGGTGATCAGGTCAACCCTGGATCAGGGCATGCAGAAGGCCGCCGAAGAGGCATTGACATTCATTTTTGAAAACAAGGTGTCAACTGAATCGACTGCGCAGGCGGCGGTCGTTGTCATGTCCGCAGACGGGGCGGTGCGCGCCATGGTTGGCGGGCGACGAACCGAGGCGGCAGGATCTTTCAACCGCGCAACGCAGGCCAAACGGCAAACCGGATCGGCCTTCAAGCCGTTTGTCTATGCCGCCGCGATGGACCTTGGCTACAGCCCGTCCGACTATGTTGAAGACACGCCCCTGACCATGGATATTCCCGGGTCGGGCCTATGGACGCCGTCAAATTACGACAAGGAATTCAAGGGCATGATCACCTTGTCGCAAGCCCTGATGGAAAGCCGCAACATACCGGCGGTGCGTATTTCAGAGGCGGTAGGGCGCGATCTGGTGCGACAGGTGGCAAGCGAGTTCGGCATCCAGAGCGATCTGGCGGCAGGACCGGCGCTGGCATTGGGGGCGTCCGAATCGACGTTGCTGGAAATGACCGGCGCATATGCGGGCATCCTGAACGGCGGA
Source organism: Pseudorhodobacter sp. (assembly GCA_031406155.1). Classification (GTDB taxonomy): domain Bacteria; phylum Pseudomonadota; class Alphaproteobacteria; order Rhodobacterales; family Rhodobacteraceae; genus JACMNW01. The sequence continues at coordinate 6,001 of JANOGW010000074.1, forward strand.
TCATCAGTGACGCCATACGGCGTGATTGACCTGCGCGTAAAGGGCGAGGACGAGTCGTTGATGGGGGCCAGCGGCGGGATCGGTGAGCGGGTGATTTCGGAGCAGTCGGCGCGCTATCTGACCTATATGATGGCGCAGGTGGTCGAGTCCGGTACCGGGTCGCGCGCGCGGTTGCCTGACCGCGAGGCTGCCGGCAAGACCGGAACCACCAGCGCCGGTCGCGACGCTTGGTTCATCGGGTTTACCGCTGATTATGTTACTGGTGTCTGGATGGGTTACGATGACAACCGGCCCCTGAAGGGCGTCACCGGGGGCGGGCTGCCGTCAGATATCTGGCGTGAAGTGATGATGCGGGTGGAAGACGGCCTGCCCGTGACCCCCTTGCCGATGGACGTGCCCGAGCCAAAGCTGCCGCCCGAGCCTGAATATCAAGAGCCCCAGTATCAGCCCGATGTTCTGGTCGAACGCCCCGCAGACCGATCGCGCGATGATATCGATCCTGTCGAACGGGTCTTGCGCAGTCTGCTGGGGCTATCCGACGAAAACTAACCGATCAAAGCGATTTCAGGTCTTTGATCAACTGATCCAGATTGCCCTTGCGCTTGTCCAGAAGCGCGCCGATTTCGGCACGTTCGGAAGCAAGCATATTGACGCCCTCGATAATGATGTTGAAAAACAGGTCTCTTCCAGACTTGTCAGATACATGCCAACGCAGATCAAACGGTGCCTCACCTTGCAGATATGCGATGGAGACAACCTCGAAATAGCTTTTCAGCGGTCTTGCATCGACAACTTCGATACGCCCACCAATAAACTCGCGGAAGCGCCGGCCGTACTTGCGGCTGATGTATCCCTGGAAAGCCTTGGTAAAGGCGGAAAGCTGGCCCTTGCTGGCTGACTTGGCTGCAATGCCAAGTGCAGAACGCGCGATCACCGGCACATCGGCAAATTTGGCAAACATCCGCTCGAAATCGCCAAACATTGCGGATTCGGATTTGCCCGAGCTGATGATGCTGTTGACAGTGTCTAAAGCCCGACCCACCAGCGCGCGCGCATCCTCGACTGTTAGCGCCTGCGCAGGTTGCGGCATCGCCAAAATTGCAGCACTGGCCGTGAAAAGGGCGGCGAAATTGCGCCGGGTCAGGTTTGGGTTATTGCGCATAGGGGTCCTCATACGGATCAACAAAGTTGTCATCGCTGGCGGTCTGGCCCAGCGCAAACCGACGATTCTGAAGATACAGCAGACGCGACTGCGAATAACTGTCTGCGGAGTCATATAAAACCTGATCCACGATTTCGGAATAGCGATCCCGATCACCAAGTCTTGATGCGAACTTCACGCCAGCGGCGTAGTTGGCTTCGCGGTTTGGCAGCGCCAGCCGAACCGGGTTCAGCGCTGTTTCCACGACCAGTCCGACAAAATCCCGTTGCGTTGACGGGCCGACAAAGGGGAGCTCGACGAAATTGCCCTCGCCCACGCCCCAGACATGCAGGGTTTCACCGAAATCTGTCGGCTTTTCGGGAATGCCCAGCACCTTGGCCGTATCAAACAAGCCGCCGATACCGAAGATAGTGTTCACGGCAAAACGCAGCGTATTCTGACCAGCATTGCCGATCTGACCTTGCAGAAGATTGTTCGCAACATCGCCGGGCGTGTCCAGATTGTTCGAGAAATTCGTTATGCCCCGCCTGACAGGCTCTGGCACTATCGAGCCATAGACCCCTGCCGATCTTCCGACGAAAGCCTTGTCTACCCTTCGGTTGAATTCGTGGACCTTGCGGTTTTCACCCTCGTCCGGGTCGGCAATTCCCTGCGGTGCGGGTGCGCCGGCACACCCTGCAAGCAACGCTGCAAGAACTGTTGCCGACATTGCCCCGAAAAGATATTTCTTTGAGCGATCAAAAGAAAGCAATAGATAATTACCCTTCATCTTCCTAGGTTCCCGCCCTGAAGAAGTTGCAAGCGAAGTTGTCACGCAGGAAAACAAAGGCATAGTCTGACTGCCCTGCGAAGACAACAATCTTGCGAGGTGTCAGTTCCATCGGTGGGGATTTTTTGCCGAGCAGGATCAGGGCACGTGCAGGGCCCGAAAGAAACAGGACGTTATCGATGAAGGCACTTCAAGGACTGGTCGAGCTGCGCGCTGCAAGGCGGGAATCGCGGATGGCACTTGTTGCCGTGTTCGTCTTTAGCGTGTTTGTAAACCTGCTGATGCTGACGGCCCCGCTTTACATGTTGCAGGTCTATGACCGTGTCCTTGGCAGCAGATCGGTCGAAACGCTGGTCGCTCTGTCGGTTCTGGTCGCATTTCTGTTTTTGGCCATGGGTATTCTGGATCATGCGCGCGGACGGATCACGGCACGTATCGGTGCGCGGCTACAGGACCGGCTGGATCGGCGCGTGTTTGCCGCCGCCGTTCGGCGGCTGACGCTGACACCGAACGATCCCGCCGCTCTTGCGGCTCAGCGTGATCTGGAGGCGGTGCAGCGTCTGTGGGCATCGCCAGTGCTGCTTGCGATGTTCGACATCCCCTGGACGCCGATTTTTATCGCAGCAATCTTTCTCTTTCACGTCTGGCTGGGCTGGCTGGCGATTGCCGGTGGCGTTGTTCTTGTTGCCGTGGCCCTGATGAACCAAAGCAGTTCCGAAGGGTCCCTCCTTCGCGCCAACGCGGCGGGAATGCAGGCCGAACGCATCTCCGACAACCTGAAATCCGAAGCCGAGGCCGTGCAGGCCCTTGGCATGGCGGGTGCCGGATTTGACCGCTGGCAAAAGGCACGTAGTTTTGCGCTTGGCCAAAGCACCGTCGCCTCAGACGTGAACGGCGTGTTCGGGTCTATCTCAAAAGTGTTTCGCATGTTTTTGCAATCGGCGATGCTTGGGCTCGGCGCATGGCTGGTGTTGCGCGGCGAGTTAAGCTCGGGCGCGATGATTGCGGGGTCGATCCTGATGGGGCGCGCCTTGGCCCCGATCGAACAGGCGGTCGGTGGCTGGCCACTGGTCAGCCGCGCCCGCGAAGGCCATTCCCGACTGGCCGATCTGCTGACGCGCACACCGGTTGATCCGCAACGCACCGCGCTGCCGCGCCCCAAGGCGATACTTGAGGCGCAGAACCTGTCGGTGGTACCGCCCGGCGATGGTCAGGCCGTGCTGCGGTCCGTCAGTTTTCGCCTTGAGCCCGGGCAGGCGTTAGGGATCATCGGACCCTCGGGGTCTGGCAAATCGTCGCTGGCACGAGCGTTGATCGGCATCTGGCGCCCGGCTGCGGGCAAGGTGCGGCTGGATGGTGCTACCTTGGATCAGTATGACCCGGATGTGCTGGGCAGTTATTTCGGTTACTTGCCGCAGCGGATCACGCTGTTTGACGGCACCATTGCGCAGAACATAGCCCGCCTGCAAGAAGCGCCGGATGCCAAAAAGGTGGTCGAGGCGGCAAAGAAGGCCGCCGCACATGACATGATCGTAAAGTTGCCCGATGGCTATGATACCCGCGTGTCCACCCTTGGCGGGAGGCTGTCTGGCGGGCAGATACAACGCATCGGTCTTGCCCGCGCATTGTATGGCGACCCGGTCATACTGGTGCTGGACGAGCCGAACTCGAACCTCGACAACGATGGCTCGCTGGCGCTGAACCTTGCGATCCGTGAAATGAAGGCAGATGGCCGCGCGGTTCTGATCATGGCGCACCGGCCTGCCGCCATCCAGGAATGCGATCTGCTTTTGGTGCTGGAAGACGGCGCGCGCCGTGCTTTTGGCCCGCGTGACCAAGTGTTGCGCGATATGGTCAAGAACCATGCAGAAATTGCCAAGGCCAATGTCACGGCGAATGTCACAGGAAGCGTTGCATGACCGACCCGGCTCAACTCTGGTCGACCCGCAGGCCAATTACATATGGCCTCATTACCCTGGCCTTCCTTGTTTTTGGCTTTGGCGGGTGGAGCGTTGCAACCACCATCAGCGGCGCAATCGTCACGTCTGGCCAGATCGAGGTGGAACAAAACCGGCAGGTTGTCCAGCACCCCGATGGCGGCGTTGTGGCCACGATCAATGTCGCCGAGGGCGATACCGTTGCCGCGGGTGATTTGCTGCTGAGCCTTGATGGCGCGTCGATCCGGTCTGAACTGGCGATTGTAGAGGGGCAGCTGTTCGAGACGCTCGCGCGCAGGGACCGTCTTGAGGCCGAACGCGACGGCCTGCCGGAAATTGCCTTCGGCAAGGATCTGCTGGCGGCGCAGGCAAAGTACCCGGACGTCATCGAAAAAATGGACGGCCAGCGCCGCTTGTTCGAGGCTCGGCGCGAAAGCCTTGCCAGTCAGACGGAACAGCTTGAAAAACGCCGCGACCAGATCGAAGAACAGATCATCGGGTTTGACGCACAGGCAGAGGCTATGAAAACCCAGCGGACTCTGCTCAGCCAAGAGTTGACCGATCAGCAGGGCCTGCTCGACAAAGGCTTGACCCAAGCCAGCCGTGTGCTGGAACTGCGCCGCGAAGAGGCCAGCATGCGTGGCCAGATTGGCGAACTGGCCGCGACCCGCGCGCAGGCAGAGGGGCGCATTACCGAGACCAAGATCGAAGTATTGCGACTCGCGAGTGATCGGCGCGAAGAGGCGAACACCCAGTTGCGCGATAGCGGGGCGCAAGAATTGGAATTGGCAGAGCGCCGCCGTGCGCTGGATGAACGCATTGCACGCCTTGATGTGCGCGCGCCGGTGTCGGGCATCGTACTTGGGCTGACGATGACCACGCCGCGTTCTGTCTTGCGGCCCGCTGATCCGGTGCTGTACCTGATCCCGCAAGACCGCCCGCTGTTGATCGCAACCAAGGTGATGCCGATCCATATCGATCAGGTGCTGGTCGGCCAGTCGGTCAAGCTGGTGTTTTCGGCCTTTTCATCGCGTAACACACCCGAACTGACAGGGCATGTGTCCGTGGTGTCTGCCGATGCGTTGATCGACGATCGTACGCAAGCCCCCTATTACCGCGCCGAAATTCTGCTGGATGAGGGCGAACTGGCCAAGCTGGAAGGGCAGATCCTGATCCCCGGTATGCCGGTTGAAGCCTTCATTCAAACCGACGCCCGCACACCGTTGACCTATCTGCTGAAGCCTTTCACCGATTATTTCGCGCGTGCCTTTCGCGAAAGCTGAACCGGGCTCGGGCGCGATCCGCAGGCTGCAGCTGCCTACAGTGTCTTGCACCTCTTGCTGCAAAGCGAACTTGTGTCTAGCCTCCGCCCGAATCCGGAGAACAACATGTCAGATATCAACGCCCGCCTCACCGCCCTTGGCGTCACGCTTCCCGATGCCCCCGCACCCGCCGCAAACTATGTACCGTTCGTTGTTGTCGGCACCATTGTTCACATCTCGGGCCAGCTCAGCCAGAATGCTGACGGGCTGATCAAAGGCCGCCTCGGGCTGGATATGGAAGTTGCCGCCGGGGCCGAGGCTGCGAAATGCTGCGCGATCAGCCTGCTGGCGCAGGTGCGCAAAGCCTGCGGCGGCGATCTGTCGGGCCTTGTGCGCGTGGTCAAGCTAACCGGATTTGTCAATTCCACCGCCGATTTTACCGACCAGCCGAAGGTCATCAACGGCGCGTCCGATTTCCTTGTCGCGGTCCTGGGCGATGCTGGCCGCCACGCCCGATCCGCAGTTTCTGCCGCCAGCCTGCCGTTCGGCGTTGCGGTGGAAATCGAAGGCATCTTTGAGATCAGGGGATGACCCGGGTTCCCTTGCACCCGGATTTCCGGGCGATCCCGCTTGCCCATCGAGGCTACCATGACCGAACCCGCCGCCGCCCGGAAAATTCAGCGTCAGCGTTTCGGGCAGCGATCGAGGCGGGCTACGGGATTGAACTGGATGTCCAGTTGACCGCCGACGGACAGGCCATGGTTTTCCACGATGAAACGCTGGACCGGATGACGAGTGAAACCGGCCCGACGCAGGGCCTGACAGCGTCAAAGCTATCTGCAATCGCACTGGTGGACAGCGACGATCTGATCCCGACGCTTTCGCAGGTGCTGGACCTAGTGGCGGGACGAGTGCCTTTGCTGATCGAACTGAAAGACGTGTCGGGGACACTGGTCGAAACCTCTGGCCAGCTTGAGGCGGCAACAGCAAACGCGCTTCAGGGTTACGGCGGACCCGTCGCCGTGATGTCATACAATCCCGCAGCCATCATGGTTCTGTCGCGGCTGGCCCCCAACATCGCGCGCGGGCTGACGACGGAACGGTTCGAGTACCACGATTGGGTAGCGCTGCCACAAAACGTCTGTGATCGGCTGCGTGAAATACCCGATTACGACGCAACGCTCTCAAGCTTTATCTCGCACCGCGCCGCAGATCTGGCCTATCCGCGTGTGGCAGAGTTGAAGGCCAAAGGTGCCGCAATCCTGTGCTGGACCATCCGTTCGCCACAGGCCGAGGCAAACGCCCGCCAAATTGCCGATAACATCACCTTCGAAGGGTATCCTGCCCCTCTTGGTGCTTGACCAAAGGCAGATTGAAGCCAGTTCGTCTGTGTGTGGTTCGTTTCTGCACAAATATCCTCGGGGGTGATGACTGATGAAAAAACCATCCAGTGGAGGGTTTTCACGAAGAACGCCCGGCCCGTGGCCGGGCTGGGGAGGGGCTGAAAACCCCCCGGCTACCTCCAAAATTTACCCGGCGGTGACGACACGCGATGCAAGAAACTGAAGTCTCGGTCCTGTCCAGCCTTGCGGATGTTGCGGCCACCGACTGGGATGCCGTTGCTTGCCCTGAGGCGGCGGTTGGCAGGCCGGTTGACCCGTTCACAACCCACCGGTTCCTGCTGGCGCTGGATCGGTCGGGGTCCACTGGCAGGGGCACGGGCTGGCAGCCCCGCCCTTTGGTCGCGCGGATGGATGGGCAGATCATCGCGGCGGCACCGATGTATGCCAAAGGCCACAGCCAGGGAGAGTACATTTTCGATCATAACTGGGCGCAGGCTTACGAAAACGCGGGCGGGCGGTACTATCCGAAATTGCAGATGGCCGTACCATTCACGCCCGCCACTGGCCGCCGATTTCTGACCGCGCCGGGACATACCGATGATGGCCGGGCAGCCCTGTTGGAAGGCGCGCTGCAACTGGCGGCCCAGAACCATATCTCATCCCTGCACATCACCTTTTGCACCGAAGACGAAGCACAGGCGGGCGAAGGTCTCGGCCTGATGCACCGCACCACCCAGCAGTTTCATTGGGAAAACCGGGGCTACCCCGATTTCGATGCGTTTCTTGCCGATCTGTCATCGCGCAAACGCAAATCGATCCGCAAGGAACGTGAGACAGCAAATGCGTTTGGCGGCACGATCCAGATGCTGACCTGCGATCAGATCGAACCGCATCATTGGGATGCGTTCTGGCGGTTTTACCAAGACACTGGTGCGCGCAAATGGGGCACGCCCTATCTGACCCGCGCGGCATTTGACGAGTTGCACGCCAACATGCGGGGCGACGGATGAACTTGTAAGCTTCAATCATAATCCCTGCATGATGACCCTTTCACGAAGCAAGCTGAGCCTGTCTGCCGTTACGTTGCTGGTATGGACGATGGCCACTGCGAGCCTCGGTTATTGGGGGCTGCGACTGGCTTCCGCTGGCGGCGTTGAGGCCCCGGCGCCTGCCGTGCTCACACCGGCTCCCGCCATTGACTCTCTGGCAGTGGCCCGCCTGTTAGGCGCAGTGGCTCCGGCAGCGGCGCTGCAGGCCCCCGCGGCCACGCAGATGCCCGGCTTGTTGAAACCGACGGTCACCGTCAGGTTCGCCGTCTTCCTCCCCACTCCATTGAGAGTCAGTAGTTCCTCGATCGAATCCGGAACGAGACCGCCGTAGTGCGAGAGCAGCCGCCGGCAGATGT
>JANOGW010000081.1:0-3863 GCA_031406155.1 Pseudorhodobacter sp.
CTGCACCTCACCACCGCAATCGCCCGACCCGCTGCACGCGATGAAAGCTCCGCGCGCCGGGCGATTGCTCAAACCGCGCCGAAAGGCGTAAATGAACAAAGGGCTCCGGTCGTGGCTGGATGAAAGATCAGTGGCAGGTCACAGGGAAGATCTAAAACATACCCACGAGAGGCTTACAAATGCGCTAGTCGAAGGCCGAGACCAAGTACTTTGCTCGATGGTGATGGAGTTCGAGTGCTCTCTGCCCTTCATGCTTGCAGGAGCGTGGTCCCCATTCACCGATCTTTTCGGAAATGAACTGCAACATGGATATGTAGACGAACTGCTGGAGCAGATTTTTTTATCGAGTTTTGCCGGGAACAAGCACAGTTATATCTGTATTTCTTGGGTAGATCAAGTTGGTGCGCCTGGACAAGTCATTGCAGATCAAATTCGCAAGCTGCCGTCTGCATTTCAGGCGTTTGCCTGCCTCCAGTTTGCAGTAAAACACGTAGAGAATATCTTCTATAATCCGGTATGGTTCGCCGGTCTTTCTCCGGATCAACGAAAGCTGCTTGATACACTGGCTGTTAGCGGCTTGGATATCATCGGAAGCGTTCCAGAGGCCGAAATCAGTCTAAATCTAACCTTCGACTTGCCGGAGGTTATGCGAGTTTCGTTTGCCGGCGACCCGCAATGAGGTAAGATTAGAAACTGAATTCCCCCCGGGAGGGCGCGTTTGGCGGGTTGCCAGCAGAACTTCTGCGGGAGTGGTTGGACCATAAAGCGCCTAAGGCGAACGTTGCTGCGCCTTCCCGAGGTCGGGCGCGGCCCTGTGGTGGTGCTGACGATTGCATCAGGTACAAGATTAACCGGGTGCGGCCCTTTCTTCTGCCTGCTTGCAGGGATATCACCACGCCCAACAGGGCAGGGGCCACAATGCAGATTTCCGATAACGTTCGCGGTGCGCTTTATATGTGCGTGTCGATGGCTGGGTTCACCATCAATGATACCTTCATGAAGGCTGCGATGCAGGTGTTGCCGTTGTATCAGGCGATTACTTTGCGGGGGATTTTGACGATGGTTGCCCTGATCAGCCTGGGCGTTATCACCGGGGGCTTGCGACTGCGCTTGGCTCGGAGGGATGCCGGGGCGTTGATTGTGCGGTCTTTGGCGGAGGTGGGCGGGACGGCGCTGTTCTTGGCGGCGCTTGTGCATATGCCTTTGGCCAATTTGTCGGCCATTCTGCAGTTCTTGCCGCTGGCGGTGACGCTATCCGCCGCACTGGTCTATGGCGACAGGATTGGCTGGCGGCGGATGCTGGCCATTGTTGCGGGCTTCATTGGGGTTTTGATCATCATCAGGCCGGGGGGTGATGGCTTTGATCAGTGGTCGATCATGGGGTTGGGGGCTGTGGTCTGTGTCGTGATCCGAGATCTTGCGATGCGCAAGATGTCTGCGGCGGTGCCATCGGTGACGATTGCGGTTGGTGCGGCGGTATCGGTGACGGCAATGGGCGCTCTGGGATCACTGGGGCAGGGCTGGGTGGCCATTGATCTGCACGCGGGCCTTGCGATCATCGGCGCTGCCTCGGCGTTGATCGTGGGCTATATGTTTGCAGTCATGGTGATGCGGGTCGGCGACATCAGTTTTGTGGCGCCGTTCCGCTATACATCGCTTTTGTGGGCCATTGTGCTGGGCTGGGCGGTGTTCGGAACCTGGCCCGATTTCTACACGTCCATCGGGGCGGCAATCGTTGTGGCCAGCGGCATCTTTACCCTTGTTCGTGAAGGAAGATTGGCCCGCGCGGCGCGGTAATTCGGGCCTGCCCATGCTGTTGACATCCCCTGCGACTCCCCCTATACGCCGCCTACCTGAGCGATGGGGATACCCTTCGCGCAGACCAGCATATCTAGAAGTGGTCATGATCCGGGCCTCAAAACCCCGATCCTCTGTATTTCCACCGCGTCGTCCTCGCGCAAGGGGACGCATGCGGTTTTATGTTTTGCGGTCGCGCAAGACACTGGCGAATGAAATGCCCCCGGAAAAGTCGCTGACGGGCGATGTCTTAACGGGTTGCAAATAAAGGGCGAACCTAATGCCGACGATCCAACAGCTTATTCGCAAACCGCGGGTAGCAATTGTAAGAAGGTCCAAGTCGCAGCACTTGGAATCCTGCCCACAGAAGCGTGGCGTTTGTACGCGCGTCTATACAACAACGCCGAAGAAGCCGAACTCGGCTATGCGGAAAGTCGCCAAAGTGCGTCTGACCAACAGCTTTGAGGTCATCTGCTACATCCCCGGCGAAAAGCACAACCTGCAGGAACACTCGGTCGTGCTGATCCGTGGCGGCCGTATCAAGGACTTGCCCGGTGTGCGTTACCACATTCTCCGCGGCGTTCTGGACACCCAGGGCGTGAAGGAACGTCGTCAGCGCCGTTCGAAATACGGCGCCAAGCGTCCGAAGTGAGGAGATAGAACATGTCCCGTCGTCACGCCGCCGAAAAGCGCGAAATCCTGCCCGATGCCAAGTATGGCGACCGGGTGGTCACCAAGTTCATGAACAACCTGATGCTGGACGGCAAGAAGTCCGTCGCAGAAGGCATCGTCTATGGCGCGCTTGATCGCGTCCAGACCCGCCTGAAGCGCCCGGCTGTCGAAGCCTTCCACGAGGCGCTTGAGAACGTGAAGCCTTCGGTCGAGGTCCGCTCGCGCCGCGTCGGCGGTGCGACCTACCAGGTTCCGGTCGAAGTCCGCATCGAACGCCGCGAAGCGCTGGCGATCCGCTGGCTGATCACGGCTGCGCGCAAGCGCAACGAGAACACGATGGAAGAGCGTCTGGCCGCCGAACTGGCCGATGCCGTGCAGAACCGCGGCACCGCCGTGAAGAAGCGCGAAGACACCCACAAGATGGCCGACGCAAACAAAGCGTTCAGCCATTACCGCTGGTAAGAGGGCATCATGGCACGCGAATACCCACTGGAACGCTACCGCAACTTTGGCATTATCGCGCATATCGACGCGGGTAAAACCACGACAACCGAGCGTATTTTGTACTATACAGGCAAGTCGCACAAAATCGGCGAAGTGCATGACGGCGCGGCGACGATGGACTGGATGGAGCAAGAGCAGGAGCGGGGGATTACCATTACCTCGGCTGCGACCACGACATTCTGGGAAAAGACCGAAGACGGTAAAAATCCGCTGACGCCGAAGCACCGTTTCAACATCATCGACACGCCGGGCCACGTTGACTTTACCATTGAAGTCGAGCGTTCGTTGGCGGTTTTGGATGGCGCGGTATGTTTGCTGGACGCCAACGCTGGGGTTGAGCCGCAGACCGAAACTGTCTGGCGTCAGGCTGACCGTTACGGCGTGCCGCGTATTGTTTTCGTCAACAAGATGGACAAGATCGGCGCCGATTTCTTCAATTGCGTGCGCATGATCAAATCGCGCACTGGTGCGACGCCAATGCCGATTCAGCTTCCCATTGGGTCGGAAATCGATCTGGAAGGTCTGATTGACTTGGTGACGATGGAAGAATGGACCTGGAAAGGCGAAGATCTGGGCGCGACCTGGACTCGTCAGCCTATCCGCGACAGTCTGCGTGCCGAAGCGGAAACGCATCGCGCGGCAATGATCGAAATGGCGGTTGAACTGGATGATGTGGTTCTGGAAGCCTATCTTGAAGGCACCGAACCCGATGCAGCGACGCTGCGCCGTTTGATCCGCAAGGGCACGCTGGCGATGACGTTTGTGCCGGTTCTGTGTGGTTCGGCGTTCAAAAACAAAGGCGTGCAAACGCTGCTGAACGGTGTGATCGACTATCTGCCCAGCCCGCTGGATGTGGCCGCCTATATGGGTTTCAAACCCGATGATGCGAC
>JANOGW010000082.1:0-6822 GCA_031406155.1 Pseudorhodobacter sp.
CTGCAGGACGCATCAACGCGCCGCAGCCGGCGCTCGTCGAGGCCAGCCCGGTGGGCGTGCCGATGCGGGTGAACCGCGAGGGGGTCGCGCTCGTGCGCGAGGAATGGCGCGTCGTCGACCGCTGGTGGACGGAGAATCCGCTCGACCGCCGCTACTTCGATCTCGTGCTCGAGTCGGGCCAGAACGCGTGCGTGTTCAGGGACGAGGAAGCCGGCTGCTGGTTCAGCCAGCGGGCCTGAGGGCCTCGTGAGCGAGCGACTCCCACTCGTCCGCATGCGACTCCGGCACGACCACCCATTCCTTGAACGGCCGGCCCTCACCCGACGGGTCGATGACGACCGCAGTCGAGGCTGGGAGGGCAAAACACTTGATCTGGCGGCAAGATCAGGAAAAAGTGACGTCAAGCGGCAGGCCACTTGGGGAATGTCGGTTTAGGGTCGCGGCAGGGGAAAATCGGGCGGGAACGGGCGGTGGACACGCGAAACGGAATTGATGCGGCGATCGAGGCCGCCCTTGGCCGCCGGGTTGTGGGCGCGGTGGTGCAGGTGCGGCGACAGGGCGCGCTGGTTTACGCGCGTGCCGCCGGTCTGGCCGACCGCGAGGCGGGGCGGGCCATGCAGGCGGATGCGATCTTCCGGCTGGCCTCGGTGACCAAGCTGATCGTCACGGCGGCGGCTTTGCGGATGGTTGATCTGGGGCTGTTGCGGCTGGAGGACCCGGTGGCGGAATATCTGCCCTATTTCACGCCGCAGACCCCGGATGGCAAGCGCCCGCCAATCCTGATCCATCATTTGCTGACCCATATGTCAGGGTTGACCTATGATCCGCACCCCGGGGTTTCAAACGGCCTCAGCGGGCCGGTGATCTCGCTGGAGGAAAACCTGCGCCGGCTGGCGCGGCTGCCGCTACGGTTTCAACCCGGTGCCGGCTGGGAATACGGTCTTTCGATCGACGTGCTGGGCGGCGTGCTGGCCGCAATCAACGGCTCGGACCTTGCCGGCGCGGTGGCGCGGCATGTGACCGGGCCGCTGGGCATGACCGACACTGGATCCGCGGTGGCTGACCGCGCGCGGCTGGCGGTGCCCTATGCCGATGGCAGCCCGCCGCACCGGATGGCCGAGCCCGAATCCGTGACCAACGACAAGGCAGAGATCATTGAGTTTTCCCCGGCCCGCATTCTGGATCCCTCGGCGTCACAGTCCGGCGGGGCGGGCATGGCGGGCACGGTGGCGGATGTCATGGTGCTGCTGGAGGGCTTGCGCGGAAACGATTTCCTGAACCCTGCCACCCGGACGGCGGCCTTTGCCAACCAGATCGGCCCGGTGGCACGCGGACCCGATTACGCCGGAACCGGCTTTGGCTATCTTGGGGCGGTGTTGCTCGACCAGTCGGCCGCCCAAAGCGCGCTGCCCCGTGGCGCGGTTGAATGGGGCGGGGTCTACGGGCATTTCTGGGCGATTGATCCGGCCACCGAAACCAGCATCGTGTCATGCTCCAACACCGCCTTCGAAGGCATGTCGGGCCGGTTCTACGACGAGATCATGCAAGCGGTGTTCGCCTAAAGCGTGTCCGACAAAGGGGATTCCGGTATTGAAGGCTGCAAACGATATCCTGAACATGGGCGGAATGTTAAACATTGCGGGTCAGACCGCGCAGTTTGACGTCAATTGTCCAGATGATCCCGATTTCACTTTGCGAGCCTTTTACAACGGCTTGGCAATCATGGATCGGGCCTGTTTATTGGAAGGCGGCGAAGGTTGCGATGCTTGGAAGTCAGATCAGCCCTCTGGTCAGCGTTGCGATTGGCGTGTTCAGCCGATACCCGAAGCGAAGGTTAATGCGGAGTACTCGGACAGCACGATGATCGTGTGGGAGACGCTGGCCCTGCACAACGGTCAGTTAACCTTGACCATTTATCAGAGTGGCGATACGGCGGCCAAAACCTTAACCTATACTTGCGACGACCCAAGAAAATTAGTTCAGTACATGAAGGGACAAGAGCAACCAAACTGAGCGCCGCGAGCCAATCAAGATGCATGGAACGGCCATAATTGACGGTCGGAACTGCTACCATTGCGCTTTTGATTTGGACGTGAAATTCCCCCTTTTGGATTTAACGGTCTCGAGCCACTGGCGTTTGTCATATCGCACAAACTACATCACCGTCAAAGTTTCGGCTGACCAATTGGTGAACCGCGCGAGGGGTCACGGTGCTGCACGACCTTCCGGTTTCCCATTTCCCAACCTGAGACGGGGGACGGGGGAAAAATCAGGCTCCCGTGCTGCATACTCGTCTCATGCCTGCGCGATGTTTCCACCATTTTTTTTCAAAATTTCCAGAAATAGATTTTCGAATGGTGAGTATCTTGGGCGCATGTAGCAGATGCAAAGCCTGTGCGGCGTGGTGCATATGGGTTGGCCTACACCAGCGGCATTCTGCCCCCATGTCAAACATTGTAGCACTCCCAGCTCGCCCCGCCCGCATCAGCGCTAAGCTGCGCCATGCGCTTTCCCTGCTGGCCCGTGAGGGACGTTCCCAAACCGATGCTGCCAAGATATGGCCGGGCTGTCCAGACAGGGGCTTGCCAAGGCTCTTTCCCGGCCTGCTGTGCGTGATTTTTTGGAAGCGGAACGCTTGCGGTTCATTGCCGAAGCCGATGGGATGCGTGCATGGGCCAAGGCACGGGCGATCGAGGTTGCGCTTGGTTTGATGCTGACTGCCAAGAGTGAAGCGGTCAGAGCAAGAATGGCGGAATTTCTGGCAAGCGATGCCCGCGCGCCCTCTGTGGCGATCCACGTCGATGCCCGACAAGCTGCACCTGCCCACGGCTACCAGTATAATCGGCCTCCACACCTCGGCGGTCCTGCCTCAGCGGAAGGCGAGGGGCAGTCTGACGGTTCGGATGATTGAGGCAGACCGCGAGCACACCCTGATTGGTTGCTCTTTGCCATGCCTAAGACCGCATCATCCAAACCGGCGCCGGAATTGCTTTTGTGCCAGTGTGTTCAACTCGCCAGCCGGCCTTGGACAATGTACGGAAGATTATCGCCGCCGTCTCGATCTCCAGCTTGGGGCGCTTGGCTGCATGGCGTCCGGCCGAAACCTTCGCCTGCCATTCGGTAAAGCTCGGCCCGTGCCGCTTGCCGTCGGGAGGAATGAAATACCATGCGCGTGGCTGCATCTTCGCCTCCCTAAATTTGTCTCAGGGAAACCATGACGGCTCAGCGGAACGCGCTGGCCTTTGTAATGCTTTTAATTTCGAAAACGTTAGCTATACCCTGCCTCTCCCCTTAGGATCGATGTGGTAAGTTACCGGAGCAAGGAACTTGCCAGATGGATCAGTATCGAACGTTGAAGGCGCCATGAACGAAGAGCTTGCAATGGCGCGCGCTCGCGAGGCGGCGACGCGAGAAATCCTTGAGGTGATCAGTCACCGCCGCGATGATGACCGCCCGGTGTTTGATGCGGTTCTGCGCAACGCGATCCGATTATGCGGGGCCGACACGGCGGCTCTCATGCTGGGCAGGCCGGTGGACCCAGTCATGCGGCTGGCCGCGTGGGGCGAGGTTTCTGATGGCCCGTATGCGAATTACGATGCCATGATTGCCGAGGTAAATGCCATCGCGCCGGTCATGGACCCGGCGGTACATCTGGGTGCGCGGGCGATCTGTTCGGGCAAGGCAGAGCATATCCTGGATGCGGCAGACACCGACAGCTACCGGCGCGGCGAGCCAACCTGGTTGCTGATCGTCGATGAGAAGGGCACCGGCACAATGTTGAGTGTGCCTCTGAAGGACGCAACAGGCTCCGTCGGCGCCATCAACCTGCACCGGCGCGAGATACGGTTGTTTTCCGAGGACGAGATCGAACTCGTGCGCAGTTTCGCCGCCCAAGCCGTGATCGCCATCGAGAACGTCCGCCAGTTCCGCGAGTTGCAGACGCGGCTGGCGCGCGAGGCGGCGACGCGGGAGATTCTGGAAGTCATCAGCCAGAGCCGCGATGACGACCAGCCGGTGTTCGACGCCATCCTGCACCGGGTGGCCGACCTGTGCGACGCCGATGCCGCCTGCCTCATACTCGGCAAGGCGGGTGATACGCATCAGCGGATGCCGGCCCACTACGGCATCGATCCGGCTACCATCGCGATCTATGACCGGGGCGAAGTGTCGATGAGCCCGGTCGCTTCGAGTGCCGCCCAGGCGATCATCAGCGGGAAGGTCGTCCATGTCGAAGACCAGATGGACACCGAGTTCTATCGCCAGGGTGTCGGGCTTTTTGTTTCCATCGTACGGGACTCGGGCATTCGCACCGAGATGCTTGTGCCGCTTCTTACTCCGACGGGTGGGATCGGAGCCTTCGTCATCTTCCGCAAAGAGGTGCGGCCCTTCACCGCCGATGAAATAGCACTTGCCGAAACTTTCGCCGCCCAGGCCGTCATCGCCATCGAGAACGTGCAGCAATTCCGTGCGATCCAGACGGCGAATGCGGAACTGGAGACGCGCCTTTCGCGCGAGGCGGCAACGCGGGAGATCCTTGAGGTCATCAGCGTCAGCCGCGATGACGACGTGCCGGTGTTCGACATGATCGCGCAGCGTGCGGCTCAGCTTTGCGGTGCGTCCGTCTGCGCGCTCTGGCGCGTCGAAGATGGTATGGTCCACTATTGCGCAAGTTGCGGCCTCGACAGCGTCGCCTTCGCAGATACGGCGTCGACGCCGAGTTCGCCACTTCTCGACAACACCTTGATTGGTCAAGCGGTCAAGACGCGGACGGTGGCGCGGATAGAAGACGCCACGTTGGAAGGCTACCTTGATCACGAATGGGCGCAGGAGCGGGGGCTGAAGCAATTGATCGGCGTTCCGATCTTTGCCCGCAACGAGGTCTGGGGCAGCATCAACCTCATGTGGCCAGCGGATCGGTCGCCACAAGAAGCGGATATCCAACTGGTCGAAACCTTCGCCGCCCAGGCCAGCATCGCCATCGAGAACGTCCGCCAGTTCAAGGCGTTGGAGGCGCTGAACGCAGAATTGGGCGACCGGGTGCAGGAACAGGTGGGCGAGATTGAACGGATGGGGCGGCTGAAGCGGTTCCTGCCTGCGGCGGTGGCGGATGCAGTGGTGTCGTCGGGGTCGGAGAAGATGCTGTCGAGCCACCGCGCCCTGCTGGGGGTGCTGTTTTGCGACATCCGGGGCTTCACCGCGTTTTGCGAAACGGCGGAGCCCGAGGAAACTATCGAGGTCTTGCAGACCTACCACGAGGAAATGGGCGCGCTGATCAACGCGCATAAAGCCGGGGTTGATCACCGGATGGGCGACGGCATCATGGTGCTGTTCAACGATCCGTTGCCCTGCGACGATCCGGCAGGTGACGCCGTGCGGTTGGCCATGGCGATGCGCGACCGGATGGCCGAGTTGTGCGGCCGGTGGAAAAAGATGGGCCACCGGCTGGGCTTCGGGGTCGGCGTCTCGCTGGGCTATGCGACGGTGGGCATGGTGGGGTCCGGAGGGCGGTTCGACTACACCGCCTCGGGCACCGCGATCAACCTCGCCTCGCGGCTGGCCGACGAGGCGCAGGACGGAGAAATCCTACTCAGCCCGCGTGCGCGGACAGCGGTGGAGGATCAGTTCCCGGTCGAACTGCGAGGCGAGTTCACGCTGAAAGGGATCCGGGAGCCAGTGGAAGTGTTCCGGCTGACCGACATTTCTGCGGCTTAGTCAAAGACTGCCTTGGACCCATGTCAGATGACGCCAGCTGTGCTCAATGCCGCCCTTGGGCTGGCCGAAACTTTGCATCGCAGTGTTGTATGCCTCCAATCGGTTTGTTCTAAATACGATCGAATGCGTCCGGGACAGAAACGTATGAGTTTGGCCGGTCGCGCGGTAGGCAACGTCCGCTTCGGGCCAACTACGTCGCTGCGCTGACACGTTTGACTGCCCGTACCATGCCGCGTCGCCGCATGGCCGGTTCGAGCCCATTCTGACCGATGCTGCGTGATGCATGAACGGCAGCTTACAGGGCCCTTTTTTTATTTCTAGTGCTCTTGATACTGTGAGATATGGAACAGCCGACAGAAGCAAAACCATCAAGATTAAAGACTTGGGCCTACGCAATTTTCATTTGGGCCTTCCTGTTTGTATGGCTCAGCGGAATGACAGCGGGTCTGATGGCTGGAGCTTGCCGGAATGACCGGTATGAAGGTGTGAAGAAGCTTCGGTTCTGCAATATTTCACTCACCGCCGGTGCTTGGATGAATGTGTTTCCCATTGAACGAGCGAAGCGGGCAAGAATCCAACTTGAACGAGGCATAGCGCTATCTCAGATCGGGCAAGAAGAGGAAGCACTCGAGGCATTCGATAGAGCCTTGCGCGATGCGCGGGCCAAACCGGGGTCATGGGAGCAGGGACTACATCAGCGGATCGTTCAACTTGAAGATCGCAAAATGCTCGCATTGTGGGTTTCAGTCGTCGGGTCGGCCCATTAGGGCAATTGGAAAGGCTCATTCGGCTTAACTGTTGTTGAAAGCCGCCATTGGCGCAGGCGCAGCGAATTCACCCTTCGTCCACAGAGCTACCCCCCGGAGCTTCGTCCCAGGAACCGAAGGCGCACCATAGGCAGACCGGGAACCTTATGTCAGGTGGCCTCGCATGACCGAGGAGTTGAACGAGCTGGACCTTCGGGTCGGCCAGCGCCGCGTTGGCCGTCTGATGCGCCAGAACGGCATCCAGGTCGTTCGAACGCGGAAGTTCAAGCGCACCACCGACAGCGACCATGTCTTCAACATCGCGCCGAATCTCTTGCAGCAAGATTTCACGGCGAGCGGGCCG
>JANOGW010000093.1:0-13182 GCA_031406155.1 Pseudorhodobacter sp.
CAACAGCATGAAGGCATAGGCCGAGCCGGTGTTCCAATCCTGGCTTTCGAACATCCATTGCTGGATGATCTCGGTAAACCAGCGCGAACTGGTCGAGGCCAGCAGCGTCGGCACCAGAATCGAGCCGGCCGACAGCATGAATACCATCACCGAGCCGGAGGCGATCCCCGGCTTGGCATGCGGCAGGATCACCCGCCAATGCGTGCGCCACCAGGGCGAGCCCAGATCCTCGGCCGCCTCGATCTGGTTGTTGTCCAGCGATTGCATGGCGTTGTAGAGCGGGAACAGCATGAACAGAACGTACGTGTAGACCAGACCGATCACCACCGGGCTGAACCCGGCGATCCACCGGATCTCGACATCGATGATGCCCAGTTGCATCAGCACCGCGTTCAACGGCCCCTTGAAGGCAAGGATGATCCACCACGCGAAAGAGCGCAGAATCTCCGACACCCACAGCGGAATGAACAACAACAGGAACAGCGTCGGCAAGGATCTGGGCGACACGATCTTGGCCAGATAATAGGCCAGTGGATAGGCCATCGCAAAAGTGATCACCGTCACAACGGCGGAATAGAAGATAGTCAGCAAGAACACCTTGATGCGCGGCGCAATCGTCACCTCAAATCCGAAGATCGACCACGGCACTTCGCCGCCACCGATACGCAGATAGTTGTTGATCGAATAGGTGTCTTTCGGCCCGCCCACATCGACCACCGGCAGATACGGGCGGAACGAGCTTTCAAACATCGTCAGATTGGGCAAGATCAGCAAGATCAGCAACCAGAATGCCGTCAGCAAGACAAACGCCCCGGTCAGCCCCGTGCCATAGCGGCGCAGCAGTTCGTGCATGACTACCCCTTCGCCAAGGTTTCGTCGGGCAAGACTGAGGCGCGGGCTGCATCAAAGGTGATGTGCATCCGCGTGCCGACGTCGGGCACCGTTGCCGCCCCATCATTGCGCAGTTCTGCCAGCAGCCGGGTGCCGTTGTCGGTCGTCGCATGCACGGCGATGAAGTTACCCTCGAACGACACATCGCCGATCGTGACGGGCACCGAGTTTTCCGTCCCCGCCGATGCCTGCAGGGTCATGTGTTCCGGGCGGACGTACAGCTTCAGCGGTTGGCCTGCGGGGGCCGGGACCACGCGGGCGCGAAACGTGCCGACAGCGGTCTCGAAGCTGGCCATGCCGCCAGACACGGTCTTGATGGTGCCGGGCAGAATGTTGTTCTCGCCGACGAAAGAGGCGACAAAGCCGTTGACGGGGTTGTTGTAGATGTCGCGCGGGTTTGCCACCTGTTGCAGCTTGCCATGGCTCATCACGCCAACGCGGTCCGACATCGCCAGCGCCTCACCCTGATCATGGGTGATAAAGACAAAGGTCACGCCGGTGCGTTTCTGGATGGCACGCAGTTCTGCCCGCATGTTCTGGCGCAGCTTAAGGTCCAGCGCCGACAATGGCTCGTCCAGCAGCATGACAGAAGGTTCAACGGCCAAAGCGCGGGCAATCGCCACACGCTGTTTCTGACCGCCCGACAACTGGCTGATCATCTTGTCCGCGCTGTCGTGCAGATCGACCAGCGCCAGCAATTCCTCAGCCTTCGCGCGACGCTTGGCCTTGTCGATGCCGCGCACCTCCAGGCCGAAGGCAATGTTTTCCCACACCGGCATCAGCGGGAACAGCGCGAGGTTCTGGAAGATCAGTGCCGTCGGCCGCTGGTTGGGCCGCTGCCCCTTCATGTCCTTGCCGCCGATGCGGATCACACCCTCGGTCGGTTCGGTAAATCCCGAGATCATGCGCAGGATGGTGGTCTTGCCACAGCCCGATGGCCCGAGAAAGGAAAAGAACTCGCCCGGCTGGATGTTGACATTCACATGATCCACGGCCCGAAACGTGCCGAAATCACAGCAGACATTGTCCAGATCAATTCCGGCGCTCATGCGGTTTCCCTTTTCCCCGTTGGCATATTTTTTTGCCATCTTGTTGCGGCAACTTTAGCAGGTCAGTAGACCCGTGCAATCAATACTGCTCTTCGCGAAGGGACATTGTTTCGACAGCACGCCCTTGTCGCCAAAAACGAGCGCGCCGGGTCTTTTCAGACCCGGCGCATTTCGTTTTTTCAATCAGCGATCAAGATGCCTTGTACTTGTCGGCGTATTCACCGCGCTTGGCGATGAATTCTGCAGACTGCTCTGGCCACCACCATAGCTTGGCAAGTGCGTCGTCGTTGAAGGTACCCGCATAATAGGCGGCCACATCCGGGTTCAACAAATCGGATGCGCCCTTGCCAACCGGGTTGGCCGACATGGCCGATGCCCAACCGGCAGCGCCTTCGGCAGTGGAAACCCATTTGGCCAGTTCATGCGCTTGGTCGATGTTGACGGCGTTCTTCATCATCACGAAGCCCTGATGCCAAGCAAAGGCACCTTCAACTGGGGCGGCGTAACCATAGCCGTCATTGCGCAGGTTAAAGCCGGTTGAGTCCCAGCACAGACCAACAGTTGCGCCGTTAGCAACGAAGCCAGCGTTGGCTTCATTTTCGCCCGACCAGAACTGCACCACGTTGCCTTTTGCCTTTACGGCTTCGGCCAATGCGATATCCCACAGCTCGACCATGGCACCCATGTCGGAATAGCCATCAATCCATGGGCGTGGAAGTTTACCAGTTGCGTCAAGCCAACGACCCATCGCGGCAAGCGCCGAATGTGGGCGCACAACAGCTTGGTTAGCCGGATCGAACAACGCACCCAGCGTGGCAGGCTCGCCCAACTTGGCTGTGTCCATCTTGTAGACCAACGATTCAGTGCCCCAGTTCGACGGCACGTACATCAAAGCGCCCTCGGCAGTGGTCGAGCGCTTGGCTGCATTGCCATCTGCCAGACCGGGCAGATAATTATCCATCGCAAGTTTCGCGGGGTCCCAAGCAGCCAGCAGGCCGTTGGTGTTCCAGCCGCCCCAACGGTCGATCGTCGGCTCGATCATGTCGATGCCGCCCGCTTCGATCGCCACTTTGGCCTGTGCGAACATGGTATCCTGATCAGGCAGTTCGGTGAAATTCACCGTAATGCCGGTGGCAGCGGTAAATGCCGGGAAAACTTTCTCGGCAAATGCCGGATAACCAGCCCAACCAGTGAAGTTCAACTCGCCCGACGAGGCAAGTGCCTTGGAAGAGATCAGCGCTGGCGCGGCAAGCATGCCAACCCCGACGGCAGATTGCTTCAGGAACCGGCGGCGGTTGATCGCCCCTTTTTCTACTATCATAGTTCTACTCCCCTAGTGTTGGACGATCGATCACAAGAGTGATCGTCAGGATTGATTCATTAAGCGCAACAGGAAACAGTTTCTTGACATCGGTGCCGCTGGCTTAAGGCTGTCTCCTGCAGTCATCGTCATCAGTAACATATTGAGGGCGTCCACGGTATCGCTGTCAAGAGGATCATGCAGATGCTCGCCCGCGACATCTGCCCAGCACAGCCATCGGCGGAATGCCACCGGGCACTTAGTATGTCGCGTGACGCGACTGACCGACGAGGCCGGCATCACTTGATCCGGTGACCGGGCCGATCAGTCCAGCCCGTCGTTTCCGCTGCCAAAATAAGCGGCCGGAAGGCGAGGCCCTGCCCACCCCTGCGCCCGACGTTGATGCAGCGGGTCCGGCCCGATCCTGCGGACCGTTAACCGCGCCATCGGTGCGTGTATGGCGTCCGCAGGATCTGGCCGGTTCTGTCATCAAAGCGTCATATCCCTGACGTCTTGGTGTAATGATTCCCGACTAGGCGTCCGTCCAGCAGCTTCGGGGGATGCCAGTGCTTCATGTTCGCAACGCTACACGCTTGTTCGGCGGCAAGCCCGCTGTTGACAACGCCAGCTTCAAGGTGGATCGCCCCGGCTTTGTCGGCATAATCGGGCGATCAGGGGCGGGCAAGTCGACGTTGCTGCGGATGATGAACCGTCTGACCGATGCCACATCCGGCGAGATCATCTACGAGGGTCGCAATATCCTTGCCCTGCAAGGGGCTGCAAAACGCAGCTGGCAAGGCCAGTGCGCGATGATTTTCCAGCAGTTCAATCTGGTACCACGGATGGATGTCGCCTCCAACGTCATGCATGGCGTGCTAAACAAGCGGTCCACACTCGCCACCATGTTCAACCTGTGGTCCGAGGCCGACATCACCAAGGCGCTGTCGATCCTTGATCGTCTCGGCATTGCCGAGCATGCGCCAAAACGGGCCGAGGCTTTGTCCGGCGGCCAGCAGCAGCGCGTCGCCATTGCCCGCGCCCTGATGCAAGACCCCAAGGTCATTCTCGCCGATGAACCCATTGCCAGCCTTGATCCGATGAACGCGCAGGTCGTCATGGACACCCTGCGCCGCATCCATGACGAGGATGGCCGCATGGTGATTGCCAACCTGCACACCCTTGATACCGCGCGCCGCTATTGTGACCGCGTCATCGGCATGCGCGACGGGCGCATCGTGTTCGACGGCACCCCCGACCAACTGACCACCGGTGTTGCGCGCGACATCTACGGTGCCGACGCCTCGTTCAACGAGGCAGCAACATCGACCTCGATCGACACCGGCCCCAACGATGAAAGCTACGCGGCTGCGTTGCTGGCCTGACCCTTTCCACCCCAGCCCTGACGGGCGATTATAACTGGAGACGACCATGAGAAAGCTGCTTGCCGTATTGGCTGCCACAACTGCGATGACCGGCGTTGCGCACGCCGACGCCCATGCGATCACCGAATTCAACATCGGTATTCTTGGTGGTGAAAACGCCCAAGACCGCCTGACCTCGAACGAGTGCTTCCGCGCAGCGGTCGAGACCGCGCTCGGCGTGCCGGTCAAGATCTTCACTCCTGCCGACTATGACGGCGTGATCCAGGGCCTCTTGGGCGGCACAATTGACTATGCCGGTCTGGGTGCTTCGGCCTATGCCAAAATCTACCTGACCGATCCGGAAGCCGTGGATGTGACCCTGACCACCCAGAACGTCGACGGCTCGACCGGCTACTACTCGATCGGTTTTGCCAAGAAAGACAGCGGCATCACCTCGATGGAAACCGCCAAGGGCAAGACCTTCGCCTTCGCCGACCCGAACTCGACGAGCGGCTATCTGGTGCCGGCCGCCGAACTGACTGCCGCACATGGCAAGCTGGAAGAGTTCTTTTCCGAAGTGAAATTCTCGGGCGGTCACGAACAGACCATCGTTGGCGTGGCCAACGGCGATTTCGCATCTGGCGTGTCATGGGCTGACGGTCTGGGCAACTGGGAAGACGGCTATACCAACGGCGCGTTCCGCAAGGCTGCCGATGCGGGCCTTGTCGACATGAACACCATCGTCGAAATCTGGCGCTCCAAACTGATCCCGAACGGCCCCTACGTTGTGCGCCGCTCGCTGCCGCAGGACGTGAAGGACAAGGTCAACGATCTGGTCGACAACATGTGGGCAACTGACCCGACCTGTGCCTATGCCGTTGCCGCCGGTGAGGCGAAAGACTTCGTTCCAGTGAAGCATGACGAATTTCTGGGCGTAGTTGATGCGCGCAAACTGCAAGAAGGCCTGTAAGCTTTTCATGACGTGTCGCCGGGTCCCCATTTGGGGGCCCGGCATTTTTCTGACTGCCGGGGGATTCTATGGCCGATATCGCACTGGGGCAGACTGGCGGCAAAGGGCCCGCGTTGCACAATGCAACCGAAGCCTATCTTGCAATGAACCGCCGTAAACGCATGTATGGCGGCATTCTTTTGCTGCTGTTCATCGTCGTCATGGCGTCTGGCTGGCGCATATCCGAGGAACGCAATGCCGGCGACTTCCTGCCCGGCCTCGGCCAACTGCTCGATTTCCCGTCCGAGGTCCTGTCCGAAGCCTGGGCCTACCGCGCCAATCTGCCTGGCTATTTCATCGAATTTTTCCCCTCGCTGATCGAGACCATCAATATCGCCGCCGTGTCCACCCTTGTCGGCGCACTGATTGCGGCCTTCCTGTCGCTGCTGGCGTCCCGCGGCATTGCCCGCTGGCCCCGTATGATCCCGTTGTTCCGCCGCATTATGGACGCCCTGCGCGCCATCCCGGAAATCGTGATCGCTCTCGTCCTGATTTACATTCTTGGCGGTGGCCCGGTGCCTGCCGTGATCGCCATCGCCTTTCATACCGGCGGGGCACTGGGAAAACTGTTTTCCGAAGTTGGTGAAAATGCCGATCTGAAGCCTATCGAAGGCCTGACTTCGGTAGGTGCCACGTGGGGCCAGAAGATGTGGCTGGGTGTAATCCCGCAGGTGGCCCCAAACTGGCTGTCATATACCATGCTGCGCTTTGAAATCAACGTGCGCGCCTCGGCCATCCTGGGGTTCGTCGGCGAGGGCGGCATCGGGCACGATCTGAAACTGGCGATGCAGTGGGGGCAAGGCAAATACGATCAAGTGGTCGCGATTTTCTTGCTGCTGTTTATCACCATCGTGATCATCGACCGCATCTCCGACCATTTCCGCGCAAAAATCGTGAAGGGGAGCTGACATGGCAAACGCGTCAATCACCGCCGACAGCCCCCTCGCGCAGGACATGTTCCGCCGTTTTCGCAGCCGGCGCATGGTGTCTTATGCGGTGCCGGGCGTGATCCTGCTGTACCTGACCTACGCCTTCTTCGCCTTCGACGTGCCCGGCCTTGCCGCCCGCGCGCGGCTTGATAACGCAGCAATCCTGTTGTCGGATTTCTGGTCGCACAAGACCCATGTCACCCGCGACAACCGCACCGGCATAGTCGAGGTTGCCATCGAGGGCGAGGCCAAGGGCACCTATGCCCCCGGCACCTACCCCGACTGGGTGGCCATCAACGGCGATGTGACCACGGTCGATTTAGGCGACGGCAACATCGTGACCTATGATGCGGCTGGCGCGCGGATGGTGATGCCGGACTATGGTCTGATCGACATCAAATCGGTCGACGGCAAGCTTGTGCTGGACGCGCCGCAGCCGGTGCCGGACTGGATTTCGGTATCCGACAACCGGATAGGCGTCACGACCGAGGCGGGGCGCTTCAACTATTCCCGCTCCAAGGTGGAAACCTTCAAATACGAGGCGGGGTGGGAGTTGTTCTTTTTCACCCTCGACAGCCCGTTCCACGGCAAGGGCGTCTTCGAACTGGCAGGCATGGCGGTGTCAGGGGACCGTGTGGACCCCGCGCGCAGCAATATCGCCTACATGATATCAGAAGTCTGGACCAACAAGATGTGGCGGCACGGCGATGTCATGTGGGCGATCTTCGAGACGATTCTGATGGCGTTTCTGGGCACCATGGGGGCGGCCATCGTGGCGTTGCCGCTGGGGTTTCTGGCGGCATCGAACTTCATGCCGTTGTCGCCGCTGCGCTTTGCCTTTCGCCGGGTGTTCGATTTCATCCGCGGGGTGGATGGCCTGATCTGGACCATCATCCTGAGCCGCGCTTTCGGGCCGGGGCCGATGACCGGCGCGCTGGCGATCCTGATCACCGATGCCGGCACCTTCGGCAAGACCTTTTCTGAGGCGTTGGAAAACATCGATGAAAAGCAGGTCGAAGGCGTGCGGTCCACCGGGGCCAACGCGTTGCAGCGCGCGCGGCTGGGGGTGATCCCGCAGGTGACGCCGATCCTGATCAGTCAGGTGCTGTACTATCTGGAATCCAACACCCGCAGTGCCACCGTAATTGGGGCGATTGTCGGTGGTGGTATCGGCCTGCTGTTGACGCAAGCCATCACCACCCAGAAAGACTGGGAAGAGGTTGCCTATTACATGGTGCTGATTGTCCTTATGGTCATGCTGATGGACAGCCTTTCAGGCTGGTTGCGGCGCAAACTGATCAAGGGGGATGGCGGCGGTCATTGACCGGGCGACCGGGCATTGGTTAAGATCGCACCGGAGCGTCAGGCGCTACGCCACTGATAAGGCCAACTAATCCTAGCTCTCGTACGAACGCACTAAAGGACGCCATGCCCAAACTCTCGCCCACGACGCCGCATATCCACCCCGATTGCCAGATCAGCAATTCGACCTTCGGGGCCTATGTCGAGATCGGGGCGGGCAGCCGCATCCAGAACACCACGTTCCACGACTACGCCTATTGCGACCGGCTGTCCGATATCGCGAACACAACCGTCGGCAAGTTCGCCAATATCGCCGCGATGACCCGCATCGGCCCGACCGATCACCCGATGGAAAAAGCCTCGCTGCACCATTTCCTGTACCGGTCATCCTACTATTGGGATGATGCCGCCGATGATCCGGGCACGTTCGCCGCCCGCGCCGCGCGCCGCACCAGCCTTGGCCCCGACTGCTGGATCGGTCACGGCGCAATCATCAAGCCCGAGGTCACCATCGGGGCGGGTGCCGTCGTCGCCTCGGGCGCTGTGGTGACCCGCGATGTGGCCCCTTACATGATCGTCGCCGGGGTTCCCGCCACCCCGCTGCGCGCCCGCTTCAGCGCGGATATCGCCGACCGCCTGCTGGCCCTTGCCTGGTGGGATTGGCCGCATGAACGCTTGCGTGCGGCGTTGGAAGATTTCCGTTCTCTGCCCGCCGAGGCATTCCTCGAAAAGTACAGCGGCTGACCACACGTCCTGAAGCGGCCTCTGCTACCCCGACGCAATCCGCAGATCGGGCACTATTCCGCCGCCAGCGACAAGGATTGCGATTGGGTCATGAACCGGTGCGCCGCCTCGCCCGCCAGATAGACCACGCGGCCACCGCAAATCGTTGCCTCGATCACGCGGGTTGCCGCATTCATCACGATCATGTCGGCCCGAAGCCCGGCATCCAGACGGCCCCGGTCGGGCATGCGCAAAATCTCGGCCGGGTTTGACGACACCAGCGCCCAGGCCTCTGGCAGGCTCGCAATGCGCTGATCGACCAGCGCCCACACCGCCAGTGGCAAGGCGGGAAGATGGTAATCCGACACAAGGGCATCACACAGCCCTTCGGCAACCAGCGCCTGCGCCGATACATTTCCCGCCTGACTTTTGCCACGTACCACATTTGGCGCGCCCATGATGACCGGGCTGACCATCGCATGCGCCGCCGCCGCCGCCCGACGCGACAGCGGAAATTCGGCAACCCGCGCCCCGATCATGGAATATCTCTCGCGGGTTTCGCCGTCGGGGTCATCATGGCTGCCGTAGACCACGCCGGCCTTGTCAAACGCCTCTGCCAGACTGCACAGGCTGCGCGGCACCGCTTTTGACTGGCTGGCCGCAGCATCAATCACCGAGATCAGCTCGTCGGCGGTCTTGCCGACCTTTCGCGCCCAGATGGCGAAATCCGCAGGCGCAAGTCGGGCCATATGAAGACCCTCTTCCAGGTGATCATTAAAGACCACATAGGTGATGCCAAACCGTTGGACCGCCTCGATCAGTCGGGTCGTGTCATCCACCATATGCGTCTCGGCCCGGATTTGTACCCGCAGGTCGGTCAGCGCACGGGGGCGGTACAGGTCCAGTGCTTCCATCATCGCTTCGGCCTGATCGGGCGCGCGATGCCCGCCTTCCCAGCTCCAGCCCTGCGCAAGATACGCGGTAGTCACGCCATGCGCCGCTGCCTCGCGGTCATAAGACGCAAATCCCGCCGCTGCCGGAAAAGGTGCCGATGGTCGCGGCGCCATATGACGCTCGAACCCGTCGCCATGCAGATCGACAATCCCCGGTAACACCAGATAGCCCGTCAGATCCACCTCGGCCAGCGGCTCGCGCACGATGCGGCCCTCGGCAAAGCTGATCGACCTTTGCTGTAGCGCGCCGTCGCGCAAAATCTGCGCGCCAGTCAGGCGTAAAGAGGGCAATTCGATCGACATCCTGCGCTCCCGGGGGTTGTGCTCTCCCTGTGGATAACTCTGCCGTGCAACACCGTCATGACATTCAGCCGGGAAACACCGAAAGTGTCACGCGATCGCCGGCAAACCATGTCGTGCCATATTCCACCGGCCTTCCTTGCGCATCGACATTGACGGCAACGCTGCGCAGAACGGGGGAGCCTTCGGGCAGCCGCAGGTGCAATGCCAGCAACGCGTCTGCGGCGCGGGCGGTCAGCCGGGTCGAGGCGCGGGTATAATCGTCAACGCCTGCCTCGGCCAATGCCTCGGTCACCGATTTCAACCGCGCCATGGACTGCGGCAGGCCCGGGAAACGGCCGGCCGGAAACACCGACCGGAACATCGCCGTTGGAACGGCATCGACCAGCGACAAGCCTTCCACCACATGCACGGGCTCGCCCGAGCCAAGCCCCAGTTCCGCCGCTTCGCGCGCATCGGCTGCGCGCGTTTCCAGCCGCAAGATCTCTTTCGAGGGCGTATGACCCAACGCCAGCACATTCTGGTGAAACCTCACCCGCCGCCCTATCGGATATTCTGTCGGCACCATGGCGACGAAAACCCCGGCACCCCGGCGCGGATGAACCGTACCCGCGCCCGCCAATTCGGCCAAGGCATGCCGCACGGTGTGGCGGTTCACGCCAAAGCGGCCAGCAAGCTGGGCCTCCGTCGGCAGTTTGTCGCCCGGCCGGTAATGCCCTGCACCAATTTCGGCAGACAACGTGCCCGCGATGGACTTCCAAAGTGAGGTGCGCGGCTGTGTCACCAAAATTTCACGTGCAATTGCGATCTCCCGGCGCTATTGATTTGTCTAGTTGTATAGAAAATTAGACAACTCTGCAAGATGTCGAGAGTGAAATGATCACAGAAGAAACCGCCCTGCAGCCATCGGCGCGCCAATCCTGGATGGGCCTGCTCGCGCGTGCGAAGCCCGAACGGCTGGCCGAACTGTTCCCCGATCTGCCCAACCACAGCTTCCTCCGGGCACCCGAGATTGGCGCAGTCATGGTTCGGGGGCGCATCGGTGGCATCGGCCAGCCCTTCAATCTGGGGGAGATGACCATCACCCGCTGCTCGCTGTGCTTGACCGGGGCGGACGAGGCCACGGTTGGCGCGCCGGCGGGGGCGATCGGCCATTCCCACATTCAGGGCCGCAACAAGGCCCACGCCATCCGCGCGGCCGCCATCGACGCGCTGATGCAGACTGACCGGGCAGAGGCACTGCGCAAGGGCGTTCTGGACCCGCTGGCCTCCGAGGAAAGCGTGCGGCGTCACACCCGCGCCGCCAAGGCCGCTGCAACGAAGGTCGAATTTTTCACTCTGGTGCGGGGAGAAGACAAATGACGCCCGATGCCTTGCTTGGTGGCTTTGCTGATGCCCCGATCCAGTCGGCGCATGCCTTTCGCGCGGCCCTTGATGCCCTTGCCAATCCCGGCACGATCTGCGCGGTGGCAGGTGCCACCCCTCCTGCCCCGCTGTCGGTTGCGGCGGGGGTGCTTGTCCTGACGCTGTGCGACGGCACGACACCGGTGCATCTGGCGGGGGCGCATGACACAGCAGGCCTGCGCGCATGGATCACCTTTCACACTGGTGCGCCGCTGGTGCCTGCCGATCGCGCGCAGTTTGTTGTGGGCGACTGGGCCGCATTGCAGCCCACCGGTCGCTTTGCCATCGGCACGCCCGATTACCCTGACAGATCCGCCACCTTGATCATCGAAATGCCGTCCCTTGCTGCCAGTAGCGCACGGCTGACCGGCCCCGGGATCGAGACCGAGGCGCATCTGTCGCTGCCCGACATTGCGGCATTCCGGGCCAACCGTGCCCTCTTCCCGATGGGCTTTGATTGTTTTCTGACCGCAGGCCACCAACTTGCCGCCCTGCCCCGGTCCACCCGCGTGGAGGATGTCTGATGTATGTAGCCGTCAAAGGCGGAGAGCGCGCGATCGATGCAGCCCATGCGTGGCTGGCCGAAGAACGGCGCGGCGATCCCGGCGTGGCCGAACTGTCGCTGGCGCAAATCCGCGAACAGCTGGCACTGGCGGTGAACCGCGTCATGGCCGAGGGGTCGCTTTATGATCCCGATCTGGCAGCCCTAGCGATCAAGCAGGCGCGCGGCGATCTGATCGAGGCGATCTTTCTGATCCGCGCCTACCGCACCACCCTGCCCCGGCTTGGCGCGTCCTGCCCGGTGGAAACCGCCAGAATGGCCGTGGTCCGCCGGGTGTCGGCCACGTTCAAGGATCTGCCGGGCGGGCAGGTGTTGGGCCCGACCTTCGATTACACGCACCGCTTGCTGGATTTCAAACTGGCGGCAGAGGGCGGCGATGCCCCACCCCCCACTGCCACCGCCCCCACAACGATGGACCCGGTGCCGCATGTCATGGGGTTCCTGAACCGTGACGGGCTGATCGAAACCGATGCTACCGGCGACGCAACGCCGCCCGATCTGACGCGCGAGCCGATGGAACTGCCCGCCTTGCGTGCGCTGCGGTTGCAGGCGATCACGCGGGGCGATGAAGGCTTCATCCTGTCGATGGCCTATTCCACCCAACGCGGCTACGGGCGCACGCACGCCTTTGTGGGCGAGTTGCGCATCGGCACGGTCGCGGTCGAAATGGCTATCCCCGAGCTTGGTTTTGCGGTCGAGATCGGCGAGATCGAACTGACCGAATGCGAAACGGTGAACCAGTTCAAGGGATCGAAAACCGAACCGCCCCAGTTCACCCGGGGCTACGGGCTGGTCTTCGGGCAGACCGAACGCAAGGCCATTTCCATGAGCCTTGTTGACCGCGCGCTGCGCTGGAAGGAACTCGGCGAAGACTTCATCGGCGCGCCCGCGCAGGATGAGGAATTCGTGCTGATGCATGCCGACAATATTCAGGCGACCGGTTTTCTCGAACATATCAAGCTGCCGCATTACGTGGATTTCCAGTCGGAACTGGAACTGGTGCGCAAACTGCGCGCCGAAGTGGCCGCAACGCAGGAGGCCGCGGAATGACCGACCAAGCCTATAACTTCGCCTATCTGGATGAACAGACCAAGCGGATGATCCGCCGCGCTATCCTGAAGGGTGTGGCGGTTCCGGGCTATCAGGTGCCCTTTGCGCTTTCTGGTTGGACGGTCATCTACACCTACGTCTGTCTGGCGCCGCCAGTGCGGTGGACAGTACCGCAGCGCAATGGGGAGGTAACATCGTTCAGGATGATGCAGTGATTTGGGCAGGACTGCGCGAAATGGCGCTGCCTTTCTTTGCCGGTGACGCGCCGCTCTGGCGCTTTGCCGTTAAATCCTCGGCACCGGTCAAGCCTGACTTTGGACCAATGCTCATTGACTGGTGTGGCGCCCAG
>JANOGW010000015.1:0-74965 GCA_031406155.1 Pseudorhodobacter sp.
CAATGCGACGCTGCTGACGTGCGACGCCCATTTCGAAGGGCTGCCCGGCGTGACACTGGTCCAGAAAATCACGACCTGAACCGGTTCTGGGTGGCGCTGGTCTTCACCATCCCGATTTTCATCTTTTCGCCGATGGCCGGAATGTTCAAAGCCCCGCCACCGCCGTTCGGGCTGCGGCTGGATGTCTGGCTGCTGATCCTTGGCAGTGCCGCCGTGCTTTATCCAAGCTGGCCGTTTTTCGTGGCCGCAGTGCGGGCGCTGCGCAATGGCGTGCTGAACATGGCGGTGCTGGTCGTGTTGTCGGTTGGCACCGGCTTTGTGTTCAGCGTCGCCTCAGTTCTGTTCTTTCCGGGCGTGCAGTTTTTTGAGGCGGTCGCTGTCCTGCTGGTTTTCATCCTGCTGGGCCATTGGCTTGAAATGCGCGCCCGCGCTGGCGCGTCCGAAGCGATCCGGGCCCTGCTCGACCTTGCGCCGCCCAAGGCGAATGTGTTGCGCAACGGCGTGGAAGTAGAAGTTTCCACCGCGGAAGTGCTGGCGGGCGAAATCGTGGTGATCCGCCCCGGCAACAAGATCCCCGTCGATGGCGATGTGACCGAAGGCACTTCACTGGTCGACGAATCCATGCTGTCCGGCGAGTCGATGCCGGTGAACAAGGCCCCCGGCAGTCAGGTGTTCGGCGCCACGATCAACAAAAGCGGTACTTTTCAATACCGCGCCACCAAGGTCGGCGCTGATACCGCGCTGGCTCAGATCGTCAAGCTGGTGCAAGAGGCGCAGAATTCCAAGGCTCCGGCGCAACTTCTGGCCGACCGGGCCTCACAATGGCTGGTGCTGGTGGCCATCGTGGTCGGGCTCGCGACCTTCGCGGTCTGGTACTGGTGGCTGGCCGCACCCCTGTTGTTCGCCGTGACCCTAACGATCACCGTGTTCGTCATCGCCTGCCCCGATGCGCTGGGCCTTGCCACGCCGATGGCGGTGATGGTCGGCACCGGGCTGGGCGCGATGAACGGCATCCTGTTCAAGAATGCCAGCGCGCTGGAAGACGCCACCAAGCTTGATGTGATCATCTTCGACAAGACCGGAACGCTGACGATGGGTCAGCCGAAAGTCGTCGATGTGGTGCCTGCCGAGGGCCAAACCGCGGATGATGTGTTGCGGGCTGCGGCAGCGGTTGAACGCGGGTCGGATCACCCGTTGGCGGTTGCTGTGATCGAACGCAGCGCCGGGCTGGACATCCCGGCAGTGCAGTCATTCCTCAGTCTGGATGGTCGCGGCGCGCAGGCCGAAATCGGCGGAGCCCTGATCCACCTTGGCAACCGTCGCCTGATGGATGAGCAAAAGATCGACCTTGGACCGCTGGGCCCCCAAGCAGACCAGTTGAAAGGCGATGGACGGACTGTGGTGCATGTGGCGCAAGGCGGCAAGATCCTTGGCCTGATCGCCATCGCCGATGCGGTGCGCCCCAGTGCCAAGGCCGCTGTCGCCAAGCTGCGCGAACGTGGGGTGCAGGTGGCAATGCTGACCGGCGACAACGCCGGTACCGCCAAGCGGATTGCCGAAGAACTGGGCATCGACATCGTGCTGGCCGACGTGCTGCCGGGCCAAAAGGCCGACAAGGTCAAGGAGTTGCAGGCGCAGGGCAAAAAGGTCGGCATGGTCGGCGACGGGGTGAATGACGCGCCCGCCCTGACCCAAGCCGATGTCGGCTTTGCCATTGGAGCTGGCACCGATGTGGCAATGGAAAGTGCTGACGTCGTGCTGATGAAAAGCGACCCCTATGATGTGGTGGGGGCCATCGTGCTGTCGCGCGCCACCCTGCGCAAGATGCACCAGAACCTGTTTTGGGCCGTGGCCTATAACGTCGTGGCCTTCCCGGCAGCTGCGGGTGTGTTTTTCCCCTATGTCGTCAGCCCCGAGGTTGCGGCGCTGGCGATGTCGGGCAGTTCCGCATTGGTCGCCGTCAACGCGCTGCTATTGAAACGCACCCGGCTTGAAGGGATCGCCAAAGCCACCATCCGCACGCAGTCGGCGACGGCTTTGGCGTAGTGGCAGATTTCCAGGCGATCAGCCGCATAGGTCGCCCGTCGGAACCGCGAAATGACACAAACAAGAAAGGCTTCCATCATGCACATCGACACCCAGCCAAACCCGTTCTCCAACCGAACCGGCGCAGGCCTCTTTCTGACGCTTGCAACCGTTGCGCTGACCTTGGGCAACCCAGCTGTAGCACAGACACTTGCGCCTGGTTTGACCAGCGGCGCGGTGTTTACCGCCGACGAATACGGCTCCACCATCAGCCAGATCGATCTGAGCAGCGGCACTGTCACCACCGTTCCGGCGACAATTGAGCCGCATAACATTCAGATTTCGCCGGATGGATCACTGCTGCTTGCCGTCGGCCTGCCGCCGGATCTTGCCGAAGAATCCACCGACCAGTCTTCTGGCGGTGGCATGGCGGGCATGGACGTGCTGGGCGAGGTTGTGCTGTTCGATCCACATCATATGACGTCAGGTCCGGTTGCGCGGATTGCGGTGGGGATGCATCCCGCCCATGTGATCACCGACCTTGCCGGAAAGCGCGCCTTCGTCACCAACGCCGAAGACGATACGCTTAGCGTCATCGACCTTACCTCGCGCATGGTGATTGCCACGGTGGCCACCGGTGACTATCCGCACGGTGAACGCCTAAGCCCGGACGGGCACGAGATCATGGTTGCCAACGTGCAAAGCGGCACGGTTTCGGTGATTGACACCGAAACGCTGCAAGAAGTCGCCAGTATTCCGGTTGGCATAACGCCAGTGCAAGTGGGGTTCACCCCAGACGGCAGCCTTGTCTATGTGTCGCTGCGCGATGCAAACCAGGTGGCGGTGGTTGACGTGAAAGCCAGAAAGCTGGTTGCGACTGTCGATGTCGGCCGCAATCCCATTCAGGTTTTCGCCACGCCGGACAGCCGCTTTGTCTATGTGGCCAATCAGGGCACCGAGGCCAACCCCGACAACACCGTTTCGGTTATCGACGTAGCGACGAACAAAGTGATGGCGACGATTCCGACCGGACGCGGTGCGCATGGCGTGGTTGTCAGCCGCGACGGCACGACCGTCTTTGTGTCCAACATCATTGACGCAACCGTTTCCGCAATCGACGTTGCAACGCAAACCGTGATCGCCACGATCCCGGTCGGCAAGGGGCCGAACGGCATCACTTATCTGCCCTGAAAATTTTTGCCTGCACGCCGCGACCATCGGCACGCGCGGCGTGCGAACTTCCCGACATCCGCAAATTGGCAATGCCGCGTCAGATATTCAAAGGATGCAGATGATGAGCAAGAAATCGAAAAAGGTCACCGAGACCAAGAACGCCGTTGTCGAACCAGAAGACTACAAATCAGCCCTGAACGGATTGCAGATCGAACTGGTCAAGTTGCAAAGGCATCTGATCAGGAACAATCTTCGGATATTGATCCTTTTCGAGGGCCGCGATGCCTCGGGCAAGGATGGGGTAGTCAAGCGCATCACCGAATATCTCAGCCCGCGCGACACCCGCGTTGTCGCTCTTGGCAAACCGTCAGACCGCGACACGCATTCGTGGTATTTCCAGCGCTATGTCGCTGAACTGCCTGCGACCGGTGAAATGGTCCTGATGAACCGCAGCTGGTACAACCGTGCGGGTGTGGAAAAGGTGATGGGGTTTTGCACCAAGCCTGAGCATGAGGAGTTCATGCAATCCGTCCTGCCGTTCGAGCGGTTACTGGTCAGGTCAGGCACGCAGGTGTTCAAATACTACCTCGACATCTCGAAACCCGAACAGAAACGCCGCCTGCACAATCGCCGCGTCGATCCGCTCAAGCAATGGAAGGTCAGCCCTATCGACAAGACGGCGCTGCGGCATTGGGATGACTATTCGGTGGCGCGCAACGAAATGCTCGCACGCACGCATAGTGACGATCTGCCGTGGTATGTGGTGCGGGCCGATGACAAGAAACTGGCACGGCTGCGCGTGATCCGCCATCTGATGTCGCGCGTCGATTGCCCTGACAAGGATAAGCATCTGGCGGAACCCGACCTCGAAATCGTGTTCGGCTATGCCGAAGAGCATCTACAAAGCGGTGCCATTGCGCCATGATCTTGCATCGGCCACGGTGATGATCGGCGCAAGAATGCTAGGGTCTTGGGTTTCATGGCGCTGGCCTTCGTAGTCGGGGTGACGTAGCGCTCGCGCGTGACTGGCAGCGCTGCAGGTGCGACATCTGATGCCCCGGCCGCAAAGGACAACATATGACTGAACCAGTTCAGACTGATACCCATAGCACGTCGGAGTTTGCTCCGGATCAACTCAACCAGACCTGTTTTTGCATCACGCTCGACCAAAGCGAACTGGCACGGGCGCTGGACGCGGCTTCCGGCGAGCCGGGGTTTCAGGCCCGCATCGCTTTAAATCAGCCTCACCTGTTTTCCAATGTGCCGGTGTTTCTGCTAGCAAGCGCCCTGCGTGCCATGCAGGACATTGTCGCGGCCATTGAACAGGTGGCGCAAATCCCGGCCTACAAGGCGGCCGTTCTGGGCTGGGCACCCGCAATTGCCCAAATAGACCATGGGCCACAGGGGGCGCTGATGGGCTATGATTTTCACCTGTCCGACGAAAGCCCAAAACTGATCGAGGTGAACACGAACGCCGGTGGCGCATTTCTGAACGCACTGTTGGCACTGGCGCAGACGCTGTGCTGCGCCGGGCGGGTGCAGGTCGCGGATGACAGCCTTGCCGCCAGGTTCGAGGCCGCTGTGATCATGATGTTTCGCGCCGAATGGCAGCGGCAGCGCAATACAGCCCGGCTGCGCCGCATTGCCATTGTCGATGACGCACCCAAGGATCAATATCTTTATCCCGAATTCGTACTGGCCCAGCAGATGTTGGCACGCCACGGTATCGACACGGTGATCTGCGACCCGCAGGCGCTGACCTTTCGCGACGGCGGGCTTTGGCTGGACAATCTGCCGGTTGATCTGGTCTACAATCGTCTGGTGGATTTCACGCTGTCCGAGCCGCACCATGCGGTCTTGCAAGATGCGTACCAGACGGGTGCTGCGGTGGTCACACCGAATCCGCACAACCACGCGCTTCTGGCACATAAGCGCAATCTGACCTTACTGTCAGACCCTGCCGCTCTTGCCGCGATGGGCGTGTCGGCAGCGCTGGCCGCGCGATTTCAGTCCATCCCGAAGACGCGGATGGTCACGCCGGAAAACGCCGATGCGCTATGGCAGGCCCGGCGTCAGCTGTTCTTCAAACCAGTCTCGGGGCATGGCGGCAAGGCGGTCTACCGGGGAGAGAAGCTGACGAAATCGGTCTGGGCCGAAATCACAAGCGCCGATTATGTAGCACAAACATTGGCAGCACCCAGCCAGCGGATGATCCGGCTGGACGGCGTGCCGACCGCGCGCAAGGTCGATGTGCGGCTCTACACCTATGACGCCAAACCGCTGCTGGTAGCCGCGCGGATCTATCAGGGCCAGACCACGAATTTCCGAACTCCCGGCGGCGGATTTGCGCCGGTTCTCATCCTCTGACCTCTCTTTTGAAGAAAAAAGACAGACCCCTTCGCTGCTTGCCCCTCCATTAGAGGGGCGGGCCATGAAATGTGATTGTGACTCGCGTCCGTGGCCTTTGCAGAGTAGCCCACCAGATATCGTCAACAGGTAAAGCTTCAAGAGGAGTGAGCCGCCGCTTGCGCCATTCGGTGCGGATGGCGAGGGCCAACAAGATTAGCCCAAGTGCGGTGACTGTCGGGCGGATAGGGTCGAACCAGCGCATCAAGGCATCGCCGCAAAAGATGAACATCAAGACCTTGTTGCAGGTGGGACAGGCGATTCCCAGGAACGACGCGATGCTGCCAAACCCGGCCTTTTGGGTCGAACAGCTTGACTGCCTGATCGCGGCAAATATCCGGCCAGACTGGCGAACATGAAAAGCGACTGAAGTTCCCATCCTTCAATCGGCGTCATTCTTGTGAAGAACGGATTGCGCCATACCGGCGTGATCGTGCCCATCGCGGCAAAACTGAATGTTGCGATCAGAATTCCGCGTATGATCTCATGCGGATCGTGACGGGCAAAATGCGCTGCAAGCTGATTGGTCAGGCCCATTTCCATCCCCTATTCCGCCGCGAAAAGCACTTCGGCGAATTCATCGCCGTAGCCGACGTTCATGATCCACATGCCTGCCATAGGTATCTTGCCTTGGCTTCGCCACGCCCCGGGACCGACCAGTTCAAGGGGTTGATCGAACCCATCCATGTGCATGGTGGCCATCGACAAGTTCACTTCTGGGGGCATGGTGGATGGGATGTTCGAAGTGGAACCCGGCGAGAACTGAATTTCGATACGGTAGGCAAGGTCGCCCAAAACATAAACTTGCGCCTCGATCAGACCATCCGCGAGTTGTTCTGAAAGCGTGGCGGCGGGCTGGTCTGCTCGCGGGTCAGGCTCAGACTGCGGCCCAGAGCGAAGCGCGCCCCAAGCGAACAAGGCCGCAAATGCAAGCATCGGAAGCACAAACAGGGCGCTGGCGATTTTAATCAACATTCATTTGCATCCCTGGTGTGTGGACCATTCCTGCCATGCCCGCATCCGCGACAGGCGTGCCCGAAGGGGCCGGGGTGCCGCCGGGTTGATCGAGCAAGTAAGTGGTGATCGCTTCTCTGTCGGCTTCATCCAGAAACGAGGTTCCGGCCTGCACGACTTCGGCCATGCCGCCGCCGAACACATCGCCGTCAGGCATCACTCCAGTGCGCAAGGCATAGGCCATGTTGGCCACCGTCCAGCCTTTGGCCGCAAGATCGGCGGCAAGAATAGGTGGCGCTTTGCTGCCGCCCGGCAAATTGTCATTGCCCGCCAGCGCCTCGCTTTCCTTCAGGCCGCCCATCATATTTCGTCCTGTGCGACAGGCCGCACAATGCGCGGGTCTGGTGACCAGTTGCTGCCCTCGGTTCCACTCGGTGCTTTGCCCCATAACCGGTGAGATCTTCGCAGGCGACATGAAGGCCGCGCGCCACAGCTTCAGACCCTATCGCAGATTGAACGGAAAGCTGACGTC
Source organism: Pseudorhodobacter sp. (assembly GCA_031406155.1). Classification (GTDB taxonomy): domain Bacteria; phylum Pseudomonadota; class Alphaproteobacteria; order Rhodobacterales; family Rhodobacteraceae; genus JACMNW01. Next base: position 7,091 of record JANOGW010000015.1, read on the forward strand.
ACTTTCGGAAGCCGCCACCGATACGGGTGGCACGGTCTGGATGGCCGCCCAGAGATCGGCTACATCCTGATCCGACAGATCGGCGTAGAACTCGTACGGGAAGGCAGGATAGTAGGCTTTGCCATCCGGTCGGACCCCTTGCCGCAAGGCGACCGCGAACTGGTCCAAAGTCCAGTCGCCAATTCCATAAACTGGATCAGGGGTGATGTTCGGCGGTACGAAACTGCCAAACGGCGTATCAAGCGGCGCTCCACCCGAAAGGGCAGCACCGCCTGCGGCCGCATTTGTGTGGCAAGCGACGCAACCACCTGACCGCGCCAGGTAAGCCCCCCGATAAGCATCGCCTGCCAACATGCCTAAGTGAACCGGTTCAGCGATGGGCCAACTTGCTATAATGGCAATGCCGACAAACCCCATCGCGCCAAAGGCAACGGTCGTCCGAATAAGCCCACGCATGTCAGTTGCCCTTTCGGTACAGGGAATGGCAGGACGCACAGGTCTGGCTGATCCGCTCGAACACATCGTCTGCGGCCGTTACTTCAAAGTCGATTCCGGTGAATTTTCCATCCGCCATCGGTGCGGCAATCGTGGCCGGAGATTGATCAGCGCGCGCGACAAGGCCCATCAACTCTTCAACCGTGAAAGTTTCGGGCGACACTTCCATTGGCATTGTGGCGCCGTCCATGCTTGGCATGCCCGCCATCTCGTCCGACGACGATGCAGGTGCCGCAATTGGCGCTGGCACATCGAGCCCGTTGACGGCGGCTATATCCAAACCTTCGGCATAGAGCCGCAATTCCTCGGACAAGGCCTCAAAGCGCGCCCAGTCGCCCCAGATTTCGGGTTTGGCGAAAGAAGATGCCGGGATCGGCTCTTCGGGGAACAAGCGCGCCATGTTGTCGCCCGCGTGGCTTTTCAGCACGGTCGCTGCGTCCCGCACTGTCCATTCGTCGTAGGGGACCTGCCCCTGCATCATCGGTGCCAGATCCTTCATGACGTCGCGCATCGCGGACATGCCCATCATGCGTTCCATCACAACGCCCGTGGCCCCGTTGTGCGCCAATGCCGCCGCCCCAAACGACGATAGGGCTATTGCGCCCAATATTTTGTTTTTGAACATTATTCACCTGTCTGATTGCTGTCTTGGTCGGGCCGAAGGCCCAATCGGAACAACTTCAGACGCGGGGAGGAGGTGTATCAAACACGGGGTTGACGGCTGCCAGAAGGACGGCTTCCGGCGGCAGGAACCGCAGACGCTGCAACGCCTCCGCAGTCATCAGCGACACATCGGACGGCACCACGAACACGGTGCATGATGCGTAAGAGTGGCAGTTTGCGGGAACTTGGGACAATGCAGTGGCCGCAATCACAATCGTTTGGTGCGGTGCCTCATGCGCTTCGGCTACGGTCACAGGGGACAGAACAAGCGTCAAAATCACCAGAAAAGTTGACAGAAAACTGCCAACCCTTCGGGTAAGACGCATGATCTGACTTTCCCCGCGCATCACATGATCCCGTTTTCGCGCTGCAACTCGCGGACGTAGAGAATGATTGCCGCGATTTCACCATCGGTCAGTTTCTGCTCCACGGGTAACATCGAACCATACGACCAATGGTGCTGGCGCGCTCCATTGCGCACCGCAACAAGAAAAGCGGCATCGCCATGATGCGAGGGCTCGTAGATCTTGTGAACCAGTGGCGGTGCGATCCCGTCTTGCCCGGCAGCATTTGCCCCGTGGCACGACGCGCAAACCGCATCATAATATGTCTTACCGGTAGCGGCTTGCGCCGACAGCGTTGCAGGTAGATTTACCTCGACCAAAGCCGCGCCCGGTGTTGCCGTCGCACTCCCAACCGCTTTATTGGGTGAGCTGTCGGGCAAGTTGCGCGCAAAAAGCCAAGCCGTAGCACCAGCAAGAGCAACGGCCAAGACTACTCCTGAGGTTTTTGTGATCTTCATGCCTGCCCTCGCCCGTTCCGGGTCTATATTGTCTCAGATCAGCTTAACTTGAGTGCCGACTTTTGCAAAGCCAAACAGTTCGGTGATGATTTCATTGTAAAGACCGATACAGCCGTTGGAAGACCGCCGCCCGATCTTGCGCGTGTCATGCGTGCCGTGGATGCGGTAATACTCCCACGACAGATAAAGCGCATGGGTGCCCAAAGGGTTGTCTGGTCCGGGAGGCACGAACGCGGGCCATTCCGGGTTGCGCAGACGCATTTCAGGTGTCGGCGTCCAGCTTGGCCCTTCGACCTTGCGAATGACTTCTGTGTAGCCAAGCCGTGTCAGATCATCGCTTAATGGCACGCTGGACGGGTAAATCTTGTAGATGCTTTCATCTTGCGACCAGAACTGCACGACGCGTGCGCTGGTATCGGCAATGATCACGCCGCCCTTCAAGCTGTCAAAATGGTCACGCCAATCCACCAGTTTGAAAGCCGAAATATTGTTGCGCACGGTGCTTTGACCCAATGCTTGCGTGCCAGCTTGCCCGGCCACCATAGCAGTCCCGGCGGCCATCGACCTCAAAAGGAAAAGCCGTCTGCTATGTGCCTGCGCCATCCGAGTGCCTGTCTGTGTTTTTGGTTTGGGCGATGTATCGCACAATCCAGCGCGGGAACCACAAGGGGTTTGGGTTGAACTTTGCGTGAACACACGCCCGGCGGCGACTTAGGTCAGACCGCCCTTTGTTTGTACAAGATCACCGGTGTGCCAACCGGCACCCTGTCATAGAGGTCAGTGATGTGGTCATTCGTCAGTCGCGCGCACCCGTTCGATACGGCGCTGCCAATGGTTCGGGGTTTGTTGGTGCCGTGGATACGAAGATAGGTGTCGTTCCCGCTGTCATCAAACAGATAAAGTGCCCTTGCCCCCAGGGGATTATCCTCGCCACCCGGCATCCCATCGGCATAACGCGCATAGGCATCCGGATTGCGCTTGATCATTGCGGGCGTTGGCTTCCAGCTTGGCCACTCGCGCTTCATCCCCACCGTGAACTGACCCGCATGATACAGCCCAGGCTTTCCCACACCAACCGTGTACCGAAGGGCCTGTGCATCAGGTAGCGTCAGGAACAGCCGAAACTCATTTGGAAAAACGTGGATGACCCCAGACTTTAGGGACGGCGGCACATCGACCAGTATGCGAAGGAAGTCTTCAGGCAGGGTGAACGACTGCTCTTGATGCGCGGACACCGGGCTCGCTGTAACAAGGGTTGCGGCAACGGCGGCAATGAAGTCTCTGCGGTACAAGTAGAGGTCGCCTTTTTGCCAGGTGGTTTGTCGCGCTGGGACAGCGGCTCACTATTTTCTAAATCTACTGGCGAAGTGGCCAACCGTCTTCAAATCACAACGCTGCGAAAGATAATGTTTTCCGGTGGGTGTGGTATTCTGAGCGAAACAGCCGTCATATCCTTGCGGATCGAACGCCCAATTCTTGCCGCCTGAGGATAAAGGCTGCCTCGTCTCGGAAGGTCCAACTCAGATGTCATCCAAGCGTCGCGTCCCTGCGGAGCTTGACCTGCTGATCTTGTCTTTCCCGATGCATTTCACATGGGAGTTCCTGCAAGCACCGCTGTTTCGCAGCATGCAGGACGTTTCCCATATAGATGGCATCAGGATATGCCTGCAGGCAACGTTGGGCGATATGGTCATCGCGGTGATTGCTTTCTGGGTGGCATCTTTTCTGGCCGGAACGCGCCGATGGGCTGCCCAACCCGACCGCCGTTCCATCACAGCCTGGCTTTCGACCGGCGTCGCCATAACCTTGGCGATTGAGTTTTACAGCACCGAAGTCATGGTCCGCCGGGCATATGGGTCGTATATGCCACGGCTTCCGCTTATCGGAACAGGAATTGCGCCTGTGGCGCAATGGATTGTGCTTCCTTTGTTGGTGCTTTGGTACCAGCGCCGCTTGTCGGTAACAGCGCGTTCATCAGACCTGGCCGAGCGGCAATCGAACAACAGCGTTTAGCCCGCCGCCTATCCGGTTGTGCAGTTCGATGGTGCCGCCATGCGCCTGAATGATGGTGCGGGCGATGGCCAGACCCAAGCCCACGCCCCCTGTATCGCGGTTGCGGGAAGCTTCTAGCCGGACGAAAGGTTCAAACACCGCCTCCAATTGCTCCTCGGGCAAACCCGGTCCTTTGTCGGCCACCGTGATTACTGCGAACCCCCGCTCCTGTGTCAGGTTGACCTCAGCGGTGCCACCATAGCGCACCGCGTTGTCGATCAGGTTGCGCAGCGCGCGGTTCAGTGCATGGGGGCGGATGGTGGCGGGCACGGGAGGTGAAGGGGCAAGGGTCGCGCGGTCGCCGCCCACGTCATTGACCAAGTCAGCCAGCATCTCGGTAAGATTGACGGTGGCTGCGGGTTCGGTCTTGGCAACGCCCCTCGCAAACTGCAGCGTTGCTTCGACCATGGCCTGCATTTCCTCGACTAAAGCTCTCAGGCGGATGCTGTCGTCAGTTTCGTCAAGCATCTCGATCCGAAGCCGCATCGCGGTTAGAGGTGAGCGCAGATCATGGCTGAGGGCCGCAAGCATATGGGTTCGCTCAGCCACAAAGCGGGTCAGGCGGTCTTGCATGCGATTGAAGGCCGCTGTGGTATCGCGCACCTCTGAGGGGCCGGTCAAAGGCAGCGGGTTTGCGTCCAGCCCACGCCCCAGCCGGTCGGCACCTACCGCCAACGCGCGCATCGGGCCAACAACCCGGCGGGCCGTTCCCCATGCCACCAAAGCCACGGCTACGGCCATCAAGAACAGCGGCAGCAGGTCTTGCGGCGACATTTGCAGACCGGGCCGCACGAACATCGTGCGCACATTCAGCCAATCCCCGCCGGCCAGCCGGATCGAAAGCGTCATCTCGATGGGCTCGGCATGTGCCGCAATCATCGCCTCATGCATCGGGTGCATGGCCGCAGGCATACCGTCGGGCATGGGAAGCGGCGTCATGGCAAGGGCATGGATATCTGCCAGTACCTCGCGTTCAGGCTGTCCGAGGATCTGCCGGATCTGGCCCAGGAACGGGGCCGCATCGGCACCGCTGTGCGTCGCCTGTGCGAATGCCCCCACTTCAAACCGCACCAGCGGCGAATCCGCCGACTGCAGTATTTCTGGCCGCAGATCGGCAGGCGCGTCGTCCAGCAGCAAGGCCACGTTCGCCGCCCGGCCCGCCGCCTCCAGCCCAAGGGCCGCGCGCACTGCGCGGTTACGTTCGTCGGTCAGCAGGATCAAACCAAGGCCCTGTGTGATGGCAAGCGCCAGCAGTAGCATGACCAGCAACTGGCCACCCAAGGACTGGGGCAACACCCGGTCCAGAAAGCTGCGTGGCGGGGTCACGGCAACTCCTTCACATCGGTGGCCAGACTGTAGCCACCGCCCCAGACCGTGGCGATCAGCGCAGGCTTGGCGGGATCAGCCTCGATCTTGCGGCGCAGGCGGCTGATCTGGTTGTCAATGGTGCGGTCGAACACCTGTGCCGCACGCCCCGAGGTCAGGTCGAGCAGTTGATCGCGGCTGAGCACAAAGCGCGGGCGTTCCAGAAACACCGTGAGCAAGCGGAATTCAGCGGTGGTCAGGGCGACCTCTGCGCCATCTGTATCGGTCAGGGTCCGGCGATCCGGGTCCAGCACCCAGCGGTCGAACGCGAGCCTGTGCCCGGCAAAGGTGCCGCCAGTCACCTCGGCCCGATCCGAGCGGCGCAGGATTGCCTTGATCCGGGCCAGCAGTTCGCGCGGGTTGAAGGGCTTGGGCAAATAGTCATCAGCCCCGACCTCAAGACCTACGATTCGGTCGGTTTCATCGCCAAGGGCTGTCAGCATCAGGATCGCCATGGGGCCAGCGGCGCGCAAGCGGCGACAAACCGATAGCCCGTCCTCGCCCGGCATCATCACATCCAGCACGATCAGATCGAACTGACCGACCTTCAGCGCCGCATCCATTGCGATGGCATTCGCGGCGGAGGTCGCGCGCATGCCGTTCTTTTCCAGATACTTGACCAGCGCATCGCGAATATCGCGGTGGTCGTCGACGATCAGGATATGGGGTGGCTTGCTTGTCATCATCTCTCCTGACCTGGACCCTAACAGATTGCGCCACCCATGCGCGCAGGCGTTTGTCGCAATCCGTCGCAAGACCCGACCTTGCGACAGTTTGATACAAAAGACCGCTGGGGCTGACAAACCTGTGGGACATCTGCCCCCCAGATTGGCCTTATCGCAATTCCAATCAGGAGAGTCAGAATGAAACGTTCAACCAAATTCGTCCTTGCCGCCGTTGCAGCCCTTGGGGTGGCCGCCGTTGCCGTGCCGGTGATCGCCCAGCAGGGGCAGATGCAACATGACGGGATGATGGGCGATGGCATGGGCATGATGGGCGGCCACGACGGCATGATGGGTGGCGGCATGGGGATGATGGGCATGATGGGTGGCGCCCAAAGCCATGCCATGGCGACCTTTGATGCCAACAAGGATGGCACGCTCAGCCCCGAAGAAATGACGGCTGGGATTCAGGCCGAACTCAAGACCTACGACACCGATGCAAACGGGTCTTTGTCGCTGGAAGAATTCGCCGTTATGCATGCGGCCCACACGCGGCCGATGACCGTGCGCGCCTTCCAGATGCACGACGCCGATGGTGACGCCCAAGTGACCGAGGCCGAGATGACGGCAATGTCTGCGATGATGCAGGACCACATGGGCGGCCAGCAGAACGGCATGCCCGGCATGGGCAAAGGCATGATGGACGCCAACTGAGATCAAAGCGGCCCCCGGCATCTGGCCTTGCCGGATTTCGGGGGCCGCACCATCACAGGATAGGAGGCGGCGATGATGAACGGATACAACATGGGCTGGGGCATGGGCTTTGGCTGGCTTTGGATGGCGGTCGTTCTGGTTGTGGTCGGCTTGGCTATCGCCGCCCTGATCAAATACCTACGCAAGTGACAGAATAAGGAGTGCGATGATGACCTACACCTTCAACCGTCTGCTGACCGGGGTCAGCTTTGCCGAGGCCGATGCGCGCACCCGCAAGGCACTGGGCGAAAGCGGCTTTGGCGTTCTGACCGAAATCGACGTCGCCGCGACCATGAAGAAAAAGCTGGATGTTGAGATGCCGCCCTATCTGATCCTGGGGGCGTGCAACCCCAAGATGGCCTTTCAGGCCATCGGGATCGAACCGCGCGTCGGTGCGATGTTGCCCTGCAATGTGATCCTGAGGGCGGTTGACGGCGGGGTAGAGGTCAGCGCGATCGACCCTGTCGCCTCGATGCGGGCCATCGACAACCCTGCCCTCCATGCCGTGGCGGGACAAGTGCGTGACCTGTTGGCCAAGGCGGTGGCTGCGATCTGAATTGGAATGGTGCCGACAGACCAGGAAGGTATAGATCGTCGTTTAAGTTTGGCCGCGATGCCGGGCGTTCGTTCTGAAGCGATCTTGGGAAAATGGTTTCGAAATATGGATGACCAAAAGGCGCGCGCCGCGACAACGACGGAAGCTGAGCTGCCGCTGTTTGTCTTGCCAGTGCTGATGTTGGCAGTGTTCACGATTTCGGTTGGTTTCGGGGTTTTGCTGCCGCAACTTCCGGCCCTGATTGAGCGTTTTCTAGGTACCAGCAGCACGCCTGTTCAAGTGTCACGCGCCACTGGCCTGTTAACCGCGCTTTACATGTTTGCGCTATTTGTCTGTGCGCCGGTCTGGGGGCGGCTGTCTGACCACTTGGGAAGGCGGGCTGTCCTTTTAGTCGGGTTGGTGGGTTTTGGCGCGACGATGATCGCCTTTGGTTTTTTCGCAACCCTGACCGCGGTTTATGTAGAGCGCGCGCTGAGCGGCGTCTTTGCGGCGGCGGTCACACCGGTTGCGCTTGCAGCAGTAACGGATTTCACAACAACCAAAGCGGCGCTGGGGCGCAGGTTGACCTTTGTCAGTCTGGCCGGGATCTCGGGGTTTCTGCTGGGGCCGACGCTGGGCGTTGCGCTGACGCGCAGCTCGGGCGACATTGACGGAGCGGCTGGCGCGTTGGCGGTGCCGCTGGTGGCGACGGGTGGACTGGCGCTGTTCGCGGCGCTGGCGGTGGCGTTCATGTTGCCCGCTACCGGATCAACTCCCCGCGTTGCCCGTGAGGCGCCCAATGTCACGGACCCGAGTCTGGTGCTGCGACTTCTGGCGCTGGGTTTTGTGGTATCTGCCGGGGTTGCTGTGTTCGAGGTCGGGCTGGCGTTGCGCGGCAAACAGGAACTGGGTCTGACACCGGCACAGATTTCCCTGATGTTTACATTGTGCTCAGTGGTGATGATCGTGGTGCAGGCGGCGGTGTTTTCGCCGCTTCTCAAGCCGGACTCCACCCGCTGGCTGATTGCTCCAGCCTTTGCGGTGATGGGAGCGGGCCTGTTTGCAGTGCCATTGGCTGTGGAGTTCGGTATGATGCTGGCGATGATTGTTACTGTCGCGGCCAGTGCCGGGATTTTGTCGCCAATACTGACCTACTGGATAGCTAGTCACGCAGGCCACAAATCCGGCGCTGATCTTGGCAAGCAGACCTCGGCGTCCAGCTTGGGTGCGGCGTTCGGATCGGCGGCAGGCGGACTGCTTTACAACGTATCATGGTTGCCCAACGCCGCCTTCGTCCTGATGGCAGGCGTGGTATTGGTGGCGGTCTGGCCCAGCCTTTGGCTACCGGGACGGTTGGTGCCAAAACGAAGCACAACCTCGCCCGCCTGAATCGGCAGCAAATTGCAAATCAGCGGTTAGCATCGCAACGATTCGCCATAGGCGCGTGATCAGACGATCAGAACCGGCCCAAAGCCATCTTTGGCAATGCCACAACGATGCAGAAATTGCGACTGGACACCACGGGGCTGAGGCGCAGTCGATGCCCTGCGCACCTCCGGCAAAACTGCGATGTTCATCGCCCTTGACGGCTTATTGGCTGGGATTGTGGCGGTGGCCGACCCGATCAAGGACAGCACTGTTCCGGCGATTGAGGCCCTGCATGCGCTTGGCTTGCGGGTGATAATGGCAAAGGGCGATAAATTTCGCACCGCAAAGGCGGTCGCGGCCAGGCTGGGCATAGATGAGTGCGCGCCGGAGTTTTGCCCGAGGACAAGAAGGCGCTGATTGATGCCTTGCACTCTCATGGGGGCATGATCGAAATAGCGGGTGACGGGGTGAACGACGCCCTCGCCCTTACGCCGCTGACTTGGGCATCGCCATGGGCACTGGCACCGATGGGGCGATGGACGGAAGGCGGATCAAGCTCTTGGGCGGCGAACTGATGGGTATGGTGCGGCCACGTAAATTGGCGAAAGCGATGCTGCGCGACATCAAGCTGAACCTGTTCTTCGCCCCTGGATACAATGATGCTGGAATCCCGATTGCAGCGGGGGTACGGTAGTCGTTTATCGGGACTTTTCTGTCGCCGACGATTGCGGAGGCGGCGATGAGCCTGTCATCTGTTTTAGTCATCACGATCGACCTGCATTTGCGGCGCGTAGAATTGTGATCCAAGCTACAGGACCATGGCGGCGGCGTGCAGTGATGTCAGGAGCCGCGCTTGCTATGGCTGGATGGGTTGTTGCAGCCCCTCGTCTTGTTAATCTATGGCCCTCGCCTTTGATCTATCGCGACATCCCGGGGCTGGCACCATTTCGCGAGTTGGAAACTTTGGGCAGTTTGTCGACTGGCGCTGGTTTGTTCGTGGGGATCGACGCTTTAGCCACGCTGGACCTGGCGCGCGACGCGCGAATTGCTGCGGTGCGCGCCGATCCCTGCACCGCTCTGTTTGGCCCACAAGCGGTCCCGCGACTGCCAGTCGCCTTCTTTTCAGATTTCAACTGCCCGATCTGCCGGGTGCTAGATGCGATCTTGCTCGGTTATGATGCCGCGCATCCCAATACGATCCGGATCGTCCGCCATGAACTGCCCTTGCTCGGAGCGGCGTCCAGCATTGCCAGCCAAGCAGTTCTGGCCGCCGACCGGCAAGGTGGCTATCAGGCGATGCATGATCGGCTGATGCGGACACGCATGGTCACGGACATGAATTTAGTGGTCGCCATCGCGGATTCGATCGGCCTGAACGGGCAACGCGTTGTGGCCGACATGCAGACGCAAGAGATTGCTTCCGCCCTCGACAGGTCAAAGGCGGCAGCATCGGTGTTTGGGTTTTATGGCACCCCCTCCACCGTCATCGGCCGCACCGTGTTTATGGGGGCCATCCCGGCGGCAGATGTAGCGCAGATCATCGAGGCCGAGCTGGAAGCTTTGCCTATGGCCTGCAACAAGGGTTAAGCGCCACGCGGTCTGCTTCACGCTGGCCAGTTTTGCCAGACCAACACGATCAGCCCGTAACGCAACACCTTGCCGACAGCGACGAAGATCAAAAACTGCCCGATGGACACCCTCATGATCCCCGCCACCAGCGTCAGCGGGTCACCGATGATCGGCACCCACGACAGCAACAGCGACCAGATGCCATAGCGGGCGAACCAAGCCTGTGCGCGTGCGTTGGTGGCATCCTTAATTGGAAACCATGATCGGTCCTTGAATATCAGAAAACATCGCCCCATGCCCCAATTCACAGTCGCACCTGCAATGTTGCCAAGCGAGGCCGCTGTGACCAGCAGCGCGGGCTTTCCGGTGCCGCTGGCCAGAAAGCCAAGCAGCACAGCCTCGGACGAGCCGGGCAAAAGCGTGGCCGACAGGAATGCCGATCCGAACAGCAGCCAACAGGCGGCAAGGACGGTCATGTGGCATTGCTCTCAGATATGCCATCACCCCGCATCGATGACGCTTTCTATCTGCGCGATTGCCGCAGGTTTGTCCCACTTTGCGGGGCCAAAAATACGGGAAATTTCGCGCCCCTTACGGTCGATCAACAGCGTTGTCGGCAGGCCAAATGCGGCGAAGGCCAGTTGAATCCTCAGATCTTCACCCCAATAGAGCCCAAGGTCGCGAATACCAATCTCGCTGTAAAAGCTCCGTGCCGCGTCAATCCCTTCTCTATCAATCGACATCGGCAAAACCAAGAAATCAGAGCCACCGAGTTTACGTTGCAAGGCATCAAGCGCAGGCATTTCTTCGCGGCAGGGCGGACACCATTTGGCCCAGATGTTCAGCAACACGACGCGGCCCACAAAGTCAGAAAGCAACAGGTCGCGCCCATTGCCGTCCTTGAACGGCGGCGAAAGCAACGGCACCGGATCATCGCCAAGCGTGAACGGCGGGCGGGCAAAAGCGGGTTTGGCCATGAGGGCAAACACCAAGGTGGAGAGCAAAATGTCGCTTCTTTTCATAGCGGTCTCCTTTCGCCGAAGGGCCTGCCCGGGCGATGCCGGGCAGGCCCATTGCTTGGCGCTCAGGCTGAAACCGCAAACTCTGTCATCATGCCGGTCGACAGGTGCGGCATGTGGTGACAGTGCAGCATCCAGCGCGCTGCCTCGCCCGCGTCCAACGCTACGGTGACCTGCGTCATCGGCGGCACATAGACCGTGTCGCGCATCGCCCCGTTGATCGCCCGGCCGTTGATGTTCACCACCTGAAACGCATGGCCGTGCAGGTGCATCGGATGGCCCATCATCGACATGTTGTGAAACATCAACTCGACCCGCTCGCCGCTGACAGCATCAATCGGCTTGTGCGTGTCCCAGGTCTGGCCATCAATCGTCCACAGATAGGGCTGCATCGAGCCTGCCAGCATGATCATGTGGCTACGGTCCACCGGACGGGCGGCAAGCGGGTTCACTGCTTGCAGCAGCATTTCCTGCGCCATGTCGGTATCGAAGGCAGGCGCATCGGCCTCGCCCATGGCGTCGATCTTGTTGACCTGCGCGCCCGTGGTGGCAAGGATCAGGCCTGTGCGTTCGCGCGCGCCTTCGCGCAGGGCCAGCACCGGGAAAGCGCCATCGCCCGGCAGATCAATCTCGATATCCAGCCGCTGCGCCATGGCCATGCCGAACCGCGTGCCGGGCATTGGCATAATCGCATGACCATCCACCGCCACCAGCCGCGCGGGCATGCCGGTGTCGATCCAGAACGTTGTGGCCGCAGCCGCGTTGACGATCCGCAACCGAACGCGTCCACCCTTTTCCACCGCGACAACCTGCGGGTCAGAAAGCGTGCGGTCATTGGCGAGATAGGCGTCGAAATTGAAATCGTTCAGGTCCATGGCCATGCCGCCCATCGCCATCCCGAACATATCGCCACCCGACATGTCCATGCCGGAATGGTCCATGCCAGCCACCCTGTCATCGCCCATAGCCGCCATATCGTGACCGGCCGTGCCACCGGTGATCTCGGCCAAGACTTCCTCGGCAGGACGGAATGAAAAGTCATGCAGGAACATGACCACCTCTTGCCGGTCTGCCGCCACATCTGCAGCGGTGCGCACGATCAAAGGGGCGGCGAGAAGTTTCATCTCCTGCACCGGCACATGGCTGTGCATCCAATGCGTGCCGGGATTGGGCACGTAGTCATAGCTGCGCAGCTCGCCCGTTTTGAACAACGGCATCGGCAGGTTTGGCACCCCGTCCTGCGCGTTGGGTGGCAATTGGCCATGCCAATGGATGATGGTTTCAACATCGAGGCTGTTTGTCAGGTCCACGCGAAACTGCTGGCCCGGATCAAGGATCAGCCCTTGCCCGCCTTCCCCGTTGATCAGCCCGTAAACCGTGGCTGCCTTGCCATCAATTTCGAGCACGCGGGTGGCAGCAGTCAGGCTCAGCGGTGCGGATTGAGCGAACGCAGATCGCGGAAGCGCTGTCGCTGCAGCCATCGCTGCCGATGCGGCGATAAAGCCGCGACGTGTAAGATCCTGTGTCATGTTGATGCTCCAAAAGGCTTCAAAGAAGCCAACGCAAAAAATGCCTCGCAGGTTCCGCGAAGCGCGTTCAAGCGGCAGGAGGTGTGTCGGGAGGGCGTTGGGCCGGGCCTGGCTGGAACGACACCCAAACGGGACCCGCATCCATCGTCCAGCGTGCAAAGACGAAAACCACGAACCGCACTGAAAGCAAAGGCCCCTCGGCCCCGGCAAGGCTGGCACATAACATGGCACAAAGCGCGCCATTCATCCCGTCATGCAGGCCGCCGGAGTGGCGCATCTGGCCCTGCGCGTTAGCGGTGTGATGCTTCGTCATCGCAGGCGTTTCGGTCACTGCCGTCATGCCCGGATGCGGAAGGGTCAGCATGACAAACAACGCAAGCACGAGGCTTAGGCGAAGCAGCAGATGGCTGTCAGCAAGGCTTCGGTTATAACGCGGCATGCAAGCGTGTTAGGCCGCGAACAGAGCCAGATCAAGTCACGTCTTGAAGTACGGCCATTCGGTATCACGAAAGTTGACGCCGTGCAGCGGATGATAGGCTGTAAGCCAAGCGCTGCTCCAACTGATGGTCATGCCGCCTACGGCGACAGCCCTCACAGAGGGCAAGACGCTCCATGGACTAAAAGTGTTGCAAATCAATGGCTTTGGCAGCACTTCATCATACCCGTCCGTACGAGCGCACCGATTTTTCAGGGGGGACTCGTCAAACGTTGACTTGGCGTTGACAAGGATTTGGAATGACAAAAGCCGAGCGTTTTGCTCGGCTTTGAAGTCTTTGATAAGACGTAGTTTTTTGGTTTCGGGGACAGGTTTTGAACCTGTGACCTTCAGGTTATGAGCCTATGCCGTAAATTTCGCGAAATACAATAAAAACAGTCGCTTACACAACAAGCTTTTGAAATCACGCAACAACTGTCCCTGGGATGAGCGACGTTTGCCGCGTTTCGACTGCACGATCCGCGCGAAACCGTCGTATCCCGGTTGAGGTGGCGTTGATGTGCCCGACAAAGTGATCTGTCATAACTGCCACGATAATCGCACGCCACATTGACTTTTTAGGTCCAGTGCGGACATTGGTACTGATGATTGCAACGCACAGAAGCGACCTTTCCAACCAAAGTTTGCCGTCTACTCGTAGCGAACATTTCTAGTTAGCAGATTTGGCAGCTGATAAAGGGCACACAATGCGCATCGAAACCGGGACCGCCCGCGCCGCGGCGGGGGTAATCGCATTTATTGGTTTGGTCGGGTTGTCTGTGCAACTTAGCGCGGTAATCGATCAAGTCGGGTCAGCTGCCGGGGCTATCTGGGTAATGCTGCGCTTCTTCACGATTTTGACCAACGTGATTGCGGCGGCGGTGTTCACTGGCATCGCTTTCGGTCAGCCTGCCTTCCGGTCTCAGAGCCTCTTGGGTTTGATGACGCTGTCGATATTGTTCGTCGGCGCGGTCTATGTTCTGCTCCTGAGGGGACTGGTCGAACTGAGTGGCGGAGCGGCAACCGCCAACCTGATACTGCATTACTTCGTGCCTGGCTTGGCACTGTTGTTCTGGTTACTGTTTGCGCCAAAAGGCACGCTGAAATGGCGTGATCCGGTGCTTTGGGCCATCTACCCGCTCGCCTATTTCGCCTATGCGCTGGTGCGCGGCGCGTCGGACGGCAAATATCCCTATCCGTTCATGGACATTCCCAAGGTTGGCTGGACATCAGCCGTTACCACAGTTGCGATAATCTTGGTTGCTTACCTTTTGATCGGGACAGTTTTCGTCTGGTTCGGCCGCTTGTTGGACCCGACCTGAAGGGAAGCATAGCTGAAGGCATTAAACTTGAAGGGTCACACTTTCATCTGAGTCATTCTCGGGGTGGCGCGCCCTCACCAGATGACCGCCACCCTGCGCCACCCCGCCAACTGCACGAAACCGCCGTCTGAAGGTTGAGGTGGCGTTGATGTGCACGCCAAGGATCATAATCTACAATCGTGCAGTCACTTTTTTCCAAAGCCTACGTCATCACATCAATCACGGGCCACCAGCGGGCATTGCAGCAGCCTGCTGGCACTTACGTCCGATTTCGTCGGCAAACAAAGCGAAACTGGTTCGCTCGGGAAGGGCCATCATGTGTGCATCAAACGCCCGTTAGGTGGGAAGCGGCGGCCGTCTCTATCGCGCGCAATTTCTCCGCAACTGACTGCAATCTGGCTGACCGTTCATTCTGCCAAACCCTCTCTGACCAAAGCAGCAACCGACCGTCATCGATCACCAATCTCACGGCATGTTGCGAAATCGCATCTAAGTGATGTGCCAAGTTCACCGGCAACGACATGCGGCCATCCGGATCCAGACTCAGCCGAAGGTATCGATCCATAGCGATCAGAGCCATCCTAGCCCGGTCAACTTCCGCTTCGACGGCCAATAGTGCACCGAGGCCGCGCATGATCACATCTCCCACAGGCTCCCACGGCATGAGCTCTGCGTGGCTTCCTGGTTCGACCCGGGCCAACAGCCCTATTGGTCGGTCACCTTGGGACCAACTCAATCGTGCTCTGGCCGAGGCTGGCAGCAGCAGGCGGGACTTGCTCGTCAGTGCCACGACCTCTGTCCACGTCGACGTAGCCAACGTGGCGACAGGGTTCCAGTTGGGTGGTCTTCCAGATTTCATGGGCCAAATTGGGAATATGTGTTACTTTGACTGCTAACAGGCTATCCACAGCTTATCCACTGGTTTCAGATAGATTTATTCACATAAGTTCAGGAGGTATTCGCTTGCAGTGCCCGGCTCCGGGTGGCACTCTGAACAATTATGGGATAATGTTCATGGGAAACCTATGCCAGTGACCATCAAGCACTTTGCGCCGCTGGACGTCCCGCAGGACCTAGTCTGTTGGACTCGCATGCAATCGGAGGCTGGCCAAAAGCTGGAAGAAATCATTGCCCGCAAAGAGATAGAGCGATGTGCAGGGAATGGCGTTTTCTTCTGGGGCGTAGGAAATGCGCCTGCAGTCGTAACATCTGGCTACGCTCGCCTCCAAATGCCGGTGCAAGTCGTCTTTTCTATTATGAAAGGGCGTCCGCGATCAGTGGATGCGGCACCACGCTCGATCCTCGTTTGGCGCAGTTATCTAGACATGTTCGGCGTAGAACGTGAGCTGCCACATCATGCGTTGATTACGAGTCGTGGCGAGACCGACGCGGGCGACAAAAGGCGCCACTATGCTTTGATTTGTTCTAGCAGCGCGCCGTTGCGCCTCGAGCATGGCGTTCGCTTCGATCCTACAGCGTATCGCAATGCTGGGGGCACTGGCGGTCCCGTGGGTTCCTCGCAGGTGACGGCGCTCTTGCAGCGTGCCGCGCCAACTAGTTCTGGTGACTATGAGGTAAATTTGACAGCCAACCTGTTTGGCAGCTATTGGGTGAAGCTAACCAATCCAGTTGTTTTGGAGGCAAAGGATGTCGAGCAGACCGCCAACGTTGCCTCATCCAAGGAGTGGTGTAGCCTAGTAATGGGCCTGCGCAGGAGCGGCCAGCCCATCGCCCTCCCTGCACTGCAATCAAGTTTCTTCTGAATGAGACATAAGTGCCCTTGACGGAAAGCACCTCGACCAAGCTTCGGAAAGAATTGCGCCGGTCGGGGCTGAGTTCCGCAGCGATTGATGCTGCTTGGCCTCGATGGTGGAGCGACGATTTGTCGGAAAGTCCGTCTGCCAACGCTGAGCTTCGCTTTGCGCTGGCCCGCAAGCTAGGATTGGCTCCAAGGCCATTGCTTGGCGAGCGCGTGGAATTCGTCTGGAAGGACCGTGCCCGCTTCAAGCACCTTGGGGCTGAAACTGAGGCTGATCAGCAAGTGCTTAGTTCCTTTGCTATGTCTGTTGGCCGACTACTGACGAGGACGGCCCCATCGGGGAAAGGCTTCCACGGGATAAGTGCCGAGGAACTCCGTCAATCGATTCTCAAGTCATCACAGTACGTCGACCTCCGCACGCTGCTAGCCGCATGCTGGGGCTTGGGTGTACCGGTAGTCCACCTCCGAGTTTTCCCGCTAACAGTTAAAGCCATGCACGCGATGGTAACCGGCGTGGGCGATGTCGCGGCAATCATGCTCGGAAGGGATGCTAGTTACCCCGCTCCGCTGGCATTTACGCTTGCGCACGAGATTGGGCACATCGCGCTTGGGCACGTCCTCTCAGGGACAGCTCTGGTCGAGGTTGAGGATCCGGCTCAAGCGAAGGATCACGACCAAGAAGAACAGGCGGCAGATGCCTATGCCCTAACTCTTCTCACCGGCTCTCCGAGCCCAGAGATCACTACGGAATTCGACAGGTACAACGCCCCCACCTTGGCAAATGCTGCAATCAAGGCAGGTCCACTTCACCGCATCGAGCCTGGTACGTTGGCACTGTTCGTTGGACACCTGCAGGGGAATTGGCCTGTGGTAATGACTGCTTTGCGAATGATCTACCCCCATCCTGTACAAATATGGAAGGCAGTGAATGCCCTTGCCTGTGAGGAGATCAACTGGGAGGCACTTGTGGACGACGATAAAGATTTTGTCCGAGCATTGCTAAATGCTGATGATGTCTAGCGGATATTACCTCGACAACGATGTGATATTAAAGATGTGCTCATATGGGGTCGGCCCAGAACTGGTCTTTTTGAGTACCGTCGACGACCTCCCTCCTGCCATCCTAGCGTTGGCCCGTTTTACCTTAAGGTCCCGCGTTGAACGTTCAAGGGTCTTATTAGAACCAAAAAGTGTATCTGCCCAACTGGAAGCGGTTTTAGTACAGGTTCGACTGCTAGAGCCAACCCGCGAAGAAATCGACATGGCCGCCGACCTCGAAGCTGCGGCGACGGCTGCAAACCTGTCATTTGATGCGGGCGAAAGCCAATTGGTTTCGATGCTGATGGCTCGTGGCGGGCTTGGGTTCATCACAGGTGACAAACGAGCAGCCAAGGCTATGAGCGTTGTCCTTCCGAGGCTTGAGGGGCGCATGGTTTGCTTGGAGCAAGTAATACACTCCGTCGTCGTTCTTTTCGGCGTTGAGCCACTGCGCTCGTCCGTCTGCCGCGAAAAGGCCGCTGACCGCGCAGTTGCCAACTGTTTCCAGTGCTCTTTGCCCAATGTGGATGCTCTTTCCGTCTTACAAGGCCTTGAGAGCTACTCACGGGCGCTACGTTCTGAAACAGGCAGATTGCTCGTCGCTGGCTCTGGCATATCAAGTGCGGAAGTTGCGTAAGAACACCGCGTAGGGCGCGCGTAGAGTCGCAATGAGGCTAATTTTGCGTTCTCTTGGCCCTTGATCATTCAAGAGCACTGGCTCGTCTAAGATTTCAAGGCACGCCTTGTCTACCTTTCCAGCAATGTACTTGCTGCCAATCCTTCCAGTGCTGGGACCTACAGGAACCCGAGTTTGATCGAGAGGCAGTGCCATATCCACCTTTTTAAGATCTTCGATCACAAGAGCAAACCTAGAACCAAGGACCCGAATTTCGGGCGGGATTACCATCCAGTTAGTGTTGTCCGGAGAGTACTCTGCAGCCGCGAGGGGCTCAGCAAAATGCCTAGAATTCATCTGTTCCATTACAAGATGGATCGGTGCGCCTTTGGCCTCGAACGCACCTGCGAAGGGTTGTACCATCGAACTGGGGTGACATGTATTCCCGCCGTAGCCCCACATCGCGAACCCAGCATCATCAATCTCTTTGGTCTTGCGAGCAATGATGTCATCTAGCCCTTCATTGGCATGCGTACCGACCTTCATAAATAAGACACCCGCCCCAGGCTTGAATATCTCGGTCATGGCTTTTCTCCATCTAGGTATTCCACATAGTACTCTTCATCGGGTGCCTTGCCATAGTCAGGTTTTTTCTTTTCTCTCACGTACTTAACCTTTGGCGCCTGAGCCATGCCGTAAAAGTTGGAGAGTCGCTCAGCCGCGACGGGCTGGCTAGACTGTGTATTGGGGGCGCGGTCAGGCACCGCTGTGACGAAGAGATTGCATGACCGAAGGTCGGGATCGTCGTCGAGATGATACTCGTGAAGCTTGCGCTGCATGCGTGACACGAAGAAGCCCTGCTGAGATGCGTGCCGCTGGACGTTGGCAAGCACTATCTTAGGCCACGCCCTTTCATCGTCGTCCGCGATGACGATCATCCCGTCTCCCGTCCCTCTTATGGCCTCAATGCCACGATCAACGAAGACATTGACGCTTTCTCCTTTGTTGGAAGCACCCCAAGGAGGGTTCGTGTAGAAACAGTCGAACTGTGTCGTGTCAGGAAATGGGTCGAACACATTGTAAAGTTGGGCATCCAAATGCTCCATGCGTTCCTTATCCGCGAAGCGCTTAATAGACTGAACCGTCCGCTCGTCAAAATCAAACACAGTTATCTTGGAAGGCCCGAAATCAATCACCCCACGCGCCTTCAGATAGGCGACACACACACTGATGGCATCTCCATCCCCGATGAAAGCTAAGCGTTTTCCGTCCGCCCAGTCAGCTACGATCTCACTCTGCATGACCATATCGCCAGCTTTCATGTGGATTTGGTCGAAATCGCGAAGGGGTCTTGGCCTATTCTGAATAACATCAGAAATTGCATTCACGGCCTCCTGCAAATCCACTTGCCTGCGCATGCTCACCCTTCCCAAGATTATTTCAAAACTCGTTTTTGCATGTGATCAATAACCTCTTCCACAGGCGCCGAGGTGTTAAAGAAATAGACGGGACATCCTGCCAACACACCGTACTGGATCGCGAGTGAAGCCTGCAATGACGAGTGCATTGCGGCCTCCTCTCGATTGATAGCTTGTCTTCCCGTTCTATCGGCATCAAGGCGTAGTAATGTTGTCTCGGGGTCAAGATAGGTAAGCCAGATCTCGTCCAGCCCCAAGGACATCAAACGATCAACAGTAAATGGAGTGCACCGAAATCCATACGCCTCCTTGGTTACCGGATGGCTATCGATGACGACATGCCGACTGCCGCGCGACAGTCCCACAAACTCAACGAGAGAGTCATCCACTGCCGAAATATCATCCGGGCTGACCAAGGCCGCAGAGACCCGCCTCAATGTGTCGTGTTCGACGATCGCACCTGATCTCTGCTGGATATGTTCAGCCAAGCGCTCACTATACCTCCAACCGGCGACATTTGACATCCGAGAAAGCAGGCCATCCAAGGCGGTCGTCTTTCCAGAGCCAGGCGCACCAGTGAGATATACCACTTTCATTAGGCCAATAATTCCCCAACCTATTAGCCAAACATTGTTGCTCAATTGTAACTGTTACGATCATTTAATTGCCCGCCCGATGAACAGAAGTTGCATCCCTCAGGTGATGTCCGTGTTCTCGGCAACCTTCTCCACCCGAGACCTGCGTTCTCGGCCAATTTTACTTGATCGCTTTTCGCCCATTTCGTCAAGGAGCCGCGCAGGGTGGCGCGCCCTCACCAAATGACCGCCACCCTGCGCCACCCCGCCACCCGATCCGTCATGCATGGCTTGCCTGGGACGCGAATCTACGCGTCATGGGATGACGACTGGAGGGTGAGTTGCATGGTCAACCGATTGCGATTGAACGAGAAATCTGTCCGTGAGGCCGAACCGGCCAAGGGGCGTGACTATCAGATTTTCGACGCCGATGTGCGGGGCTTCGCCGTCTGTATTTATCGATCCGGCAGCAGGGCCTTCACCATCGATTATCGCCATGCCGGGCGCCAGCGGCGGATGACGATCGGGCGCTGGCCCGAATGGTCGACTACAGCGGCGCGGGAGCGGGCCAAGGAGCTGCGCCGCGACATCGATGCCGGGGGCGATCCGCTGGGACAGAAGGAGACCGGCCGCGATGCCCCGCGGTTCAAGGATATGATTGAACGCTATACCGAGGTGCATCTGCCGCACCTTTCAGCCCTGAATGCCTCCGACCAGAAATCAATGCTGGCGAAGATGGTGGCACCGGACTGGGGCAACAAGCTGGTGACGGAAATCACGCCCTACGATGTCGAAAAGCTGCTGAACAAGGTGGCGGCCGGTCGGGCCAGACCCTCGAAGGCCAAGCCGAACAACCGGGCACGGAAACTGCAGGGGGCGAAGCCGACGCCGGTGCGTGCCAATCGCACCGGCGAGGTGCTGCGCAAGATGTTCACCTATGCGGTCAACTGGGGCTGGCGCGAAGACAATCCTGCCTCCAGCTTCCGCCGCCGGATCGAGAACCCCCGAGAACGCTTTCTCTGCCACGAAGAAATCCGCAAGCTGGCCGAGGCGCTCGATGGGGCAGAGGATCGCCGCGCGGCAGACATCATCCGCCTTTGCATGCTGACCGGCGCGCGGGTGGGCGAGGTGCGCCAGGCACAATTTGAGCATTTCAACCTCGAACATCTCAGTTGGTCAAAGCCCGCCAGCATGACCAAGCAGCGCAAGATCCACCGCCTGCCGATTTCCGATGAAGCGGCCGCCATCGTGCGACAGCGCCATTTGTTGGTACCAAGGGGCTGCACCTTGCTGTTCCCCAGCGACACCCCCGGCCAGCCGGTAAAGGAAATCCGTCGTTTCTGGATGGGGATTCAAAAAGCAGTGGGCATTCCGGATGTCCGCATCCACGACCTGCGCCACACCTTCGCCTCCCTGCTGGTCAGCGGCGGCGCTTCGCTGGAAATGATCGGCAAGTTGTTGGGTCACAGCCAGCTGCAGACCACGCAGCGTTATGCGCACCTTATGGACTCGCCGCTGCGTGCGGGTGTCGATGCCGTGGCCAGCGCGTTCCGGCCCCGGCCGAAGCTGGTGCATGATGCCGAGGAAGCGCGGAAGTCGGCCTGACCCTCCGCGCCCACCGTGCCAATGATCAGCAGGATCCCCGCAGCGCCTTCCAGATGGGGGTCAGCCTGCGGCGAATGGTACGTTCATCCGGCACCTCGCTGCCATCGCCGTTGGCGACGAACCACTCTTGCACCTCGCCCAGCCATTCCGCTTGGGTTGCGGGTAAACCTTGATCATGGATGCGCACCATCAGAGTGATGTACATGCCCTCCCAGTCATAGCGCGCCGTCGACCCAATATGCGCGGCCGGACGGCGGAGCAGATCGCAATCGGTCTCAAACCGTCGCACATCGTCGGCCATGATCAGCAGGTCCGCCAAAGTGACCTCGATCTGTTCGGCCGGATCAACAAACATGATCCAGTCGTCCTGATCCTTTGGCCGAACGCGACGCAAAAGGCTTCTGGTCGGCCCCGTGCCGCAGCGCCGGAACATCTGCATGATGTCGGTAACAGAGACCACGACATAACCGGCCACGATCTGCCGCCCGCGCATCACTGGCGGAATTGCCGTGACGATGTCGAAACGCCCGACCGAGGCCCAGCCTGCGATGTCGGCGAGGGTGCAGTCCCATCGGGCGGCGGCTTCGTGTAACGTAAAATGGACGCGGGGTGGTAGTGCCATGCCTCAACTCCTTTTTTTATGATTTGAATACAAGCCATCGAACCGCGCTCCGGATGGAGGCGGCCTGCAGCCTGGTCGTCTGGAAATCAGTGGTCAGCCGAGCGGAAAACCGCGTCGCCCGAGGCCCGGGGAAAGATAAGACGCAGTTCGAAAATGATCTTGGCCATCCCTGCCCCCCCTCTCCTGCCAGCGCTGCCGTGCGACTCGTCTTAAGGATGAAGCGCGGAACGAACAGGAAACACAATCGAACTCCGTTGTTGACATGACAATGCACGACACGACTCGGCAGAAGGTCGGATCATCTTCTTTAAAACCTCAGTAAAATAAGGGGTGGCAGTGGTCCCGGCAAATGACCGCCACCCTGCGCCACCCCGCCACCCCTGATGATCTGCTCTCGGTGCCTGACAGCGACCGTCCACCCCGGGCGGCGATCAGGAGACAGCGATGATTCAACCACGGACAGAAACGGAGACGACCAGCGCAGCCCTGCTTTCGGGCTGGATCAGCCGCAAGGATTTGGCCGATGCTCTGTGCGTGACGGTCGACACGCTGGGGCGCTGGGAGGCGCGGCGCTTTGGCCCGCCCTGCGTCCGCGCTGGGCGCATGGTGCTTTATCGCCGCCGGGTCGTGCAGGACTGGCTGGGCGCGCAGGAAATGCCTCGGGCCAAAGTGGCCGGAGTGCGGAAATGAACCAGCCCCTCACCCACTCGATGGTCATCACGTCAGGTGCAAGCGACTGGCTGCACGACCGCCTGACAGAAGCACGCGGTATCCTCGCCGATGTCCCACAGCATCCCGAAACGCTGGTCATCCTCGCTTGCCGGGTCGTCGCCGGGCAGACGAACGATGCGAGTGAATGCGCCGATGCCGTCGAGCTGTTGCGCTTTTTGGATCGGCGCCCTTTGCAGGCCATCGCGGCGGCCGCCTTCCTGAACGGGGGTGCCGCATGAGCCGCCGCAGCACCCCCGAAGCTGACGCCCAGCGCGCCATCGTGCAGGCGCTGCGAGTAGCCCTGCCCCGCGACGCCATCATCCATCACTGCTCTAACGAGGTGACCCAGCCCGGCTCCCGCGGCCAAATTCGCCAATCCATCCTGGTCGGCATGGGCGTGCATGCTGGCTTTGCCGATCTGATCGTGATCTCCGGCGGCCGTGTTCTGTTTCTCGAGGTCAAGAGCCAGACCGGTCGTTTACGGAAATCCCAGGAGGTCTTCCGCGACACCGTCTGCACGCAGGGTTTCGGCTGGGCGCTGGTGCGCAGTCTGGACGATGCGCTGGGCGCTTTGGCCGATCATGGTTTCACCAGCCGTGTCCGCCCAGCGCGGAGGGCAGCGTCATGAGCCATAAAGCGACCGTCTGGGCCATCCAGCAGCGCGGGCTGAAACCTGCCACCAAGATCGTGCTGTGGTTCTTATGCGACCGGCACAATCCGGACTTCGGCTGCTTTCCGACGCAGGCGCGGTTGGCGGACGATGCGGAAATGTCGATCTCGGCGCTGAACGAACACCTCTCCAAGCTGCAGGAATTGCGCCTGATCCACCGCGTTCGGGCGCGGGATCCCCACACCCACAAGCGCTTGGCGACACGCTACATCCTGGGGTTTGAGGATGGATTTCCACCAGAGCCAACTCCGGAAACGGGAGATGGCTTGGCAGGAACGGACGAGGAACATGGCGACAACCCAACTCCGGAATCCGGACATGGAGCCATCTCCGGATTTTCGGCAAAGCCATCTCCGGATTTTGCCCAAAGCCATCTCCGGAATCCGGAGATTAACCTTGTAAGAGAACCCCTAAGTAAACCTGTAAAGGAGGAGGAGGACGCACAAGCGCGCGATTCCGATTTTGATCGGTTTTTCGCAGAGCTGCTGACTGCGCTGGGCTTCGCCGCCAACGCCACCCTGCCCGTCTGGTGGCAGGGCTGGCCAGCACGGCTCCACGTGCAGCGCTGGCGGGATGACCTTGGGCTATCCGAGGATCGGATCATCGAAACGGCCACGGAATCCCGGGGTGATCATCCCAATCCGCCTGATGGGCCCAAAGCCCTTGACCGGTTCATGGAACGTGCCGCCCAGCGCGACGCGCTCGCTGCCAAAGCTAACGCCAACGGCACGAAGGCAAAACGGCCGAGCAAGTGCGAAGTGAAGCTTCCGCTCAGCGATGACGAAAAGGCTGCGTTTTACGCCAAGATGGTCAATGCCGACGGCTACCTGCCTCAGAGCGTGATCAGCAACACCATCCGTGATGCCATGCTGGTGCGGGGCCTCGTAACGCCGGAACGGCTGCGCCAGCGAGGGGTGCGGTGAATGGCATGGTGTCACGTCCCCGGCACGGATTGTCTCTCTGCGCAGGCGGCGGAGGCTTGGATCTGGGCGTTATGCTCGCCGAACCCGGCTTTCACACCCGGGCATTCGTCGAGTGGGAGGACTGGCCCCGCACCGTCCTCATCGCGGCCCAGCGCGCAGGCTATTTCGCCCCGGCGCCAATCTGGGATGATCTGCGAACATTCGATGCCCACCCGTTCCGTGGGGCTTTCGACACCGTTTTGGCCGGATATCCTTGTCAGCCCTTCAGCGCGGCCGGAAAACGCGGCGGTGCCGACGATCCCCGCCACCTCTGGCCCGAGGTCGCCCGAGTTGTCAGGGAATGTTCCCCCGAATGGGTTTTCCTCGAAAACGTCCCAGGCCATGTCACCCTCGGCCTTGAATCCGTGCTGCGAGAGCTTTGGCGCATGGGCTACACGCCTGCGGCGGGCCTGTTCAGCGCGGCAGAAGTCGGCGCGCCGCACCAGCGGATGCGAATTTTCATCCTGGCCCACTCCGATGAGCCTGCACCCCGGCACGGCCAGCTACAACCCGGCCGGGAACAGCGACTTCACCCGCAAGGCGGAAGCGCTGGCGCTGGGCGTCCTCAACTGGTCGACGCCGAAGGCGACCGATCGCGCGAAGGGTGGCCCGGGCCAGAGCTATGGCTCGGGCGGGATGCCTCCCCTGCCAGCGCAGGCGGCGCGGTGGCAAACGCCGGTGGCCGACGATCAGGTCGACCGGGTTCGCGGCAAGATCAACAGCCGGGGCGAGCCGAAGCTGAGCGCACAGGCGATCCAATGGCCAACACCGGCGGCGCAGAACTGGAAGGGCAGCAGCCCGGCCAGCGTGACCCGCGCCGATGGCAAAAGCCGGATGGATATCCTGCACTATCGGGCGGAACAGGGCTTCACCCGCCCGGACCCGGCGATCACGCCGCATGGGCTACAACCCTCGCATCACGCCCCGATCTCGCGCCCGCTGTGGGCTTTTATGATTGCATCGCATGGGGTGCCCTTGTCGCGGCGCATCTTGAAAGCCCGGGCGCGGCGGCGGCTGAACCCGCTGTTCGTCGGCTGGTTGATGGGCTGGCCCATCGGTCACGCGCTCTGCGCCTGCTCGGCAATGGAGTTCACCCTCTGGCAGCAGCAAATGCGTGGCGCGCTCTCGCAGCTGGCCATGGCCTCAGGCCCGTGGATCTGGCGCCCGGCGGATGTGCCGGAGGGCCCAGCGCAGATGAACCTCTTTGAGGGAATGCTGCCATGAGCATGCAGGGCCGGATCGGGCACGCAGGCGGCGCGAAGGTTAAACGGGCGCTGGGCGTGCAGGCCATCCTGGAATGGGCCTTCCGGGTGGAAAGGGCGCAACTGGAACTGCCGCAGCAGCGGGACATCGATGAGGAAGGCTTCGGCTTTGGCATGGAATACGTGCTGATCCAGCGTGCACGACTGGGGTGCAAAGTGGACGGCGGTAGCCATAAATCGCAGTCCTACACCCATGAGGATGCCGAGATCGTCGCCGCGACCTTGGCCGGAATGCCCGACAGCCTCGGCGGCAAGCGCATGGCGATCTATCTGGCGGAACTGGCGCGGGCAGGTATGACGCCGGACTGGCTGCCGGGCGTCGTGCCGCGCTGCGTACCGGTCGAGACCAAGAGCAACCAGTATGGCGAACGGTCCACAACGGTCGTTGTCAGCACCGAACGGGTGCTGCATTGCGGCAAGTGGCGCAGCGTGGAAATTCTCGCCTGCCCGGTCACCTGGCGACCGCATCCGGAGCAGATCGCATCCGCCCGGCGCGGCTATGAGGATTGGTGGCAGGCGCTGGATTGGGTGCGGGATGGGCTGTTGGCGGGCGGAATGCTGCGGGAGGTAGAGGTGACGGCGGCGATGCCGAAGGTGCGGCCATGGCTCTCAGGCCGACGCAAACCCGAATTGGGTGCCCCAAATTTTCCCTGATCGGGATGGCGCAAACTTCATGTCAACCTTTGCAGAGGATTTTGGGCCCAAGAATCTTGAAATGTTCTCTTGACTAGGGCACAACAGAACCGAACCGGGAGTGACGAATGCCTAGCTTTTATGAATTTTTTGCTGGTGCAGGCATGGCAAGGGCCGGGCTTGGGGCGGACTGGAAGTGTTTGTTCGCCAATGACTTTGACCGGAAAAAAGGCGAAACCTACAAACGCAACTGGGGTCAGTCCGAACTGGTTGTCGATGACATTCGCAACATTTCACCCGAAGACCTCCCTGGAACCGCAGATTTGGTTTGGGGTTCTTTCCCTTGCCAAGACCTATCGCTGGCTGGCGGCGGCGCTGGTCTGCGCGGTGACAGGTCTGGTACTTTTTGGCCGTTCATCTCGCAGATCCAATCACTCAAGGACGATGGTCGCGCTCCAATGGTCGTAACCTTGGAGAATGTTGTCGGCACTCTGACAAGCCATGCCGGAAAGGATTTCACAGCCATCTGCGAAGCTCTTGACGTTCTGGGCTACAAGTACGGAGCTGTTATCGTTGACGCGGAACTTTTTGTGCCACAGTCTCGACCCAGACTGTTCATAGTGGCCACGCGCAGTGACGTTCAGGTCGTTGGCGCGTCGGACGGGCCGTCTCAACCTTGGCATACCACCGCGCTTCGTCGTTCGTACTGTGCACTCCCTGATCGGCTTCAACGCAACTGGATCTGGTGGAAGATGCCAAGGCCAGATCACCGGGAGATGCGCTTCGCAGACATAATTGAGGAAACGCCTGCTTCGGTGCGCTGGCACACGAAGGCAGAAACACGCCTGCTGCTGTCGATGATGTCGGAGGTCAACCTGGCGAAGGTCAAAACCGCACAAGCGTCCGGGGTGCGGATGGTTGGTGGCGTTTACAAGCGAACCCGTTTTCAACAGGGGGTCAAAGTTCAGCGTGCTGAAGTTCGCTTTGATGACATTGCGGGCTGTCTTCGCACACCGGGCGGCGGATCGTCCCGCCAATCCATCCTTGTGGTGGAGGGCGACCTGATCCGTTCGCGCCTGATTTCCACTCGGGAAACCGCTCGGCTCATGGGACTTCCGGATGCATATATGCTGCCAGATGCCTACAATGAAGCCTACCATCTGACGGGCGACGGCGTCGCGGTGCCGGTGGTTCGGCATATTGCAAAGCACATCATCGAACCGATAGTCTCTCGCCAGAATTATGAAGAAAGAGAGACAGATGAGTGTGATTCCGTGCAAGAAAAATGAGGCCTTACGGGACTTGATCGTCGAGTTTGCCGAGGTCCTGAAAAATCAATCGCACACGCTCGGAACTCATGGCTTGGAAGAGCACGATTTCTACCAGTCTGGGCTATTTCGCGGTAGCATTGAACGCATTCGCGGCCAGTTTTCTGCAACGATGCGGCCGAAGCGGGACTTCGTCGCGGCCATTCTCAATCACATGCAAGATCAAGCTTTGATAGAAGATTGGATGTCTGCCGGTGGTGAAAATCGCCATGATTACAGCATCACGCTGAACGACGGCCGAAGATCCGTTATGGAATTGAAAGGGTGCTTGGATGGGAACAACACCAACATATTCGAACGCCCTCCGCACGCAGATGAATTCATTCTTTGGAGTGTATGTTCAAACCCCGGTGCCGATCCCCGCCATAACGTTTGGTCAGGGATCCACACACGGCTGTCCGCCGAAATCATTTCAAGAAATCAGCGCGTCGATGGTCTGATCGTTTGGGACTGGATCTGCGGCACGATCTCTCGGCCATGTCCCAAAGTCATCAACAACCCAGAGCGTTTCACGGATGTCGGCCCATATCGACTACCACCGCCATGCATCTATCTTTTTCCCTCGACCGTACCAAGCCCGAGAAACAACGCCAGTCCGAACCCGCAGCCCATCGCTAACGTTGGCTTTCTTGATGCCCTCAACCGCTGCTTTGGCGGGATCCCGGCAGAATTAAACAATGTCAGGGTCACGGTTGGGCACGCAGGCGTCGAGACGGTCAGAAAAACGGAAGTATTCAGGGATGGGGCAGTTCAGAGGGTCTCTGAAGCCATCCCGATACGTCGCTCCTGATAACCCATTGACAACTCTGCCCATTGGCCCGCTCGTTGACCGTCGAAAATTAGCGCCCGGCGGAAACTCTCTCGGTCGCTTGCGCTCCACCCCCCTTGGCATGGTTCCTCCCCGGCCCTGTTTGTATGCGGGGGGGCGCAGCGCGGCATTTCGCTAGCGACAGGCACTTTCACCGGGGAATCCAGGCGGAATCCACCTGCCGGGCTGGCTTGGAAAAAGCGAATCATTATCAAAGGCTTGCGGAATCACGATCTTGGCGTGCTGGATTCTTTTGCGGAAGCCAGGGAAGCCAGTTTGTGGAAGCCACCACGGCGGAAGCCAGCCAGCGGAAGCCACCTGCAGTGAAGTTGTTGAATCCACTTCATTTTTCCATTTGACAAAGCTGCCCCTCTTGACCTACCCCTTGATCATCGAAGAATTGCGCCCGGAGGATAACCCTCGCGGGCGCTTTCGTTTTCACCCACATCGCGGATCCTGATCGTGTCGCTGGCATCGCCCAGCGCGCTTCGACATGTCCGCCTGCCCGAGAGAGCCACCCCATGGACCTGGTTTTTGCACCGAGCCAGATCGAGACCTGGCCGATTGATCGGCTGCGCCCCTATGCCCGCAATGCCAAGATCCACGGCGCGGACCAGGTCGCCAAAATCGCGGCCAGCATGGCCAAGTTCGGCTGGACGGTGCCCTGTATGGTGGCCGACGATGGCGAACTGATCGCGGGGCATGGCCGAGTGCTGGCGGCGGCTATGCTGGGGCTGAAGGATGTGCCGGTGATCCGGCTCAGCCATCTCGACGAGGACGAGCGCCGCGCCTACCGCATCGCCGACAACAAGCTGACCGAGTTGGCTGATTGGGACGAGGCCATGCTGCGCGACGAGATCGCGGATCTGCTGGCCGAGGATTTCGACGTGTCGCTGCTGGGGATCACCGACGGGGATCTGGATGCCCTGCTGCGGGATCCGGACCAGGCGGAAGGCGGTGCTGTCGAGGGTGAGGACGACATCCCCGAACCGCCGGTCACGCCAGTGTCGTTGGCGGGCGATCTTTGGCAACTCGGATCGCACCGCCTGATCTGCGGCGACAGCACGTCTGCCGATGTCGTCGGTCGGCTGCTGGGTGATGTGAAGCCATTACTGATGGTCACCGACCCGCCCTATGGCGTGGAATATGATCCGTCCTGGCGCAACCAGGCGGGCGCGGCCAAGACCAAACGTACCGGCAAGGTGCTGAACGACGACCGGGCGGATTGGCGCGAAGCGTGGGCGCTGTTCCCCGGCGACGTGGCCTATGTCTGGCACGGCGCCCTGCATGCCACTACCGTCGCCGAGAGCCTGGTGGCGGCAGGTTTCGCCGTCAGGTCGCAGATCATCTGGGCCAAGGACCGCCTCGTTCTCAGCCGGGGTGATTATCACTGGCAACATGAACCTTGCTGGTATGCCGTTAAGAAGACCGGCAAAGGCCATTGGGCCGGGGACCGTAAGCAGACGACGCTTTGGCACATTTCCGGCAAGGATCAGGACGCCGCCACTGTGCACGGCACCCAGAAGCCGGTCGAATGCATGCGCCGCCCCATGCTGAATAACTCCAGCCCGGGCCAAGCGGTGTACGAACCCTTCATGGGATCCGGCACCACGCTGATCGCGGCGGAAACCACCGGGCGGGTGTGCTTCGGGATCGAGTTGAACCCGGCTTACGTCGATGTTGCCATCGAGCGCTGGCAGTCCTTCACGGGGGCAAATGCCACCCTTGCCGGGACCGGCGAGACATTCGCCGACCTGAAGGCCAAGAGGCTGGCGGCATGAACGCGCCCCTGCTGCCAAGCCAGATCGAATACTTGCCCCTCGCCCGGCTGAAACCCTACGCTCGCGACGCCAAGACCCACGACGCCGATCAGGTCGCCAGGATCGCCGCCAGCATGGCCAAGTTCGGCTGGACCGTGGCGGTGCAAGTCGCCGACGATGGCGGGTTGATCGCGGGCCACGGTCGCATCTTGGCTGCCGCCCACCCTAGTCTGGCAAGATGGACGGGCGTTTGACTTCAAGGTGAGGTCCGACAACGGAGCTGTTGCGGACAGTGCGCGCGCCCACCCAACAGTTGACTCCGCAAATTGAATCTGAAATACTTCGCTATATGGTGAAGTTTTATACATCAGGTATCGACCGCACCTTCTCGGCGCTCGCCGATCCGACTCGGCGTTACATCCTGCTTCGTTTGGAAGAGGAACCCGGAATGTCGGTCAGCGAACTTGCTCGGCCGTTGTCGTTGAAGCTTCCCGGAATGATGAAACATCTGGATGTCCTCTCGGATGCCGGATTGATCACAAGGGTCAAATCCGGTCGCACCGTGTCGGTTAACCTTTCGGTCGCACCGATGCAGGAAGCTATGGAGTGGCTGAAGCAATATGAACGCTTCTGGACGGTCAGCCTTGATTGACTTGTTGCTCTGGTCGAAGAGGACGGCGAACAATGACCAAAAACCTCCCAAGTGTCACCATGGTGCGCAGGATTAAGGCCCCGCCTGCCAAGGTTTGGGCGGCAATCACGCAACCGAAGCTGATGATCCAGTGGTGGGGTCCTGATGCGGGCCCGACGGTGCGCGCCGAAGCAGACGTGCAGCCCGGCGGTCGCTTCAACATTGTATTCCGTTTGCTGAACGGCGATGAGCACAATCCGACCGGGGTTTACCGCGAGGTGCTCCCCGAGACCAAATTGGTTTTCACCTGGGAATGGCCGGGGTCGCCCGAACGGGAGTCGGTAGTTACGTTTCTGCTGAAGCCGTTCGATGGCGGCACTGAACTGACGCTGATCCACGCACAGCTGCCCGACGAAGAGGCGCGAGGCAGTCACGAGCTGGGTTGGAACGGCCTTCTCGACAAACTATTGGTTTTCATGGGAGATATAGCATGAATGACTTGATCCTGACCACCTATGACTGGGTTCCCGACATGCCGCGTGGCTATGTGCGCGACTTGAGGGTGCGGTGGGCGCTGGAGGAAGCTGGCTTGCCGTATCGCGTCGAGAGCACATCTTTTCGTGATCGGCAGCCTGCGCATTTTGCGCAACATCCGTTCGGTCAAATACCTTGGCTGACCGATGGCGACATCTCGATCTTTGAGAGCGGGGCGATCCTGCTTCATCTGGGTGAACTGAGCGACAAGCTAATGCCTGCTGATCCTCGCGCGCGAAGCGAGGTCATACAATGGCTGTTTGCAGCACTTGCATCTGTTGAGGCGGCAAGCCAGCCGTGGTCTTTCTTCAAATTTGCAGGAGACCCTGAGGAATCATCGATGTGGAAGTTTTTTGATGGATTTCTCGATGCCCGGCTCAAAAGCATGGAGGCAGTGCTGGCTGCTCATCACTGGCTGGTTGGCAATTTCTCGGTTGCCGACATCCTAATGGCGGATGTCTTGCGCATTGTGGATCGGTTCAAGGGGTTGGCGGAATTTCCTGCCTGCAGTGCTTATTTCGCTCGCGCCACGGCGCGCCCGTCGTTTGTGAAGGCACATGCGGATCAGATGGCGCATTTTGCTGCTGCAGACTAAGCGGAACTTTCGCCAAAAGCTTGCAATCGCAAAATCACCAGTGTCCGTTGCTTACAAGACTTGATGAATTTCTGATTGTCCTCGGAGCCGCCTATCGGCAGACCTCAGTCGGTTTGACTGATCCGATACACTCGCCCCCGGTCCTCTTCCTTCGCCGAGGTCACTACCAGCTTTAACTTCTTGCCCAAAGCCCCCGATATTGCCCCGCGCACGGTATGGGCTTGCCAGTTAGTGGCAGCGATAATCGCGTCCATCGTGGCACCTTCGGGGGCGCGAAGCAGTGCGATCAGCATGGCTTGCTTGGTCCCAACGCGCTGCGTCGGCGGCTTGGACGCGGGTGTGTCGGTGGTGTTTTCGTGGATTGCGTTGTGTGTCTTAAGCACCATTGGATCAATCCCGATCGCGAGAAGCCCCGCATCGGTGACCACCAACGTGGTGCCATGGCCATCGCCGGTTTCCCGCCAAAGTGGCTCACTGCGGCGCAGGTTGGCGTCGACCTCTTGCAGCCAACCGCGTTCGATCATCTTGTTGACAGCCATCTTCGCCGCCGCACCCGCCAGACCTTTGGGCAGCGGCATGGCGATATTGTTGGGCCGATTTGCTCCGGCGCTTAGGACAATGGTCTGGGTTTCGGTGAGTTTGGTCATTGTGGAAACCTCTTACTCATCATGTTCGGCAAGGAAGGTGGTGACACGCGACAGCAGATCGTTGTCGCCATTAACGTCGGCCCCGAGGACCGCATCGCCGTCGTCGTCGCGTTCCAGATCGGCGATCTCGCGCAGCAGGGCGATGGCGTCATCGCAGGCGGCGAGGCGCTCGGCCTCCCATGCGGCGGTGAGGGCATCCTGTTCGATCTGGTGGCGCTGGGCAGGATCAAGCGGCATGTTCGCCCTCCTTGAACGCTGCGTCGGTGATCTGGCGCAGCAGGCTGGCGTAATGGTTCAGGGTGCCGACGTCGCCCCAGCTGATCTCGTCGGGGTGGGTCCCGAAATGCTCGTCGCTCAGCGCCTTCAGGCGTTCCAGCATCGCGTCGATCTGGAACTTCGCGGTCATGAAGGCGTCGAGGGCTTTGTCGTTGGTGGCGGTGGCGCGGCGGTTGGACATTGCGTTTGCTCCTGTTCAGCGGGTTGCGGCTTGGCCAGCGGCGAAGGCCGCTTCCAGCGCGGCGCGGATCGACCAGACCGCCACATCGTGGAAGTCGAGGCCGTCACTGTTGCGGGTTTCCAGCGTTTCCAGGCGGAAGTGCTTGGCGGCGATCTCCAGCAGAAGGGCTTCGCTGGCGACTTTGGCGGTGGCTGCAGTCTTGGCGGTCATGGCGTGGTCTCCGGGGCTGAGTTGCATCGTTCTGGTACAATCAGAATCGCTCTTTCCCAGAGTGTAATCAACTGAATATCGAGCAATATCATTGCTTTAACTGGATGTAACAGAGCCATGGACGGCATGAGCGAGCGGGAGTATTCCGGCCATTCCGGGCTGTCGCGCGGGGCGATCCAGAAGGCGCGCAAGGCCGGGCGGCTGGTGGTCTACGGCGATGGGTCGATCAATGCAGCGGCGTCAGATATGCGCCGCGCGGAGATGACAGACCCGGATCAGCAGCGGCGCAGCACCGGTGGCGACAGTGGCTTTTCGGGGCCAGCCGACAGTTCGTCCTATCTGAAGGCGCGAACCGCACTGACCGTCTACCAGGCGCAGGAACGCCAGTTGGCGATCCAGAAGAAGAAAGGCACACTGGTCGACAGGGCACGCGCCGAAGCGCTGGTGTTCCGCCTGGCGCGGCAGGAACGGGACGTGTGGGTGACGTGGCCCGCCCGGGTGGCGGCGCTGATGGCTGCGCAAATTGCAGCAGAAGTGGAGAAACAAACCGACCAACCGGTGCGACCGGAGCGACCGTTGATGATCGAGGCCGCGATCCTGCAGAGGGTGCTGGAAACCCATGTCAGAGAGCAACTCGCAGCCCTCGCTGATCTCCGCGTCTCGCTTGCATGAGAGTGACGAGCAGCTTGGCACAGACGAAGACCAAAATGACCTGACCGCCGATCTCGACCTCGGGTTCGACGGGGCCGAGGACATCCTGCGCACCTGGCGCCGGGGCATGCGGCCCGATCCGGACCTGACCGTGTCGGAATGGGCGGATCAACATCGCTGGCTGTCGTCGCGCGCCAGCGCCGAACCGGGGCGGTACCGCACGGCGCGCACGCCCTATCTGCGCGAAATCATGGATGCGCTGTCGCCGCGCCACCCGGCCCAGCGCATCTCGTTCATGAAGGCCGCGCAGGTCGGGGCGACAGAGGCTGGCAACAATTGGATCGGCTTCGTCATCCACCACGCGCCCGGGCCGATGCTGGCCGTCCTGCCAACCGTGGAAATGGCCAAGCGCACCTCGCGCGGGCGGTTGGACCCGTTGATCGCAGACAGTCCGGCCTTGCGCGAACGGGTCAATCCGGCCCGGTCGCGGGATGCTGGCAACTCGATGCTGTCCAAAGAATTCCCGGGCGGCATCCTGGTGCTGACCGGTGCCAACAGCGCCACCGGCCTGCGGTCGATGCCTGCACGCTACATCTTTCTCGACGAGGTTGACGCCTATCCAGCCTCGGCCGATGAGGAAGGTGATCCGGTCACACTGGCCGAAGCGCGCACCACGACCTTCTCGCACCGTCGCAAAGTGTTCATGGTTTCGACCCCGACGATCCGTGGGCTGAGCCGGATTGAGCGCGAGTTCGAGGCATCGGACCAGCGCCGGTATTTCGTGCCATGCCCTCATTGCGGGGCGATGCAGTGGCTGCAGTTTGACCGACTGCGCTGGGCGAAAGGCCAACCCGAAACCGCTGCCTATGCCTGCGAGAGCTGCGAGAAACCCATCGCAGAGCATCACAAGACCCAGATGCTGGAGCAGGGCGAGTGGCGGCCGACGGCGGTTTCCGTCGACCCGCATTCCGTCGGCTTCCATATCTCGGCGCTCTATTCGCCAATGGGCTGGAAAAGCTGGGCGCAGATCGCGCGAGACTGGTTGGCCGCCCAAGGCTCCGACGAGATGCTGCGCGCTGCGCGCAACACGCTGTTGGGCGAGACATGGGTTGAAAGTGGCGATGCGCCGGAATGGCAACGGCTGGCAGATCGGCGCGAGGTCTTTGCCGCCACCGTGCCGCACCTCGGGTTGTTCCTGACTGCCGGGGCGGATGTGCAGAAGGACCGGATCGAGGTGGACGTCTGGGCCTGGGGCCGGGGTCTGGAGTCCTGGCTGGTCGAACACATCGTTATCGCGGGTGGGCCAGAGGATCCTGCTGCCTGGGACAAATTGACGGCTTTGCTTGGACGGACATGGACTCACGAAAGCGGCGCAGTGATGCAGCTGTCCAAACTCGCCATCGACACTGGCTATGAGGCCCCAGCAGTTTATGCCTGGTCGCGGGCCGCTGGTTACGCGCAGGTGACCCCAATCAAAGGTGTGGAAAGCTTCAACCGCTCTACGCCAGTGTCAGGGCCGACCTTTGTCGACGCCACCATCGGCGGCAAACGTCTTAGGCGCGGGGCGCGGCTCTGGACCATTGCCGTCTCGACCTTCAAGGCAGAAACCTATCGCTTCCTGCGGCTGGAGCGCCCGAGCGATGAAGATCGAGCGCTGGGCGTCTGCGACGCGGCTGGCACGGTGCATCTGCCCAGCTGGGCCGACACCGAATGGCTGAAGCAGCTGGTGGCCGAGCAGATGGTCACTGTCCGTAACAAGCGCGGCTTCGGTCATCAGGAATGGCAGAAGATGCGGGAGCGAAACGAGGCGCTGGACTGCCGGGTCTATGCCCGGGCGGCAGCATGGATCCTCGGCGCCGACCGCTGGGACGAGGCCACCTGGCGGTCGCTTGAGGTTCAGGCTGGCGTCGAGACCAAAGAACCGGTGGCGGCAGTGGTGGTGGAACAGACCGCCCCGACCGCCGGAACCGTACTGACACCCCGTCGCCGCCGTTCGGGCGCGGTGACTCCCAAATACATGAGGTAGCGACAATGACTCTGGCAGAAATGCAGGCGCTGCTCAGCGCCCTTCTTGGCATGCGATTTGGCGGCGTCCGGTCGATCACTTATGACGGTCGGCAAATCAGCTATGGCTCTGACGCTGAATTGGCGACCGCAATATTCGATCTCGAGCGGAGGATCGCGGCCGCCGACACCACCGTCACGCGGTCGCGCGTGTCGCGCCCCTTCGCTTCGAAGGATCTGTGATCATGGCCTCGACCACATGGCGTTCCCGCCTCGGCGCATGGGTCGGCGGCTTTGGCGTGCCCGGCGGTTTCGATGCAACTTCCGGCCAGCGCCGGTTGAAGGGCTTTGTCACCTCCCGCGCCCATGTCAACGCGCTGATCGCCGCCTCCGGACCGGAGATGAATGCCCGGGCGCGCTGGCTGGTGCGCAACAACGGCTACGCCGCAAACGCCATCGAAAGCTGGGCCGCCAATACGGTTGGAGATGGCATCAGCCCGAATTCCAGCATCGAACAGGCATCGCGGAAGGATGCAGTGCAGCGGCTCTGGCTCGCCTGGACCGACGATGCCGACGCCGAGGGGCTGACCGATTTCTATGGGTTGCAGCGCCGTGCCGCCCGCGAAGTGTTCATGACCGGCGAGGTCTTCCTGCGCTTCCGGCCCCGCCGCATTGAGGATCGGCTAGTCGTTCCGCTCCAAGTGCAAATGCTGCCGTCGGAAATGCTGCCCCTCAACCACAACGCCGTGGACGGCAATGGCAATGTCATCCGGCAGGGCATCGAGTTTGACCGGGTCGGACGCCGCGTCGCCTTTCACTTCCTGCGCCGACACCCGGGCGACAGCACCGATCCCGGCCTATCTGGCGAAACCGTCAGGGTTCCGGCCTCTGAGGTTTTGCACATCATTGACCCGGTGGAGGCTGGCCAGTTGCGGGGCGTATCTCGTTTTGCGCCAGCCATCGTGAAGCTGTTCCTGCTGGATCAATATGATGACGCCGAGTTGGACCGCAAAAAGGTGGCGGCGATGTATGCGATGTTCGTGACCTCGCCCGCACCCGACAATCCGCTCGCCCCGCCGGATGAGGAATATGAGGTGGCTCCGGGCCAGGTGGTGCGGCTCGATCCTGGCGAGGACGTGACCGTCAGCGCCCCGGCCGATTCCGGGTCCACATACGAGCCGTTCCAATACAGGACCTTGCTGCAAATCTCGGCCGCGCTGGGCATCCCGTATGGGTACCTGTCCAACGACGGGGCCAAGGGAAACTTCTCAAACTCGCGGCTTTCGCTGATCGAGTTCCGGCGCCGGGTCTCGGCCTGGCAGCATTCGATAATGGTGTTCCAGATGTGCCGCCCGGTCTGGGCGCGCTTCATGGACACGGCAGTGTTGGCCGGGGGTCTGAAACTGCCGGGCTATGACCGCCGCCGCGCCGAATATCTGGCCTGCAACTGGCTCCCGACCAAATGGGATTGGGTCGATCCGCTGAAGGATGCCAACGCCGAGATTGCCCAGATCGAAGCCGGGCTGAAATCGCGCACTCAGGCCATTGCCGAACGCGGCTATGACGCGGAGCAGGTCGACGCGGAAATCGCCCGTGAACGCGACCGCGAACGCAGGCTCGGCCTCGATTTCCGCCGTCCGGGATCCCCGGCGCATGCCCCCGGCGGCGGGGATCCGAACGCCGCCGATCCGAACGCCCCGGACCACAATGCAACGGACCAGACTGCGCCGGATCCCAACCAAGACCCGACCCAAGACACTGCCCCATAGGAGGCGAAACGATGTTCCATGCGCAAATCGCCCAGCGGGCATTCAACACGCCCCTGTTGGTCGAGCCGTCCAAGGCCATGGCGTTCCTGTCCGGTCTTGGGCCGCGCATCACCGGGCGACAGTTGCGGCTAACCGGGACTAATTTCGCACCCGAAGTTGCGGCCAATGCGGCGCTGCCTGCCCGGGCCGGGATCCTGATCAATGGCCTGGCCGAACAATATCAGCGCGACGGCCAAGCGGCGTTCGACATGGTCAATGGCATAGCGGTGATCGAAGTCTCTGGTGTGCTGGTACATCGCGGAGCGTGGATCGGGCAGTCTTCCGGGCAAACCTCCTATGAGGGCATCGCCGCCCAGATTGCCGCCGCCGCGTCTGATCCTACTGTGCGTGGCATCGCGCTGGAGATCGACAGCTTTGGCGGCGAAGTAGCCGGTGTTTTCGACCTAGCGGATGCCATCCGCGCCGCGCGGGCGGCAAAACCCGTTTGGGCCTTCGTCGCCGAACATGCCTTCTCGGCAGGCTATGCGCTGGCATCCCAAGCCGACCGGATCATTCTGCCCCGCACCGGCACCGTCGGCAGCATCGGCGTGGTGGTGATGCATGCCGACCTGAGCGGACAGCTTTCGGACTCGGGCGTCACCGTCACTCTGATCCATTCCGGTGCGCACAAGGTCGACGGCAATCCCTATGCGCCGCTACCCGACCCAGTGCGCGCACGCATTCAGGGAGAAATCGACAGCATCCGCATGCTGTTTGCCCAGACCGTCGCAGCTGGGCGGGGTCGCAGACTGAACGAAGCGGCAGCGCTGGCCACCGAAGCCGAATGCTACCGCGGCGCAGACGCCGTGACGACCGGGTTGGCCGATGAAGTCTCCGACCCGGCATCGGCCTTTGCCGCCTTTGCCGCTGCCGTGAATGGGCGCGGAACAATCCGAAGAGCTGGGCCCGGACGCCCAGTGCAATCGCAACTTTCCAAGGAGTCGATCATGAAACCCAACGCAACCAGCACGACCGAAGCACCCGCAACCGATCAAACCGAGGATCAGGTCGTGCCAGCGCCTGTCGATCCGTCCCCCGCTCCAGCGGTTCCGACCGCACCCGGCCTGACCGAAGCCGCCACAGCCGTGGCCCTCGTGCGTGCTGAAGCGGCGGAACTTGCCACTGTCGGCGCGCAGGCCGCGCGGTTGGGTGTGACCATCGATGTGGCCGAGGCAGTTCAGAAGGGCATCCGACCGGACGCGCTGCGCGCCTCCGTCCTGAACCAACTGGCCGCGCGCAGCGATGCCGCTGCCATTGCCGTGGTGCCGCCGCCCAAATCCGCCGCGCCGGAAAGCCCGCTCCTTGCCGCCGCCAAACGCGTCGCAAGCGCTGGAAAATCGGCCTGACGCCCCTCCAACCCAAAAGGATCTGAATCATGCCCACCCTCACGCAGGCACCGTCGCAAGCCGATGTCGTCAAATTCCAGCTTGAGCCGAATTACACCAACGAGGCGATCACTCTGCTGCTCGGCACGAACTATAAGTCGGGTTCCGTGCTGGGCAAGATCACCGCCACCGGCAAATACAAGCTGGCCACCGCCGCCGGTGCCGATGGAGCACAGATCGCCTCGGCCGTCCTGTTGAACCCGGTCGATGCAACCCTCGCCGATGCCACCGGCGTCATTCTGGCGCGCGGCCCTGCCATCGTCTCCAAAGTGGCGTTGGTGTTTGACGCGACCGTAAACACGGTCCCTCTGACCGCCGCGAAATGGGCCGAACTGACCGCCGTCGGCATCGTGCCGCGCACAAGCGCCTGATCCGCAGCGGCGGCAATCGCCGCCCCTGATCCACCCCCAAAACCCTCGGAGAAAACCATGAACGCCATCATTCGCAATCCGTTTGACGCGGGCGGCTATTCGCTCGCCGAAATGACCCAAGCCATCAACATCCTGCCAAACCTTTACACCCGGCTGGGCGAGATCGGCCTGTTCAGCTTCGAAGGCATCACCCAGCGTTCGGTCATCATCGAGCAGTTCGATGGTGCGCTGAACGTGTTGCCCTCGGTCCCCTTGGGCGCACCGGCCACTGTCGCCACCCGGCAAGGCCGCTCGATGCGTTCCTTCGGCCTGCCGTGGATCCCGCATGACGATGTGATCCTCGCCTCAGATATCCAAGGCGTGCCCGCCTTTGGCGGCAGCGAGAACGACCAGCTGGCCGCCGTGATGATGCGCAAGCTGACCCTGATGCGCCGCAAACACGCCCAGACCCGCGAATATATGGAGATGAATGCCCTGCGCGGCATCGTGAAGGATGGCGCGGGCACCACGCTTTACAACTACTTCACCGAATTCGGCTTGGCACAAATCTCGGTGGATTTCCTGCTCGGCACCGCCACCACGCTCGTGCAAGCCAAGGTGCGCGATGCGATCCGGGCGGTGGAAGACAACCTTCTGGGCGAGTCGATGATCAGCGTCTACGCGCTGGTCAGCCCAGAGTTTTTCGACAAGCTGATTGGGCACGCGCTGACGCAGGACGCCTACAAGTTCTATTCGGCCACCGGCGCACAGCCCTTGCGCCAGGATGTGCGGCGCTCGTTCCCCTTCGCGGGCATTCTCTTTGAGGAATACCGCGGCACCGTCACCCTCTCTACCGGCGTGGCGGAACGGTTGATCCCCGCAGGCGAGGGCATCGCCTTCCCGATTGGCACCATCGACACCTTCACCACCTACGGCGGACCGGCCAATCAGATCAGCCTCGCCAACACAATCGGCCTGCCGCTTTATGCCCGGCAACTGATGGACGACAAGGATCGCTGGATCAACATCCTGACCGAAGCCTCGATCCTGCCGGTCAACAAGCGGCCGCGCACCGCCATCCGCCTGTTCAGTTCCAACTGACCTGAGGCAGTGTGATGAACGCCTTCGCCACCGCCATGAATGTGATCTTCGCCGATGCCAACATGGCGGTGGACGCCCTTTGGTTTGTTGGCGCGACAGACCCGGGCGTTGCCGTCCGGGTCATTCGGAAATCGCCCGACGAGATTACGCCATTCGGCGCTGGGCGGATATTGTCGGAAACCACGCAGTTGGATGTGCGCGTCGCCGACATGCCCACCCCAGCGCCGGGTGATCTGATCCGGATCGGCGCAGAGGATTTTCTGGTTCAGGGCGAACCCAAAGCCGACCGCGAACGCCTGATCTGGACGCTGAACACGAGGACCCCGTGAAACTCAACATCAGCTTCAGCCCCGACCTCGTCGCACTGATGCGGGCGGAGGTGGCGGCAGGCCAGAAGGCGGTCACCGTCACCATTACCCAAGCCGGGGCCAGCCTCAAATCCGCCTGGCGGGGGCAGATCACTGGCGCAGGCCTCGGCCAGCGGCTGGCCAACACCATCCGGTCGCAAACCTATCCCAAGGGTCGCAACAGTCTGGATGCAGCCGCACTGGTCTGGTCCAACGCCCCGGTCATCATCGGCGCGCACGACACCGGGCCATTGATCCGTTCAGGCAGCGGCTTCTGGCTGGCCATCCCGCTGCCCACCGCAGGCAAGGCGCAGGGCGGCAGGCGGATCACCCCCGCCATGTGGGAGCAAAGGACCGGCCTGCGCCTGCGCTTCGTCTATCGCAGCCGGGGGCCGAGTCTTTTGGTGGCGGATGCGGTGCGGCTGAACACGCGCGGCCAAGCGGCCGTCTCCAAGTCGAAAACCGGACGCGGACAAGTGACAGCACCAATCTTCCTGCTGGTGCGCCAGGTGAAACTGCCAAAGCGACTGGATCTGGCGAGGGATGCCGAGCGGGTGCAGGCTGCCATTCCGGGCAGCATTGTGCGCAACTGGATCGATGGGCAGATCGGCCGATGACCGATATGCGGACATTTCTGCCGCCCGCTTTGGCTCGTCATTTTCTATCTTAAAAGAGCGGCAAGCCGACACGGAGAGCGAATTACGGCTCTGCGCGGTGCGGCTCGGGACGCACCATGTCTATGGAAAGTGGTCGCCGCGCTCGCTTTTTCAGACGTCGACCAAGGATCAACACGGCCTCTCTTCTGTTGAAAGTTTGCCAGATATTGACAGAGTTGCAAAGTACTTATATTTCTCAATAGCAATATAGCTAAATGGAAATATAAAATGCACGATCCTCTCAGCATGACCCTGTCGGCACTGGCCGATCCGACGCGGCGCGCGATCCTTGACAGGCTGGCCGAGGGTGAGGCAACCGTGACCGACCTTGCGCGGCCATTCCAGTTGAGCCAGCCCACAATCTCGAAACATCTCAAGGTGCTGGAGGCCGCAGGATTGATCTCCCAAGGGCGTGCAGCACAGTCGCGCCCGCGGAAGTTGGAGGCAGGCCCGCTGAAGCAGCTTTCAGAGTGGATGGACCGCTACAGGCAGCATTGGGAGGCGAGTTTCGATCAGCTGGATCAGTATCTGACCGAGCTGCAACGCACTAACTCAGGAGTCGATGGACATGAATGACACTGCTTCACCCGTGTGGGAGATCCACATCAACCGCAAGTTCAAGGCACCGCGCGCCTTGGTCTTCGCCGCCTGGACCAATCCTGGCCACCTGATCAAATGGTCGGGGCCAGAGGGATTTACCTCGCGCCATGATACGTTCGACTGCACACCGGGGGGCCACTACCGCGCCTGTCTGCGTGCACCAGACGGAACCGAACACTGGGTACGCGGACAATACCTTGAAGTGGAAGGGCCAGCGCGTTTGACCTTTACCCATGCCTGGGAGGATGTTGACGGAACGGTCGGGCCTGCGACTACGGTCACGATCTCTTT
Source organism: Pseudorhodobacter sp. (assembly GCA_031406155.1). Classification (GTDB taxonomy): domain Bacteria; phylum Pseudomonadota; class Alphaproteobacteria; order Rhodobacterales; family Rhodobacteraceae; genus JACMNW01. The sequence goes on from JANOGW010000015.1 coordinate 49,734, forward strand.
CACCGAAAGCGGTGAGGAAACGCTGATGCAGTTTCATCAGGCCCCTTTCGCTGCGCAATCCAGCCGCGATGGTCATGTTTCCGGCTGGACCAGCAGTTTCGCCGCGCTCGACCGCTTTCTGGCCGCACAAATCATGGTGGCGTCATGATCCTCTATTTTGCAAGAACTCTGCACTCCTACAAAGCCTGCGCCGTGGCTCGCCATACCGGGTTGCCTGTCACCTTCACCGAGGTCGACCTTCTGGTGGGCGAACACAAGACCCCCCTGTTTCTTGCGATGAACCCCTGCGGTCGAACGCCCGTCCTTGCCTGCGAGGACGGCTATCTGTGGGAGTCCAATGCCATCATGTGCCGTCTCGCCATCGAGGCACGTTCGGCCCTTTGGCCCGAGGGTAAAGCGCAAGCAGATGTCATGCGCTGGCTTGCCTGGGATGCCGAGCATTTCAAGCCCCATGCGGGTGCGTTCTATTTTGAGTACATTATTAAACCGGCGATAGGTCTTGGGGACGCCGACGAGACTGCACTCGAAGGAGCGAGGCCGTTCTTTCATACAAACGCGTCGGTGCTGGAAAGCCATCTTGCGCAGCACGACTTTTTGGCCGGCGATACCCTGTCCATTGCCGATTTCGCGGTAGCGGTGACACTGCCTTTCGCGACCAAAAGCAAATTGCCGATTGACGACTACCCGGCAATCCGGCGCTGGCATGACCGATTGATGGACCTGCCCGCATGGCGGTCGCCCTTCCCAACCTAGGGTGCCCGTCTTGGGCGCTGATCAGACCGGGTTGGTGAGGCGCGTCGTGAAGATGCGCCTCACAATACTGCATCTTGAATGACCGCAATGGGCTCATAGCGGAGGTTGACCCAGCTATCAGTTTTGGAAGAACACATGCCTAGCATCCGCGAAACCGTCCTTGCAGCCCTGCACACCCGGCTGCAAACCCTTGCCGCCCCGGTGCTGCGCGGTGACGTGCTGCCGGAGCGCATCCCGTCCACGGGTTTGATCATCCTGCGCGACGGCAAGCCCGGCGAGCCGGAGGTGACGTTGTCGCCTGTGACTTATTTCTACGAGCATCGGGCCGAGCTGGAGGTGGTGATACAGGCCGGGACCGGGCGTGATGCCCTATTTGATGAACTGGTCGCATCCATCGGGGCAGCGCTGGTCGTTGATCGCACGCTTGGCGGCCTTTGCGATTGGGTGGAGGCGGAAGCGCCCGAGCCGGTCGATCTGCCCATCGAAGGGGCAGCAGCTCTGAAGGCAGCCGCCATCACCATCGTGCTCCACTACGCCACGCCCGACCCACTGACCTGATTTTCCAAGAAGAAAGGACAAAACATGGCACGCGCACAAGGAGCGCGGGCGCAGATGGCGCTTGCGTTCGAGACTGTTTACGGCACCCCACCGGGGTCCGGATTTACCCAAATGCCCTTCATCACCAGTTCGCTGGCGGCGGAGCAACCGCTGTTGCCGTCGGAATTGCTGGGCTATGGCCGCGATCCCCGCGCCCCCTTGCTGGATGCCATCACCACCGACGGTGACGTCGAGGTGCCAATCGACGCAGTAGGTTTCGGCTTCTGGCTGAAGGCGGCGTTTGGCGCACCGACCAGCACCGGAACAGTGGCGGCAACTGGGTCGATCACCTTTGCGTTGCAACCTGTCGTCAACGCGACGCTGACGATCAACGGGACCCTGTTCACCTTCGTGGCCACAGGGGCTGTCGGCAACCAGGTCAACATAGGCGTCAACCTGGCGGCGACCCTGACGGCGCTGGCCGTGGTGCTGAATGCCAGCGTCGTCGCCGGGGTGGCACTTGCGACGTACACCGGCACCGCGACCGCGCTGACCATGGTATTCGACGTCCTTGGCAGCACCGGAAACACCTTCACGCTGGCGGCGTCGATTGCGCCCGCGTCCAACGGAACGGTGTCGGCGGCAACCCTGACCGGAGGGTTGAATTCCCACACCTTCATGTCGGGCAGCTGGACGCTGCCAAGCATGTCCATCGAAGTCGCCATGCCGGAAGTGCCGCGCTTTGCGATGTATTCCGGGTGTGTGCTGGATTCCCTGTCCTGGCAAATGGAGAGGTCTGGCCTTCTCGGGGCAAAAGCCATGCTGGTCGCACAGGGCGAGACCATCGCTGCTGCGACCGCCGCTGGAACCCCGGCCGCGATTGCCCTGAAACGCTTCGGCCACTTCAACGGTGCTATCAAACGTGACGGCGTGGCGCTGGGCAACATCGTCTCGGCAGACGTCACCTATGCCAACAATCTGGACCGGATCGAGACCATCCGCTCTGATGCGAAGATCGACGGTGCCGACCCGACCATCGCGGCGCTGACCGGCAAGATCGACGTGCGCTTTGCCGACACGACGCTTCTGACCCAAGCCATCAATGGCACGGCAGCAGCACTGGAATTCAGCTATGCGCTGGGCAGTGGCGAAAGTCTCACGGTCACCGCCCATGCCGTCTATCTGCCGCGCCCACGCATCGAGATCAAAGGCCCAAAAGGCGTGCAGGCGTCCTTCGATTGGCAAGCCGCTCTGGCCACCAGCCCGGCGCGGATGTGCACCGTGGTGCTGGTCAACACGTTGGCAGGTTACCCATGATCCGGATCAATCTCTCCCCCGAGCCGCAATGGCTGGACCTTGGCCATGGCGTGCGGCTGCAGCTCTTGCCGCTGACCACCGCGCTGATGGTGGCCACACGGTCCGACATCGCCGTGCAGAATCTGGCTGCCGACGCCAGCAACGACAACCGCGCGGCGGTGTTCGCCGCAGCCCTTGCCCGCTGCGCGGTGGTGGATTGGGAAGGTGTGGGTGACGAAGATGGCAATGTGCTGCCAGCGACACCTGAAGGCATCGACGCCCTCCTGTCGCTCTGGCCGATCTTCGAGGCGTTCAACCTGCTGTATGTCAGCCGCGGCATGCTGCTGGACGCTGAAAAAAACGGCTCTGCGCCCTTGCCGACTGGCACTTCAGCGGGGGCGACAGCTACTGCGAGGCCTGCCAAACGCAATGCCCGGACTGCCCCGCGCGCCTGAACCACCCGCTGACCCATGACGGCTGGCAGGTCTGGGACCTGGTTGGCCGCCTTGGTGGCCAGATGCGGGTTGCGGGCAAGGCGGTGCTCGGCTGGGACATGGGCGCGGCGCTGGCCCTCGCCCATGCGCTGGGCCTGAACCCGATGGTGGTGGCCGAACTGTTGCCAGAACTGGAGGCGGTGATGGTCCGCCGCATCAATGAAAAGATCGGAGAGACTGATGGCTGAAAAGCGCGTTTCCGTCCGCCTCGCGGCCGTCGGCGGCAAACAGGTGCGCGCCGAACTGGAGGGTGTGGGCGACGCCGGGGTCAAAGGCTTTGGCCGCATGTCCAAGGAGGCCGAGATTGCCAATGCAAGGCTTGCCGCGTTTTCAACCCGGGTGAAGATCGCGGCGGCGGTGGCCGTGGCAGCAGCTGCGACGGCTGGCATCGCCATGATCCGGTCGGGGCTGAAGACCATCGACGCACAGGCCAATCTGGCGCAATCGCTTGGCACCACCACGCGCAGCATTCAGGTTCTGACCTTCGCGGGCGATCTCGCCGGGGTATCGATGGAGGAGATCGCTGCCGCCACAAAGAAGCTGACGCTAAAGCTGTCCGATGCGGCGGGCGGGACCGGCACGGCGGTTGCCGCTTTGCAGCGTTTGCATCTGACGGCTACAGATCTGCAGGCCCTGCCGCTCGATGAACGCATCGTGGCCATTCAGGACGCTCTAGCAAAGTTCGTCCCTCCCGCCGAGCGGGCAGCGGTCGCCTCGGCTCTGTTCGGGGACAAGGCGGCCCTCGCCTTTAGCCGGATCGACAGCGCGACACTACGCCAGGCCTCCCAGGACATCACCGATTTCGGCGTGGCAGTGTCCGATCAGGACGCAGATCAGATCCGAACCGCTGGCGATGCCATCGACCGGCTAGGCCTGGTCTGGCTCGGCCTGACCAACCAGCTGACCGTCGCTTTCGCCCCGGCGCTGGAAATGGTGGCGAATGCGCTGGCCGATGCGACGCGGGTCGGTGGGGTGTTCCAGACCAGCATCAGTTTTCTAGGCGCGCATATCGGCGAGATCGCCAGCATCGCCGGGGCTTTCGCCACCTTCTTCGCCGGGCGCTTCATCATCGCGCTGGGTGCTGCAGCGCTGGGCGTCAGCGGGTTTTCATTGTCCCTGACGGTATTGAAAGGCGCCCTAATCCGCACCGGCATCGGCGCGCTGATCGTCGGCGCGGGCGAACTGGCCTATCAATTCTCCAAACTGGTCAATGGCGCTGGCGGCTTTGGCGCGGCGCTGGGCCTTCTGTCCGATCTCGCCAGCGAGGTCTGGGACCGGATCGGCCTTGGCGTCGACGCGGTCGTGGCCAACCTGCAAGCCAGTTGGTTCGGCATCACCGCCACAGTGGCCGATGCCATGCAGGGCGCGCTGGTGGCAGTGGTGGGCTTCGGCAATTCGTCGGCGGGCGTGTTCCAAGGGGCCTTCGATGCAATGAAGGCGATCTGGTCGGCCTTGCCCTCTGCCATCGGGGATTTCGCCTTCCAGGCCGCAAACGGGTTGATCAGCGGCGTGGAGGCGATGCTGAACGGCGTCGTCACCCGGATCAACACCTTCATCTCTGGTCTAAACGCGGCACTGGCCTTGCTGCCCGATTGGGCCACCGGCGAGGGCGGCATCCAGATTGGCACCCTCGATCCGGTGACTTTGGGCCGGGTTGGTAATCCATTTGAAGGGGCGGCAACTGCGGCCGGAGCCGCCGCAGCGGATGCGTTCCAGGCGGCCATGGGACAAACCTATCTTCAAACGCCCGACCTTGGGCTAGGCACCATGGCAGATGATGCACGCGCGCGGGCGGATGGCTATCGCGAGGCATCCGGCATGCTGAGCGATGCTGCCACCCGGCCGCTTGCGAGTTGGCAGGCGTTGCAGACCGCTATGACCACGGCCGGAACGAACGGCGCTGCGGCCCTCGATGCTGCCACCGTCGCTGCAGACGGAACCACTGATTCACTTAACGACGCGGGTGCTGCCGCAGGCGGGGCCGGTGCGGCGGGCAAAGCTGCCGGGGAAGCGGCTGCTTCTGGCGCCGACGCGGCTTCAACTGGTTGGGCGGCAGTGACGGCGGCCTTGTCAGACTACGCGTCCAAGGCCCGCGACATCGGTGCGGATGTTGGCCAGACGCTCGTGGGGGCGTTCCAGAGCGCCGAGGACGCCGTGGGTAACTTCGTCAAAACTGGCAAGCTGAGTTTCGGCGACCTCGTGACCTCGATCCTGGCCGACCTGGCTAAGCTCGCCGCACGAAAGTTCATCCTCGGTCCGATTGCCTCTGCACTGGACGGCGTGCTGGGATCGCTCGGTGGTGGTGGGCTGTTTGCCGGAATGACCGCGGCGGCGGTCCATCATGCGGGTGGTCTGGTCGGCGGCAATGCCCCGATGCGGGCGGTGCCCATCATGGCCTTTGCCGGAGCGCCCCGGATGCATTCGGGTGGGTTTGCCGGGCTGCGGCCCGACGAAGTCCCCGCCATCCTGCAAAAAGGCGAGCGCGTGCTCTCCCGCCGGGAAACTGCGGGCTACGGCGCGGGCGGTAATGTCAGCATCACGATCCAGACCCGCGATGCCGAAAGCTTCCGCCAGTCACGCACGCAGGTGGCATCGGACATTGCCCGAGCAGTTTCGCTGGGCCGGAGGGGCATGTGAGTGCGACCCCGCAAGTGGGAACCGGTTGCGGGGATCAGAGCACGAACGATGGAGAGAACTAATGGCGTTTCACGAGATCAGGTTTCCCGACAGCATCAGCCGGGGCGCGCGCGGCGGACCCGAACGACGGACGCAAGTGGTTGAACTGGCAAGCGGCGACGAGGAGCGAAACGCCAGTTGGGCAAACTCGCGGCGGCGGTATGATGTCGCTTACGGCATTCGTCGCGCCGATGATCTGACGGCGGTTGTGGCATTCTTCGAGGCGCGCAACGGGAGGCTCTTTGGCTTCCGTTACAAGGATTGGGCGGACTATAAATCCGGCCTGCCGTCGCAGGCGATCACCCCGACCGACCAGCAGATCGGCACCGGCACGGGGAGTTTGAAGTCCTTCCCGCTGGCAAAACGCTACACCTCCGGCGCACAGACTTGGGTCAGGAGCATCGCCAAACCGGTGGCTGGAACGGTTCGCATAGCATTCGGCGCAGTGGAACAAACGTCTGGCTGGACGCTGGATGCCACAACCGGCGTCGTCACCTTCACCAGCGCCCCCAGTAATGGCGTCATCGTACGCGCCGGGTTCGAATACGATGTGCCGGTGCGGTTCGACACCGACATGATGGACGTCACCCTCGATATTGAACGGCTCGGATCGATCACCTCAATCCCTCTCTTGGAGATCCGCCGATGAAGTCGCTTTCCACCGCACTGCAAGCCCATCTTGATGATGGCACCACCACCCTGTCCTGGTGCTGGCGGATCACCCGGGTAGATGGCGTGGCCCTCGGCTTCACCGATCACGACCAAGTTCTGACCTTTGATGGCACCGATTTTGAACCCGAGAGCGGGTTTGCAGCCTCGGAAGTCAGGTCGGGATCCGACTTGTCCGTCGATGCGCAAGACGCCGAGGGTGTGCTGACGTCGGATCGCATCACCGAAACTGACATCATCGACGGGCGCTGGGATGCGGCTGAGGTCGAGTTATGGCGCGTGAATTGGGCTGATCCCAGCCAACGCGTGTTGCTGCGCCGTGGTGCTGTCGGTCAAATCCGGCGCGGCCGCATGGCGTTCGTGGCCGAGGTCAGATCACTGGCGCATGTGCTCGGCCAGACGGTCGGACGGACATTTCAGTCCAGTTGCGATGCTGCGCTGGGCGACGCACGATGCGGGATCGATCTGGAAAATGCCACCTACAAAGGCAATGGCGTGATCACCGACCTTCTGCGCGACCGGGCATTCATGGCCACCGGCTTGACTGCATTCGCTGCGGGCTGGTTCACGTCTGGCACCGTCACCTGGACCAGTGGCGCAAATGCCGGGCGCATCACCGAAGTGCTGGCGCATGATCTGGCGGGCAGCATCGCGAACTTGACCCTGCTGGAAGCGCCGGTGCGTGCCATCGCGGAGGGTGACAGTTTCATTGCGCGGGCGGGCTGCGACAAGCGCATGACCACTTGTCGGGCGAAATTCGCCAACGTGGCCAACTTTCGCGGCTTCCCGAACATCCCCGGCCAAGATGCCGTACTGCGCTATGCCAGCCGGGGCGATGGCAATGAGGGGAATGTGCTGTGACAGCCGCCGATCCGAATCTCGTCGTCGCCGTCGCGCGTTGCTGGCTTGGCACGCCTTACCATGATCAGGCCAGCCTGCGCGGTGTCGGCTGCGATTGCCTTGGGCTGGCACGCGGCGTTTGGCGGGAAGTGGTCGGCGCTGAGTCATTTCCGATCTCACCCTACAGCCGGGATTGGGGCGAAACCGGCCCACACGAAGTACTGGCAATCGGCGCGCGGCGTCTGATGCCCGAGATTGCGCTGGCCGATATCAGCCCCGGTGCGCTGATCCTGTTCCGCATGGCCCCACGCGCCATCGCCAAGCATGTCGGCATCCAGACCGGTCCCGACAGTTTCATCCATTCCTACGAGCACCTTGGCGTCATCGAGGAAGTCCTGACCCCGACATGGCGGCGGCGCATCGCCTTCGCCTTCCTGTTCCCCAAAAGCTGAGGCCCCACACATGGCAACTCTTGTTCTCGGTGCCGTCGGCTCCGCGATTGGCGGCGCGTTTGGCGGCGCGATCCTCGGCTTTTCCGGTGCTGCCATCGGCGGTTTCATCGGCTCGACCATCGGGTCCGTCGTCGACAACTGGATCGTGTCATCGCTGGCCCCCGCCCAGCGCATCGAAGGCGCACGGCTCGACAGCCTGCGGATCACCTCCTCGACCGAAGGGGCGGTGATCCCGCGGCTTTATGGCCGGATGCGGATCGGTGGCAACATCATCTGGGCCACCGATTTCCGCGAGGAAACCAGGACGACCAGTCAGGGCGGTGGCAAGGGCAGCGGTCCGAAGGTCACCACCACCGAATACCTGTATTTCGCCTCCTTCGCGGTTGCCCTGTGTGAAGGCCCGATCACCGGGATTGGCCGGGTCTGGGCCGATGGCAAGGCGATGGACATGACCGGCGTTACCTCGCGCTGGTATCCCGGCGATGAGGTGCAGACGGCTGATCCGTTCATTTCAGCAAAAATGGGCGCGGCCAACGCGCCCGCCTATCGCGACACCGCCTATGTGGTGCTGGAGGAGTTAGACCTCACGCCATTTGGCAACCGCCTGCCGCAGATCAGCTTTGAAGTATTCCGGCCGCTCGCGGATCCCGACATGGCCGAGGGGCTGGTGCGGGCCGTCACCCTAATCCCAGCCTCGGGCGAGTTCGCCTACGCCACCGTGCCGGTCAAGAAATCCAGCGGGGCTGGCAGCGCGACGGTGGCCGAGAACCTGAACGCCATTCCGGAAACGCCCGACATCGTCGTGGCGCTGGAGCGGCTGCAATCCATGGCCCCGGCCGTGGAAAGTGTGTCGCTGGTGGTGGCATGGTTCGGTGATGATCTGCGGGCGGGCAATTGCAAGATCCGCCCGGGCGTCGAGGTTGCAGCCAAGACCACAACGCCGTCGGCATGGGTGGTAAATGGCGTTTCGCGCGCAAATGCCTTTCTGGTCAGTCGCGACGCTGAGGATCGCCCGGTCTATGGCGGCACGCCTGCAGATTTCGCAGTGGTTCAAGCGATCCAGGAGATGAAGGCGCGCGGATTGCGGGTTACTTTCTATCCGTTCCTGCTGCTCGATGTGCCGCCCGGCAATACAAAGCCCAATCCCTACAGCGACAACGCCTCTGAAGCTGGCCAGCCCACCTTTCCTTGGCGCGGCCGGATCACCTGTTCCCCCGCGCCAGGCTATGCTGGGACAGTAGACAAAACTGGCACGGCCGCAGCACAGGTCGCAGCCTTGTTTGGCACTGCCACCCCTGCGAACTTCAGCGTTTCCGGTCAAACCGTCAACTGGACCGGTCCGGTCGGGGAATGGTCCCTGCGCCGGATGATCCTGCATTATGCCCATCTTTGCGCGGCTGCCGGAGGCGTCGACGCCTTCCTGATCGGTTCGGAAATGCCCGGCTTGACCACGATCCGCTCTGCGGCGGCAACTTATCCGGCCGTGCAGGCTTTCCGCGATCTGGCTACGGCAGTGCGCTCGATCCTCGGCGCTGGGCCCAAGATCGGCTATGCGGGTGACTGGGCGGAGTATTTTGGCCACCACCCTGCGGATGGTTCCGGCGATGTGTTTTTTCACCTCGATCCGCTCTGGTCCGACAGCAACATCGATTTCATCGGCATCGATAACTACATGCCGCTGTCCGATTGGCGCGACGGCTTTGATCATGCCGATGCCGCACTGGCACCTGCCATTTATGACCGCGCCTATCTGCAATCCAACATTGCAGGCGGCGAGGGGTTTGACTGGTTTTATGCCAGCACCTCTGACCGGGCGGCCCAAATCCGCACGCCAATCACCGATGGCGCTGCCGCCAACCCTTGGGTGTTCCGCTTCAAGGATCTGCGGTCCTGGTGGCAAAACCCACATTTCAACCGTCCGGGTGGGGTCGAGGGCGGCACGCCGACGGCATGGGTGCCACAGTCGAAGCCGATCTGGTTCACCGAACTGGGTTGCCCGGCCATCGACCGTGGCACCAACCAACCCAACGTGTTCTTTGACCCGAAATCCTCGGAAAGCTTCACGCCCTACTTTTCGCGCGGCTGGCGCGATGATGCGATCCAGCGCGCATATCTGGAGTCGACCTACCTCTTCTGGTCCGATCCGGTCAACAACCCGGTGTCCTCGGTCTATGGCGCACCGATGGTGCATGTGCCCGAATGTGCCGCCTGGACATGGGATGCCCGCCCCTATCCGTTCTTTCCGGAATTGATCGGTGTCTGGACGGATGGCCCAAACTGGCGGCTGGGCCACTGGCTGACTGGACGGCTGGGTGCAGTCTCGCTGGCCGCCCTTGTCCGCCACCTTTGCTTGCGGGCGGGACTGCCTGAAGACCGCGTCGACGTCTCCGGCCTCTGGGGCGCGGTGGAAGGGTACGTGATCTCGGCGCTGGAAGCCCCGCGCGCTTCGATCAGCACTTTGGCGCGGCATTTCGGCTTTGATGCAGTGGAGAGCGAAGGCCGCATCCGCTTCCTGATGCGTGGCCGGGTCGCGACCGCCACCATCACGCCTGATAACATGGTCGCGCCCGCCTCAGCCAAGGGCGATGTGATGGAACTGACCCGGGCGCAGGAGTCTGAGCTGCCGCAGGCTCTGAAATGGCAGGTGGCCCGCGCCGACGAGGATTACGACGCTGCCCAAGTCGAGGCGCGACGGATCACCGTGGAAACCTCGCGCATCGCCTCGGAAGCTTTCCCAATGGCCGTGCCGCCGGAAGAAGCCGAGCGCCGCTGCCGCCGTGCGCTGATGGAGGCATGGGTCGGTCGGGAAAGTGCGGTGTTCAAGCTGCCACCCTCCCGGCTGGCGCTGGATCCCTGCGATGTGATCGTCTTGGACCATGATGGCCGCCTGACGGAACTGCGCCTGGTGTCCATCGCGGACTCAGATGCGCGCGGCATCGACGCCGTGCGCCAGGACCGCGCCGTTTATGATCTGCCACCGGGCGATCCTCGCCCGGCCTCGCTGTCAAAGCCGACCGTATTAAGCCAACCCGATATCGTTCTGATGGACTTGCCACAGCTGAGCGACGACCAACCGGCGCACCGTCCCATTGCTGCGGCGCATGCCATGCCATGGCCGGGCGAGATGGCGGTGTTCCGCAGCGCGGCGACCGATGGTTTCGCGTTGCTGACTACCTTCGGCACCCGCGCCCGGATGGGGGTTCTGGTAGCGGATTTCTATGCCGGGCCGGTGTCGCGCTTTGATCTCGGCAATGCGCTGGTGATCGATCTGTTCTCAGGCACCTTGGAGAGCGTCACCGACATCACCCTTCTGGGCGGCGCCAACGCGCTGGCGGTGGAGACAGCACCCGGCCAATGGGAAATCGTCCAGGCGGGATCCGCTGAGTTGATCGCGGCAGGCCGGTATCGCCTGACCCGCCTTCTGCGCGGGCAACGCGGCACGGAAAATGCTATCGCAAGCCTTGTTCCGACCGGCGCGCAGGTGGTCGTTCTCGACACGGCCGTGGCACCCCTGCCCATCAGTGAGGCTGATCTGCACCTACCATGGAATTGGCGTATCGGCCCGGCATCGCGCCCGGTCAGTGACGAGACCTATGTCGTCACCTCGTTCACACCAGAAGGCGCTGGGCTGCGCCCCTTCTCGGTTGCTCATGTCGAACAGCCGTGGCGGAAGGCGCGCAATCCGGGCGATTTGACAATCCGTTGGACGCGCCGTTCGCGCGCGCTGGCCGCCGACACCTGGGGCATGGGCGATGTGCCATTGGCGGAGGTCAGCGAAGCCTATGAGGTGGAAATCAGGGACGGGACGGCAGTCAAGCGAACGTTGACCGCCACGACAACGAGCGCACTCTATCCCGCCGCCCAGCAGATCGCCGATTGGGGCGTGCTGCTCGGCCCCGGCAACAGCCTGCAACTGCGCATCTATCAGCTCTCCGCCCTGATTGGCCGGGGTGCCGCGCGATCCGTCACCCTCACTTTCTGAAAGCAGTCCCATGTCCGACATTACCACGCATTTGCTGCTTCCCTACATCCTGGCATCGCAGGCCCAAAAACACGTCACCCATAACGACGCGTTGCGGCTTTTGGATGCCATGGTCCAGCTGTCCGTGCTGGACCAAAACCGAACTGCCCCGCCCCTATCGCCGGTGGACGGAGACCGGCACATCGTGGCCCCGGCGGCGACAGGGTTATGGGCGGGTTGGGATCTGAATGTGGCTTTCTGGGTCGATGGTGTCTGGATGCGCCTTGTGCCGCGGCCCGGCTGGACAGCCTGGAGCATTGCCGACGCGGCCCATACGGTGTGGAACGGCACGGCTTGGGTGACTGTAGGTGGATCGGGCGGATCGGGCGGCGTGTCCTTTTCAGATGCCACGTTCGAGGTCTACGACGATGGTGATCCGACGAAAAAGGCGATGTTCAGCCTATCCGGCATCGCTACGGCCACCACCCGGACCTTCACCCTGCCAAATACCTCCAGCGAATTGGCGATCCTTGCGGGCACGCAGAATTTCACTGGCGACAAGACCTTCGCTGGCATCCTGTCGGCGTCCGGGACTGTCACGGTGTCAAGTGCAGCAGCCACCATCGGTACGTCAACAGAAACAGCCACTTATGGCATGGGCACTGGTGCCACGACCACCGGTGTTACCAAGACAGTGAACCTCGGCACCGACGGTGCGTCCGGATCGAACACCGTGGTCAATATCGGTTCCGCCACTGTTGGCGCGGGAGGTACCACGGTGGTGAACACGCCGACGGTGACCTTTGCCAATGCCGTCACGCAGGTCGGCATGCCGCAAGCAAATCTCACCGCGCAACTGTTGGGGCTTGGTGGGGCGACGGCTGATGCCAGCAACAGGCTCAGCGCCAACACCCCGAACGTGCTTCTGAACAACGCGGGTGCATCGATCCATGTGACAGTGAACAAGAACGCCGCCGCCAATGACGCGTCGTTCAGCTTCAAGACCGGCTTCTCGGCCCGCGCGCTGTTCGGCACCCTTGGTAGCGATGATTTCACGCTGAAGGTCAGTCAGGACGGCAGTAGCTTTTTCGACGCGCTGGTTGCGGATCGCAATACCGGCCGGGTCAAGTTTCCAGTCGGGATCGCGCTGACCGGTCTTGCCGCCGATCCCGCGTCAACTGCCGACGGTTGGCTCTGGCACAATGCCACCACTGGCCAGTTGCGCACGCGGCTTGGCGGTATTACGCGTATCCTGGCCGATCAGGACGTGCCTTGGTTGACGCCCGTGGCGGGCGACTATGCCCTGTCCACGACTGGCGCAGGCGGGGCGGCCACAGGTGTCTTGGCCGGGGCCGCAGGACGGATCGACCTGTTCCCCTTCATCCCGCGCGACGATATCATCATCGACCGGTTGTCGGTAAACGTCACCACTTTGATCGCCGCAGCGCTGGGCAAGATCGTGGTCTACAGCGCCGATGCAATTGGTCGACCAGGATCCCTGCTTCTGGAGACCAGCGATCTCGACTTCTCGACGGTCGGGATCAAACCTGCCACGGCTGCACTCACCTTGCGACGCGGCATCACCTACTGGCTCGGCATCAGACACTCGTCCACCGCCACGTTGTCGGCATGGGCATCAACGGCCACGCCCGATCTGAACGGCGGCGCTCCGGTCACCACCGCCCGCAAGGTACTGCGCCGTACATTGGCCTATGCAACTGCCGCGCCAGGCGCATGGGGATATCTATCGTCTGAAACCAACGCCGGTCCAGGCACCGCCATTTGGCTGCGCGCCGCGTGACCGCCGCCGCGCGAAACTCACAGCAGGATCAACAGAAGTGGCAAAGCCAATAATCGAGAACAGCGAACGCGGCATCACAATCAACAAGGCGCTGGCCTGGACCATGTTGGTTTCGGTCACCGGGCTGATCTGGTGGGGTGGCGGGACATTGGCCTCGCTGCAAGGGGCTGCCGACCGCCTCACCTCCGCCCTGACCGAAACCCGCGAAATGATCGTGGCCGAGCGGGCGAATTCCGCGCAATTGGAAGCCCGCGTCCGCGTGTTGGAAAACAGCGCCACAAGGCAGGACACGCGCTTTGATGCGCTATCTCTGTCGATCAACGAGCTGAAACAGCAAGCCCGCGAAACCAACGCTCTGCTGCGCGAACTGGCGCAGCGCCCATAATCAAACCCACCACCCACCGACCGTCCCCGACCCGCCCGCAAGGCGGGTTTTTTTGTTGCCCGAGGTTGGGCAGAAAGAGCCATCCAATGACCACAGACCCCACCGATGCCATCCGCCTGATCCAGAGCGGGTTGGAAAAGCTCGGCCACACCCCCGGCGACATCGATGGTCGCTGGGGCGTTCGAACTGCCCGGGCGTTGCGGCAGTTGATCGCCGCGAACGGTCACCCGGCATCACTTTCGCCGCAAGGGCCGTTGCCGTGGATCACCGAGGCGAAAACCGCGCTGGGCCGCAATGAGGCCTGCGACCGGATTTGGCTGATGGATTGGCTGAAGCGCGACGGCCGCAGTCTCGGCGATCCATCCCAAAACCCGTGGTGCGGCGACTTTGTCGAAACCTGCATCCGCATAGCCTTGCCCGATGAACTGCTGCTTGGCGCGCTGGGCACCAATCCCTACTGGGCGCGTAACTGGCTGCTGTTCGGGCAGGAGACAAAGCCTGTCACCGGCGCGGTGCTGGTGTTTGAACGCGGCTCGGGCGGCCATGTCGGCTTCGCCGTCGGTCAGGACGACAGGCATTTCTTCGTGCTCGGCGGCAACCAGTCCGACGCCGTCACCATCGCCCGCATCGCCAAGTCGCGTCTGCTCGGCGCGCGCTGGCCCGCGACCTATCCGCCCCGGCTTCAGCGTCTGCCGACCATGAAGCCGGGCGAATTCCTCACCACCTCCAATGAAATCTGAACAGGAGACCACAATGCTGAAACCTGCAATCCTCGCCCTCATCCGCCAAATCCTGACCGTCGCGGGCACCGCGCTGGTCGCCAAGGGCTACGTTCAAGCCTCCGACATTGAACCGATAATCGGCGCACTGCTGACCATCGGATCGGTGATTTGGTCGGTAGCTGACAAACGCCGCTATGCTGACCTGCGCGATCAGGCGCGGGTGCGCAAGTGAAAGACGGGCCGGGCAATCGCGCTGCGGGAAGCGCCAGACGCCTCGACTGCGCGGTCAAGCCCGGCCCGTTTCACAGGTTTACAATTTCACGGAGCGGCAGGGTTTCGCTGCGGCGGAATGATGCCATAGGCCATGGCCGTCTGTCGCGATTCGAAATGGGCAGGCTTGTGCACACAGTGCGAGCCAGATTTGCGCGCGGTGAATGTCTATCTACTAGGCAATAATCTGCTCGGCCCGCATCGCTTGAATGCATTCCCGCAGTTTGCCTGCCAATTCATTTTCGTGGAATGGCTTGCCCAGAACGACGCTTCCGGCCAGAAAATCAGGCAAGATGTTTGATCCGTCATAACCGGTGCTGAAGACAAAAGGAATGCCCCGCTCTTGGAGCACTGCAGCAATATCCCAAGACAATTCCCCGTTCAGGTTGACGTCCAATAAGGCGGCATCAAACGTTTCGGACCGCGCCAGTTTCAGTGCCGCATCCTTGCGCGAGGCTGGGCCTACAATGGTCCAGCCAAGCTCGTTAAAGAACCCCTCAATTGACATCACGACAAGAAACGAATCCTCGACAATCAGAATCCGAAAGTCTTCGCTCAAAGGCTCAGCTACCAGTATCTGTTGGATTTTCGGCAGATCAAGCACCTGTACTGGGGCGGTAAAAGCAGTTTTTGAAAGCGATGATTCTGGAAGGAAAATCGTGCAGACGATGCCATCATACAAGTAGTCAATTTTTGATGTTCCTCCCGTCTCCATACCCAGCGCTTTCTCGATCAGCGTGGTTCCGAACCCCATGCGCGTGGGCAATGACACCGGTGGCCCCCCGGCCTCGGTCCATAACAGGTCTATTCCACTTTCCGATACTTGCCAGACCACGCTAACGCTGCCACCCGGTTGAGAAAGTGCGCCGTATTTCACTGCGTTTGTCGCCAATTCGTGGATCGCCAACGATAAGGAAAGCGCTGATTTGGGGGTCAACAACAGATCAATGCCCGATACGTCAAGCCGGGTCCCACCATTCTTATAGGGATCAAGTTCTTCATAAATAAGCCGCGTCAAGGAAACGCTTTCCCACCGGCTTTGCGACAGAAGGCTGTGCGCCTTGGCCATCGACCGTATCCGCCCCTCAAGACCCGTTACAAAGCCCGTAACGCTTTCGGCACTTCGGCTGGTTTGCCGGACCAGTGCCTGAATGTTCGCGATGGTATTTTTAACCCGGTGATCCAGTTCGGCCATCAACAACTGATCACGGTCCGCCGCGCGTTTGCGTTCAAATGCCACTGCATTGATCCGGCGCAATACAACATGCAGCAGCGAAACCCGCAAATCGTAGGCCGCATCTATGTCAGAAGCCATCCATGGCAGGCAGCGTCCCCGCACCGTCTCTTTCCAGATTTCAAAGGATTTGCGTGGAGTCAGACGGTCGCCATGTGCGCCAGATACATTACGTTTATTGTCCTGCCCTGCCCAATTTGTGGTGCCGACAAGTTCGGGCCGGAACCAGATAATAAAATCGGACGGCGCATCTGTTACGGAAATGAACAGAATGCCAGATGCGACATCGGCATAAGCGGCGGCTTCGGGCCAAACCTCGCCAAGACGGTCCGTGGCATACACACCTTCACCCTGCTGCAACCGCTCCAGATTGTCATTCATCCACAATACCAAAGCGGCGATTTGCGGCTTGGACGGCGTTATTCCCAAAAAGGTCAGGCTGCCCTTGATGCTGACCGCAACACCGCCTGTGCCCATGCCATCCGCGACAGCGCTTCCGCTGGATATATAGTCTAGCAAGTTTGGCGATTGTTTGGTCAGCCCTTCGGCATAATCATCCGCAGTGGCAAGGTTCAGCATCAGGTTCTGCAATACCATCCGGCTTGCCAGACGCTGATTGAACTGTTCGCCCTTGTCGCGCGCCTCCAACTGCAGCGAGAACATTGACCCGAACAATTCGCAGACGGCGCGCAGGTGGCGGGGCAGTACGCGCGGGCTGTAGTTATGGCAGGCGATCAACCCCCAAAGTTTACCCTCGCGGATGATGGAAATTGACATAGATGCATCAATGCCCATGTTGCGCAGATATTCGCGGTGGATCGGGGATACGTCGCGCAAAATCGCCTGGCTCATGTCCAGCGGCTTGCCTGTGCGCGGGTTGTTTTGCGGCGACAGCCGCGCGGGCGTGTAGTTCACTTGCGTGATCAGCCGCAGCCAGTTCTTGACATAAAGCGCGCGCGCCTGTTTTGGAATGTCCGCCGCCGGATAGTGCAGGTCCAGAAACGGCTCCAGATGCGGCTCGCGGCTTTCGGCAATGACCCAACCGGACTCGTCCTGCATAAACCGGTACACTAAAACCCGGTCGTAGCCTGCCACCGCCCGCACGCGTTCCGACGCCAGTTGGCACAATGCCTGCAGGGTCATGGGCGCGTCAAACCCTTCAACCATTTCCTGTACACCCGAGAGCGGATCGGCGGCAAACCGGTCGGTCAGATCAGCGGCCTCGGCCTCAAGTATCAAAACGCCGTCGATGCGATGCACGCTGACGTCAAGCGGCTGATCCGGAATGAAACGCAGCACCGGATCCAGCAAATGGCGCGGCTTCGCCAAGGTGTGCACAGTGTTCACGCGGCGCAGCATCTCCATCTGATCGGGCCGCAGCATCATCTCCAGCGACTGTCCCAGCATATCGTCATGGCCGATGCCAAGCTGGGTTTTGGTATCGCCCGCCACCTGCAGGACCTCAAATGTATCAGGATCGACAACGACAAGCACGCCGTGTGGCAAGATCGTTCCGGGGATATGGATCGGCTCGCGATCACAGTTGGTCAGATCGGCTTGCTTCGCGATGTCTTCAACCATGTGCTGCGTCCTTCCAGCCTGATGCCCAACGCTCGAACACGGCAAATGTGTCTATCGCTGCATCGACAATTTCTGTTTGTGTTTGTGGATCGGGCGGCACTGCTGCAAGCTGGGCCAGATAGTCGCGCCACACCGCGCCGGTTTGCGTGCCGTGGCCCAAAAAGAACCGGCGGCCTGCGGTTTCGTCGGACGGAAAAAGGTGATCAAGGCCGCGCGCAAGTTGGCGACCACCAAGCGCGGAACCTGCAACAACATAAAGCGCGCCAAGGCGTCGATGTGCGGTTTGCAAGCTGGGCATGTCGGCGCAGTCGAGGGTTGTCTCCCGACCAATTGGATCGTTTCCCAATGCATCCAAATCCTGCCTTAACCATCTGCTTCGCAGGTCGCCCGTGCCCGTTTCCCGTTCAAATGGCTTGTAAAATCCATGCAAACGCCAAAGAAGCAGGCGATACGAGGTTTTGTCAATTGTTCCGTCTTTGATCGCACGGAAGCCGTCGTGACCATGCATTCGTTCGTGCACTGCAGCGGTCGCGTCGCGAAGTCTGCAATGCAATGTATGGGATAAATTGGTTTGCGCGGCCATCTCTGGGGCCGCAAGCACGCTCAGGTCCGCCAACGTGCCCCCCTTTTTTTTAACCTAACATGCAACTCCTCAATCTTGAAATGGTTCCCTTTCAATGACAAAGTATTTTTGTTCTATTTCCGGCGGTTGTGACTGCGGAGCCAAACCATGCAGGCGCGAAGCAGACAACAAACAGACATTGTGACGGTTCAGTCCGGACAAGACCTGCCAGTGCCCGCGCTTTGCCAAAAAGGAAAATAGCGAGCACTGTCGGCCCACAGGTTCTGTAACGACCCCTGCTATAGCCTGCCCGATGGGGCCGCTTCACCAGCGGACCCCATAAGTTCCGGAAATCAGCTTCCGAGCGCTCCCCGCAACTGCGCGACTGCAAAGTCCATCGCCGCAACCGCTTGCGGCACCACAGCGCCCATGCCAAAAAATTCATGGGTCACGCCGTCGTAGTTCATCATCTCAACCTCGACCCCGGCGGCTTGTAACGCCTCGCCATACGAGATGCTTTCCGACCGGAGCGGATCAATCTGCGCGGTGATCAACGTCGCCGGTGGCAGGTCCGCCAGGTCATCGCGCCCGACGAGATTGACCCGGGGATCGGCCGCGTCGTCCATTGCGCCAAAGGCATGGTTCACAAACCACGCCATATCAGCTTTGCCCAAAGGCGCGGCATCAGCGTTTTCGAGATAGGACGGCGTGTTCATATCGTTACCTGCGATCGGATAGACCAGCAATTGGTGCAACGGCTGGGTGATCTGTGCATCCCGGGCCATGATTGCGACGTTTGCCGCGAGATTGGCCCCGGCACTTTCACCAGCAATCACCATCCGCGCAGAATCGCCATTTAGCGTGCCTGCATTCTCGACAACCCAGACGTAGGCCGCATAGGCATCGTCATGCGCTGCCGGAAACACATCCTCTGGCCCCTGGCGATAATGCGACGAGACTACCACCGCGCCGACGCCAAGTGACAGGGCGCGTGCGGATGCATCATAGGTATCTATGTCGGCAATTACCCAGCCACCGCCGTGGTAGTACACGATCACCGGGAATGGCCCGTCGCCGGGCGGGGTATAGACCCGCGCGGTGATATCACCAGCCGGTCCCGGGACGGCAATGTCGCTTGTGGCAATGTCGGCGGCTGGCCCTGCATCAATGCCTTTGTCCGCCATCACGGCGGCAACTGCATCAGCTGGCGTTGGTTGCGCGCGTGCCTGTTCCACCGTCAGGGTGTGCAGCGGTTTTGCACCCAGTTCAGCCAGCTTATCGAGGACGGACTGCATTTCAGGCGCGGGGATAGCCATGGCCTGCACCGCCACGGGCGTCGTGACGGCGGGATCCGGCGCGGTGATCGTGGATTGGGCAGGCTCAGTTTGGGCCATTGCGGCACTTGGCAAGAGAGCAGACGCAATCACCGATGACAAAACAGCGGCCGGAATTGATTTCGTGGTCATGGACAGCTTCCTTTGATGAAACCTCACGGCGCGATGGCCTGAGTGTCGTTAGGCAACGAAGCTGGCGGCGAAACGTTCCTGTCCGTCGCAGACTTTGACGACGGGATTGGCACCGTACTCTTTCGCCTGATCGCGCACTTTTTGTTAGGGAACCATTGTGCGGCGCAGCAGTTGCCAACAAGTACTCTGGTGGGATTTCAATCATGGCACGACCTGAACGTCTTATCCCGCCCCACGTAGGACCGATATCGCGCGAATTGCCGTGTCGCACGCGTCTGCCAACATCAGAATTGCCCGTATGCGGTCGGGTAATTTCCTTGTTCCGCTTCGCTGCGTATTTCACGCCGTCTTTAACCGTCACCCGAGGAGATCAAAGCGCATGACAAAGCAAGACGACGACACAATTCGGGGCGGTTTGAAACGGCGGTCCTTCCTGCAGTTTGGTGCAATTGCCCCGTTTGGTGCGACGGCGCTGCTTGCGGCGCGCGCTCAGGCGCAAACGCCGACAGTCCCCGCAGCCGCGGCAGATATGCCGTTGGTCCTGCGCGTTAACGGGCAGTCTCACAGTTTTGTCGCTGATGTGCGCACGACGCTGCTTGATGCGCTGCGCGACAAGATCGGGTTAACCGGATCGAAAAAGGGCTGCGATCACGGCCAGTGCGGGGCCTGCACCGTGCATGTCGATGGCCGCCGCGTGCTGGGCTGCCTGACACTGGCCATTTCAGTGCAAGGCAAAGAGGTGACAACAATCGAGGGCCTTGCGGCGCAGGACGGGACACTTCACCCGATGCAGACGGCCTTTATTGAACATGATGCGTTTCAGTGCGGCTACTGCACGTCCGGCCAAATCATGAGCGCAGTTGCTTTGGTGCAGGAAGGCCATGCAGAATCCGATGACGATATTCGCGAATACATGAGCGGTAATTTGTGCCGCTGTGCTGCCTACCCGAACATCGTTGCCGCCGTGAGTCAGGCCAAAACCCAAATGCAAAGGACATAAGGCATGCGCCCCTTTTCCTATCAGCAAAGCACAGATCCCAGCCAGGCCGTGCAGGCGGGGATGGCTGGTGATGCAGCGTCGGCTGGCACAACAGCCTATCTGGCGGGCGGCACAAGCCTGCTGGATCTGATGAAACTGGACGTGCTGCGTCCACAAAACCTGATCGACATAAATCCGCTTCATGCCACCCACGGCGAAATTACTGTCTCAGCAACTGGCCTGCGTCTTGGCGCTTTAGCCCGAATGGCGGACATCGCGGACAACGCAGATGTGCTGCGCGACTATCCTGTCGTGGCGCAAAGCTTGCAGCTGGCCGCCAGTGCGCAGTTGCGTAACATGGCGAGCATCGGCGGCAATCTTTTGCAGCGCACACGGTGCTCTTATTACCGCGATACCAGCTACGCGGCCTGTAACAAGCGCATTCCCGGCAGCGGCTGCGCCGCGATGGATGGGGTCAATCGTATTCATGCGGTGCTGGGCGTCACCGACAAATGCATCGCCAGCTATCCCGGCGATTTTGCGCAAGCGATGATTGCGCTGGATGGTCAGGTGGAATTGTTGGGGCCAAACGGCAAACGCAGCATTCCGTTCGCGCAACTGCACCTGCAAGCCGCGGTTTCGCCCGAGGTTGAAACCACACTGCGCCCGGGCGAGTTGATCATTGCGCTGACCATCCCCGCCGGTCCCCATACCGCCCGGTCAGGCTACATCAAGGTGCGCGACCGGCAGTCTTATGCCTTTGCCATCGCCTCGGCTGCCGTGGCGCTGGATATCGGCGCGGACGGGATTGTGCGGGACGCGCGTATCGGTCTGGGTGGTATCCACTACGCGCCTTACCGCGCTACGGCTGCCGAAGCGGTGCTGCGTGGGCGGGCGTTGGACGACGCCAGTGCGACCGAGGCCGCGACTGCCGCGCTGCAAGGCGCCGTCACTCATGGCCATAATGATTACAAACCCGAACTTGCCCGGCGCACGCTGATCCGTGCGTTGATCCACGTCCGGGATATGCCCGTTGCAGGAGCGAACTGATCATGAGCACCACCACAGATCCGAATCCACCCATCATCCAAGGCGGCATCGGCGCCGCCGTTAAGCGGATTGACGGGCCGCTGAAAGTGACCGGCGGCGCAAAGTATGCGTCGGACATGGCCGTCACCAACCCCGCCTATGCGTATTTCCACACCAGCGCGATAGCCTTGGGCACCATCATCGATATTGATGAGGGTGACGCGCGCGCGCTGCCCGGTGTGATCGACATCATGACGTGGCATTCGGTAAAGGGGCAGCTGAACCCGATCAAGACGTTCAGCGAGGGCGGCACAGGCGGGACAAAAATCCTGATGATGCAAGGCCCCGAAATCCGCCATGACGGCGAGATTATCGCCGTGATCCTTGCGGAAACCTACGAGGCCGCGCGCGATGCATCACACCGCCTGACCGTCCGCTATGAGGAACGGGATCCTGTCGCCACCTTTGGCGACGAAGGCCTTGTTGCCGAAGACGCCACACTGAAAAATGCGATGTTCAAGAATGTACAGGTCGGCGACGCGGACGCCGCCCTGAGCATGGCATTTGCCAAAGTTGACCAGCGGTATTCAACCCCACCGCATCACCACAACCCAATTGAGTTGTTCACCACCACCGCGTTTTGGCAAAATGGCGAGCTGACGATATATGAACCCAGCCAGTACATGGTT
This sequence comes from Pseudorhodobacter sp., assembly GCA_031406155.1. GTDB lineage: Bacteria > Pseudomonadota > Alphaproteobacteria > Rhodobacterales > Rhodobacteraceae > JACMNW01. The sequence continues at coordinate 72,130 of JANOGW010000015.1, forward strand.
GGCACTCAGCATGGCGTGGCCGAAATGCTGGGGATTGATCCCGCGCGCGTGCGGGTGATCAGCCACTACGTCGGCGGGGCTTTTGGATCAAAAGCTTCGGTTACGGACCGCACCGCAATCGTGGCACTTGCCGCAAAACGGCTGAACCGTCCGGTCAAGCTTGTGGCGACCCGCGATCAGGGCTTCACCATCGCCACTTACCGGGCAGAGACGCAGCACCGGGTCAAACTTGGTGCCAGTGAGGACGGCAAGATTACCGCGCTGATCCATGAAGCCGACGAAGTCAGCAGTCAGCCTGACAGCTACAAGGTTGGCGGAACCGACATGACAACCCGGATGTATGCCATTCCTAACATCACATCGAAGGTGACGATCCAACACGCCGACCGCAACACACCCGGTTTCATGCGCGCACCCGCCGAAGTGCCCTACATGTTCGCACTGGAAAGCGCTGTGGACGAACTGGCCTATGCGCTGAACATGGACCCCGTCGAATTGCGCCGGATCAATGATGCGCAGGTCGAGCCGGTGGGTGGCCTGCCCTATAGCAGCCGGTCGTTGAATGAGTGCTACGCGACGGCCGCCGCCGCCTTTGGCTGGAGCGGTCGCAACCCCGAACCGATGTCGACCGTTGACGGCGATTGGCAAGTGGGCTGGGGCTGTGCGACGGCTTGCTATCCGGCGAACATCGCCGCGTGCTTTGCCCGGGTCACACTGACCGCAACCGACGCAATGGTCGAAGTGGCGGGTCACGAAATCGGCACCGGGGCCTACACGATTTATGCCCAGACGGCGGCTGACCGGCTTGGCATGCCGGTGGACCGGGTGTCGGTGCTGATGGGCGACAGCCGACTGCCACCGGCACCCGTGGCAGGTGGCAGCAACAACGCGGCCAGCATCAGCAATGCGGTTGCCGTGGGCTGCGCGATGGTACGCGATCAGGTTGCGGCCGCCGCTGTCGCCGACCCCGAAAGCCCCCTGAGCGGGCGTGACCCGGCCAAACTGACACTGGCAGACGGCACGCTGCGCGATACTGATGGCACATTTGAGCCGCTGGCTGACGCACTGGCCCGGCTTGGTGGAGCGGTCGAAGTGCTTGGGGGCAACGAGCCAGACAGTGTCAAGCTGGGGTCGCTCGCCGGGTTGCGCAGCGCAAAGCTGGCCTTTGGAGGCGGCTTCGCCGATCCCAAAAAGGTAAAGGCGTCATTTGGTGCCGAATTCGTCGAAGTGCGCGTTCACCGCCTGACGCGCGAGGTGCGGGTGTCGCGCATGGTTGGGGCGTTCGCGGCGGGCACGATAATGAACCCGATCACCGCGCGCAGCCAATTGATGGGTGGCATGATCTGGGGGGTCAGTTCAGCGCTGCACGAGGCAACCGAAATCGACCCGCGTTATGCACGATATACAAACGACAATCTGGCCGAGTATCTTATTCCTGTTAACGCCGACATTCCGAATGTCGACGTGCTGTTTGTGGCCGAAACAGATCGCGACGTGAACCCCCTTGGGATCAAAGGCGTGGGCGAACTGGGGGGCGTGGGCACAGATGCCGCCGTTTGCAATGCGATCTACCATGCGACAGGTATTCGCATCCGCGATCTGCCAGTGCGCATTGAAAAGCTGTTAACCGGGGCGGTCTGACAGGCATGTTTTGCAAAAGAACGGTCGCCAAAGACAGTCTTGGCGATCCACCACCGCACATAATTAAACAGTGAAAGAAAACCGGGCGCGTTGACGCCGAAACAAGGGAGTAGCCGTGTGAAAAAACCTGCAACATCCGCCGATGTGCCCAGCCCGCGCAAAGGCATGCCAGACACAAAATTGTCAAAAGCAGATTTTGAACAGCGCTATCACGCGCAATTTTATGACCCGGCCTTTGACCCGCTTCGCAAGGAAATCAATCAAATCACAGGCATAGCGTGGGACAATTATCAGCAGTCGCGCAAAAGTCCGGTTACGAAAAAGGCGGGCGCAAACTTTGCCAATTCCGACTACGATTTGTCGGTCGAATGGAGCGCTGCGCGTGACGCCATTGATGCCGCCCAAAAACAACATGATGACGTGTCTTTGCCCGCACGGATCTTGTTGATCAACGGATCTTCGCGCAATGATCACAGCTGCCCCGGCGAAATGTCAAAAAGCTATCGCATGATTGAAATCGCGCAAGACCTGCTTGAGACAAAATTCGATGTGGCTGTTGATGTTTTGGATTTGTCGCGCCTTAGCGCCGAATATGGGCGCAATATTCATCCGTGCAAAGCGTGCTTTTCGACGGCAGCACCACTTTGTCATTGGCCGTGCTCATGTTATCCGAACCATGCAATGGGCCAGACGCAGGACTGGATGGCAGACATCTACCCGTTGTGGGTGGCCGCACATGGCGTGATGATTGTGACACCGGTGAATTGGTATCAGGTCTCCTCGCCCATCAAATTGATGATGGACAGGCTGGTGTGCGCAGATGGCGGCAATCCGGACCCGACGTTGACCGATGGAAAGGACGCGGGCCTTGCCAAGAAGCAAGAGCTTGCTGGTTGGGATTACCCGCGTCATCTGGCCGGACGCTCTTTTTCGGTGATTGTGCATGGCGATATCGCTGGGGCCGAAGGCGTGCGACGCTCGCTTTCAGACTGGTTAGGGTTCATGCATCTAATTCCGGCAGGCCCAGCTTCTGCAATAGACAGATACATCGGCTACTGGGAGCCGTATGCAACCAACCATCAGTCAATGGACCGCGATGCCCCAATTCAGGACGAGGTTCGCAATGCGGCGCGCAGCCTTGCGATGGCGGTAGCTCAACAGCGCAGCGGTGCCTGTCCGGAGCCCGGTGCAACAC
>JANOGW010000071.1:0-11444 GCA_031406155.1 Pseudorhodobacter sp.
GGCCACCCCTTAATTTCAACAGGTTATGCGATAAGCCCTTGAAGCGTTGACGTTTCATAACCGTATGGCACCGCCGCCAACCGCAACGGACGGGTCCAAGCGGGAACGAAGTGGTTAGACAGGTTGACCTATTGTTGACCCACTTTGAAAACTTCCCCGCCCGCGTCACCTTTGTGCAGCGAAGTGTATGGCACAGGAGTCAGTCTGCGTGCCCGACGCACCCGGCCCTTTGCAGCCGGTCGGCGTCGGTGGCATGCTGCAACGCGGCTTCACCGAACCGGCCGTTCGTGTTTGTCGAAACGATACCTGCCGGTCAGCTTCACTGTGCGGACATACCGGCCGCTGATGTGCGCGGCAAAACGGCCCTCGCCAAACGCAAAGGGAAAGCCGCATGAAGCCCAGGTTGGGTGGAAAGCTGGCATCATATTCGTTTCGTCGGTATGGCTCGACCTCTTCAAAACTGATAGACTTAGGAGCTATGCGTCTGCTACCACCCACCCGGGCAAGGCAGAGCCTCAAACGGCGTCCAGAACGATCCTGTATCGCGCCTTGCCCGCACGCAGGTGATCAAGGGCGTCATTGATGTCAGTCATCGCGAAATGCTCGGTCTGCGGCAGGATGTCGTGACGCGCCGCGAAAGCGAGCATCTCGCCGATCATTGTGGGAGCACCCACTGGGCTGGACCCGAAGCTGCGCTCCCCCATCAGGAAGGGAAACGCTTGGAAATCGAATGGCTCCAGAACTGCCCCTACCGAATGCAGCCGCCCGCGCGGGGCGAGGGCGCCGACATAGGCATTCCAGTCTAACTTGGCGTTCACCGTCGACAGGATCAGGTCGAAGCGCCCTGCGGCGGCACCAATAGCTTCGGCGTCGCGGCTGTCGATCGTGTCCGTTGCGCCCAACGCCATTGCCTCGTTGCGCTTCCCTTCCGACGAGGTGAAGGCAGTCACCTCGCAGCCCCACGCCTTGAGGAACTTCAGCGCCAGATGGCCCAAACCACCAATACCGACGACACCCACCCGGTCGGTCGGCTTCACATGGGTCGCGATAGGATTGAACACGGTGATCCCGCCGCAAAGGAGCGGCCCGGCCTTCATCGCGTCGAGCCCTTTGGGCAACTTTATCACTGCCCCCTCCCGCGCCCGCACCCGGTCGGCAAAGCCGCCGTGGCGGCCAACAATTGTCATCTCGCCCGTGGCACACGTGTTGTGATGGCCGGACATGCATTGCGGACAGGTCATGCAATAACCTGCGTGCCAGCCGAGACCGACGAGATCACCCTTCGCGACCGATGTCACGTCGGAGCCCATGGCGGCAACCCGGCCGATCACCTCGTGCCCACCGACGAGCGGATAGACCGAAAAGCCCCACTCGTTGTCGATCATCGACAGGTCAGAATGACAAATTCCGCTGCTGACGACCTCGATGTCTATATCCCTGGGTCCGATCCCCGGGAGGGTGTATTCGAAGGGTTCCAACCGTGCACCGGCGGCGGGAGCGGCGTAGGCCTTTACGGTTGTCATGGTGATCTCCTATCGGCAGACATTCCCCAACTGGCACGTCGCTTGAAGGTAAGCTCTGCCGATGTTGTCATCGGATCAAGCGTTTTTCAGCCTCGAGGTTCGGTCATTGTCGGCGAACTGGCCGGAACTGGGCAGATTGGGCTGTGAAGCCGGAACACCCCGGCCGTGCAGCGACGTTTTTCAGCGCGGCAGGCATCCCTGTCCTGCCGCTCTCGTTTAGTTTGGGTCTGGATCGCGGTCATGCACATGACGGCGGCGCTCACAATCAACGGATCACGGCAAGGATGGCTCGCATCGTCGCACCGGTGACGGCCACCTCGGCCACTTCGATGGTTATGCCGCGGGCGTGGCGGACGACGCGGGCACCGATCTTGAGGAGCTTGAGCTGGCGGCTGGTCAGCGACCAGTCGTCCAATCGTGCGAACCTCGGCAAGCAAAGCAATGCAATCGTCTCTGGATTTGGAACTTTTCGGGACGAATTTCGGAAGGGTTCGGATCGTTTCAGGACGGTGGTGGCCCTCGTCTGGCAAGTTGGTCTTGTAAACCAGAACCGGAGGAACAGACCATGACAGACCTTTCCATCAGCCATTCGCAGTCAGTCACCAGCGCGGAAAAAATTGTCCCGACTTTTGCCCGGCTGATTGCCCTGTTTCGGACCGCTTGCGCAGCACTAGCCCAAGCCACCGCGCGGAACGCCCAACGCAAAGCGATGCGCCGCGCGCCCGAGGAAATTCTGGCAGCACAGGCCCGCCGCGAAGAGGCGCGCCGCGCGGTGGATCGGCTTTTGCTGCAGCGCTGATCACTCCGGTATACCTATGCCGTGCAGGTAAGCCCTGTGCCTGCGCAGTTTATCAGGCGTCTTGAAGGGCGAGTCACGGAGTGTCGCCGTGATCGTCATGCCCGGCTCTCGCGCCAAGAGCAACTGTCCCAGGCGCTGCGCCTCGTCGATCCGCCCCAGTTCCCAATAGCCCCAGGCGAGACCAACCCGGCTGGCGGTGTAGTTGGGGGCTTCGGCAATAGCGTGCTCCAACGCAGCCACCCCGTCTTCAAGCCGCCCCGCCTGCAACAGTGTGGCCCCCAAGCCACTTCGCATCTGTCCGATGATCGGGTCCAACGGATTGATCCGGATCGCGCGAGTGAAATGGTCGATGGCCTGATCGTCGTCACCCAGATAGGTAAAGATCATAGGCATTAAGGTCGGTTGTGGGCTTGGCGCTGGCGCGACGCGACTCGGCGAGGATCACGTTCGGCTCGATGGCGGCGGCGACCTGTCCGGTAACCGCGTCTTGCAATTTGAAGATCTCGGCCAGCGTCCCGGAAAAACGGTTGGACCAGATCATGTGGCCGGTTTCCGCCTCGACCAGTTGGACATTGATCCGAAGGCTGTCGCCCGCCTGCTGAATGCCGCCCTCGACAATGTAGCGCACGCCGAGTTGCCGACCGACATCGGCAAGATCGATGGCTTTCCCCTTGAGCGTGAACGTGGAACTGGCGGCGATGACAAAGAAGGCCCGGATGCACGACAGCGCCGAAATCAGGTCGCTGACGATACCGTCGACGAGATAGTCCCGGCTTGCATCGCCTGTAAGGTTTGCAACGGGCAGCACCGCGAGCGAGGGCTTGTCTGGCAGCGGCAGCGCTTTGGGCGGCTCTGCTGGGGCTTTGGCGGAAAGGGTCAACTGATAGCCGACACCCGGCACCGTCGCGATGGCACGCGCCCCGATCAGCTTGCGCAGCGCGGCAATCTGGACCGTGAGGTTGCTTTCCTCGACGTTCAGATCGGCCCAGACGTTTTCCAGCAGCTCCGCTTTCGTCACCACCCGGCCTGCATTCGAATGAAGATAGGCCAGCACGTCAAAGGCCCGGGCACCGATGACCAGATCCGATCCGTCGATCCTGAGCCTGCGCAAGTCACGCAGAAGCTCAATGTTGGGCTGAACGGGATCGATCATTGGAAATCCCAAGAAATGGATATCGGACCGACGATAGAGGCTGAAGGGCTACATGCCAAATTCTATTCCGCCAGCCAGGTTCATCGCCCACAACGGCTGACTTCCAATCATTACCGTACCAAACGACGTCGGACCGCTTTCGCGGTTGTTGTCCTGAACTTCGCACCAGCAGCGAAAATCTGGTAACGTCTCGTCAGTTGAGAGCGCTGCCTTTGTGTGCAGGACAGTGATCCTGACCCAAACGGAACGAAGTGGGCGGAACAGGTCTGCCCTATACGCCAAAAACGTGTCTTTCCGACCAAGATGGTGCGACGTCTCGGCCCAATCCGCAGCCATTCGAGCGTCCCGGCTGCCGCAGACGCCCCTCGGGGGGCAAAACGCTTGATCCTTCGGCAGGACCAGGTGAAGTTGTCATCAAGTGGATGTCAACTCAAGCGAAGTTCCTCTGACAACACCACAAGGTACGAAAGCAGGGGATTGGCGTTATCTGATCACCCATAATGCGCGCCGCGCGATGGCAGCGGGCGCAAGCTTCATAGTCTTGAATCGCGGTAAGGTGACGGGTACGGCGCTTCGGGAAGAGATCGCCCCCGAAGAGTTGCAAGACCTGATGGCCAGTGTACAAGAGTTGCTGGAACTCGAGGGTATCCTTGGCGGAACAGTTTGAACCGATAGACAGGTTTTATTGTCTTCTGGAAAAGACGAAGGAAAATCTGGATGCGGCGTGTAATCTTCCAACTGGCTCTGCTGCTGTCCCTGTTGCCCTGCCTCGGTTCCGGGCTCGCGTTGGCTCAACCTGCAAATTTGGGGGGCACAACAGGTTCCGAGGTAGCGGTTGAATCCGATGTGACCCTGCCCGATCCTCTGACCAGGGATGCAGTGCAGGCGCTAGTTTCAAGGCTGTCGGATCGGGAGGTGCGCCAGCTCTTGCTAGATCAGCTGGACGCCGCGGCTCAGACGCCTTCCGCCCTCCCGGCATCAACGTTTGACCAGATGTTGGCGTTTTTGTCCGAGTCTACCGAGAAGGTTGCTTCGTCAGTTGCGGTCAACACCATCAATTTCGGCGCATTTCTGACCGCCCAAGGCAATGTATTTGACAGGTTCTCCATCTGGCTCGGCGGCACAGGTCTGAAACGGGTCAGTTTCTCGGTCGTGCTGGCGGTCGGGCTTGGTCTGCTGGCTGAACGGGCGGTTCACTGGGTACTCTTCCGCCACCCGGTATCTCGCCCGATGCCGGTTGAGGCCAATAATTTCATGATCACGTTGCGCCGTGCCGGGTGGCGGCTTTGGTACGAAGTGCTGGGCGCGCTGGTCTTTGCGGTGGTGGCGACCATCGCGCTGCACCTGAGCAGGCTTGAAGGGGCCACTCCCCTTTTGCGCCTCATTCTGTTTTGGTTGATCGCGATGCCGCGCTTTAGCATTGCGTTACTGCGCTTCTTTTTCAAACCCGCGAACGGCGAGGCGCGACTGCTGAGCGTGGATGACCGGTCAGCCAACATCCTGTTCTGGAATTTTGTCAGCATGAGCTTTCTGGTTGGTCTGGCTCTTTTGATCTCGACGGTGAACCAGCGCATGGGTGGTCCACCAGATGCGGAGCCAATTGCGTTCTGGTTCTGGTTCAACGTCATCTTCTTTGGCTGGCTTGCCATCCTGTTCGGGGTGATGCGCGAGGGCTGGAGATCCATCATGCTAGGCGGCAGAGGGGGTGTGAAGCCGCTCGAAATTTGGGCGATCGAGGCCTACCCCTGGTTCGCGGTGATGAGCATTCTTGCAGTCTGGGTGTTAATCGTTGCGGCCGAAGCGATGAACGCCACCGAAATCCTCGCCGGCGGGCACCATTACATCAGTCTTCTGATCGTTCTGAGCGCGCCGCTGCTGGACACACTGATTCACGCCATCGTGCGCCATTTCACCCCTCCAATGCGAGGCGAAGGTGAGGTGGCCCGGACTGCTTATGAGGCAAGCTTTAATGCGTATGTCCGCATTGGCCGGGTTCTGGTGTTCGGCTCCGGCTTGATGGTGATGGCACGACTGTGGAACGTCACCCCGACCAGAATGGCCATGGCTTCGGCAGACGTCGGAGAACAGTTTGCCGCAACCCTCGTTCGCGTTGGCCTGATTGCGATCTGTGGCTATCTTGTCTGGGAAGTTGCACGGCTTTTGATCAACGTCCGCCTTGCAAACGAACAGACGCCTGATGGTCATGTTGCACCCATTGATGACGGCGAAACGCATGGCAATGCGCCGACGTCGCGTCTTGGAACCATCCTGCCCGCCATCAGCAAGGCGCTACAGATTGTCATTCTGACCATGACAGTCCTGACTATTCTTTCGAACCTGGGTGCCGATGTCACGGCGCTTCTGGCCGGTGCAGGGATCGTCGGCATCGCTGTTGGTTTCGGCTCTCAAAAACTGGTGAGCGACGTAGTTTCAGGTGTCTTCTTTCTGATTGACGATGCGTTTCGCCTGAACGAATTCATCGACGCTGGCGGGTTAGTCGGCACGGTGGAAAAAATCTCCCTGCGCTCGCTTCGGCTGCGCGATGCAAAGGGGCCGATCCTTATCATCCCGTACAGCGAGATCAAGACGGTTACAAATTATGCTCGCGATTGGGGAATCATGAAATTGCGCTTTACGGTTCCCTTCGACACGGACGTGGAACAGGTGCGCAAGATTTTCAAGAAGATTGGCCAGGAAATGATGGAGGACCCTCTGTTGGCACCTGGGTTCATCGAGCCGTTCAAAAGCCAAGGCGTCTATGAGTTCAACGACCACGGCATTGTTGTTCGGGGCAAATTTACCCACAAGCCCGGCGCACAATTCGAGATTCGCAAGCGGGCATTCACCCGGATCAAGCAGGAGTTTGACAAGGCTGGAATTCAGTTTGCCCGTCGTGAGGTGATCGTGAATCTTGGAGAAAGCCGGGAGAAACTGACCGAGGAACAGGCGCGCAAGATTGGTGCCGCCGCTGCCGAAAATATCGCCCAAGCCGACCGTGATGCGGCAAAGAGCGCAGATCCCATCTAAGGGTACTGTCATGTGTGGACGATTCCGTTTGTGCGAGGATTGATTTGGGCGGATTCTGATCTTTGCGGGGAGCGGTCATGTGTCCGGCCTGTTGACCCGGTGGATGTAACCGCTGGCCCTGATGAAGTCCGCGAACCAGATCTTCGCTGCCCACCCCGGGTCTGGGAATGCGCAGGATCTGAGTTGGTCCCAGCGCATATATTGTGCTTTATCGGATCAGCCCCGGGTTGGGTGCTGTCAGACGAATGCGAACCAGTCTCCGTTCCCCCTGCCCCACCTATGGATTAGGCACCGAGTAGTCCGCGCCACTCAGCGAGAGCGGCGGCGCGGGTCTGTTTGTAATTGTCGCGGTTCTGGAGGTGGCGCTCCGTTGGAAAATTGTTGTGGACCGAGGCATGGACTGAAGCGAACTTCTGCAACGTTCGCATGCGCCGAAACCGCAACATCGCTCGCTCTCGTCGTCGGAACGGCAGGTGCGAGTTCTCCGCCCGGTTGTTGAGCCAACGGCCCATCTCGCGGTCGTCGCCGCGGCCGAGATCCTTCAGGGCGGCACCATAAGACCGAAGACGATCCGTCACGATGGTCTCCGGCCGGCCGTGCCGCTTCATCGATTTCTTGAGGAATTTCAGCGCTGCCTTGCGGTCCCGCGTCTTTGTCACGACGCTCTCCAGCACCTCGCCCTCGTGATCCACGGCGCGCCAAAGGTAGTGGGTCACCCCGTTGATCTTCACGAAGACCTCGTCGAGGTGCCAGCGCCATTGCCGGCACGCACGCATCGCTTCAACCCTCCGACTACGGATCTCGGCGGCAAACATCGGGCCGAACCTGTTCCACCAGAACCGCACAGTCTCGTGGCTGATCTCGATGCCACGTTCATGCAGCAGGTCTTCGACGTTGCGCAGCGAAAGCGGGAACCGGATGTAGAGCATCACCGCCAGGCGGATGATCTCTGGACTCGTCTTGAAGTACCGGAAAGGGGAGCGTTTGGTCATGCCCGAAGGCTAGAAGTAAGCCCTGCCCCACCGCAAGCGAAGTTCCTCTGACAACACCGGCTGGAAGCTTGTCCCCGACCGCTTTGATGATGGTGGTCTTTCGGGCGGCACGTTGGAGCGCCCGGCCTTGCAACGTTTGCTGGCTGAGATCGACGCCGGGCGCATCGGCATGGTCGTGGTCTACAAGATCGACCGGCTGACCCGGTCGCTGGCGGACTTCGGCCGTCTTGTCGAGCGGCTGGACGCAAAGGGTTGCTCCTTTGTCTCTGTCACCCAGGCCTTCAACACCGCCAGCTCGATGGGACGGTTGACCCTGAACGTGCTGTTGTCCTTTGCGCAGTTTGAGCGCGAAGTGACGGCCGAGCGCATCCGCGACAAGATCGCGGCTTCCAAGAAAAAGGGGCTCTGGATGGGCGGTAGCCTGCCCCTCGGCTATGACCGCCATCCCGATCCCCAACGCCGCGAGTTGGTGGTGAGTGACCCCGAAGCGCAGATCGTGCAGCAATTGTTCTCGCTCTATGCCGAACTTGGCAATCTGCGGCTGGTCGAGAGCGAAGCCGCGCGTCTGGGCTTGCGCCCCAAGGCGGGCATCACCCCATCAGGTCGCATCCGTGGCGCCGGCCCCTTCAGCCGCGGCCAGTTGCATTACCTGTTGACCAACCCGGTCTATATCGGACGCATCCGCCATAAAGAGCTGAGCTATCCCGGTCTGCACGCACCGATCATCACCGCCGATCTTTGGGACAGGGTGCAGGCCAGGCTGATGGCGGCAAGTGCGCGTCCACGGGGGCGAAGTCTGTGCCCAACGGACTCGCGCATCTTGGCCGGTAAGCTGCGCGACGAGACTGGTGATCTGCTGACCCCCAGCCATACGCAGCGCCATGGACGGCGCTTTGCCTATTATGTCTCCCATCGGTTGATTGCCAGCGGCACAGATCCATCCGGTTGGCGATTGCCGGCCGAAGCGCTGGAAGCCAGCCTCAGACGACTACTTGCAGCGCATCTGCGCAAGGCAGCAGAGGGACAGGCGATGCTGTCGGTTCCAGATGCGACCGCGGCGGCTGAGTTAGCGCGGCGGGCGGAAGCGTTGGCAAACCGGGTCGAGGCCGATGCCGCCCTCATCGGATTGCTGATCACGGCCGTCGCACTGCAACAGGGGCAGATCACGCTGCAGCTGGCGGCAGGTCCAATCGCCCTGGCGCTGGCTGTCCCGCCCGAGGCTCTCGCCCCTGATCTTCTCGCCTTTGACCAGAGCTTCACTCTGCGCAGGCGCGGTGTCGAGACCCGCATCCTCGCCGGCGCAATGCTGCCTGCGCCCGATCCGGTGCTGATCCGAACGCTTGCGCAAGCGCATGTCTGGGCGAAACAACTACGCGCCGGTACATCGCTGACCGAGATTGCCGCTGCCACTGGACATTCGGAGCCCTACATCCGAACCCGCATCGCGCTGGCATTCCTCGCCCCCAAGCTCCAAGCCGCGATCCTCGACGGACGCCAACCCGCAGACCTCTCCGTCGTCCGGCTTCTGCGCGATGGCATTCCGATGGACTGGTCCGAACAAGCGAAGATCTTCGTGCAGATCTGACAATCGTTCAGCTTGGTCACCACAAACAAACAGGACAGCAGCCTCCGGCAACCTGCACACCATTCCGGATTGCGCCTTCCCTGTTCTTCCCAATTCCTTCCCTGTTCGCATGAATTTTCTTCCCTGTTACGCTGAATTAACTTCCCTGTTAATTTTGAGCAGGGATTTGGCCCGTAAGCCGCTGAAATTGCGCGCAGATTCAGGGGGCAAAACCGTCGAAAGAGCCCGAAAAAACCCGAATTGCCTGATAATTCCCTGTATTCATCGTAAAGCAGGTCAAACCGAACGACTTGCAGAGCCCGCGGAGACGGGTTGTGGAAAGGGCCGGATCATTGGTGGGAACGGGCGTCTCCGTTACGGGTCAGCCTCGCTAACCCACGGAAAGACGGGAGAAATTCCGGGCGAAACAGAGAATACAGGGGGAGACGCGGGTTGGTGGCGGAGGGAACGCGACTACCGTCCAACCTTCTCGCCCTGAGCCGATGTTTTTGTGACATACGAGATTCCGACGCGCATTTCGCGGTACTGGACAGCCCGAACCCGTTCCACCAGAAGCGATCCGTCTCATGTGACATATCCATCCTCCGCTACAGCAGAACGCCCTCGACGTTCCTGAGCGACAGCGGTTAGCGTAAGTGAAGCATCACTGCCAGGCGGATGATCCCGGGTGAGGTCTTGAATCAGCCCAACGCGCTCCGATAGGCCACTCCGCCAGGTCAGGCGACCGGCCTGACCGCCTTAACCATTTCTTCTGACACTGCCGACTGGTCCGACGCATGGTTCCGCCATGTCACTTAGTCGCCGGAAATATCTGTCAATCAGTTCGAAAACGTCTGGATGTAGCGCAGTACGACCGGACCGATGGTCACAATCAGCAGTGACGGCATCATCAGCAAAGCCATCACGGCTGACATCAAAACTGGCAATCTGTTGGCTTTTTCCTGCGCGCGCAGTTCACGCCGCTCTCGCATTTCGGCGGAATAAGTCAGCAGCGCCTGGCTCATCGAGGTTCCAAAGCGGATTGACTGCAGAACCACGTTGACGAACGAATAGGCCTCATCAATTGCCAGCCTGTCCGCCAAAGCTTGAAATGCCCCCTCACGATCCCGCCCAGCCAAAATTTCTTGTTGGGCGGCGATAAATTCCTCGGCAATTTCGGGCGCTGTTGCTTGCAACTCGACCGCTACACGGGCAAGCGATGCATCAAAACCAAGCCCGGATTCAATTGAAATCTGCATCAGGTCAAGTGCATTTGGAAAGCCAAGTTCCACGCGGTACTTGTACTCTTTGGCCCGCGATGACAGCCAGAAGGCAGGGCCGTAGAACCCAACAAGGATCATCAACGCAAACAGCATCAAAAGCTGGTTGCCCGCAACATTGCCCATACGCTCGCTGACGAAATCAGGAAATGGCAGCATTTCCCGGTAAAGGAAGGCCATCGCCACAAGCCCGGGCAAGATAAAGCCAGTCGCCACTCGTATGGCGTAGAACCGAAGCACTGCATTCGTCCCGGAAAAGCCAGCATGCATCAAATTGCGGCGAACCTTGTTGCGCTCGCGCTGCTGAGTGGGAAGAAAGGCCTTGGCAAGCCCGCCCGGTGTGACCTCGGGTGCCACGAAAAGTGAGACCGGATTGTCACCGATCATACCCCCGCTGGAAGCCGCTCCCGCAGCGCGCATTCTGGCGCGGACGCGCACGATGTTTCGGTCCCGCGCGAAACTGACAAGGCTGAGAAACACCAGAAGCGAGCCAAGAAAGAGACCCAGCAGGATGAAGGTTCTGGGCTCAATTCCCAGATTGGCAGCAATGGGGGAGATGGTTGACAACATGAGCGTGCCCCTAAATCCGGAAATTGACAAGTCGGAACAGCACAAAGCCATTCATAAGAATGAGGCCCAGCGTTAGAAGCGTCAACGGCATGAACAGTGGATCCTGTACGACATCGCCGTAATAGGATGGTGTAATAATCGAATTCAGGCCCACCATGAGAAATGGAAGGCTGGACAGGATCCATGCCGAGATGCGGCCTTCTGCCGACATGGATTTGATTTTTCGACGCATCATGATCCGCCCCCGCATTACCCCTGCCAGCACGCCCAGAACCCGCCCAAGATTGCCGCCGGTGCCGTGCTGAATAGCGATGCTGACGGCAAGATAGTGAAAATCTTCGCTCGGGTTGCGTTCGGCGAGTTTACGGAAAGCCACGACCAGTTCGTCCCCATAACTGATTTGGTCAACCAGGATGCCGAACTCCGTCCCGATGGGGTCTGGCATGGTTTCGGCCACTGTCCCGATGGACGATGATAAAGGATGCCCAGCCCGCAGCGCCCGCCCCATCAGGTCAAGTGCATCGGGCAGTTGCGCC
>JANOGW010000073.1:0-6379 GCA_031406155.1 Pseudorhodobacter sp.
CGAATTGCACACACAGGTGGCCAAGACGACGGATGTCGGGCTGACCTATCTAGTCGGCGAAGTGCCCGAGATAATACGCATCGCCCCCGACCCCGAGCGGCTGGCGCTTTACGGCGTCACCTTGCAGCAACTGGCGGCCAAGGTGGCCAATGCGAACCGGTCACAGAACACCGGCCCGTTGCGCGACAACGGCGAACAAATTGATCTGGTGGTGGGTGAGACGCTGGTCGCCCCGGCCGAGATTGCCAACCTTTTGCTGACCACCCGCGACGGGCGGCCAGTCTATGTGGCCGATGTGGCCGAGGTCAGCTTTGTGTCCGACAGCACAGACGTCATCGTGGCCAATGTCAGCCGCGCGCCAGATGGCACGGTCGCCCGAACACCAGCCGTCACTCTGGCCGTGGCAAAGCGCGCCGGGGCCAACGCGGTGATCGTGGCCGAGGCCATCCTGACCCGCGTCGAGGCGCTGGAGGGCAGTCTGATCCCGGACACCATCGCCGTCATAGTCACCCGCGACTATGGCGAAACCGCGAATGAAAAGGCCAATGAGCTGTTGTTCCATCTGGGCCTTGCGACCCTGTCTATCGTCGCTTTGGTCTGGCTTGCCATCGGCTGGCGCGAGGCGATTGTCGTGGCGGTGGTGATCCCGGTCACGATCCTGCTGACGCTCTTTGCGGCTTGGGTCATGGGCTATTCGCTGAACCGGGTGTCGCTGTTCGCGCTGATATTTTCCATCGGCATACTGGTCGATGACGCGATTGTTGTGATCGAAAACATCGCGCGTCACTGGGGGATGAACGATGGCCGCAGCAGGCTGGAGGGCGCTGTTGAGGCGGTGGCCGAGGTGGGCAACCCCACAATCGTGGCGACGCTAACCGTGGTCGCCGCGCTGTTGCCGATGCTGTTCGTGTCTGGCCTGATGGGGCCGTACATGAGCCCGATCCCCGCCAATGCCAGTGCGGCGATGATCTTTTCGTTCTTTGTCGCCGTGATCATCACGCCGTGGCTGATGGTCAAGGTGGCGGGCCGCGCGCCGATGGCGGCGCATGGGCACGACGATGTCTATGGCGGCCATCCGGGCGGGTTTCTTGGTCGGCTGTTCGGTGGCGTGGCACGGCCCTTGCTGGCCAGCAAGACCCGCAGTCTGGTCTTCCTGCTGGTCACGGTGGTTCTGTCTTTCGGCTCGCTTGGCCTGCTCTACACGCAGGATGTGACGGTCAAGCTGCTGCCATTCGACAACAAGTCCGAGCTGTCCGTGGTCATCGACCTGCCAGAAGGTGCTGCGGTCGAGGCAACGGACCGAGCGGCACAGGACGTGGCGCGCCTGGTTTTGCAACTGCCCGAGGTGGTGTCAGTGCAGACCCATGCCGGGACTGCGGCCCCGTTCAATTTCAACGGTCTGGTGCGGCATTATTACTTGCGCGGCGCAGCGCATTTGGGAGAGGTGCAGATCACCCTCTCGCCCAAGGCCGACCGCGACCGGCCCAGCCATGACATCGCGCTGGATATCCGCGCGCGTCTGGCCGCGTTGCCGCTGCCCGCTGACACGAGCCTGAAAACGGTGGAGCCTCCGCCCGGTCCGCCGGTGATCGCAACCCTGCTGGCCGAGGTCTACGGCCCTGATGCCAATTCCCGCCGGGCTGCCGCCACCAAGGTGCGCGAAGCCTTTCAATCTGTGCCTTTTGTTGTTGATGTGGATGACAGCTTCGGGATGCAGGCACGCCGTTTGCGCGCCACGATCAGCACCGACGATCTGGAGTTTTTCAGCGTCGAGGAAAGCGATGTCTTCGACACGCTGGCCATCCTGAACGGTGGGCGCACGGTGGGCTATTCGCACCGCGCGGATGGCCGTCCGCCGATCCCGATCCGGATCGAACGGGCCAAGGGCGACCGGGTGCTGGACGAGCGGTTCCTCTCCACCCCGATCCCGGCCAATGTCCTCCCCGGTGCGCGGGGCGTGGTCGAACTGGGCGACGTGATCCGCGTGGCCGAAGAACGCGCATCCTTTCCGGTATTTCGCCACAACGGGCGCGATGCCGAAATGGTGACGGCCGAAATGGCCGGGGCGTTTGAGGCGCCGCTGTACGGTATGATCGCAGTGGGCAAGGCGCTGGACGCGATGGATTGGGCCCCCGGCACCAAACCGGTGATCAGCCTTTACGGCCAGCCTGCCGACGAAACTTTGACCACGCTGTTGTGGGACGGCGAGTGGGAGGTAACTTACGTCACCTTCCGCGACATGGGGGCTGCCTTTGGCGTGGCGATACTAGGGATATACATCCTTGTCGTCGCACAGTTCGGATCGTTCCGCCTGCCCCTCGTGATCCTGACGCCAATCCCGCTGACCTTTCTTGGCATTGTGACGGGCCACTGGCTGTTCGACGCGCCGTTTTCCGCCACCTCGATGATCGGTTTCATCGCCCTTGCCGGGATCATCGTGCGCAACTCGATCCTCCTGGTCGATTTCATCCGCCATGCGGATCCGGCAGGCAAGACCCCGGTGGAGATTCTGATCGAGGCCGGGGCCATCCGGTTCAAGCCGATCCTTCTGACGGCCATCGCGGCGATGATCGGGGCGGTCGTGATCCTGTCGGACCCGATCTTTCAGGGGCTGGCGATCTCGCTGCTGTTCGGGCTCTTGTCCTCGACGCTGCTCACAGTCCTCGTGATCCCGGCGATCTACCGGGTGCTGAAGACCTGAGTGCGGCGGAATGGTGGACGGCTTCGAACAAAACGATCGGTGACGCAATGACGCGGTTACTCTCGTCGGCTGATACAGCTCACTTCAGAGTCGAGCGTGCTATGATAAACGACAACGATAAGAAACAGTTGGGAGCATGAAATGAGTATAAAACTTGCTTGCCTTATCTGCGGTCAAGGCAACCGCGTGCCAGAGGCCAAACTGGGGTCCGATCCCAAATGTGGAACATGCGGCGCGGGGTTGATTTCGGACAAACCATCTGAAATTTCCTTCGATATTCTTGAGAAAGCTGCACGGATCGACGACCTGCCGCTTGTCGTGGACTTCTGGGCGGCATGGTGCGGACCATGCAAGATGATGGCGCCCGAATTTGCAAACGCGTCCAAGGAACTCAAGGGCCGCGTACGTTTCGCAAAGCTGAACACCGAGACCTATCCCCAAGCAGGTGGGCAATACGGCATTCGCGGAATACCGCTGCTGATTGCGTTTCGAAGTGGGAAGGAAATCAAGCGGCAGGCCGGTGCGATTGCATCGGCGCAAATCGTTGAGTGGGCTACTGGACTGGGCTAAAATCCGCCTTCAGGGTTTCGGCCCCACCGTCACTCGGAAGAGGCTCGCAAAATGCAGCACTGTCTCAAAACACTCCACCAGCCTCGTCCTTTTGATTGCGTCCACCTTCGAACAAAAAAGGCCGCTACCGCCCGATGATTTCGATCTTTCGCCACCACCCCTACCTTTGCGTTAATCGGCTCTGTGCACTCTGAACGCCAATCAAATCTGGTTTGCAGTTTCATTGGAGGAAAGAAATGGCGCTAGAAGTGATAGGAGCCGGTTTCGGACGCACCGGGACCAATTCACTGAAATTGGCCCTTGAGCGGCTCGGTTTCGGTCCCTGTCACCACATGTTCGAGGTTCGGGACAATCCCGAGCAGCTGCCTGCCTGGCAAGCGGTTGCGCGGGGCGAGGGCGCGGACTGGGACGCGATGTTCGAGGGCTATCGCGCGCAAGTGGACTGGCCGGGGGCAGCCTATTGGAAACAGCTTTCCGATCACTATCCTGATGCCAAGGTCATCCTGAGCGTTCGCGATACCGATGCCTGGTTCGACAGCGTCCAGTCCACCATCGGTCCTTTCATGAACGAGATGCGGGGGCGCCACGACAGCGAACTTCGCAACGCGGCTGCGGAGATGTGCTATCAAATCATAGTTCAGGGCATATTTGACGGCAAGATGAATGACCGCGACCATGCGCGGGCAACGTTCGAACGTCATGTTGCCGAGGTTAAGGACACGATTCCGCGCGAGCGTCTGCTCGTCTACAGGACCGGAAGCGGATGGAAGCCGCTATGCGATTTTCTCGGAGTGCCCGAGCCCGAAGACCCCTATCCGTTGACCAATAGCACACGAGAATTTCAGGAGCGCATTGCCAGCCGCGCTTGATTGCGGACCTCGCATGGCTTCCGCGTATGTCCGCTGCGGGCTCGAAGCAAGCATGCGGCGGCGCAGCTTGCAACTGGTAGCCGCATGGCTGTCCAATGGCGCACCCGGCCCTATGCGGACAACCAGCCAGCCGACAGTGCCGCAGTGTAGCTTCCTTAAAGCTGACGTTTGGACCGAATGCGGCATCTGAACGGACGGAACGTCAGTAAGGCGGGGCATAGTAGGGGTCTGCTGATCCAAATGATCGAGCCGAAAGTGCTGGCTCTTTCTCGTTCATAGTTTCGACGTCGCACACGGAAACTTCCAGACTTATGGCTCGCAGTTTCAGCGCGGTCCCGTTTAACTCATCACTAACGGCTGACCGGGGCTGAGCGTGACGACATTAGTTAATGGCGATAGAAGCCTGACAGCTTCGGTAAACTGCTGAGGCGTTCCCTTGTGCGACAAGAGAAAGGTCGACGAGAACCATCCCCCGTTGAACGCGTAGTGGATCGGCACGCAGACCGGGATATCGAGTTCGGCACAGACGCGCGCTGCGTCAACCGGGTCCATGCTCATCTGCCGACCCAAGAGCGGCTTGATCCGCAAGCCGTTGATGCCCAGAAGTGCCAGATCAATCTTGGGGAACCGCGCGTTTACGCGGGCCATTGGGCCGTCCTTCAGGAAATGCGGACTGAACAGGACCGTGCGTCCTGCAACCTCGATGACGTAGCACTGCTCATAGCGAAAGGCGTTTGGGGCAGAGCCGTTTGCCCCAAACGCATGCAGGGTTGCACCGCCCAACGTGATCTGCTCGCCAGCTGAAACCTCACGAACATGGCGAAACCCCACCCGCTTTGCCGTGTCCCCCTGTTGGCTGCCTTTGATCGTCACAAGTGGCACGTCCAGATCGCGGTAAGCGCTGAACGCCTTGATATCGAAATGATCATAGTGGTTCATGCTCGATAATACCGCCGTGAGATCGGACAACCCCGCGACCTCGAACGGCAGGCTTTCGCCGTGGCGGTACAAGGTCTTCTGCGAAAACCACGGATCGGTCAAAATCGCCCCTCCGTCCCATTGAAGCAACACGCAGGCATGGGTGATCCGCGTAATGGTAAGAGGCTGAACATGGTCACGCCCAAGGCTCATCGACAAAGGGTGCCATGCGGTCGCAAGGACGGGCGGCCGCGCATGCGGTTCCAAGGCAGCGACATTCGGGGCTGCACCGGGTATCGTGGTCATGTTTGGCCTCATCGGGTCATGGGTTTGATCTGGCACAAAGACTACGACACAAGGCCAAGACTGCTCTTGACGATGGGTAAGAAGATGTTGAATTTTCGATGATCAGCGGACCCGCAGACCAGATCGCAGATTACATTGCGCGCTTTGCCAGCCCCCCCGGACGAACAGGTCAAGACGTTCATCGCCAGCGCGCGCCGGTCGGTTGTTCAACCGGGCACATTTCTGGCGGAAATGGGCGATACCGTGCATCCGCTGTACTTCGTTCACAGCGGTATCATCCGGTACATGCTGATCCTGCCGGAAAGTGGTGATGACGTGACAAAGGACCTTTCTGAAGGCCCAACCTTTGCCCTGTCTTTTGGCAGCGCGGTCAGCGGCCAACCTTCGCGCGTCGGCATCGCGGCAGTGACCGATTGCGTCGTGTCAATCTGGCCATTCTCGCGACTAATCGGGCTATTTGAGACGCATCCGGACTGGCAGAAGCTGGGGCGTGTACTGGCGGAACGATTGTATGTGCGCAAAGAGGATCGCGAAATCGCGTTTCTGACTCAAACTCCGGAACAACGCTATGCCAGTTTGCTCCACAGCTTTCCCGACCTGACCGCACAGGTGCCTCAACGACATCTGGCGTCCTATCTTGGCATCACGCCGGAATCGCTTTCACGCCTCAAGGCGCGATTGGCAGCTCGCGGGTAGGAACCGGTGATTATCGATGACATCTAAGCCCAAGGTTGCGCAAACTATCAGGCACGTATCCGCCAGACTTGGTGAGGGTTTCAGAACAATCGCTACAAACGACTTCAACGAATGAGATTCGGCAGCATGGCAAAGCGGCGCTTTGCTGGGCACATGCCCTACCCCAAAGCTTCGGACACGGCCCAAAGCCGTCGTTGAGGGACGATCGGTCGCTGCTGTGCAACCTCCAATCAGCAGACCTTCGTTCAACGCGCAGCACTTCGACAGCGGAAGGTTCTACGACCGACCTAGGTTGAGGTGGCGTTGAGGTAAAACGGGA
>JANOGW010000088.1:0-23781 GCA_031406155.1 Pseudorhodobacter sp.
ATGGGCGAGCGGGGCAAGATCGCCCGACGCGCCGACCGATCCTTGTGCCGGCACGACAGGGGTTACGCCGCGCGCCAGCATCGCCTCCAGCAAAGCGACGATGTCCCAGCGCACCCCCGATGCGCCGCGCCCGAGCGACAGTATTTTCAGCGCCATCATCAGGCGGGTCACCGCGCGAGGCATCGGATCGCCGACCCCGCAGCAATGCGACAGGATCAGATTTCTTTGAAGCGTTGCAGTGTCTTCTCGGGCGATCCTCACACTGGCGAGCTTGCCAAATCCGGTGTTGACGCCGTAGACCGCAGCCTCGCCCGCGGCGGCGGCGGCAATGCGGGCGGCGGCGGCGTCAACGCCCGCGCGGGCCGAGCCGTGCAATTGCGCCGGTGCAGACAAGCGAAACAGGCGTTCCAGCTGGGCAAGGCCGGTCTGGCCGGGAATCAGGATTTCAGGCGTCAAAGCGGCCTCCAAAGATGCGAGACATCAGGGCGGTGGTCCCGATGCGGTAGCTGAGTTCGGCAGGATGCGACGCATCCCAGATGCAAAGATCGGCGCGCATGCCGGGCGCGATGGTGCCGCGATCGGTCAGGCCAAGGGCCCGGGCGGCATGGATCGTGGTGCCTTGAAGGGCTTCCAGCGGGGTCATGCGGAACAAGGTGCAGGCCATGTTCATCGCCAGCGGCAGCGAGGTCAATGGCGAGGATCCGGGGTTGCAATCAGTGGCGATGGCCATCGGCACGCCTGCTGCGCGCAGGTCGGCGATTGGTGGCATTTGCGTCTCGCGCAACGTGTAGAAAGCGCCGGGCAGGATGACGGCGACTGTTCCCGCCTTGGCCATGGCGGCGACGCCGTCGGCACCGAGGTGTTCAAGGTGATCGGCGGATAGCGCATGATGGCGCGCCGCAAGCATGGCGCCTTTCAGATCGGACAGTTGTTCGGCATGCAGCTTGACCGGCAACTGAAGCGCACGGGCAACGGTGAACAGCCGACCCACCTGATCAGGGGTAAAGGCGATGGTTTCGCAAAACGCATCGACCGCATCGACAAGCCCTTCGGCATGGGCGGCCAGCAGGGACGGAATTGCAACCTCGTCGAGATAGGCGTCGGCGTTGCCGGCATATTCGGCGGGAATGGCATGGGCGGCAAGGTGGGTGGCAACGATGCTGACCGGACGGCGGGTTGCGATGCGTCGGGCGGCGCGCAGCATCTTGCTTTCATGATCAAGCGTCAGACCATAGCCGGATTTCACCTCGATCGTGGTGGTACCTGATGCGATCATCGCGTCGGCGCGCGTCAGGGCAAGGCCAAGAAGATCATCCTCTGACGCGGCGCGCGTGGCCGTGACGGTCGACAGGATGCCGCCACCCGCCCGCGCAATGTCGGAATAGCTGGCCCCGTTGAGGCGGGCCTCGAATTCATTCGCGCGGTTGCCGCCGAAAACGATATGGCTGTGGCAGTCGATCAGCCCAGGCGTCAGCAGCTTGCCCGCGCAATCATCGGCGGGCACGGTGGCATAGTGGGCGGGAAGGGCGGCTTGCGGGCCAACCCACAGGATCTGATCACCCTCGACCACGACCGCCCCATCAGTGATCAGCCCGTAGCCGCCGATCATCGTAGCCACTGTCGCATTGTTCAGAAGAATCGTCATGACGCTTGCCTTATGACTGCGTTTTATAATATTATGTCTGCGCATAATGGTCTTTGTCAAGCGAGGCATGTCATGGCGACTCTCTTTGCCGAAACCGCCCTTTTGCCGGACGGCTGGGCGCGCAATGTGCGGATCGAGATCCGGGAAGGGTGCATTGCCGAAGTCTCGGCAGGGGCGACGGCGACGGCTGGGAAACCAATGGGCTGCCTGTTGCCGGCACCCGCGAACCTGCACAGCCATGCCTTTCAGCGCGCGATGGCCGGGCTGACCGAACGGCGCGGGCCGGTGCCGGACAGTTTCTGGACATGGCGCAGCCTGATGTACCGCTTTCTGGATCATCTTGGCCCGGATGACGTGCAGGCAATCGCGGCCTTCGTGCAGATGGAAATGCTGGAGGCAGGGTATGCGGCAGTGGCCGAGTTTCACTATCTGCACCATCAGCCCGGCGGCGCACCCTATGCCGATCTGGCCGAGATGTCGGGGCGGATCGCGGCGGCGGCGGATCAGTCGGGCATCGGGCTGACCCTGCTGCCGGTGCTGTATGAACAGGGCGGCTGTGACGGGCGGGCGTTGACTGCGGGGCAGTTGCGGTTTGGCAACGACCCGGAGCAGTTTGCCAGGCTGTGGCAATCGGCAGTGCGCCATGCTGCAGGGCCGGACAGGGTGGTGGGGGTGGCCCCCCATTCCTTGCGCGCGGTCGGTATTGCCGGATTGCAGGCGGCGGCAGGTCTTGCCCCGCACGCACCACTTCATTTGCACATCGCCGAACAGGTCGCCGAGGTGACCGAGCTGCAGTCCCATCGCGGCGCGCGCCCGGTGGAATGGCTGTTGGCCAGTATCGGCGTCGATGCCCGCTGGTGCCTGATCCATGCCACCCAGATGGACCCTGATGAAACGCTCGCCCTTGCCGCCACGGGGGCCACAACGGGCCTCTGCCCGATTACAGAGGCCAATCTGGGCGACGGGATTTTTGACGGTGCGAGATGGCTGAATGCGGGCGGGCGGTTCGGCGTGGGGTCTGACAGCAATGTGCGCATCAGCCTGACCGAGGAATTGCGGCTGCTGGAATATTCGCAGCGTCTGGCTGGCAAGGCGCGGGCGATATTCGCGCAGGCCGACCGATCCACAGGTCGGGTGCTGTTCGAGGGTGCTGTTCAGGGCGGCGCACAGGCGGCCGGTCGGCGTTCGGGTGGTATCCGGGTGGGGGCATGGGCTGATCTTTTGTCGCTGGACATGGGGGCGGTTGATCTGGAAGGTCGGCAGGGCGATGACATCTTGGATGCGCTGATCTTTGCGGGCGATGACCATCTGGTGCGCGATGTCTGGTCTGCTGGGCGGCATGTGGTGATTGGCGGGCGGCACGTGGCGCGCGACAGCATCGAGGCTGGGTATCGGCGGGTGATGGCCGGGTTGCGGGGGCGGCTGTGACCCTGACCAACTGGGAAGACATTCGCGCCGAGGTGCAGGCCCGTATCCGGTTGCGGCTGTGGGCGCCGGGGTCGGTGATCCCGACCGAAGAGGCGCTGGCCTACGAATTTGGCTGCGCGCGCGCCACGGTCAGCCGGGCGCTGCGCGATCTGGCCGAGGCGGGGGTGCTGGAGCGTCGCCGCAAGGCGGGCACCCGGGTGGCGCTGCATCCGGTGCGCAAGGCGACGCTGGATATCGCCGTGACCCGGCTGGAGATCGAGGCGCGCGGCCAGGTCCATGGCTATCATCTGATCGAAACGATGCTGGCCCCTGCGCCAATGGCGGTGGCATCACGGCTGGGTCTGGCGCAAGGGCCGGACTGGCTGCATCTGCGGTCGCTTCATCTGGCCGATGGCGTGCCGTTTCTGTACGAGGATCGGTGGCTAAATCCGTCGGTTCTGCTGGACCCGGTACCGGATTTCGCCGAACTCAGCGCCAATGAATGGCTGGTGATGCATGTCAGCTACGCGCGCGGTGACATCGCGTTTTCTGCGGCCAATGCGTCAGCCGACGAGGCCGGGATGTTGGGCGTGCCACTGGGGACTGCGCTGTTCATCACCGAACGCAGCACCTGGGGCGAGGCGGCCCCGATCACCTTTGTGCGCCTTGCCCATGCGCCGGGGTATCGACTGCACACGGCGGTTTAGAGCTTGTCCGACAAAAGTGGATACCGGTCTTGTCGAAAGACAAGCGTAAAATCAAAGGTCTGGAGCCTGTCCGGCGATACAATGAGTGTCAGACAGACTCTAGCGGCGCGGTTGCAAGGTGAGTATTTTTGCGAAGAAAAAGCCGGGTCGATCAGCGGGTTATGAAATGCTTTTGCACAATGCGCAGCAATTCGCGGTGCAAACGGGTGGTGCGGTTGCGGATATGCGTGGCGGCGAACACCGGCTGGTGCATGGCGGGCACGTCTTTGACCATCTGGAAACGTCCGGTGGCAACCATGTCGCGGGCCGTTGGCTCCATCACGAAACCTGATCCGCCCATGGTGGTCAGCAGTGCGGTCACCGTCAGGCTTTGACCAACCGAGATCGGGGTGATGGCAAGGTTCGGCAGCAGGGCGCGGTGTTCGCGTTCAAACGCCGGGGAAAAATGCGGCACGATGTGGCGGGCGGCGGTCAGTTTGGCACTAAGATCTGTGTCGGAACTGATCAGCCGATACGCCATGTCGCCCAGAGTGGTGAAATGCAGATCGGGCTGCGGTTTTGGCGTGAACAAAACGGCGAAATCAAGCGTGCCGGTTTGCAGATCAAGGCACATTTGGGTAGAATAATCAGGTTCGATATAGAAGGAGCAATCGGGCAGGCGGGCGCGGAATTCGACCATCCAATCGCCGATCAGGCCTGCCGCCAGATCGTTCTGAATGCCAAGGCGCAGGGTGATGGCGGCGTCGCCTTGCGGTTGGATACGGCGGCGCGCCTCGTGCCATTCGTGACGCAGGGTGCGGGCGTGCTGTTCGAACCGCAGACCTTCGGTGGTAAGGTCGGTGCCAGCGCGTGACCGGGTGAAAAGACGGACGTTTAGCGCGGTTTCCAGCGAGGCGACCCGGCCCGAAACAGACGACTGGGTGATGCCGAGCCGTTCGGCAGAGCGGTTGAAGCTGCGGGTTTCGATCAGGTCGAGGAAGGTTTCGATCAATTCAATCTGCATCGGCGCCTCTAATCGGTTTTTCCGATCAATAGACGGGAATTTTGCGAATTGAAAGCGGGTGCGCGCGGACCGATACTCCGGCCAAATTCGAGAGGTCGGCATGTCAGATTTTCCAAGCACGGCGCGGGTGGTGATCATTGGGGGTGGCGCTGTCGGGGTGTCGTCGCTGTATCATCTGGCGCTGGCGGGGTGGACCGATTGCGTGCTGCTGGAAAAGAATGAACTGACGGCGGGGTCGACGTGGCATGCGGCGGGCAATGTGCCGACGTTTTCCTCCAGCTGGTCGATCATGAACATGCAGCGGTACTCGGCAGAGTTGTACCGTACGCTGGGGGCGACGGTGGATTACCCGATGAACTATCACGTCACCGGATCGATCCGGTTGGCGCATAGTGCAGAGCGGTTGCAGGAATTTGAGCGTGTGGTGGGGATGGGCCGCACTCAGGGGATGGATCTGAAGATCCTGAACCCGGAGCAGATTGCGGAGTATTACCCGTTCCTCGCCACGCACGATCTGACCGGGGCTTTGTATGATCCGTATGATGGCGATATCGATCCGGCGCAGTTGACGCAGGCACTGGCCAAGGGCGCGCGGCAACTGGGTGCGCGGGTGGAACGGTTTTGCCCGGCGACGGGTGTGCGGCGTGAGGGCGACGATTGGGTGGTGTCAACCCACAAGGGCGATATCCGCTGCCAGTACGTGGTGAACGCGGCGGGGTATTATGCGCGCGAAGTCGGCAAATGGTTTGGCCGCGATGTGCCGATGATGGTGATGAGCCATCAGTACATGCTGTTCGACACCGTGCCGGAAGTTGCCGCCCACACCAAAGCGACTGGCAAGAAGCTGCCATTGCTGCGCGATGTCGACAGCAGCTATTACCTGCGGCAGGAAAAGGGCGGCTTCAACCTTGGCCCCTATGAGCGGAACTGCAAGGCGCATTGGATAACGCCGGATGATCCGTTCCCCGAGGATTTCAGTTTCCAGTTGTTCCCCGACGATCTGGAGCGGTTAGAATGGTATATCAATGACGCCATGGCGCGGGTGCCGTTGCTGGAAAAGGCACCGCTGACCAAGGTGATCAACGGGCCGATCCCGTATACCCCCGATGGCAACCCGCTGATCGGGCCGATGCCCGGTGTGCCGAATGCGTTTGAGGCCTGCGTGTTCACATTTGGCATCTGTCAGGCCGGTGGGGCGGGCAAGGTGCTGGCGGAATGGATCACCGAAGGGGCCACCGAATGGGATATGTGGTCCTGCGATCCGCGCCGGTTTACCGGGTTTGAGGACCGCGATTATTGCATCAAGAAGGGGATGGAGGTGTACGGCCACGAATATGCCATGCACTTTCCGCACCACGCCTGGCCCGAGGCGCGTGACAAGAAGCTGTCGGCGGTGCATGCGCGCACGAAGGCGCTGGGTGCGCAGTATGGCGCATACAACGGTTGGGAACGTGCCTTGTGGTATGCGCGGCCCGGCGATGACACCTCTGAGGCGGCAACCCAAACATGGAACCGCAAAGGCGCGTGGTTTGGCGCGGTGAAGGAAGAATGTGAAGCGGTGCGAGATGCCGCTGGCATTCTTGACCTGCCCGGATTTTCGCGAT
Source organism: Pseudorhodobacter sp. (assembly GCA_031406155.1). Classification (GTDB taxonomy): domain Bacteria; phylum Pseudomonadota; class Alphaproteobacteria; order Rhodobacterales; family Rhodobacteraceae; genus JACMNW01. The sequence continues at coordinate 6,367 of JANOGW010000088.1, forward strand.
TTGTGCTGAAAGGGTCAGGGGCTGCGGCGTGGCTTGCCCGCCAGATCACCGGCAAAGTGCCGAATGTCGGTCGACTTGGGCTGGCGTATTTCGCTGATGACAAGGGCCGCATCGTGACGGAAATGTCCGTGGCGCGGCTGGGCGAGGATGAACTTTTATTGATCACGGCTGCCACGGCGCAGGTGCATGACCGCGATTGGCTGATGGGTCATCTGGATGCGGACCTGCGCCTGACCGACCACACGACGGACTGGTCAACGCAGATTCTGACCGGACCAAAATCGCGCGAGATTTTGGCGGCTGTATCTGATGCGGACTTGGCAAGGGGCTGGCTGACGTTTCAGACCGCGCATGTAGGCGGGGCGGACGTGTTTTTGATGCGGGTGTCGTTTGCTGGCGAACTGGGCTGGGAAATCCATTCCCGCGTGGCAGATACGCCAGCGGTCTATGACGCCGTGATGGCGGCGGGCAGGCCGTTGGGCCTGCGGCCGTTTGGCATGTTCGCGTTGAACTCGCTTCGGGTGGAAAAGGGATATCGCGCCTGGAAAGGCGATCTTTCGACAGATTACACGGTGCTACAAGGCGGACTTGACCGCTTTGTCGATTGGGCAAAGCCTGACTTTCGCGGCAAGGCGGCCCTTGCCGCTGAATTGCAGGCCGGGGTTGCCAAACGGTTTTGCACGCTGGTCATAGAAGCCGGCGATCAGGACCCGCCCTATATGTCGTCGATCTGGCACGATGGCAAAATCGTGGGCGAAGTGACATCGGGGTACTTTGGTCACCGGGTTGGGGCGGTTGTTGGCCTTGGCATGCTGAAAGTAGCGGTCAATCAGCCCGGCACCAAAGTGGAGGTCGAGATTTTCGGCAAACGCTATCCGGCCGAGGTGCAACAGGATGCGCCGCTCTGGGACGCCCGCAATGAACGCATCCGGGCATGATCATTCCCCAAACCATGGAGGGCGTCCATTTGATAGCACATGGTGGACCAGAGGCGCTGCTTTGGCGCACCGATATCCCGGTGCCGCGTCCGGGTGCGGGCGAGGTTCTGGTGCGGGTGCTGGCCGCCGGGGTGAACATGACCGACATCAACACCCGTGTCGGCTGGTACGGCGAAGGGCGGCAGGCTGGCTGGTCCGGCACCATGCGGTTTCCGCGCATCCAGGGGTCCGATCTTTGCGGCCGCATCGTGGCGCTGGGCGAGGGCGTAGCCGACCTCGCCGTTGGCGCACGGGTTGTCTGCCCGACCAATCAACATGAACCGACTTCGGACAATCCGATTGCCTTCATTTCGATCGGGTCCGAGTTTGACGGCGCTTTCGCGCAATATTGCCTGGTGCAGGCGCGGCACCTGCATGATGTGACGGCCTCGCCACTTTCGGACGTTGAAATCGGTGCAATGCCCTGCGCCTATGGTACCGCCCACAACCTGCTGACCCGCGCGCAGGTGGCGGTGGGTGAACGGGTGTTAGTCACCGGGGCTTCGGGCGGTGTCGGCCTTGCTGCGGTGCAGCTGGCGGCGCTGCGCGGGGCCGAGGTCACCGGGCAGTGCAGCCTGACGAAATCGGCCCCGCTCAGGGCAATGAATGTGGCGGTGATGGCGCGGGAAAGTGCCTTGAAAGAAAAAAGCTTTGATGTGGTGATAGATGTGGTCGGCGGCGCCTTTTGGCAGCAACGGCTTGATGCGCTGCGCCCAGGAGGGCGCTATGCCACCAGCGGGGCTGTGGCTGGTCCGATGGTCAAGGGCGATCTGCGCCGGGTCTATCTGAACGACCTGACGATCTATGGTGCCACCCATCAGCCGCGCGAGGTTTTCGCGGGCCTTGTCACCATCATCAATACGGCCAGAGTGCGGCCGGTGGTTTCCCAAAGCTATCCTTTGCGCGATATCGCGCGCGCGCAGGCCGATCTTGCGGCGGGTCGCTATCCGGGCAAACTGGTTCTTGTTCCGACGGAGAGTGAATGATGGCGATACCCAGGCAGGCGCGCGCGGTTGTTATCGGAGGCGGGGTATCGGGCTGCTCGGTGGCCTATCATCTGGCGAAAGCCGGATGGACCGACGTGGTCTTGCTGGAACGCAAGCAACTGACCTCGGGCACCACCTGGCATGCGGCGGGGCTGATCGGGCAGCTGCGCGGATCGGCGAACATGACGCGGCTGGCGAAGTATTCGGCTGATCTTTATGTCAAGCTTGCCGCGGAAACCGGGATCGAGACGGGCATGCGCCAGGTCGGCTCGATCTCCGTCGCGCTGACGGCGGCGCGGCACGAGGAATTGCTGCGGCAAGCCACCGTGGCGCGGATTTTTGATGTGGATGTGCAGGAAATCTCGCCCTTGGAAGCCAAGGCGATGTATCCGCATCTGGAAATTGGCGACGTGGTGGGGGCGGTGCATCTGCCGCTGGATGGGCAGTGTGATCCGGCGAATATCGCAATGGCGCTGGCCAAGGGTGCGCGGATGCGCGGCGCGCAGATATTTGAACACACCAAGGTTGTGGCGGTGACAAAGGCCAATGGCCGCGTCACTGGCGTAGATTACTTAGGTAGCGACGGTGAGCCGGGGCATATTGCCACCGACGTCGTGGTGAATTGCGGCGGCATGTGGGGGCGCGATTTGGCCGAGGCGTCAGGCGTGACGCTGCCGTTGCATGCTTGCGAGCACTTCTATCTTGTCACTGAACCCATTGAAGGGCTTGGCCATTTGCCAGTGCTGCGGGTGCCCGATGAATGCGCCTACTACAAATCGGACGCGGGCAAGATGATGGTCGGCGCGTTTGAGCCGGTGGCCAAGCCGTGGGGCATGACCGGCATCCGCGACGATTTCATGTTCGACACGCTGCCCGAGGATTGGGACCATTTCCAACCCATTCTGGAACATGCGATGAACCGGTTGCCGCTGTTCCAGACGGCTGGAATACACACGTTTTTCAACGGGCCGGAAAGCTTTACGCCCGATGATCGCTACTATTTGGGTGAAGCACCGGAACTCGGCGGCTATTGGGTGGCGGCGGGCTATAATTCGGTCGGCATCGCGGGGTCTGGCGGGGCTGGCATGGCGTTAGCCCATTGGATTACCGAAGGCGAAGCGCCGTTTGATCTTTGGGAAGTGGATGTAAGGCGGGCCCAGCCGTTTCAGAAGAACCGCTCGTATCTGAAGGCGCGGGTGACGGAAACGCTGGGTCTGCTCTATGCTGACCACTACCCCTATCGGCAGTTTGCAACTGCGCGCGGGGTGCGGCGGTCACCACTGCACGAGCATCTGAAAGCACGCGGCGCGGTGTTTGGCGAGGCGGCCGGGTGGGAACGCGCCAACTGGTTTGCAAATCGCGGGCAGGAGCAGGACTATCGGTATTCCTGGGGTCGGCAGAACTGGTTTGATAACCAGAAGGCCGAGCATATGGCGGTGCGCACTGGGGTTGGGTTGTTCGACATGACGTCGTTCGGGAAAATCCGGGTAGAGGGGCGCGAGGCTTGTGCGTTTCTGAACAAGGTTTGCGGCAATCAGATGGATGTGGCGATTGGACGGATCGTTTACACCCAGATGTTGAACGCGGCGGGTGGGATTGAGTGTGACCTGACTGTAACGCGGCTTTCCGAGACGGCCTATCTGGCGGTCGTACCGGGGGCGACGTTGCAGCGTGACCTCGCGTGGATGCGCCGGCATGTGGGCGATGCATTTGTGGTGATCACCGATATGACGGCGGCGGAATCCGTGCTGTGCGTGATGGGGCCGAAGTCGCGGGACCTGCTGGCCGCGGTCAGCCCGAACGACTTTAGTAATGACGCACATCCCTTTGGTACCGCAAGGGAAATCGAAATCGGCATGGGGTTGGCGCGGGCTCATAGGGTGACCTATGTGGGTGAATTGGGGTGGGAGTTGTATGTCAGCGCCGACCAGACAGCGCATGTGTTCGAGGCGCTGGAAGCAGCAGATTTGGGACTGAAGCTGTGCGGGCTGCACACGCTGGATTCGTGCCGGATCGAGAAGGCCTATCGCCACTTCGGCCATGATATCACCGATGAGGATCATGTGCTGGAGGCGGGGCTTGGTTTTGCCGTGCGCACCAAGAAGGCGGACTTCATCGGGCGCGATGCCGTTCTGCGCAAGGCCGATGCGGGGCTTGATCGCAGAATGGTGCAGTTCCGGCTGAAGGACGAAGGCCCAATGGTGTACCATAACGAGGCCATCGTGCGGGATGGCAAGATCGTCGGGCCGATTACATCGGGGAATTATGGCCATTTCCTGGGGGCGTCGATCGGGCTTGGCTATGTGCCCTGCAAGGGGCAGACCGAGGCGGATGTCCTTGGTTCTGCTTATGAAATAGAGATTGCGGGGCGGCGGCATGAAGCCATTGCTTCGCTGGTGGCGATGTACGATCCGAAATCCGAACGGGTGCGCATGTGACGGATCCCGGAAGGGCTGTTTGCCTTCCCGGACCCACCCGAGGATATTTTCCAACAGAAAAAGGGGCTTGCGATGAGTGATATTGGCGAGGTTTGTGAACCGGCACGGTCGCGCAGGTCGGGGGGCCGGGCGAACAGGGTGGCGGTGCGGTCGGCGCCGTTGGCGGACAACTTGCGCCCCGTGCGCGCAGGCATGTCGGGCGGCCAGTACAAGCCGCTGACCGATGCCGGGATTGCGAAAATCCACGAAAGCGCACTGGAAGCGTTGCAGGTGATCGGGCTGAGCCAAGCGCCACCCTCGGGCGTGGAATTGATGACCAATGCCGGGGCGGTTTTGGGCGATGACGGCCGACTTCGGTTTCCGCGCGCGCTGGTCGAAGACATGTTGGCAGTGGCGGGTCGCGACATCACGCTTTTTGCCCGCGAGGAAAAGCATGATCTGCATCTGAGCGGCACCAAGGTGCACTTTGGCACGGCCGGGGCGGCGGTGCATATCGTCGATCCGGTCACGTATGACTATCGCGAATCCACCGCACAAGATCTGTATGATGCCGCACGGCTGGTCAACAATCTGGACAATATCCATTTCTATCAACGCACCATGGTCTGCCGCGATGTTACGGACAACAAGGAAATGGACCTTAACACGCTCTATGGCAGCCTGTCGGGCACGACCAAGCATGTCGGCACATCCTTCAGTGACCCGAGCCATGTTAAAGACTGCTTTGACATGATCTACATGGTCGCGGGGGGTGAGGAGAAGTGGCTGGAGCGGCCCTTCGTGTCGAACTCGAACTGCTTTGTTGTCCCGCCGATGAAGTTCGCCGAAGAAAGCTGCATCACGATGGAGGATTGCATCCGTCGTGGCATGCCCATGCTGCTGTTGTCGGCGGGCCAAGCCGGGGCAACAGCGCCCGCGCCGATAGCCTTGACCATCGTCCAGGCTGTGGCCGAGTGCCTGGCGGGCGTGGTTTATGCCAATTCGATCAAGAAGGGTGCGCCATGCATTTTTGGAACTTGGCCCTTCGTATCGGATTTGCGCACGGGTGCGATGTCGGGCGGTTCTGCCGAACAGGCACTGCTGACGGCGGGTTGCGCGCAGATGCACCGATTCTACGATCTGCCGGGAGGGGCCGCGAGCGGCATCTCCGACAGCAAACTGCCGGACATGCAAGCCGGATGGGAACAGGGCATCACCAACTCGCTGGCCGGTCTTGCGGGTTTGAACATGTGTTATGAGGCCGTCGGCATGCATGCGTCTTTGCTGGGCTTCTGTCTGGAAAGCCTTGTGCTGGGCGATGACCTTTTGGGTCAGGCCATGCGTCTGGTGCGCGGCATCGATGTTACCGAAGACAGCACGTCCATTGAAGCCATGAAAGCGGTCTGTCTTGGCGGGCCGGGCCATTATCTGGGATCGGATCAGACGCTTGCGCTGATGCAGACCGAATATATCTATCCCAAAGTGGCCAACCGGATGAGCCCCAAGGAATGGAACGAGGCCGGAAAACCGCTGTTGCTTGATGCTGCGATTGCCCGCAAGAATGACATCCTGTCCAAGGCTGGCAGCGTGATTGATCCTGACATCGATCAGGCGATCCGCAAGGCGTACAATATCTACTTCAAGTGAGGTCAAGATGATCCCGAGAAACATGCAAAAATTCTACATCAACGGCAAGTGGGTAGAGCCCATCTCAAAAGTCCGGATGGATATAGAGAATCCGGCCAATGAAGAGATTGTGGCGCAGGTGGCCTTGGGCAATGCCGAAGATGCGGATCGCGCCATTATGGCAGCACGGGCGGCATTTGACCGCTACACCGTTTGGCCGGTGGCCAAGCGGATCGCGTTGGTGAAGCGCATTCTTGAGGTTTACAACAGCCGCTACGAGGATTTCGCACAAGCGATGTTGACCGAGATGGGCGCACCGATTGAATGGGCGCGGGGTGCACAGGCTTGGGCAGGCCAGGTGCATATCGAGGCTACTATCAAAGCTGCCGAAGAAATGCAGTGGGAATACTCGCGCGGCACCACGCGGATCGTGTACGAAGGCATCGGCGTTTGCGCGCTGATCACGCCGTGGAACTGGCCGATGAACCAGATCGCCTGCAAGGTGGCACCTGCGTTGATTGCGGGCTGTACGATGGTGTTGAAACCATCCGAAATTGCGCCGCTTTCGGGCGTGCTGTTCGCCGAGGTTTGCCATGAGGCGGGCGTTCCGCCGGGCGTGTTCAATCTGGTGAATGGTGACGGGCCGGGGGTTGGCACGCGCATAACCTCGCACCCGGAAGTGGATATGGTGTCGTTTACCGGATCAACGCGTGCGGGTACGTTGATTGCGGCGGCGGCGGCACCGACAGTGAAACGCGTGGCGCAGGAAATGGGTGGCAAATCGGCAAATATCATTCTGCCGAACGCCGATCTTGCTGCGGCGGTTGAGGCGGGGGTGAATGCGATCATGTCGAACGCCGGCCAGTCGTGCGATGCGCCGACCCGGATGTTCGTGCAGCGCAGCCGGCAAGCCGAGGCGCTGGCAGTTGCCAAAACCACCGCAGAGGCGATTGTTCCCGGTGATCCGCTGGCGGAGGGCACCACGATGGGGCCGCTGATCTCCAAAATACAGTTCGACAAGGTGCAGCGGCTCATCCAGACCGGGATCGACGAAGGTGCAACCCTGGTGACGGGCGGGTTGGGCAGGCCAGCCGGCCTGAACCGGGGGTGGTTCTGCAAGCCGACGATTTTCGGCGATGTGGAAAACGAGATGACGATTTCCAAGGAAGAAATCTTTGGCCCGGTGCTGTCGATCCTGCCGTATGACACGGTGGATGATGCGGTGCGTATGGCGAATGATACCGTCTATGGGTTGGCCGCCTTTATCGCGGGCCCGGTCGAGGATGCGAAGCCTGTCGCGCGGCGGTTGCGGGCAGGAACGGTGAACCTGAACTATCCCGATTGGGATACGTCGGCACCGTTCGGCGGCTACAAACAGTCGGGCAACGGCCGCGAATACGCCGATTGGGGCATCCATGACTTCTGCGAGGTCAAAGGCATCGTCGGCTGGGGCGTCTGAGTTTTCGGGGCGGCGCGTGGCGTCGCCCCCATGATATGACAGGAACATCATGCATTACGGTTACATCGGCCTTGGCAACCTCGGTGCCGCCTGTGCGGGTTGCTTGCTGAAAGACGGATTCAGGGTGACGGTTTTTGACCTGAACCCAAGCCTCGCAGCACCTTTGGTCGCCAATGGGGCGGTGCTGGCGTCAAGCGCCGAAGATCTGGCGGCTTCGGTGGATCATGTGATCACCTGTCTGCCCTCGCCAGCGGTATCGGAAAAGGTGTTGCGCAGCATCCTGCCCCGGATGAAAAAGGGCGCATCCTGGGTTGAGATGTCGACTTTGGGGCGTGACGAAGTGCTGAAGCTGGCAGCCGTCGCAGCCGAGGCGGGTGTGCGGATGATGGAACTGCCGGTGACCGGCGGGGTGCATCTGGCGCATCAGGGCAAGATCACGATGCTGGCTGGCGGCGACCGCGACCTGTTCGATCTGCACCACAAGGCGATGCAGGCGATGGGCGACAAGATATTTCATATGGGGCCGCTTGGATCGTCCTGCATCATTAAGGTCATCACGAATATGTTGGCCTTCATCCATCTGAAGGCGTGTGGTGAGGCGTTGATGCTGGCCAAACGTGGCGGGCTCGATCTTGGGCAGTCTTGGCATGCGATTGCGGCGTCGTCGGGCAATTCATTCGTGCATGAAACCGAGGGGGCGCTGATCCTGAACGGGTCTTATGATATCGCCTTCAATATCGACCTCGCGCTGAAGGATCTGGGTTTCGCGCTGGGATTTGGCAAGGAGTTTGGGGTGCCGCTGGATTTGGCGTCCGCGACGAACCAGACCTATATCGCGGCAAAGGCGGCTTATGGCGGCGAGGCGCAATCGCCGATGATTGCGAAGTTGCTGGAGGATCTGCTGGGCACTGATTTGCGGGCGGACGGCTTCCCGGCGCGGTTGGAGTGAAAGGCCAGATGATGCGCAACGAGGATCAAGATCTGGCGGCGCGGCTGCAGCACCATCGGGCAGCGAGGCTAACGCAGGGCGCCCCCATTGCCTTGCCGATCATTACCGCGACCACCTTTCACGTCCCGGATCATACCAAGGGTGGTTACAGCTATTCCCGCGCCGCCAGTCCAACATGGGATGAAGTCGAGGCGCAGTTGAGTTTGCTGGAAGAAGCACCTGTGGTGGCGTTTCCATCCGGCATGGCGGCGATTTCGGCGGCGTTGATGGCGACGCTGAGCGCGGGCAAGCGCATCGTGCTGCCGTCGGACGGTTATTACGTGACGCGGGTATTTGCCGAGCAGTTTCTGAAACCGTTTGGGGTGGAGGTGGAGATGCTGCCGACCACCGCGTTTGATACTGCGGATTTTGCCGGGGCCGGGGTGGTGTTCATTGAAACGCCGTCGAATCCGGGGTTGGATTTGTGTGATATTGCGCTGGTTTCAAAGCGGGCTCACGCGGCTGGCGCATTGGTGATTGCGGATAATACGACGATGACGCCGCTGTTGCAGCGGCCATTGAATCTGGGGGCTGATTTGGTGGTTGCCGCCGATACCAAAGCCCCGGCGGGGCATTCGGATGTGTTGTTTGGCCATGTGGCCGGGCGGGATTCTGCGTTGATGACAAGAGTGCGCGAATGGCGGCGGCTGTCGGGGGCGGTGCCGGGATCGTTTGAGGCCTGGCTGGTGCATCGCGGGATCGAGACGCTGGAAGTGCGGCTGTCGCGGATGTGCGCATCAGCCGGGGTGATTGCGGAGCGGCTGTTGGCGCATCCGAATGTGCTGGCGGTGCGCTATCCGGGGTTGGCAAGCGATCCGTCGTTTGCGGTGGCGAAGAAGCAGATGTCGGGGTTCGGATTTTTGATCTCGATGACGTTGACGGATGCGGTGGTTGCCGAGAAGTTTTTGGCCGATTGCCCGTTCATCGCCCAAGCCACGAGTTTCGGGTCGACCCACACGTCGGGGGAACGGCGGGCGCGCTGGGGTGATCTGGTGCCGGAGGGGTCTATTCGGCTGTCAGTTGGGTGTGAGCCGGTGGAGCCGTTGTGGGCGGCGATGGATGCGGCTTTGCGGGGGTAAGGGGAGGCGCCCCGGATCGGGTCCGGGGCTGCGCTTAGATGGCGGCGATGTGGCGAGTGGCTTCGTTAGTGGGGCTGGCAAGGGCGGCTTTGTCTTCGCCGGGAAAGAAGCGGGCTCGGATTGCGGTAGGCATGGCGCTTGGGGTTTCGATCAGGACGCGGGGGCCGATTTTGATCGTCTCGGCCTGCCATGATCGGGCGAGGGCGATTTGGGCGGCTTTGCTGGCGCCGTAAGCCCCGAAGAATTTTTGACCGGCGCGAGGGTCGTCCAAGAACAGCGCGGTACCTTTGTGGGCGCGCAGGAGCGGCTCGATCATTGGGATAAGTACGCCAGTGGCGCGGACGTTGGTGGCGATGGACTTATCCCAATCTTTGGCGTCGAGCGAGCTGGCCGGGCCCAAGGGGGCGGCGTGAATGGCGGTATGCGCCCAGAGTGCGAGGCCACCCCAGCGGGTGTGGATGTTGAGGCAGAGATGGCGCATAGCATCATCGTTGGTGACATCCATGGGCGCGAGGGTCAGTTGACCTGCACCGGGCAAGAGCAGGGCTTTGACGCGGTCATCCAGTTCTTCAAGGCCCCCGACAGTGCGGGCGACGGCGACGACGTGCCAGCCGCGAATGGCCAGTTGTTCCGCCAGAGCAGCGCCGAGGCCGCGAGAAGCACCTGTGACGAGGGCGATGCGTGGGGTCATTCGGGTGGTCCTTTGGCGGGGGCGTTTGTGGTGAGGTTGGAGCCTCCGGCGGGGATATTTAGGAACAGAAAAAAGGGCAAGGGGAGATTGCTAGGGACCAGCGGGGCGGCCGCATCCGGCGGCAAGCTAACCGGGTTGTTGCCTATTAGCCGTCAAGGAGATGAGGGCGGATGTCGGTTCCGGCCGCCGCATAGAGATCAAGCAATTGATCGAACGAGATACCATTTTCCTGATCTCTGACGAGCGTGCTCCGATCATCCCAAACGTTGAAGCGTGGGCGTTGACCGACTGATCGAAAAACGACTTCTGTTTTCAGAAATGTCCCATTGCCATAGTGCGGGAGGTCATTCGCCAGCCAGCCGAAATAAGGGCCGATCAAAAGCTCGTCTTCTGTGCCATATGCTTTGAGATAGGCTTCGAAGTTGTCTTCGTGAAGCGTTGACCAAACGCCAAAAGCAAAGCGCTTTTCAGTTTCCAAGACGGGAATTTCAATTAGGCCTCGTACAAAGTAATCCGTGCCCTGTATACAAAAATCGCTTCCCAGGATGTCATTGCCAACCCTCACGTCGTCGCCATCATTGTCGCGGAAGGAACCATGTAGCCAAGGGTCCGGGTGGTCATAGGCAATATCGAATATGCCGTTGAATGATTTCCCGCAACAACGACATTGGAAGCCGTGGTCGTTGAAACGTCGCCAGCGTGAATCGTCGGCAAGTTTCACTCCGCCGCTTTCATCTGGAAGCCTTCTTCGATTTTGTCAGCCGGGATGACGGGGTATTCGCCGGAAAAGCAGGCGTCGCAATATTGCGGTTGTTTGGCGTTGCGGCCTGCAGCCTCGCCAGCGGCGCGGTAGAGGCCGTCGAGCGAGATGAATTTGAGGCTATCGACGCCGATCCATTGGCGCATTTCTTCTTCGTTCATCGATGCTGCGAGCAGCTTGGACCGCTCTGGCGTGTCGACGCCGTAAAAGCACGGCCAGGCGGTTGGGGGGCTGGCGATGCGGAAGTGAACCTCGGCAGCGCCCGCTTCGAGGATCATGTCCTTGATCTTGCGGGATGTGGTGCCACGGACGACGCTGTCGTCGACGAGGATCACGCGTTTGCCTTTGACCAGCGCGCGGTTGACGTTGAGTTTCAGGCGCACGCCCATGTTGCGGATGTGCTCGGTCGGCTCGATGAAGGTGCGGCCCATGTATTGGTTGCGGATGATGCCCATGGCGTAGGGGATGCCGGATTGCTGGGAATAGCCGATGGCGGCCGGGGTGCCTGAGTCTGGCACGGGGCAGACGAGATCGGCATCAACTGGCGCTTCGATGGCCAGTTCGCGGCCGATGGCGGCACGGGTTTCGTAGACGGAGCGGCCACCGAGGATGCTATCGGGGCGGCTGAAATAGACGTGTTCGAACAGGCAAAAGCGCGGCGGTTTGCGTTCGAACGGATAGGAGGATTCGACGCGACCGTTTTCGATGACGACCATTTCGCCGGGTTCAATCTCGCGGATGAATTCGGCGCCGATAATATCAAGGGCGCAGGTTTCCGAGCTGAGGACCCATGCGTCGTCGGCAAGGCGGCCGAGGACAAGGGGGCGCACACCCAAGGCATCGCGGACGCCGATCAGTTTGGTGCGGGTCATCGCGACGATGGAAAATGCGCCTTCAACGCGGCGGAGCGCGTCTTTGATGCGTTCGGCAATGGTCTTCTGGATGGAGCGCGCCATCAGGTGGATGATGCATTCACTGTCGGACGAGGATTGGAAAATGCTGCCACGCTCGATCAGTTCACGGCGCAGGGCAGCGGCGTTGGTGAGGTTGCCGTTGTGGGCAATGGCGGCGCCACCCATGGAAAACTCGCCAAAGAACGGCTGCACGTCGCGGATGGCGGTGGCACCTTTGGAACCGGCGGTGGAATAGCGGACGTGGCCGATGGCAAGGGGGCCGGGCAGCGTGTCCATCACGTCGGCTTTGGTGAAGTTATCGCGGACGTAGCCAAAGCGACGGGCAGAATTGAAACCGGTTTCGGGATCGTGGGAGACGATGCCGCCCGCCTCCTGGCCGCGATGTTGCAGGGCGTGCAGGCCGAGGGCTACGAAGTTCGACGCGTCTTTCACGCCGATCACGCCGAAAATCCCGCACTCCTCTTTCAACTTATCGTCGTCGAAGGGGTTGCTTAGGAATGGCTGCATGCGCAGGGCTCCGAATCCGCAGGTGGATTAATGGTCCATTTATGCCTTTGGCGCAGAAGTGTCACGTGCCTATTGCCAGGAAGTGCACGTCAGTTGCTTGGGGCTGGGGCGGTTTCGACAGGCGCGGCGGCTGCGGGGGCACCGCACACGCTGACCAATTGCTCGTAGCGGCTGATGATCCAGTCCGGCGCATCGGTGGGGATGCTGCCATCGATCCGGGCCTGAAAAGACGCTATCACCTTGGCGGTGCGGCTATCGTCGACAATGGCCAGTGTGGAAGGGCCGACAGCGCGGTCGTAGACGATGAAGGCGACCACCACCAGAACGATGCCGCGCAACACGCCGAACAGGAAACCAAGCCCCTGATCAATGCCGCCGAGCGCGGAGCGTTGCACGACAGAAGAGAACAGCGGCGTGAACAGCGCCGCGATGATCAGGCCCACGGCGAAGACGGCGGCGAAGGCGGCGATGATGGACAATTCACAACTGTCGATCAGGAATTTGCCGACGACGGGCAGTTCCTTGACCAACGGTTGCACTTGGGGTGCGAAAATGAAGGCGAGTATAGCAGCCCCGATCCAGCCTGCGATGGCCAGTGCTTCACGCACGAAGCCGCGCGAATAGGCCAGAATCGCCGACAGCACGATCACGCCGGCCGCAACGGCATCAATCAGGGTAAAGCCTTCCATCACGCACCTTTCGTTGGGGTCAACCGGCCCCGAATATTTCACCGACGAATGCCGTAAGATCGGGCATAAGGCGGACTTTCATATCTTCGCTGGCCCCGAGTTTTGAGCGGGCCGGAGCAATGGCCTGTGAGAAACCAAGTTTCGAGGCTTCTTTCAACCTGTTTTCAGTCTGTGTCACGGGACGCAGCGCGCCAGACAGGCTAATTTCGCCGAAAAGCACCATCTCTGGCGGAATTGCCACATCTTCGCGGGCAGATAGCAGGGCTGCGGCGACGGCCAGATCAGCGGCGGGTTCTGACACCCGCATGCCGCCTGCAACGTTCAAAAACACGTCCAATCCTGTGAAGGGAATGCCGCAGCGTGCCTCCAGCACTGCCAGAATGGTGGACAGGCGACCGGAATCGAGACCGACAACAGTGCGACGCGGGGTGCCAAGAGTTGAGGGGGCGACGAGGGCTTGAATTTCGGTCAGCACGGGCCGCGTGCCTTCGATGCCAGCAAAAACTGCCGAGCCGGGGGTGGAGGTGCCACGATCCGACAGGAACAGGGCGGACGGGTTGGTGACCTGTTGCAAGCCGTCGCCGGTCATTTCGAACACGCCGATTTCATCTGCCGGACCGAAGCGGTTTTTCACCGCGCGCAGAATGCGGAACTGGTGGCCGCGTTCGCCTTCGAAGTAGAGCACAGTATCGACCATGTGTTCGACGACGCGGGGCCCGGCGATCTGACCGTCTTTGGTGACGTGGCCCACAAGGATGATCGCCACGCCGCGGCGTTTGGCGAAGGTGACGAGTTCATGGCAGGCGGCGCGCACTTGGCTTACCGAGCCGGGGGCGGCCTCGATGCTATCGAGCCACATGGTCTGGATCGAATCGATGATGGCTAGACCGGGGCGTTCGGCGTCGAGCGTGGTCAGGATGTCGCGCAGGTTTGTCTCAGCCCCGAGGATGACGGGGGCATCGGTCAGGCCCAGGCGCTGGGCGCGCATTCGCACCTGCGCCGGGGCTTCTTCGCCCGAGATATAAAGGCACTTGACGCCGCGACGGGCAAAGCTGGCGGCAGCTTGCAGCAACAGCGTCGATTTGCCGATACCGGGATCGCCGCCGACAAGCACGGCGGAAGCGGGCACGAGGCCGCCGCCAAGCACGCGGTCCAGCTCATCTATGCCGGAACTGGCGCGGGGCGGCGGGGTTTCCTGCGTCGCAAGATCGGTCAGCGCAATGGTGCGGCCTTTGCCGCCGAGGGCTTTTGGCCCGGCGGACAGCGGCGCTTCCTCGATGATGGAATTCCATGCGCCGCAAGCTTCGCATTTGCCGGCCCATTTGCGCGTGCTGGCGCCACAGGCGGTGCAGGTGAATGTGGGGGAGGCTTTGCTCATGCAGGGTGTTTGCCCTGAAAGTGGCGGGTCATCAAGCCTTCCGGCTTTCTTCCCGTGCCGTGAGTGTTGAAATGGCCAGCGAGGCGAGGATGAGGCCGGTGAAGAAATACAGGCCCCATGCGGTTTCGACATGGGCGAGGCCGATGCCTTTGACCAACACGATGTACAGCGCGATCAGGAAAATGTCGGCCATGGCGAGTTTGCCCATGATGTGCAGGGCGGGCAGCAGTTTGGGGGATAGGAGGCCGAAGTGCAGCAGGGCCAGACCGAGGGTTTTGAGCCATGGGGCGAAGATGGCGAAGGCGGTGACGATGAGCGCGAGGATCACATCGGTGCCCCACAGCGCTTGCAGGCCGGTGATGACGGAGATTTCGGAGAGGCCAAACAGCGGCAGCAGGCCCGCGCGCATCAGGGGGGCGAACCACGCGAGCGGGAAGAGGATGAGGAGGGCAAGGTTGGCGAGTTTTAGGGGCATTATAGGCCGAAGAGCGCAAGCGGAGAACCAAGTCCGACGAAGCCGAGCAGCAAAACGACAACGATGACGAACAGAACGACGACGGCTAGGGCACCTTGTTTGGGCATCATCGCACACTCTCTATCGGGCCATCGGCCCTGCCATGGATGAACTGTTGCACGTAAGGGTCGGATGTGGCGTCCATTTCGGCTACGGTGCCGGTCCATTGGATGATCCCGTTGTGCAGCATGGCAACTTTGTCGGCAATGGCGCGGACGGAGGACATATCATGCGTGATGGCCATGGCGGTTGCCCCCATTTCCACCACGATCTCGCGGATCAGGTCGTTGATGACGCCCGCCATGATCGGATCAAGGCCAGTTGTGGGTTCATCAAAAAAGATGATCTCGGGCTCGGCTGCGATGGCGCGGGCGAGGCCGACACGTTTTTGCATGCCGCCGGACAACTCGCCGGGGAACAGATCGGCGACGGTGGGTTTCAGGCCGACGCGGCGCAGCTTTTCCAACGCGATGGCGCGGGCTTCTTCCTTGGGCCGTGCAGTGTGGCCGCGCATCAGGCGGAAGCCGACGTTTTCCCAGACGCGGAGGCTGTCGAAAAGCGCGCCGCCTTGGAACAGCATGCCGAAGCGGGCTAGGAAGGCGTCGCGGTCGAGCCGCGTGACATCCTCGCCCGCAAGCGTGATGCGGCCTGCGTCGGGGCGCACAAGGCCGAGGATGCATTTCAACAGTACCGATTTGCCGGTTCCAGAGCCGCCGATGATCACCATGCTTTGGCCGCGGGGGATGTTTAGATTAACCCCGCGCAATACAGCGTTGGACCCAAAGGATTTTATGACGGCTGAGAGTTCGATCATGAGGTGAAGAAAACCTCTGTCAGGACGTAGTTCGCGGCCAATATCATGACCGATGCAGCGACCACCGCGGCTTTGGTGGCGGCCCCGACACCTTGCGCGCCGCGACCGGAATGCATGCCGTGGTAGCAGCCCATCACGGCGACGATGAAGCCGAAGGCGGCCCCTTTGACGAGACCGGAGCCGATATCCCAAGGCTCCAAGAAATCGACGGTGGTCTTGAGGTAGGTGGCCGAGTTGAAATCAAGGCGTGTGATGCCGACCAGCCAGCCACCTGCGATGCCAAGCGCGTCACCGGCGGCGACCAGCACAGGGACGGCAAGGGTGGCGGCGAGTATTCGTGGAACGGCAAGGTATTTCAATGGGTTGGTGGACAGAGTTACCAGTGCATCGATCTGTTCTGTGACTTTCATGGTGCCAAGTTCGGCGGCAATGCTGGACGCGACGCGGGCCGCCACCATCAGGCCGCCCATGACCGGGCCCAACTCGCGGACGATCCCGATGGCGACGATGTTTGGGACGACGGTTTCGGCGTTGAAGCGTGCGCCACCGGAGTAGATTTGCAGGGCAAGCGCGCCGCCGGTGAAGATGGCGGTCAGGCCGACGACGGGTAGGCTGAACCAGCCGATTTGCATCAGGCTTTGCAGAAATTCGCGCGGGTAGAACGGCGGGCGGAACAAATGGCTGATGACTTGCATGGTGAAAACGGCGACGCGGCCAACGGCGGCAAGGGCGGACAGGGCGGGCCGGCCGATGGCTGCCAGTGAAGCGGTGGGCGTCATACGGTGGTTTCCAGATATTTGCGGGCATAGCGCGGGCCGAGGCTGGTCAGAACCTCGTACCCGATGGTATCGGCGATGTCTGCCAGATCATCGACGCTTTGGTGCGGACCGATCAGATCAAGGCTGATGGGGGTTTCTGCCAGATGCGTGATATCGACGGTGATCAGATCCATCGAGACGCGGCCAACCAAGGGGCAAGGGATGTCGGTGGCCCAAAGGTGGGCTTTGTTCGACAGGCTGCGCAGAAGGCCATCGGCGTAGCCACCGGAAACTGTGGCGATGATGCTGGCGCGATGGGCGGTCCACGCGCCGCCGTAGCCGACAGTGTCACCGGCGGCGACTTCGCGGGTTTGGATGACGGGCAGGGACAGAGTGACGACGGGGGTGGCGGCGACGAAGGGCATGGCGCCGAACAGGCCGACGCCGGGACGGGTCAGATCGAAATGGTAGGTTTGACCTAGCAGGATGCCACCAGTTGCGGCCAATGATCGGGGCACTTCGATGCCGTCGGTCATGGTGTGGAAATTGGCCAGCTGGGTGGCGTTCAGCGGGTGGTCGGGTTCGTCGGCGCAGGCGAGATGCGACATCAGCAGTTGCGGATCGGCGGGCAGGACGTGCGGCGCGATGGCAAGCCATGCAGTTGGCTCCAGCCCCAAGCGGTGCAATCCGGTATCAAGCTGCAAGCCGAAGGCCTGGCCGGGCAGCGTTTCAAGGTGCCGGGTGATCTGGTCGATGGAATTGAGCATCGGGGTCAGATCGAGATCGCGGATCAGGGCGGTATCGCCGTCCATATGGCCGCCGAGCACGTTTATCTGCGGACCGGGGCCGAGGGCGGCG
>JANOGW010000021.1:0-23596 GCA_031406155.1 Pseudorhodobacter sp.
CCCGCCACGAGCGAATCACGATCGACGAAGTGCTGAAGAAGATGAAGGAAGCCGGCGTGATCTGTCTGCCGGGCGGCGGCGCGGAAGTTTTCAGCGAGCGCGTGCGCAAAGCGCTCTTCCCCTTCAAGATCGGCTGGAACAAATGGTCGGAAGTTCACAGGACTGCTCACCGCATGGGTCTTCGCTCTAACTCCACGCTGCTCTACGGGCACATCGAGACGCTGGAGGAGCGGTTGGACCATATGCTGAAACTTCGGGACCTGCAGGACGAGACCGGCGGGTTCCTCTCGTTCATTCCCCTCGCTTTCCAGCCGGGAGACACCGACATCGTGAAACGGCAGGCCTCCGCCCTCGACGACCTGCGCACGATCGCCGTCTCGCGGCTCATGCTCGACAACTTCGACCACATCAAGGCCTATTGGGTCATGCTCGGCAAACACACCGCCCAAACCGCCCTCCACTTCGGCGCCAACGACCTCGACGGCACCATCACCGACGGCGGCGAACTAACCCACGCCTACGCCGCCGAAGGCGAAGTAAAAATGACCAAACAAGAGATCATCGAAATGATCCAACGCGCCGGCTTCGAAGCCGTCGAACGCGACACCGTCTACATGAATCAGACCGGAGACCTGACCAAGGCCCCAATCCGCCACCAGCACCGCCTGGCGGCGATCTTCGCTGATGAGGAGGAGACTGGCCATCGAGGCGTTGCAAAGATCTGCTGCCTTGCGCAGGACCACATCGAAGACGGGTTTGTCGTCATCGCGGCTCTGGCTGATGACCTCCAGGATCTCCCGCGTCGCCGCCTCGCGCGCCAGCCGCGTCTGCAACTCGCGGAACTGGCGGACGTTCTCGATAGCAATGACGGCCTGGGCGGCGAAGGTCTCGACAAGGGCGATTTCGTCGGCGGTGAAAGGCCGAACCTCCCGCCGGTGCAATTGGACCACCCCGAGCGCTCCCCGGGCGTCCATCAGGGGAACGTTCACATAACTCCGGACGCCAAGGTTTTCAGCCATAACCACATAAGTCAACTCGCCCGACAGATACCCGGCGGTCTGTATCGCATCGTCTATGTTCACGACCCGCTCTTCGCATATGGCCTTCGCCGATAAATGAACACTTGGGTCCATCCGCATTTCGGTAGCGTTGACGGTTGCGATCATCGCGTCGTCTGTGACCGCCGATTGCGAAGCCCTGTCGCGCCACGCGGCGAGGGTCAAACGCAGATCGTCCTTTCGCCCGAGGAACAGCGCCGCCGTGGTGGCGTTGCATAGATGTATCGCATTGCGCAGGACCGCGTCGAAAACCGGGCGGTCGTCGTCGCGGCTCTGGCTGATGACCTCCAGTATCTCCCGCGTCGCCGCCTCGCGCGCCAGACGGGTCTGCAACTCGCGGAACTGGCGGACATTCTCGATGGCGATGACGGCCTGGGCGGCGAAGGTTTCGACAAGGGCGATCTCGTCGGGGGTGAAGGGCTGCACTTCACGCCGGAACAGTGCGATGGAGCCGACGGTGCGCCCGCCGTTGAACAGGGGCACGACGACGATAGTGCGGATGCCCTCTTCGTCGACGGACTGCCGCCTGACGGGATCGCCCGCACGGTAGCTGTCGGTGTCGGCCAGATCGCGTTCCTGTACAATGCGGCCTTCTCGCATGGCGATCGACGGAACAAGGTCGGCGTCGAGGGGCCAGATGGTCTTGCCCGGCTCAAGCGCACGCAGCCTGTCGCCCCAATGCGCCACCATCACAGCGTGGCTGCGGTCTTCGCTGATGATGTTGAGCCCGGCCAGCGGGGCGCCACACAGTTCGGCTGCATTGCGAAGGACGACGTCGAACACCGGGCGGTCGTCGTCGCGGCTCTGGCTGATGACCTCCAGTATCTCTCGCGTCGCGGCCTCGCGCGCCAGACGGGTCTGCAACTCGCGGAACTGGCGGGCGTTTTCGATGGCGATGACGGCCTGAGCGGCAAAACTACGGATCAGTGCGATCTCGTCGTCGGAGAAAGCCAGCACGACGCTCCGATGCAGCGTTAGCACCCCCAGCGCACCCTCCGAGTCGATCAACGGCACGTTCAGATAAGTGCGCACGGACAGCGTGTCGATCATGATCCGGAAGGCTGGATCGCCAGAAAGGTAGCCTTTGGCCAGCGTTCCATCGACGATATGCACCACTTCTCCGGATAGGATCGCGCGTGCCGATGCATGCAAGGTCGGGTCCATGGGAAGGTCGGTGGCGTTGACCGATGCGATGGTCGCCGCGGTGGCAGCCTCCGAGGTGACATCGATGTTGCGCCATGCTGCTAGCGTCATCCGCGCATCGTCTGGCCGACCCAAGAACAATGCGACCGTATCGGCTTGACACAATCGGATCGCATTGCGCAGGATAACGTCGAGCACTGGGCGGTCGTCGTTGCGGCTTTGGCTGATCACCTCCAGGATTTCCCGCGTCGCCGCCTCTCGGGCGCACGCCCGATCGAAGTCGCCGGGTTTGCCGCGTTCCGGGCCTGCTGCTGATCCGCCTCGCATGCTCTCTGCTCCGGAACCCCGCTCGCGCAAGTCTAAGTGGAGAGGCCAAGCATGACAAATGTTTTCGGTGTTGTCATGTGTGGACGGTTCCGTTTATGCAAGGATCGATTTGAGCTTCTGTTGATCGTTGTGGGGTGCGGTTATGTGTCCGGCTGGCTTTGTCAGAAGAAACCGGCTTGCGGGTCGTCTGGTAACCTCCGGCTATCGCCAAACGCTCCCCGTTCCGCTACATCAAGGCCTCATCGGAAATCATCCGTCTGGCGGTGACGCTGTACATCCGCTTCCCGCTGTCTCTTCGCAATGTCGAGCACCTGCTGCACGGGCACGGCCTCGTTTTGCTGTGGCAAAATGCCGTTTGAACGGAAAAGATCGGTTCTGTGTCTGCCGCCAAAATCTTCGGAAAGCATGCTCCGAAATAGTCGATTATTATAAATCAATGGGTTACGCGCCAGAGAAGGTTCGACCCCAGTCCCGTTCCCTCCGCCACTTGCCCCCACGAAAGCGTTCTCCCGATCATGCCGCGGCCGGATTTTTCCGTTGTTTTCGAGGGTTATGCTGAAAAGGCTTTTCACCGGCAGCGCCTCCACAAGGCCCTGGAACGTTCTCTTTAGGCCAATGTTCTCCGTACCTGTTGCCTGCGCCGATTTAGTGTTTAGGTGTTAACGCATTGTTTCGTAACAGTTTTCTGGATGTTCGCTTGCTTTTCGACCGGGGTGGCGTTCGGGTTGAGATGCGACCCGTGTCCAACCTTCGATTATGGTCCTGGGAGACGATCCGAATGGCACTTTGGGGGGAAAGCGGACCTTCGCTGCAAGTGCAAAACCTCAGGCCAGTTTCGCCGAAGCGGTCGTTGAGAAAGCTCACGTCGGCCAGTCGGATATCATCGACGCGAAGGGCGGAAAGCGGACAAAGCCAATTGACGCGAAGCGGGTATGGAAACTGACTTGAAGCCGCCATTCCAATGAACGGCAGCCTTTTCGACACCAAAGGACTAAGCGTGCATGTGAAGCCTATCCCAGCCTGCGTCTGACGGTAGCAGGGCGCGACGCAAGTACAAGGCGGCAATCGTTTCGATTGCGTTCTGCCACAACCCGGCCTTTCGACACCACGACCAGCCGGTCAGGTCGCAGGCGCAGGGCCTCGGTCGGGGTGCCGGCATCCAGCACGACAAGGGATGCAAGGGACCCCGGGGTCAGACCGTAGTCCTTGAGACCCATGATCGCGGCATTGTCGGTGGTGACCATGGTGAAGCAGCGGGTCATCTCGGCCGGGTGGGTCATTTGCGCGACGTGGAGGCCCATGAAGGCCACATCCAGCATGTCCGCGGTCCCCAGCGAGTACCACGGGTCCAGCACGCAGTCCTGCCCCCAGCCCACGGTGATGCCCATCGCTTGCATCTCTTTCACCCGCGTCAGCCCGCGCCGTTTGGGGTAGGTGTCGTGGCGGCCTTGCAGGGTGATGTTGATCAGGGGGTTCGGGATGGCGGTCATGCCGGACTCGGCGATCAGGGGCAGCAGTTTCGAAACGTAGTAGTTGTCCATCGAATGCATCGAGGTCAGGTGGCTGCCGGCTGCGCGGGCGCCCAATCCGTGCCGCGTCACCTCTCGCGCCATGGTTTCGACATGGCGGCTCATCGGGTCATCCGTTTCGTCGCAATGGACGTCCCACATCAGCCCGCGCTCAGCCGCCATTCGGGCAAGATCACGCAAGGATTCTGCGCCTTCCTCCATAGTGCGTTCGAAATGGGGGATGCCGCCGACGACGTCCACGCCCATGTCCAGGGCGCGGATCACATTGGCCCGCCCCGTCGCGGTTCGGTAAAGCCCGTCCTGCGGGAAGGCCACCAGTTGCAGGTCTAGATAGGGGGCGACGCGGCGCTTGACCTCTAGCATCGCCTCAACCCCGCGCAGGTGGTCGGGGGTGGTGTCTACATGGGTGCGGATCGCCAGAAGGCCCATGCTGACCGCCCAGTCGCAATAGCGCAGGGCGCGGTCGACCATTTCGTCGACTGTTGCAATTTCGCGAAGCTCGCCCCATAGGCCGATGCCTTCCAGAAGGGTGCCAGAGGCGTTGACCCTTGGCAGACCGTAGGAAAGCACTGCATCCATATGGAAATGCGGGTCGACGAAAGGGGGAGAGACGAGATCGCCCGTTGCGTCGATCGCCCGTGTGGCGGCGGCATCAAGACGCCCGACGGCGGCAATCCGGTCCCCCTTGATGCCGATGTCGGCGACGGTGCCATCGGGCAACGTGCCGCCCTTGATCAGAAGATCGAACATCAGCGTTCCCCCTTGTTGTAAGGCGTCATCAGGGCGGCGGGCACTTCGGCGCGGCGTGACATCAGGATCAGGGCCAGGATGGACAGCACATAGGGTGCCATCAAGAATACCTGATAGGGCAGTTCTGCCCCAAGAGGCGTTTGCTGGAGGCGGATCTGCAGGGCGTCAAAGGCCGCGAAGAGGATCGCGCCAAGGACGGCTTTGCTGGGCATCCATGCACCGAAGACCACCAAGGCCACGCATATCCAGCCGCGGCCGTTGACCATCTCGAAAAAGAAAGACGAGAACGCCGAGAGGGTCAGGAAGGCCCCGCCCATCGCCATCAGGCCCGAGCCGACGATGACCGCCCCCATCCGCAGGCCGGTGACCGAGAGGCCCTGTGCTTCGACGGCAGAGGGGTTTTCCCCCGCCGCTCGGACAGCAAGGCCGAGGGGGGTGCGGAAAAGGATCAGTGCCACCAAAAGGGCGGTGCCGAAGGCGAACCACGTGAAGGCGGTTTGCGTGAAGAAAACCTCTCCCATGAAGGGCAGATCGGAGAGGACGGGCAGGTCAAGTGGCTGAAAAGGCTCAATCTTGGGGGGACTTGTTACTTCGGGAAGGGCAAGGCGGTAGGCGAAAGAGCTGGTTGAGGTGGCGAGCAAAGTCACGCCAAGCCCCACCACGTGCTGCGACAGGCCGAAGGGCACAGTCAGCATGGCATGGAGAAGGCCGAAGAGCATACCGGCGGACATCGCGACCGCAACGCCGCCCCAAAGCGGCATGCCCTGATAGACGGCAAGCCAGCCGGTAAAGGCGCCGATGACCATGATCCCCTCGATGCCAAGGTTCAGCACCCCGGCGCGCTCGCAGATCAGCTCTCCCATCGTCGCAAGGACCAAGGGCGATGCGATGCGGATCACGGCGGCCCAGAAGCTGGCGGAGATCAGGATCTCAAAAAGCGCGCTCATCCCCGCACCACCCGGACTTTGGTCAGAAGGATCGCCAGAACCATGAACAGAAGGGCCGAAGCGAGGAGCATGTCAGCAATGTAGGTGGGCACGCCGGCGGCGCGGCTCATGGCGTCGGAGCCGACGAAGATGCCGGCCACGAAGATCGCCGTGCCGATAACGGCGAGCGGGTTCAGAAGGGCCAGCATTGCGACGATGATACCGGTGTAGCCAAAGCCGGGCGAGAGGTCCTGGCTGAGGTGGCCTTTCAACCCCGCGACCTCGGACCAGCCGGCAAGGGCGGCAAGGCCGCCCGACAAAAGGGCGGTCTGGATCAGCACCCGGTTGACCGGGACGCCCGCAAAGCGCGCGGCGTTCAGGTTTGCGCCGACCGTCCGCATCTCAAACCCAAAGGTCGTGCGACGTTCGATGATATAGACGACGACTGCCGCGATCAGGGCCAGCACAAAACCCCAATGCAGGCGCAGGCCTTCGGCGATGCGGGGGAGGCGCGCCTCTTTCAACAGCGCCTCGGATTTGGGCCAGCCCATGCCCATCGGGTCCTTCATCGGGCCTTCCAGAAGGTAGCTGACGAAGAGAAGCATGATGAAGTTGAACAAAAGCGTGGTCACCACCTCATCGACACCAAGGCGCGTTTTCAAAAGGACCGGGCCGAGCAGCACCAAGGCCCCGGCGAGCATGGCCACGGCCGCCGTAACGGGCAGGACGAAAGGCGCAGGGATTGCCCCCGTGCCCAAGAGCACGGCGATGATGGCGCCTGCATAAAGCTGCGCCTCGGCGCCGATGTTCCAAAGCTTGGCCCGGAAGGCCACGGCGACGGCGAGGCCGGTGAAGATCAAGGGGGTGGCGCGGTTCAGCGTCTCCAGCAGTGCGAATTTTGAGCCAGCAGCCCCTGTGACGATCTGGCCGAGCACCGCGAAGGGGTTAGCACCCGCTAGCATCGCCAGAAGGCTGGCCAAGAGGACGGTCGCGCCAAGGGCTGCGGCGGGAAGGCCAAGTTGGCGGGCGAGGCTGGGGCTGGAGATCGGCTCAAGCCGCATGGGAGTTGTCCTTGAAGCCTTGCCCGGCCATCCAGAACCCAAGTTCCGCTGCCGTCCTGGTTCCCCGTGCAAAGCCCGGCGACAGGCGGCCTTCGCTGATGACGTGGATAACGTCTGAAAGGCTCTGGATTTCGTCCAGATCCTCGGAGATCAAAAGGACAGCCGCCCCGGCATCGCGGGCAGCGATTAAGCGTGAATGGACATAGGCGATGGCGCCCACGTCCAGCCCCCGCACGGGCTGGTTGGCAAGGATGATCTTGGGGCCGGGTTCAAGGACCCGCCCAAGGATCAGCTTTTGCATGTTGCCGCCAGAGAGAAGTCGGATGCGCTGCGCCAACCCTTGGCAGCGGACATCATACTTGGCGATGATATCCTTGGCGAAGCCCTCAGCAGCCGGCCAGTTCATCCAGCCATACCGGCTGAAGGGGGCGCGGGAATAAACCTCCAGCACCGCGTTTTCGGTCAGGTTGAAGTCCGAGATCGTGCCAGTCTTGTGCCGGTCCTCAGGGATGCGGGCGATCTGGTGGTGGAGGGCCTGACGCGGTGACCATGGGCCGGGGTCTTGCCCTGCGATCGCAATCTGGCCCTGATCAGGTTTGGTGAGGCCTGAGATCAGATCGGCCAAAGCGGCTTGCCCGTTGCCCGACACACCCGCCAGCCCGACGATCTGACCGGCGCATAAATCCAAAGACAGGTCAGAAAGGCCCGTGGCCGTGCCTTTGGCTTTTGTGCTGATGCGGCGAAGCCGCATGAGAACAGGGCCCGGGATCTTCGTTCCCGCCTTTGGCAAAGCGACATCGCTGCCCACCATCAGCGCGGCCAAGGTGGCCCGGTCGGTGGCGTGGGTATCCACCTCTCCCACCACCTTGCCATGACGCAGCACGATGCAGCGGTTGGCGATGGCCATGACCTCATGCAGCTTGTGGCTGATGAAGATGATTGACAGGCCAAGGGCGATTGCCTTGCGCAAGGTCTCAAAGAGGGCGTCGGTTTCCTGTGGGGTCAGAACGGCGGTTGGTTCGTCAAGGATCAGAATCCGGGCATCACGGTAAAGCGCCTTCAGGATTTCGACCCGCTGGCGTTCGCCCACCGACAGGCTGCCCACCCGGGCGTCGGGGTGGACGGCCAGCCCGAACTTTGACGAAAGGGTGGCGATCCGCACCCTGGCGGCGGCGCGCCCCTTGCCACGCGACCAAAGGCTTTCGGTGCCCAAGGTGATGTTGTCCAGGACCGACAGATTGTCGGCCAAGGTGAAATGCTGGTGCACCATGCCGACTCCGGCGGCCAATGCCGCACGCGGATTGCCGGGTGGCAGGGACTGACCAAAGACCTCTACCCTGCCTTCATCGGCCTGATAATGGCCGAACAGGATGTTCATCAGCGTGGTCTTGCCCGCGCCGTTTTCCCCCAAAAGGGCAACAACTTCGCCGCGCTTTAGATCAAGGGAAACGCCCGCATTGGCGGTCAGTGCGCAAAAGCGCTTGGTGATGTTGTCGAGGCGGAGGACAATGTCCCCCGCCCGAACGTCGGAAGCGGTCACGACGACTTTGGCTCGTTATCGTCGATGGTCACGGTAAAGCTGCCGTCCTTGATGGCGGCCTCTTTGGCGGCGACCATGGCCATCACATCGGCCGAGACCTTGCCTTCGAAGGTGCCAAGCGGTGCCAGTGAACAGCCGCCCGCCTTCATGAACGAAAGCTCGCCGTAGTTGGCCGCCTTGAAGGCACCGGCATTCACGGCTTCAATCGCGGCATTCAGCGTTGGTTCAAAGTGCCATAGTGCCGAGGCGACGACCGTGTCGGGATAGTCAGCTTGCGTATCAATCACGTTGCCGATGGCCAGAACGCCTTTTTCCTTGGCCGCATCCGAGACACCGAAACGCTCAGCATAGAGAAGATCAACCCCGGTCTCGATCATCGCAAAAGCGGTTTCTTTGGCCTTCGGCGGATCGAACCACGAGCCGATGAAGGCCACCTGGAAGGTCGCATCCGGCCGGGTTTCGCGCACGCCGGCCATGAAGGCGTTCATCAGGCGGTTCACCTCGGGAATCGGGAAGCCTCCGACCATGCCAATACTGCCGGTCTTGGTCATGGAGCCCGCGATGATCCCGGAAAGGTAAGAGGCGTCCTGGATATAGTTGTCGAAGACAGCAAGGTTCGGGTTCGCAGCCTCATCGTGCAAGAAGGACGAGCCGAGAAGGAAGGCCACGCCGGGATACTCGGCGCAAACTTCGCGTGCTTCCTGCTCGGCCCCGAAGATTTCGCCGACGATCAGCTGCATGCCCTGCTCGCAGTATTCGCGCATGACGCGGGCATAGTCGGTGTTGGCAACGTTCTCAGTGTGGACATAGTCGACCGCACCCGCCGCCTTGGCAGCTTCAGCGGCCTGGTGGATACGGCTGACCCATTGCTGTTCGACCGGAACAGTGTAGATGCCCGCCATCTTGATCGGTTCGGCCGCATTGGCACCGACCGACAAAAGCATCCCAAACGGCATGGATGCGCCCACCAACAAAAGGCTGCGGCGGCTTAGTTTGGAAAGGTCTCTAGTCATTCTTTGCTCCCCCAAGTGATCGAAATTTTATCAAGTGATAAAAGACAACCCCGGTTTCACAAAGCTGTTTCTTCTTGGCTTCGTTCGCCCGTTCCTGGCGCGTCAACCGCAGATGAACCTCTGGGCCGCTTGACCAAAAGTTGAGCACGGCAGGCATGACGCGACAACGCGGCAGACTTGTAGAGGTCAACTGCCCACCAGACAGGGCCAATCAGGCCCAAATCAAACCCACGGAATAGATTCCAATGCCTGTCGCCTCAACACAAGCTGAATGGCTGCTCTAATTGCCTGTTCTTTGGCCTCATCCGCGCCGTCGACGGTCGGCTAAGGGCCGGAAAGGTGGTCTTGCCTTCGGGGAACAACGACGCAGGCTCGGCGGCCCGTCAGCGCTACGAGCCCGCTTGGCCCAATGCGGCGCCGGCCCCGATGCATCCGACGAGAATCAGGCTGAATGCCCAAAGCAGATCGAGATTGAACCAGCTGCGCTGCAGGAACTTTAGTCCGAGCCAGAAGTAGACGCCCGCGGCTATTGCCCCACCTGCGAGGCTCATCGCGGTTGTGTGTACTGTAGCCACCAAAAGGGCCATCAGCAGGTTTGCAGCCATCAGTTCGCCAGCTGCCAGATGGCCTGCGTCTTGCATGGTGGGATCGCCGCAAATGCCAAGGTAGATCGGCACCAGCATCAGTCCCGCTCCATGCGCCATCGCCGCCAGAAATGACCACAGCGCCAACCGTCCTGGCGGCACGCGCGCTAGGAACCTTGGATGGCGGCGGTTGATCAGCAGGAAAATACCCATCGACGCGACTAACAGTCCGGCACCGATCCGCAGGGGACGTTCCCATTCCACCAGCGCCGTCATCAGGGAAAATGGCAGCAGGATCGCGGTCATCGCCAGAAAATGTCCGCCAGCCAGTGCCGCCAGCGCCCAGGGCATCGCCACCGACCGTCGCTCCATCAGTGCCGCCGAGACGGCCAGCGGCCACCCCATGCCCGGATTTGAGCCGTGATAGAGGCCAGAGGCAATGACGGCCCACCAAAGGGCCGTCACGGTTGCAGGGTCACTCAAGGCCTAGACGTTCGGATAGCAGAAACTGTCGGTTGAACAGTCGCCACCTTCCAGCCTGATCTGGTGGCTGCGATAGCCTTTGGGAAACTCGACCCAGAAGTCTTGGTTCAGCGTCAGCCCACCGTCCTTGCCCACATCGGCGCAAACCATCGCCGCCCCTCGCTCGCCTGGATAGAACTGGTCGTCCCAGGTGGAATAAAGCGAATTGGTCCAGTAGACGCGTTTGCCATCGCGACTGACCTCGACCATCTGCGGGCCATAACCAAAGCTCTTGCCGTTGGGATGCTTTGTCTTGGCCACGATGCCACCGATCTGCACCTTGCCTGCCAGTTTCGGGTTCATTGGATCCGAGACATCATATTGATGCATCTCTCCCAGACCCCAGCAGGCGACATATAGGAACCGGTCGTCGAGGCTAAGGTCGATATCCGTGACCAGCGGAGGAACCGCGCCGAAGCCTTTCAGCAGTTCGGGCAGATCGTCGGGATTGGCAGGAACGGGGTCGATGGTAATCACCTTCTTAGCCTCGAAAGTGCCGTCGGCCTTGCGCCACCAAGTGAAAATCGCTCCCTGCAGGTTTGTTGTGTCAACCACGACGCCGCAGAAGCCGTATTGCTTGGCCGGATCATGTGCGGGGCGGATTTCCAGCGCCATCTGGTGGTTGGCCCCAAGGTCAATGGATTGCACGCATTTGCGCGCGCGCAGGTCCCAGAAGTGGATCGTATGGCCGTATTTGTTGCTCAGCAGGTCCGCAGGGACGATGCCGTTTTCGAACTGTGGCGGCAGGCCCCATTCAGAACTGACCATATAGTCGCGCGGCAAGTTCCACCAGAAATCATAGTGCTTGTCCTGAATGCCGCGGTCCATCTCGTAGCGGCCGAGAATATCAAAGGTCTGGCAATCCATGATGAAGATGCCGGGGGGGCCATCGGTGCCATCCTTGCCACCGCCGCCGAGGGTCGAGACGTAGATGCCTTCGGGGCCGCAATGAATGGTATGCGGGCGCGAATAGCCGGTCTTGGCAAACAGCTCTTCGGGTTCGATGATCTTGTGGATCTTGGCCTTCAGCGGCTCTTTCACATCGATGATGTAGATGCGGCTGGACCGAATGCCGGGAACGATCAGGTAGCGCCGTTCGAGAAAGGCATGGCCGGTTAGCGGCGACAGTGCTGAGGAACAGGCGTTCCAGCCAAAATGGTGAAACTCGTCGCCCAAGTTGGGCATAAAAAGGCTGTGAACAATTTGGCCATATGTTTTGGATGCGGGGTCCACATCGACCACCGCAAGGCCATCGGGCTGAGTGCCATCGGGACTGAGCATCAAGGTAAAGGCCAGCGTCTCAACAGGTGCTTGCATCGCCATCTTGGCCGTCGGATGAAAAGTCGGGTCGGGTCTCAAGTTCATTCGGAATCCTCCCAGGACAGTTGAAGTCGTTTAAGGCTGGACAGAACGCGATGGGTGGTCAGGCGTCGAAGCTGGCCTTGCTAATGAAAATTCTGTTTCAGGCGTGTCACACAGATCGTCCCAAACGGAGATGATAACATGCTCTGCGGCACGATATTCATCCCGTGGCGAGATCGTAACATGGATCGATGCCAATTGCCGCATCGGCGATACTGCCCCGCAGAATTCGCTGACGCAAGAACGCATGGCCCAGCCTACCTGCCGCGCAGCAGCGACAGTACTCCGCATGAATGACCGATAATCGAATGTCGCATCGCAGCATCCAAGTCAGCCTGAGTGTCCGGTTAGGGCCGGGTGCGACATCGAGAAGGGTTTGTTTGAGCTTGCTCAGACCGTGCATGGGGGCAGCAGTAAGCCACGGCGGTTGCGGGTTCCCGCAACCAACGATCCTCGCACAGCCTCAGCAGAACTCCGCGCTGAGGCTTTTGCATTTGAAGACCCCGCCCGCCGGGATCGGGTGTTGCGGGTCCCCGCAACCAAAAAAAGCACGCAAGATCAAACGACTAAAGCCGAGCGTTTCGCGCGGCTTTAGTCGTTTGCAGTTTACATCAACGCCACATCAACACCGCAACAGAAAAACTGCACCGACAGGCATAAGTGGGCATCCCCAGGCATTAGCAAGCAACTCGCAGTTCTAGAGCATGTCCTGACCTGATTGAATCGGAAGGCGGATTCTCCTCGGGTTTGTCCCGCTTCAGCCGCTTGCGCGGCTTGATCCGCAGGTTCAATTCCAGCTCGCAGTAGATGCGGTAAACGCGTTTATGGTTCCATGGATGAGGGGCGCAGCCCGCCCACGCGCCACCCGGTGCGTGAGCACGAGCGGCACTACCGCAGCGGCAAGGTGGTTCTGATAAAGGAGCACCATCGTGGTCAGGCTCCTGATCCAGGCCTGCCTACTCGCGTCATGGGGCCCCGGTTGCAGGCTGCTGAATTCACTTTTCCGCCCGACGATTAATCGGGATCAAGTGTCCCCCGCACCGGCGCTCCTGTCGTCAAACGGATAAACCTTCAGCCACCAAGGTCATCCCGAAAGCGATCCGTCTGATGCATCCTCTCGTGTAGGATGGTGACGATGCCGACGAACCCATCCGATAGGCGCCGCCAGTAGACGAAGTGGTGCCCCTGCCGGAAGTAGAAACCCTCGACGCCAAACTCTGCCGGGATCGGCCGCGACGCGACGCCATGGTCCTCGATCCGGTCGAAGGCTGCGAACAGATCGGTGATGTAGCGATCCGCCTGTTCGGCCCCCCAGCGGTCGCGCGTGTACCGGTAGATCTCGTCAAGCCGCAGCGATGCAGCCTCCTGGACACGAACGGCCATCTGGTCAGCCCCGGTTGCGGGCGATGACGTCTGCCGCAGTCAGCGGGCGGTAGCTGTCCTCCGGCGCTGCGAAGGCGCGTGTCAGTTCGGCTTTAAGCCTCTCGAACGCCTCTCGCTCCGCACGCTCCTTGTCGCGCCGGATCAGGTCGCGGACATATTCGCTGATGTTCTCGTATGCCCCGTTCTCGCCAACGTTGGAGGCAACGAACTCGCTCAGAGCACCGCTGATCCGCACGGTCATGGTTGTGGTCTGCGACAAGGTGACCTCCGCTATCTGTCTTCAAGATAAGCAAAAATGAAGACGTGCGCAAGTTCCACAGCGCATACTGCATTCACCGATGCAGATGCTGCAGCACTCAGATGATGCAGGCCAAAGAAGGGGTGAAAGCTGTCCAGTGTTCCGTTAATGTTCACAAGACATTCGAATCGAGGTGAACTTTGGGCGCAGAGCAGGACGAGCCGATCCGACTGATGGAAGACGACGAAACAGGTGATCGCTTTCTGGTCTACAGCACGGACAAAGGGCTGAGGATCGATATTCGCTTTGAAGGCGAGTCGCTCTGGATGACGCAGGCCCAGATCGGGCAGCTGTTTGGGCGGGACGTTTCTACGGTTTCGCGCCACATCGGGAACATCCTTGACGAGGGCGAACTGGACGAAACGGGTTCTTTGCAAAAAGTGCAAACAACTAACGGGCGACCGGCGACGATCTACAGCCTCGATATGGTCATCTCGGTTGGGTACCGTGTCTCGTCGGCGCAGGCCACCCTCTTCCGTCGATGGGCCACCAGCATTCTTGTCCAGTATGCCAAGAAGGGCTTCGTCATCGACGCTGCGCGGCTGAAGGAAACGGGCAACATTGATAGGGTGCGCGAACTTCGCGAGATCATTCGCGACATCCGGGCCAGCGAGGCGAACCTCTATGCAGAACTGCGGCGCATCTGTGCGATGTGCCAAGACTACGACGGCTCAGAAACCGTTTCACGGCAGTTCTATCAGCATACGCAAGCGAAGCTCGTCTACGCGGTGGCGTCCCTGACGCCCGCCGAACTGATCAACAACCGTGCGGATCACCGCGCTGAAGACATGGGGCTTCAGAACTGGCCCAACGACAATATCCGAAAGCAGGATGTCACAACATCGAAAAACTACTTGGCGGAACCTGAAATCAAGGAACTGAACAGGCTGACAGAGATCCTGTTGGGGATCTTTGAAGACCAGCTCGACGTTGGTCGCTTGGTGACAATGGCTGACGCAAAACGGCTTCTTGATGATCAACTTCGAAGCCTGGGGCGGACCGTCTTGCGCGATGGGGGGCGCGTCTCCCATGAAGCGGCCAAGCAGAAGGCACATGCCGAGTACGAAAAATTCGATGAAGTTCGTCGCCTCAAAAGGAAGGAAGAAGCCGATGCACACGTCGCGGCTTTGAAAGCTGAAGCGAAGGGACTGCCGCGGACACGATGATAAGGCGGAGTCCAATCCGGCAAAAAGCCAGAAGACCGGTGAGGTGCACAATTGTGCCCATTTCGAATCGCGACAGACGACAATGGCCTATGGCATCATTCCGCCGCAGCCAAACCCTGCCGCTCCTTGAAATTGTAAACCTGTGAAACGGGCCGGGCTTGACTGCGTGGTCGAGGCGTCTGGCGCTTCCCGTAGCGCACTTGCCCGGCCCGACTTTCACATGCTCCACCCGCATCGGCGGCCAATGGATTGGCTGGCTCACCTCCCGCGCTTGTCGGCGACGGACCAGACTGCCGATCCGATGGTCAGCAGCGCGCCGATCACCGGTTCGACATCGGAGGCATGGACAAGCCCTTTGGCGACCAGCGCAGTGCCCGCGACGGTCAGGATTTGGCGGATGAGGGGCGAGGATTGCAGGTTTCAGCATGGTGTTCTCCTGTTCAGATTTCATTGGTGGTCGAGAGGAATTCGCCCGGCTTCATGATCGGCAGGCGAAGTAGGCGGGGCGGGTAAGTTGCGGGCCAGCGAGCGCCGAGGAGGCGGGACTTGGCGATGCGGGCGATGGTGACGGCGTCGGATTGGTTGCCGCCGAGGACGAAGAAGTTCGTGTCGTCCTGGCCGACGGCGAAGCCGACATGGCCGCCTGACCCGCGTTCGAAGATCAGCACGGCACCAGGGACCGGCTGCACCGCTTGGCCGAGCATCGGCCAGTTGCGCGCTCAGTAGCCCGTGCAGCATCCTAGACTCCATCACCGACGGTCGGCCCGAATCCCTTATCGACGACCGCTTGCCCTGAGCCTTCGCGAATGCGTCAAGCCGTTAACCGTTTGGCCCGGACGCAGTGCTTGCGCCCAATCGACACCTCGCAAGCCGTGTGGCGCAAAAAAAATTGGAAAAACTGGGAACTATGCCCTTTGTGACGCGTTATCTTTTGCCACGGGTCGTATTCTTCATCGGTCCTGAGGGAAAAATCGGCCAGTTCAGGACCGATCTGCAAGGGGACATAATGGCTACGGTATTGGTCGTCGAGGATGATGTGTTCATCAATATGGAAGCCATTTTCATTGTCAAAGAGTTGGGCCATGTGACGCTTTGTGCCCATGACGTCGATCAGGCCTTGGCGATCTTGCATGCGGATGGGCAAATCGACCTGCTGTTCACCGATATCCGGCTAAACGACCGTCATCATGGCGGGTACGAGATCGCGATGCGGGCGGTCGAGTTGCGCCCAGAGATCTGCGTCTTGTACGCAAGTGGTGGCAAACCCACCGATGCCTCTTCGGTGCTGGTTCTGGACGGGGCGCATTTCCTCGAAAAACCCTACGGTGACGTGCAGCTTCAGACGTCGCTCGCAGCGGCACTTCAGGGCGCACCGGCGCGGCGCCCGACGGCTTAGACGGAACCCTTTATCTGCTTACAGGAGATGCCTGATGCCCGAAAAGACCGGCTTGCTACCTTCCGCGAAATCCGCGGGCGACCTGCCCCGCCAGCCAATTGCCATGCCTTCCGCCCTGGATCACGGCATATTGTGGCTTTCGCGCGACATGCTGAGTATCTGGAGCTTTGACGGTCTTTTGCTGGATGTGAACCCGGCCTTTGCGCAGACGCTTGGCTACACACGCGCGGAACTGATAAACCGGCCCTTCATGGATCTGGTCCATCCCGACGATCAGGATGCCGTGCGTGACCTTGCTATCCTGATTTCGCAAGGCGTGCCCGTCTTGTCATTCGCAAGCCGCTGTCGTTCCAGCGACGGCTCGTATCGTTGGATTCAATCGAACTCGATCCCGCTGTATGACGAAGGCAAGGCTTATTCGGTCAGTTACGTCGACACTGAACGCACGTTGTCGCAAACTGATCAGGTCAAGGCGGGTGCCCTGCAACGCGCGATCTTCAATTCTGCGAACTTCTCCAGCATCGCCACGGATGCCAAGGGCGTCATCCAGATTTTCAACGTCGGCGCGGAACGGATGCTGGGCTACATGGCGGCAGAGGTGATGAACAAGATCACGCCCGCCGATATCTCGGACCCGCAAGAGTTGATCGTGCGGGCAAAATCGCTAAGTGCCGAGTTGGCCACCGCGATCACGCCGGGCTTTGAGGCGCTGGTGTTCAAGGCCTCGCGCGGGATCGAGGATATTTATGAACTGACTTATATCCGAAAGGACGGCAGCCGCTTTCCGGCAGTGGTGTCGGTGACGGCGCTGCGCGACGCGCAAGCTGTGATCATCGGCTACCTGCTGATCGGCACCGACAACACCGCGCGCAAAGTGGTTGAGGAGGAGCAGAAGAAATCCGATCAACGTCTGCGCGACCAGCAGTTCTACACCCGCAGCCTGATCGAATCCAACATCGATGCACTGATGACCACGGACCCGTCCGGTATCATCACCGATGTGAACAAACAGATGGAGGCTTTGACCGGCTCAACCCGTGACGAATTGATCGGCGCCCCGTTCAAGGATTGCTTTACCGACCCGGACCGCGCCGAGGCTGGCATCAAACTGGTGCTGAGCGAGAAATCCGTGACCGACTACGAACTGACGGCCCGGGCGCGCGATGGCAAACAGACGGTCGTGTCTTACAACGCCACAACCTTTTATGACCGCAACCGCACCCTGCAAGGCGTCTTTGCGGCGGCCCGCGACGTGACCGAACAAAAACGCGTAGAACTGGAATTGAACGAGGCCCGCGCCGTTGCCGAAAGCGCCAGTCAGACCAAATCGGATTTTCTGGCCTCGATGAGCCATGAAATCCGCACGCCGATGAATGCCATCATGGGGATTGCCGACCTGTTGGCGCAAACCCGGCTTTCTGCCCAGCAGGACAAATACGTGCAGATATTCCGCCGCGCTGGCGATAATCTGCTGAATCTGATCAATGACATTCTTGATCTGTCAAAGGTCGAGGCGTCGCAGTTAGAACTGGAACGCACAAGCTTTGACCTGCTCGAGCAGACAGAGATCGTGATGGAAATGGTCGCCGTCCGGGCGCAGGAAAAAGGGCTTGGTCTGTCGTGTGAAATCGCGCCCGATGTGCCGAACAAGGTCATCGGTGACCCCACGCGTCTGCGTCAGGTCATCATGAATCTCTTGGGCAATGCGATCAAATTCACAGCATCAGGAACGGTTGCTTTGCGGGTAGAGCCTGACCGTGATCCGCTATCACCGACATCTTTGCGCTTTTCCGTGAAGGATACCGGCATCGGCATTCCGGGTGACACGTTGCCACGGGTGTTTGAGCGGTTCACGCAGGCAGACAGTTCCACCACAAGACGCTTTGGTGGCTCCGGGCTCGGTCTGACCATCTGCAAGCGTTTGGTCGAGTTGATGGGCGGGCGTATCTGGGTCGAAAGCAAAGTCCAACATGGCAGCACGTTCAGTTTTGCCGTGCCCCTTGAGGTGGAAACCAGTGAAACCCAAGCGGCGGATGTTACCGAGGGCGCGAATTCGGACCTACCCTTGGCCCCACTGCGCATACTGCTGACAGAGGATTCGCCGGACAATTGCACAATCACCTTGGCCTATCTGGAGGGAACACCTTACAGGGTTGATGTGGCCGAAAACGGTGCTGTGGCCTGTGAAATGTTTCGGGCTGGGAACTATGATCTTGTTCTGATGGACCGCCAGATGCCAGTGATGGACGGACTTGCCGCCACCCGAAATATCCGCGCATGGGAAGATTTGAACGGCCGCACTCAGATCCCGATCATTGCATTGACCGCGTCGGCCCTGAAAGCCGACCGGGAAATGTGCTTGGCCGCCGGATGCACGGCTTTCCTGACCAAACCCATTCGGCAGGCAGTTTTGCTGCAGGCCATCCGTGAACATTCGGCAAATACTGTTGTTTTATCAGGTGGTGGCGTCAATCCGGCCCTGATACGGTCCTTGATCTCTGCCGATAGGCTCGCGCTGCAGTCGCCACGGTATCTGGCGAACTGCCGCGAAAACGTTGTGAAAATGCTGGCGGCGCTTGATGTATTGGATCTAAAGACTGTGGCGACGCTTGGTCACAATCTGGCCGGGTCAGGCGCGTCATTCGGGTTTCCTGCGATTTCTGCAATCGGCGCCTCTATCCAGACCACCGCCGAGGCGGACGACCCAAATGGCGTTCGCGCCGAAATCGCATCGCTGGCGGCCTTCCTCGATAGTAATCCCCCGATCCCTGATCGGATGCTGACGTAGACTGCACACAGCCATCTTGTGTTCTCCGGGCGGAAGTCATGCAGCTGATTCCCATGTCAGGGCGGTCACGACTCATAAAATGACGCCGTGCTCATGCCGCGCTCTGCCTGGCGGAGGATCGCGAGGATTTGGGGATGGCAAGAAACATACTCCGGACTTGCCACTGTTTCAGCCAACGCGGCCTTTCAGCATCGCAACGGCGCCAGTGAACTCGCGCTGGTAATAGGCCCGGTCATCCTCGCCGAAGCCCGGTCCTCGACCGAGCGTGCGCGCCTGCTGAAGAAACCCGTTGGCTGCGTTGCCTTGCGCAGCTTTGCCGACCACCAGAGAGGCCAGGAACGGCACCTCATTCTTGGCGTCTTCGACCATTGTCGCCTCAAGCGCCTGCGTCACTTTCGCAATGGAACCGGGCATGTAAAGCCCCATCGCCCGGGCAAGTCCACCGTAGGTCATCGGCAATTGTTCTGCCGACAGGCCGGAAAGATGCGCCCGAATCCGATCACGCAAGGTGCTGCCAGCTGCAGCAGCTTTTGCAACAGCGCGCGGAGCAGGAACTTCATGAGCGCTGCCATCCGCTGCGATTTCGGCCGCCCAGACACGGTGAGCGGAGCGTATGATCAGCCGAGTTTTTCCGGCATCCCCTCCGCTTCCGGCTTCGGACTGGCTGACAACCTCGCCTGATCGTAGACCCGCCCGGAGGGTTTCGGCGTCCATCCCCAGACGGGCAGCAAGGTAGTCCGGCGAGATCAGGAATTGGCCATCCTCTCGCGTAATCGCATCGGGCGGGACAGGACGATACAGCAACGGACGCTTCGGGGTTGGTTGGCCATCCGGTATGGCGCTGTAATAGGGTTTTGCGCCGGCGGCATGGTCGGTCACGTCGATGATATCGATAACTTCGGGCACGGCGGCCCGGATCATGTTTTCCACCCCGCCGCGCAGCGTCGCAGCAGAAGATGCGCAGCCCTGACAGCCCCCTGACATCAGCATGCTGACGACACCATCGCGTACCTCGGTGACGCTCACGTGCCCACCGTGACCGGCGATCGCAGGGTTCGCCTGAAGGTCAAGCACCTCTTGCACGGCCAGACGGATTTCGGCATCGCTTCGGGGCTGACCGGCAGTTCTGGCCCCAGAACCTAACGGTGCAGGTTCCTTGGCCATGCTGTCGCGGATTGCCTGTGCAATCGGGCCTTTCAGAGCGGTCCAATCGCTTTCATCGGCCTTGACCACCGTCACAATCGCGCCGGATATATCAACTTTTGCAACCCCGGCGATGACAAACAGGGCCTCAGCCAAAGGCGCGCCCTGCGCTGCGGCAACGCTGGAAAAGGTGGCTGCCACCCCAGTCTGAACCTCGCGCTCCACAACAAAGCGCATGCTGTGAGGATCAGCGAGCGAGCTTTCGGCACGAATGCGCAGCAAGACAGACGCTTCAGACATCTTCGACCTCGGCTGCCACCATGCCGCGCAGATGACCAAAGGTGTAGATCCCCGACTTGTGGCCATCGCTGAAGCTGACGCCAATTGCATAGTTGCCAAGGCTCCAGATCCGGATCGGCACCAGGTTCAACGGGACAGTTGCCGGGTCCAGCACTGCGCGCCCGCTCATCTCATCGACACAGGCAGCACAGCGGCACTCGAGGCGTAAATCGCGCATGTCGATCTGCTGGTCGTGGCCGTCCTGCCAACGCAAGACCAAGGTTCGCCCGTCTCGCCGATCCAGTGCGACCAGAATTTCGGCCGCGCCGCCTGGGTGGCCCGGCGTGGGCGCGGGAATTGGCTTGCTGGCGTCATCAGCCCAATGCCAGTCAAATGGCGTGGGAATACCGGCGACGGCGCGCACTCGCCCGGACAGGATCGCGGCAATGTCGCGGTAGACAGCGGCAGCGGGGGCGTCGGGATGCGCAAACACCAAAGGGCGCCCTTCATCGCCGCAGTCCACGATTGCCGGATCAAGCGGAATAGCACCCAGAAACGGGACACCAAGGCTTTCCGCGATCTTCGCGCCGCCACCGTGATGGAAAATATGGGTTACCTCGCCACAAGAAGGGCAGGTGAACCCGCTCATGTTCTCGATGATGCCAAGGATCGGCACCTTGACCTGCTCCATCATGCGAATGCCGCGACGGGCGATTTTCAAGCTGACATCCTGCGGCGTACTGACTACGACTGCGCCAGTCAGAGGTACGCTTTGCGCCAGCGTCAGTTGCGTATCACCAGTGCCGGGAGGCAGATCGAGGATCAGATAATCGAGTGTGCCCCAGTCCACCTCCAGAATGAACATGCGCAGGTATTTCGACACCATCGGGCCGCGCAGGACTGCTGGCTTGTCGTCATCGGTCAACATACCCATCGAAATGACCTTGATGCCATGCGCCTGCGCGGGCATCACCTTGCCGGAGGGCGACATTGACGGGTTTTTGCCAGTCTCGATCCCCAACATTCCCGGCACACTGGGACCGTACAAATCAGCGTCCACCAGCCCAACCGCAGCACCTTGCGCTGCGAGGGCTAACGCCAGATTGGTGCTGACTGTGCTTTTGCCCACACCGCCCTTGCCGCTGGCCACAGCGATGATCTGGCCCAGATGCGCCATGCCGGTATCATCCGGCGCGCGGGGGGTCGCTTGTGTTGGTGTCATGAGCTTTTCCTTGGGTCAGCGCCGGGCAAGATCAGTTTTCTGTCCTGGTTCGCGGCGAAATTGATGCACAGACGACCAAGATCAGTCGGAGCAACCTCTGCCGCTACGCAGGCACAATAGCTGGTCGCGCCACCACCCGAAAAATGCCGGCAATCGCCGCAGGTTCCAAAGACGACGGTGCCGCGAATTTTCGCAAGCTCTCCTGCCAACGCGGGCAAAGCCCGCCGCAACGCAATGCGCAAGCTGCCCTCCAGCCGATCAATGGCCTCAGTCAGGTCACGCAAAGGATCGTGCCGCATGATGGCTTGCCCGCTGCTGGTCAGGTCCAACCGAACGCTGCGCCGGTCATCGACCGCCTCGTGCCGGGCAAGATATCCCCTTTGCATCAGGGATTTGATGATTTGCGATGCTGTGCCCCGCGTCGTGGCATGAAAGCTGGCAAACGCTGACGGCGTCCGTGAAAGACGGTTGGCACGCGCGAAAAACCGCATGGCCGTCCATTGCGCCGCCGTCAGGTCTGATCCTGCGTCGGTCCCGCGTGCTGCCCGGCCAAGATAAACCAGCAGCTCAGCGATTTCTTCTGTGTCGGTCACATTCTGATTCATCGATAAGTGATAGCGCTTCGAAACTATATTGACAAGCTAATCCTGTCGACATTAGTATCGAAACGAAACCAATGTGTGGAAAAATGAACAAACCCTTCCCTCCGCCCCGAATGGTCCGCAATCAGACGCCGCGCGCAGAATTTCTTGACGCGCAGAACGAGGCGCGTCTTGCCAGATGCTGGCGCGATGAAGGCGATGTTGCCGCCCGCAACCGTCTGGTCACTGCACACCAGGCTCTTGCGATGGCGGCGGCCAAGCGCGCCGGGGGCAAAGGACGAGAGCTGAATAACGATATTCTGCAGCACGCGAATATCGGGTTGTTGAAGGCGGCTGATCGCTTTGACCCGGACATGGGCTTTCGTTTTTCTACCTATGCCGCATGGTGGATCAGGGCGGAAATCCAGGACTACAAGATCCGGAACTGGTCCCTGGTGGTGCTTCCGAATTCAGCGTCCAACCGTAAGCTGTTTCATAATCTGAAACATGTGGAAGCCCGACTGGTCGCTACGGGGGAAGTTCCACCTGAAAGGCTTGTTGAGCGGATAGCGATTGAGCTCGCGGTTACGCCCGAACAGGTCGTGTCGATGCAACAAAGACTGTCCGCGCCGGATGGATCGTTGAACCGGCCCGTCGGTGACGATGGCGACACAATGCAGCTGCAGGATCTGCTTGAGGATCCCGATGCGGACATCGAAAAGGAAGTCGTCGCAAGAATGGATTCCCGCACCTTCTGGATCACGATGTCCACCCACCTGAAGCGGCTTTCCAAGCGTGAACAAGACATTATCATCGACACCTATGTAACTGACGCCCCGAAAACACTGAATGCGTTAGGCGAACGGTTTGGCGTATCGGGTGAGCGTATCCGCCAGATCCGTGAAACCGCCCTTTCCCGACTACGTGTATCCTTCGCAGCTACACCGACCACTTGATGGAGGCATCGGCATAAACGCCTGCCAATACAGATTGTCGTAGAACTATATCGCTCGTACCGGAGGTTCTGCCTGTGCAACCGCCGCGACGACTCAAACCGCACAGCACGCGCATTTCTGACCCGCAGCAGGCGCGGGTACAACGAAGACATTGATTGCGCTAGAGATCTATGTTTTCCTGTATATTGGAACCAACCTCCATCGCATTAGCTGATCCGCCGAGGGCCAATACGCAGGTTACGATCACGTTCAGCTTGACCAGGCGTGATGATTCAGGCTCGCGAGCGGGCCCCTGACCTTGGCATTGAAATCTACTTTGAATTCATGGTTATGTTGCCGATCTATTTCGCCCCTTTTTTCTGGGTCAACAATAGGTCAACCTGTGCAACTACTTTGTTCCCCGTTTAGACTCGTCCGGTGCGGCTGACTGCGGCAAAGCGCGGTTAGAAAACGTATCCGATTCAAGAGATTATTGCAAAACATGCTGAAATCAAAGGACGAGCGCTTTCCCAGAAGATGAGGCTCATAACCTGAAGGTCACAGGTTCAAATCCTGTCCCCGCAACCAAA
>JANOGW010000069.1:0-32403 GCA_031406155.1 Pseudorhodobacter sp.
AAGTGCCATCCCGTGGTCGGCAGGGAACGCCACGCCAAAGGCGATGGACCGCGACGATATGGACAAGATCACGCGGCAGTTTGTGAAGGCTGCCGAAATGGCAGAAGCAGCCGATTTTGACATGATCGAACTTCACGCGGCGCATGGCTATCTGATTTCCAGCTTCATCACACCAAAATCGAACATTCGTAACGATGAGTATGGAGGCAGCCTTGAAAACCGGATGCGCTGGCCGCTGGAGGTGTTTCGCGAAATGCGCAGCGTCTGGCCGGGGCAAAAACCGATGTCGGTGCGGATTTCGGCGCATGATTGGGTTGGTAATGAGGGCGTAACCCCAGCGGATGCCGTTGAAATTGCGCTGATGTTTGCGGCGGAAGGCGCGGATATCATCGATGTGTCGGCGGGGCAGACCTCGGTCGAGGCCAAGCCGATCTACGGCCGCATGTTCCAGACGCCGTTCAGTGACCGCATCAGGAATGAGGCCGGGATTGCCACGATGGCGGTAGGCAATATTACCGAGGCGGATCATGTGAACTCGATCCTGCTGGCGGGTCGTGCCGATCTGGTCTGTCTGGCCCGTCCGCATCTGGCCGATCCTTACTGGACGCTGCATGCGGCCACGCATTTGGGCGATACCGGCACTCACTGGCCGCTGCCCTATCTTGCCGGTGCCGAACAGGCCCGCCGTCTGGCGACGCGCGCTGCCGAGGTGATCCGGGCATGATGCTGGCTGGCAAACGCGCATTGATCACCGGCGGCGGATCGGGCGTCGGGGCCGATCTGGCGCGCGGTTTCGCCGAAGCCGGGGCCGAAGTGGTGATCACCGGCCGCAGGACAGCGGCGTTGGCACAGGTCGCGGCGGGGCATCGAAACATCCGCGCTGTGCAAGGCGATGTGACGGACGAGGCATCCGTCACGGCGATGTTCGCCGACGCCGGGCCCTGCGACATCGTTATCGCCAATGCCGGAGCCGCCGACAGTGCGCCGATCTCGCGCACGACTTTGGCGCAGTGGAATGCGATGATCGCGGTCAACCTGACAGGCGTGTTCCTGACGATGCGCGACGGCTTGAACCAGATGCCGGATTGGGGGCGGCTGATTGCCATTTCCTCGACCGCCGGCCTGAAAGGCTATGCCAAGATCGCGCCCTACGCCGCGGCCAAGCACGGCGTTGTCGGATTGATCCGGTGTGTAGCACTGGAGGTTGCGCGTCGCGATATCACCGTCAATGCGCTGTGCCCCGGCTATCTGGATACCGAAATGACCGATCATTCGGTGGCCGTGATCATGCAGAAAACCGGCCGGACGGAAGCTGAAGCCCGCGCCACTCTAGCCGCGATGAGCCCACAAAACCGCTTGATCCAGCCGTCCGAGGTGACCGCCGCCGCCCTGTGGCTGTGCAGCCCCGGATCAGAAGGGATCAACGGTCAGGCTATCGCCATTTCGGGGGGAGAGGCATGACGGCCGCCACATCAAGGGACAGCCTTGCCAAACGCCGCCTGAAGATGTGGATCCGCCTGCTGGGTGTGACCCGCGTCGCCGAGGCGCATCTGCGCGAATTCCTGCGGGTTGGCCATGCCACCACCCTGCCGCGGTTTGATGTGATGGCAGCGCTCTATCGCCGTCAGGGCGGGGTGACGATGTCGGAGTTGTCGCGCATGTTGCTGGTCTCGAACGGCAATGCAACAACGGTGGTCGATCGGCTGGAAAGCGATGGTCTGGTGCGGCGTACCCCGTCAGAAGTGGACAGGCGGACCATTTTCGTGGCCCTGACGCCAGAAGGCATTGCTCGGTTCGACATTCTGGCAAAAGATCATGAGCGCGAGATCAGCCGTGTTTTCGGCACGCTGACCGAGGCAGACCTTGATACGCTGACCGATATCCTGAAACGCATGGGGAGTGCGGCATGACGCGCATGACCGATCTTGTGCCGCAGCATTTCTTGTGGGCGGTGACGGACCGGGTGGCCACAATCCGGCTGAACCGACCCGATCGCAAGAACCCGCTGAGCTTTGCGTCCTATGCCGAATTGCGCGACACGTTTCGCGCGCTGCCCTATGCGGATGACGTGGATGTGGTGGTCCTCGGCTCGAACGGCGGCAATTTTTGTTCGGGGGGCGATGTGCATGACATCATCGGCCCGCTGGTGGGGATGGACATGAAGGGCCTTTTGGCCTTCACCCGGATGACCGGCGATCTGGTGAAAGCCATCATCGGCTGCGGCAAGCCGGTGATTGCAGCGGTTGACGGTGTTTGCGTCGGGGCGGGGGCGATCCTTGCGATGGCGTCCGATTTGCGACTGGCAACGCCAGAGGCAAAATGCGCGTTCCTGTTCACGCGGGTGGGATTGGCGGGCTGCGATATGGGGGCCTGTGCCATGCTGCCGCGCATCATCGGGCAGGGCCGGGCGGCAGAACTTTTGTATACCGGGCGCACCATGAGTGCCCAGGAGGGCGAACGCTGGGGTTTCTGGAACGCGCTGCACAGCGCCGATACGCTGGAGGTCGAGGCGCAGGCGCTGGCCGCACGGCTGGCGGCGGGCCCCACTTTCGCGCATGGCATGACCAAGGTGCAACTGTCGCAGGAATGGACCATGGGACTTGAACAGGCGATCGAGGCGGAAGCGCAGGCGCAGGCCATCTGTATGCAGACCCGCGATTTCGATCGGGCCTACAAAGCGTTCGTGGCAAAGGAAAAACCGGTGTTTCAGGGCGATTGACCAAATAAGCCGGGGGGGGCTGTCTGCCCCCCCCGGACCCCCCCCGAGGATATTTGTGCCAAAATGAAAGCGTGCAGATGAGTGATCAGACCTTTCTGGACTGGCCGTTTTTCGAGCCCCGCCACCGTGATCTGGAGGCAGCACTGCAGGCGTGGTGCGCTGTCAACCTGCCCATCGATCATGCCGATGTGGATGCCGCTTGTCGCGCTTTGGTGGCGGTGTTGGGCGCAGGCGGCTGGTTGCGCCATTCCGGGGCGGCAGAGGGCGAAACACTTGATCTGCGGACCTTGTGTCTGATCCGCGAAACCCTTGCCCGACATGACGGGCTGGCCGATTTCGCCTTTGCGATGCAGGGGCTGGGCATGGGGGCGGTGTCCTTGTTCGGCACGCCGTCGCAGCGCGCGTGGCTGGAGCGGACCCGGACAGGCCGTGCGCTAGCGGGCTTTGCGCTGACCGAACCGGGATCAGGGTCTGATGTGGCGGCGACGGCAACCACGGCAGAAGCCGTGCAGGGCGGCTGGGTGTTGAACGGTGAGAAAACCTATATCTCGAACGGTGGTATTGCAGACATTTACGTGATCTTTGCCCGCACCGGCGAGGCACCGGGCGCGCGGGGATTGTCGGCCTTCTTGCTGCCCGCCGAAACGCCGGGGCTAAGTGTGGTCGAACGGATCGGGGTGATGGCACCGCACCCGCTGGCGCACTTGCGGCTTTCCAATCTGCACCTGCCCGACAGTGCGTTGATCGGGGCGGAGGGGAGCGGCTTCAAGATCGCCATGGCGGTGCTGGACATGTTTCGCACCACGGTCGGCGCAGCGGCGCTGGGTTTCGCGCGCCGCGCATTGGACGAGGCCGTGGCGCGGGTAAAATCGCGCGTCATCGGCGGTGCGCGTCTGGCCGATTTGCAGATGG
Source organism: Pseudorhodobacter sp. (assembly GCA_031406155.1). GTDB lineage: Bacteria > Pseudomonadota > Alphaproteobacteria > Rhodobacterales > Rhodobacteraceae > JACMNW01. Next base: position 3,632 of record JANOGW010000069.1, read on the forward strand.
TGCAGGGACACATCGCCGATATGGCGCTGGAGGTGGACAGCGCCGCATTACTGATCTACCGCGCTGCCTGGGCCAAGGATCAGGGTGCCGCCCGGATCAGCCGCGAGGCGGCGATGGCCAAGCTGCATGCGACCGAGGCCGCGCAACGCATCATCGACATGGCCGTGCAACTGCACGGCGGCGACGGTGTGCGCAGTGGTTTCGCGGTGGAACACCTGTACCGTGAGATCAGGGCCCTGCGCATCTACGAAGGGGCGTCCGACGTGCAGCGCATCATCATCGCACGGGCGGTGCTGCAATGATCTATACCCGCGTCATGCCGGTTGAATTCAACCACTGCGATCCCATGGGGATTGTGTTTTATCCGCGCTATTTCGAGATGACCAATTCGCTGGTGGAAAACTTCTTTGCCGATGTGATGGATCATTCCTTCTGTCGAATGATCGAGCTGAGGCAGGCTGTGCCGATGGCGAGGATTGAGGTCAATTTCAAACTGCCGTCGCGTTTGGGTGACAGGCTGGACTGGTCCTTGCAAGTGGTGCGGGTCGGCGGATCGTCTGTAAATTTCGTGGCAACTGCAATGGTGGGAGGGCAGATGCGACTTTCGGCTGATTTAACGCTGGTGTGGGTCGATGCGGGCACTCCAACCCGGTGGCCTGATGCTATGCGTGCCAGGTTTGAAGCCTTTGAGGAGGGCACTGTATGACCAGCCCGCATCAATTCCTGCATCCGTCGCACTGGAAAGCAACGCCGGGCTACGCCAATGGCATGGCGGCGACTGGGCGGCTGGTGGTCACGGGGGGCATGGTGGGCTGGAATGCTGATCAGCAGTTTGAAAGCGATGATTTTGCGCAGCAGACCGGGCAGGCCCTGCGCAACATCGTGGCCGTGCTGGCCGAAGCCGGGGCGCGGCCTGACCATATCGTGCGGCTGACGTGGTATGTGACCGACAAGCGCGCCTATCTGAACTCTTTGGCCGAATTGGGCAGGCTTTATAAGGCCATCATCGGGCGGCACTATCCGGCGATGGCCTTGGTGCAGGTGGTGGCATTGGTGGAAGACCGGGCGCTTGTGGAGATCGAAGCAACGGCCGTTGTGCCGCCGGATGCGTGATGCTTGGCCCGTCAGGACATATCGATACCTTTTCGCGCGACAATCTGCCCCCCGCTGGGGCTTGGCCCGAGTTGCCTTTGGGCACGCACAGCTACCCCGACTGGCTGAATGCCGCGTCAGAGTTGACCGACCGGATGGTCGAGCGCGGCTTTGGTGATCATACCGCCCTGATCGGCAATGGTCGGCAGCGGACGTACAAGGAACTGACGGATTGGTCGAACCGCATCGCGCATGCATTGGTTGAAGATTACGGTGTAAAGCCGGGAAATCGCGTGTTGATCCGGTCTGCCAACAATCCTGCGATGGTGGCGGCATGGCTGGGCGCGACCAAGGCCGGCGCGGTGGTTGTCAATACCATGCCGATGCTGCGATCAGGGGAATTGTCGCAGATCGTTGACAAGGCGGAGGTAAGCCACGCGCTGTGCGATACACGGTTGATGGAGGAACTGGTGACCTGCGCCAAGGGATCACGCTTTTTGCGGCAGGTGATCGGGTTTGATGGCACGGCCAACCATGATGCGGAACTCGACCGCATTGCGCTGTCGAAATCAGTGCGTTTCACGCCGCCACCGACAGGGCGCGATGATGTGGCGCTGCTTGGGTTCACCTCTGGCACGACGGGCGCGCCGAAAGCCACCATGCATTTTCACCGCGATCTGCTGGTCATCGCCGATGGCTATGCCGCCGAGGTGCTGCAGGTGACGCCCGAGGATATCTTTGTCGGCTCGCCGCCGCTTGCCTTTACCTTTGGCCTTGGTGGTCTGGCGATCTTTCCGCTTCGGTTTGGCGCGGCGGCAGCGTTGCTGGAACAGGCCACACCACCGAATATGATTGACATCATTCAGACTTATAAAGCCACCGTTTGTTTCACCGCGCCTACGGCGTACCGGGTGATGCTGAAGGCGATGGCGGATGGCGCGGACCTGTCCAGTTTGCGCGCGGCAGTCAGCGCAGGCGAAACCCTGCCAGCCCCGGTCTATGACGAATGGATCGCGCGGACGGGCAAGCCGATGCTGGACGGCATCGGCGCCACCGAAATGCTGCACATCTTCCTGACCAACCGCTTTGATGACCACCGCCCCGGCTGCACCGGCCGCCCGGTTGCAGGGTATGAGGCGCGCATTGTCGATGATAATGGCGCGGAACTGCAGCATGGCACAGTTGGCCGCCTGGCAGTGCGCGGCCCTACCGGGTGCCGCTATCTGGCCGATGACCGCCAGGTCAAATACGTGCAGAACGGCTGGAACCTGACCGGGGACAGTTTCTGGCGGGATGCCGACGGCTATTTCCACTTTGCCGCACGCAGTGACGACATGATCATCTCGTCGGGCTACAACATTGCGGGGCCAGAGGTGGAGGCGGCCTTGTTGTCGCACGCAGCCGTGCTGGAATGCGCGGTGATCGGCGTGCCGGATGCGGATCGCGGCCAGATCGTGCAGGCGCATGTGGTGCTGACGCCGGGCCACAGCGCCACCGCCGAAACCACCAAAGCCCTGCAAGACCATGTGAAAGCCACCATCGCCCCCTACAAATATCCCCGCTCGGTGGTTTTTGTGGAGGCGCTGCCGAAAACACAGACCGGCAAGATCCAGCGGTTCCGGCTTCGGGATCAGCCCTAAGGCGGTGACCGGCGACCATAACGTGCTGCGGATCGCCGTTTTTCGGGCCTTGATGCAGGACCAGCGCCATCCTAGTGTCGCCAATGGGGGAACGGCCTTCATGAACAGCGCAGGCGGGCGATGGTTGCGGTGGCGGCACGGCTTGACGGGGGAACACATATGCGGATGAGGACGGCCAGACACAAGGCGCAGGCGATTTCTGCCGAAACGGCGGCAGGCTTTGTGACATCCGGCATGTGGCTCGATTACGGTGCCTCGTTGTGTCAGCCCGATGTGTTCGATGCAGCACTGGCGGCACGGGTTGGTGACCTGAGCAACCTCAAGATCCGATCCTGCCTGTCGCTCCGGCCCCGCGCGGTGCTGGAGGCGGACCCGGAGGGCAAACATGTCTACTGGTTCAGCCTGCACTTTTCGGGCTACGACCGGCGCATCCACGATGCGGGGCGGTGCAACTATCTGCCCGTCAACCTTGGTGAAATCCCCGATTACTATCGCCGCTTCATCGATCCGGTCGATATCGTGATCCTGAAGACCTGTCGCATCGATGCGGACGGGTTTTTCAATTTCAGCGCCGCCAATCTATGGAACCGCGCCATGATCGAACGCGCGAAGATGGTGATCGTCGAGGTGACCGACGGCAACCCCTACGTGATGGGCGAGCAGACCGGGGTCCATATCTCGGAGGTGGATTACATCATCGAAGGCGACAATCGTCCGGCGGTGGAACTGCCCAATCCTGCCGCCACGGACGTTGACCGGGCCGTCGGCCGCCTGATCACCGCCGAGATCGAGGATGGATCCTGCCTGCAGATTGGTATCGGCGGCATGCCGAATGCTGTTTGCACCCAGTTGCTGGACAGCAGTGCAAAGGATCTTGGCGTTCATACCGAAATGCTGACCGACGGCATCATCGATCTGTACCGGGCGGGGCGGATCACGGGGGCGCGCAAGGCGCTGAACCCCGGCAAGATCGGCTATACCTTCGCGCTGGGATCAAAGCAGTTGTACGACACCCTGCACCGCAATTCCGATTTGCAGTGCTATCCGGTGGATCATACCAACCTGCCGCATGTGATCATGCAAAACGACCGCCTGGTGTCGATCAACAACACCACGCAGATCGATCTGCAGGGGCAGGCGGCGTCGGAATCTGATGGTCATCGCCATATCAGCGGTACCGGCGGGCAGTTGCAGTTCGTGCGCGGTGCCTATGCATCAAAAGGCGGCAAATCGTTCATCTGCCTGTCCTCGACCTATGACAAGCGCGGCGAACGCAAAAGCCGCATCGCCTTTAGCCTGACGGCGGGCAACGTGGTGACGACACCCCGGTCGGACGTCATGTATGTGGTGACCGAATATGGCATGGTCAACCTGAAGGGCAAGTCGGTGCCGGAACGGGCGCGGGCGCTGATTTCCATCGCGCATCCTGATTTCCGCGAAGGTCTGGAACGGCAGGCCTACGAACACCGGCTGATCCCGCGTGGCGTGTCCTTCTGATGGCGCACGGTCACGTCGCGCTGTCTGGTATTATGGGACTGGCCCATCTGGACCTAACGGCAGCGGCGTCGTTCCGCGATAAACAAAAGTAAAGCGAGAGGGTATACTGCTGCCTCTCGCAGACCCCCAAATTCGAGACCTCAAAGGATCAAGATCATGGACACCAAAAGCAACGACATGAGCAATGTGATTGAGGCGGATCGCGCCCATGTCTGGCATCACCTGAGCCAGCACAAACAGTATGAGACGATCGATCCGCGCATCATCGTTGAAGGCCGCGGCATGAAGGTGTGGGATGCGAAGGGCAAAGAGCATCTTGATGCGGTGTCCGGTGGCGTCTGGACGGTGAACGTGGGCTATGGGCGCGAAAGCATCGCTGACGCGGTGCGCGATCAGTTGGTGAAACTGTGCTATTTCGCGGGCTCTGCCGGCTCCATTCCGGGGGCAAAGTTCGCGCAGCGGCTGATCGAAAAGATGCCGGGTCTTACCCGCGTCTACTATGCCAATTCCGGGTCGGAGGCGAACGAAAAGGTGTTCAAGATGGTGCGCCAGATCTCGCACCGTCATCATGGCGGCAAGAAGCACAAGATCCTGTTCCGCGAGCGGGACTATCACGGCACCACGATTGCCTGTCTGTCGGCAGGGGGGCAGCCGCAGCGCAACGCGCAGTACGGGCCTTTCACGCCGGGCTTTGTCGAAGTGCCGCATTGCCTTGAATACCGCAAGCAGTGGGATGTGGCGAACTATGGCGAACGGGCCGCGGATGCCATCGAAGAGGTGATCCTGCGCGAAGGGGCCGATACAATCGGGGCGATCTGTCTGGAGCCGGTGACAGCAGGCGGCGGCGTGATCGTGCCACCGGCGGGCTATTGGGAGCGGGTGCAAGAGATTTGCAAGCGCCACAACATCCTGATCCATATTGACGAAGTCGTCTGCGGCGTGGGGCGCACCGGCACTTGGTTCGGCTATCAGCATTTCGGTGTGAAGCCTGATTTCGTGACCATGGCAAAAGGCGTGGCCTCCGGCTATGCCGCCATCGCCTGCACGGTGACGACCGAAGCCATATTCGAGATGTTCAAGGACGATGCTGCCGATCCGCTCAGCTATTTCCGCGACATCTCCACCTTCGGTGGCTGCACGTCCGGCCCTGCGGCGGCGCTGGAAAACATGCGTATCATCGAGGATGAGGGGTTGCTGGACAATACCGTTCGCATGGGCGCGCGGGTGCTGGACAACCTGAACGCGCTGGCCGAACGGCACAAGGTGATCGGTGACGTGCGCGGCAAGGGGTTGTTCTGCGGCGCGGAACTGGTGGCGGACCGCGCCACGCGGGAACCCGCGGATGAAAAGATGGTCGCAGCGGTGGTGGCTGATTGTATGGCGCAGGGGGTGATCATCGGGATGACCAACCGGTCGCTGCCGGGGCTGAACAACACGCTGTGTCTGTCGCCTGCGCTGATCGCTACGGCGGATGATATTGATCATATTACGGGTGCGATTGATAAGGCGTTGACCAAGGTTTTTGGGTGACAAAGGTGCGGGGGTCACACCCCCCCGCTTGACGAACGCGTGCTGGCCTGCGCGAATGGGTAAGTCCAGTTGCGCAATCCCATGAGGCCAGAATGGCGATCCCTGCCGAAAGCTTCTTTCTGGCCCCGGCGTTTCGCGGCACCCTGCAACACCAGATCCGCCAGATGGTGGCGGACGGCATTCTGGCGGGCCGGTTTCGGTCAGGTGACAGGATGCCGTCAAGCCGGGGGTTGGCTGGCCATCTGGGGATCAGCCGCATCACGGTGACGCTGGCCTATACCGATCTTGTGGCTTCGGATTACCTGACCTCGCGCGGGCGGTCGGGGTATTTCGTATCCGACGATGCGCCAAGGCGGCCGGACTTCCAGCCCCCGGTCGCACCGGGTCGTGATCTGGTTGATTATGCCGCGCTCAGCGGGCGCAGGTTTTCCGGCGGCGTCAGGGTGACTAAGCCCGCCGATTGGCGCAGCTATCCGTTTCCCTTCATCTACGGGCAGGTGGATGCGGCCCTGTTCGATCATCAGAACTGGCGGTTTTGCGCGATGCGCGCGCTTGGCAAGCCGGATTTCGAGACGCTGACGGGGGACTACTACGAACAGGATGACCCGCTGCTGATCGAATACGTCCTGCGCAACATCCTGCCCCGGCGCGGCATTCATGCCCGGGCCGACGAGGTGCTGATCACCATGGGCGCGCAGAACGGGCTCTGGCTTGCTGCCCAGGTTCTGCTGGGCAAGGGCCGCGTCGCGGTGGTGGAAAACCCCTGCTATCCGGGCCTGCGCGCGATTCTGGAACAGACGGTGTGCACGGTCGCAAGTGTAAATGTCGATGACGACGGCCTGCCGCCGGATCACTTGCCTGACCGGGTCGATGTGGTCTTTACCGCCCCCAGCCACCACAGCCCGACCAATGCGACGATGCCGCTGGCCCGTCGCGTGGCGTTGCTGGACGCGGCGTCGCGTCGCGATTTCGTGATTGTCGAAGATGATTATGAATTCGAGATGTCGTTTCTGAAATCGGTTTCGCCGTCACTTAAATCGCTGGATCGTGAAGGGCGGGTGATCTACGCGGGGTCGTTTTCAAAATCTATCTTTCCGGGGTTGCGGTTGGGTTATCTGGTGGCACCGCAAGCGTTCATCGCCGAGGCGCGGGCCTTGCGGGTGACGGTCCTGCGCCATCCGCCGGGGCATATCCAGCGCACTGCCGCTTATTTCCTGTCGCTGGGTCATTATGACGTGCTGGTCAACCGGATGCGGCAGGCCTTTCGCCGTCGCCGCACGATCATGGAGGACGCGGTTCGCGCGCATGGCTTGCGAATGGCGCCGCAGGCGGGGTTTGGCGGATCCAGCATCTGGATGCGCGCGCCGGACCATGTCGATACCGAACGTCTGGCGCTGCATTTGCGGGCCAAAGGGGTCCTGATAGAGCCGGGGCGGGTGTTCTTTGACCCCGCTCAGGGACCGGCAAACTACTACCGGCTGGCCTATTCGTCGATTGCGGCCCCGCGGATTGCTGAGGGCATCGGCCTGATCGCGCGCGAGATTTCGGAAACTGGACCTAACTAGGTGTTCAGGCTGGCCCTAACGTCGGCCCGGTCACCCCCATAGAACACTACAAACGACATAACCGGGAGTGTAACGCCATGAAGATGACCACCGAAGAGGCCTTCGTCAAAGTCCTGCAAATGCATGGCATCGAACATGCTTTCGGCATCATCGGGTCGGCGTTCATGCCGATATCGGATCTGTTTCCGAAGGCGGGGATTCACTTCTGGGACTGCGCGCATGAAGGCTCGGGCGGCATGATGGCGGATGGCTATACCCGCGCCACTGGCCGCATGAGCATGATGATCGCGCAGAACGGGCCGGGGATCACCAACTTCGTGACGCCGGTGAAAACTGCGTACTGGAACCATACTCCGCTGCTGCTGGTGACACCGCAGGCGGCGAACAAGACCATTGGCATGGGCGGCTTTCAAGAGGTCGAACAGATGGCGCTGTTCAAGGACATGGTCGCCTATCAGGAAGAAGTGCGCGATCCGTCGCGGGTGGCCGAAGTGCTGAACCGGGTGATCATCAATGCCAAGCGGGCAAGCGCGCCCGCACAGATCAACATGCCGCGCGATTACTGGACGCAGGTGATTGATATCGACCTGCCGGCGATCGTGGAATTTGAGCGGCCTTCGGGTGGCGATGCGGCCATTCAGGCGGCGGCGGATTTGTTGTCATCGGCCAAGTTTCCGGTCATCCTCAACGGGGCGGGTGTGGTGATCGGCGGGGCGATCCCTGCGTCAATGGCGCTGGCCGAACGGCTGGATGCACCGGTTTGTGTGGGCTACCAGCACAATGATGCGTTTCCCGGATCGCACCAGCTGTTTGCCGGGCCCTTGGGCTACAACGGATCGAAGGCCGCAATGGAGTTGATTTCTGGGGCAGATGTGGTACTGTGCTTGGGTACCCGGCTGAACCCGTTTTCAACGCTTCCCGGATACGCGCTGGACTATTGGCCCACGATGGCCAAAATCATCCAAGTTGACATCAACCCGGACCGGATCGGGCTGACCAAGAAGGTGACTGTTGGCATTGTCGGCGACGCAAAAAAGGTCGCCGAGGCGGTTTTGGCGCGGTTGGCCCTTACCGCCGGTGACTATGGGCGCATCGAACGCAAAGCAAAAATCGCGCAGACCAAATCGGCTTGGGCGCAGCAATTATCCTCGATGGATCATGAGGATGACGACGCGGGCACGACCTGGAACCAGCGCGCGCGCGCGGCAAAGCCCGACTGGATGAGCCCGCGCATGGCGTGGCGCGCGATACAGGCGGCGCTGCCGAAGGACGCCATTATTTCGTCCGACATCGGCAATAACTGCGCCATTGGCAACGCGTACCCGACATTCGAGGCGGGCCGCAAATATCTGGCACCGGGGTTGTTCGGGCCTTGCGGATATGGCCTGCCGGTTGTGGTCGGGGCCAAGATCGGCTGTCCCGATGTGCCGGTGGTGGGGTTTTCGGGTGACGGCGCGTTCGGCATCGCCGTCACGGAACTGACGGCGATCGGGCGGCCTGAATGGCCTGCCGTTACGATGGTTGTGTTCCGCAATTACCAATGGGGTGCCGAAAAGCGCAATTCGACGCTGTGGTATGAAGACAATTTCATCGGCACGGAACTTGATGAAGGCGTGTCCTACGCCGGGATTGCGAAGGCCTGCGGGCTGCAAGGCGTGGTCGCCCGCACCATGGATGAATTGCGCGACGCCTTGGCAAAAGCCGTGGTCGATCAGATGCAGCATGGCAAGACCACGCTGATCGAGGCGATGATCAATCAGGAACTGGGCGAGCCGTTCCGCCGCGATGCGATGAAAAAACCTGTCGCGGTCGCCGGTATTTCTGCCGCCGACATGCGCCCGCAGCAGGTATGATCCTGCCCTTCGCGATGGGCTACGGTGCCGCCGCCTTCATGGCGGGGGCGATTGTGATTGCGGCCTTCGTGCGCGGATATTCGGGGTTTGGCTTTTCGGCCATGGTCATCGCCGCGTCCGCGCTGGTGACCAATCCGCTGCATTTTGTCACCGTGGTGGTGATCTGCGAGGCGCTGATGTCGGTGCAGGCATGGCGCGGGGTGGGCAAGGATGTGGACTGGCGGCGCGTCTGGCTGTTGCTGGCAGGGGCTGCGGTCGGCATGCCGCTGGGCCTGTGGGCGTTGACGGCGATATCGGAGGATGCAGCGCGCGCGGTGATTTCTGGCTATGTACTGGTGATGTGTCTGGTGCTGTTTGCCGGCTGGCACTTGGGGCGCGAGGTGCGGGGCCCCGGCAATCTGGCGGCGGGGGTGGTGTCGGGGCTGGCAAATGCGCCGGGAATGGGCGGCTTGCCGGTGGCGGCGTTTTTTGCGGCACAGCCGATGGCGGCAAGCGTTTTTCGTGCGACGCTGGTCGCCTATTTTCCGCTGTTAGATCTTTATGCGGCACCGCTGTACTTTTGGTATGGCATGGTCAGTTGGGATACGTTGTGGGCCAGTCTGATGGCGTTGCCGATGGTGTTCGTGGGCAACTGGGCCGGATCGCGGCATTTCCTGACCACTGATCCGCAAGATTTTCGGAAGTTTGCTCTTGGCTTGCTGGCGGTTCTGGCAACGCTGGGCCTGTTGAAATCGGTGATATGAATGCTGCTTGTGGTCAATGCGGGGTCTTCATCCATCAAGCTTGCGGTGTTTGATGACCGGATGCAGGTGCTGATCCGCGGGCAGGTGATGGAAATCGGCGGGGCATCGCGCCTTGAGGTGGGTGGTGTTGTGGCTGTCACGCCTGCTGCAGACCATCGCGCGGCCTTCGCCGCGATCTTGCAGGCGTTTGCGGTTGCCGGGCATCCGGTGCAAAGCGTCGTCGCGGCAGCGCATAGGGTGGTGCATGGCGGGGCGGGCCTGACCACGACGTGCGAGGTGACGCCTAAGACAATTGCGGCGATTGAGGCTTGTGTTCCGCTGGCGCCGTTGCACAACCCGGCTAATCTGGTGGCGATACGGGCGGTGGCAGAGGTGGCACCGGGTTTGCCGCAATACGCCAGTTTCGATACCGCATTTCACGCGACTAACCCCGATGTGGCAACGCGCTATGCCATTCCGGCGGCGGATGCGGCACGGGGCATTCGCCGCTACGGGTTTCATGGGCTGTCCTATGCGGCGCTGGTGCAAAGTCTGCCGCTGGTGTCGGCCGCACTTTTGCCGAAGCGGTTGCTGGCGCTGCATCTGGGCAATGGCGCGTCGCTTTGTGCGGTGCTGGAGGGGCGGTCGGTGGCCACGACCATGGGCTATTCGCCGCTGGACGGCTTGACGATGGGCACGCGGGCCGGAGCGATTGATGGCAATGCGGTGCTGCGGCTGGCGCAGCTGCATGGAATTGACGGCGCCGCCCGCATCCTGAACCGTGAGGCGGGGTTGCTGGCGTTGGGCGGCACGTCGGACATGCGGGCGCTGGCACGCGCTGGTACGCCAGAGGCGCGGTTTGCCGTGGATCATTTCTGTTATTGGGCGGTGCGGCATGCGGGCAGCATGATTGCGGCGATGGGCGGGCTCGATGGGATCGCCTTTACCGGCGGCATTGGAGAGAATGATCATCACGTTCGCGCCCGCATTCTGGACGGCCTGGCATGGGCAGGGGTTGAATATGACGGGCCCGCGAACCGACATGGGGCGGCGTGCTTGCACGAAAGCGGTTCCCGTGTCGCTATCTGGACAGTGCCCGCGCAAGAAGAACGCCAGATTGCGGTGGAGGCTTTCGCTCTTATGGAAACGACATCTGAATGACGCTGCATCAGCCAAAGCTTGATACCTCGCCACCCGTGTCGGATGAAATTCGCCACACGACGTGCTACATGTGCGCCTGCCGATGCGGGATCAATGTGCATCTTAAGTCGGGCAACGTCAGCTACATTGAAGGCAACCGCGATCACCCGATCAACAAGGGCGTGCTTTGCGCCAAGGGGGCGGCCGGGATCAAGCAGATCACGGCACCTTCCCGGCTGCGTGCGCCGATGCGGCGGGTGGGGCCACGCGGGTCTGGCGCGTTTGAGGAGATTTCCTGGGACGAGGCGTTGCAGCTGGCCGTTTCGTGGATGAAGCCTTTGCGGGAAACCGCCCCCGAAAAACTTGCGTTTTTCACCGGCCGCGACCAGTCGCAAAGCTTCACCGGCTGGTGGGCGCAGGCCTTTGGCACGCCGAATTATGCAGCCCACGGCGGGTTTTGTTCGGTCAACATGGCGGCGGCGGGAATTTACACCATCGGCGGCGCGTTTTGGGAATTTGGCCAGCCGGATTGGGACCTGACCAAGCTGTTCGTGATGTTTGGCGTGGCGGAAGACCATGACAGCAATCCGATCAAGATCGGGCTGGGCAAGCTGAAGGCGCGGGGTGCGCGGGTGATCGGGGTCAACCCCATCCGCACCGGATACAATGCGATCGCGGATGATTGGTACGGTATCACGCCGGGCACGGACGGCTTGCTGATCCTGTCGCTGGTGCATTGCCTGCTTGAGGCGGGCAAGATTGATCTGGATTATCTGGCGCGCTGGACCAACGCGCCGATGCTGGTCAACGAAACGGAGGGGCCGGAAAAGGGGCTGTTCGTAAAGAACGCCGAAAGCCAACCGTTTGTGATTGACCGGCGCACCGGGCAACCGGCACCTTGGGATGGCAAAGGCGTGCAGCCGGATCTGGGGGCGGTCTGGCAAGGCCATCGGACGGTGTTTCAGCATATGGCAGAGCGGTACCTGGCACCGGACTATGCGCCGGAGGCGGTGGCGCTGCGCACGGGCATTGCGGCAGATCGGATACGGACACTGGCGGCCGAGATTGCCGATGTGGCGTTTGGTCAGGCAATCCGGGTGGAACAGGCATGGACGGATTTTCGTGGCGATGCCCATGATCACATGCCGGGGCGTCCCGTTAGTTTTCATGCCATGCGGGGGATTTCGGCACATTCGAACGGCTTTCAGACCGCGCGGGCGCTGCATCTGTTGCAGATCATCCTTGGCGCGGTGGAAACGCCTGGTGGCTACAGGCTGAAGCCGCCCTACCCGAAACCGATGGAGGCACATCCGACGCCGCATTTCGTGGTAAAACCGGGGCAGCCGCTGACCGGACCGCATTTGGGCTATGTGCGCAGCCCGGAAAATCTGGCACTGCGGACCGATGGCAGCCCCGCGCGGATCGATAAGGCATTTTCGTGGGAGAACCCGTTTTCGGCGCACGGGTTGATGCAGATGGTGATCCCGAACGCGCATGCGGGCGATCCGTACAAGATCGACACGCTGTTCTTGTACATGGCGAATATGGCTTGGAATTCGTCGATGAACACGTCCGCCGTGATGGACATGCTGACCGACAAGGACGAGACCGGTGAATATGTCATCCCGCGCATCATCTACTCGGATGCCTATGCGTCAGAAATGGTTGCCTATGCCGATCTGATCCTGCCCGACACCACTTATCTGGAACGGCATGACTGCATCTCCATGCTGGATCGGCCCATCAGTGAACCGGGGGCAGCAGGGGATGCGATCCGCTGGCCGGTGGTGGAGCTGGACAGGGATGTTCGGGGGTTTCAGTCGGTGCTGCTGGATCTGGGTGCGCGGCTGGCGCTGCCGGGGTTCGTGGCCGAGGATGGCTCGCCCAAATTCAAGGATTACGCCGACTACATCGTCAACCACCAGCGCCGCCCGGGTGTCGGACCATTGATGGGCTATCGCGGCGATGGCTCGGGGATCGGGCGGGGGGTGCCGAACCCCGATCAGATCGCGCGGTATATCGAAAACGGTGGGTTCTTTCAGGCGCATGTGCCGGATGAGGCGGCGTATTTCAAGCCTTGGAATGCAGCTTATCAGGACTGGGCGGTTGAAACCGGGTTTTACGAGACGCCTCAGCCGTATCTGTTTTCGATCTGGTCGGAACCGATGCGGCGGTTTCAATTGGCCGCCGAGGGGCACGGCTTTACCCAGCCGCCCGATGCTCTACGCGCGCGGATCAAGCAATCGATGGACCCGTTACCGATCTGGTATCCGCCCTTTGGTAATGAGGCGGCGGCGGATTATCCTGTGCATGCGCTGACGCAAAGGCCGATGGCGATGTATCATTCCTGGGGATCGCAGAATGCGTGGTTGCGCCAGATCCATGGCAGGAATCACCTGTATTTGCCGACTAAGATCTGGGCGGAGCAGGGCTTTGAGGAGGGGGATTTCGCGCGGGTCACCTCCGCCTCCGGGCAGATCGAGGTGCCGGTGGCGCATATGGCGGCGCTGAACGAAAACACGGTCTGGACGTGGAACGCGATCGGCAAACGCAAAGGGGCCTGGGGGTTGGATGTGGATGCGCCGGAGGCTACGAAAGGGTTTTTGTTGAACCATCTGATATCGGAATTGCTGCCGCAAAAAGTCGATGGGCAGCGCTGGGCAAATGCTGATCCGGTAACCGGGCAGGCGGCCTGGTTCGATCTGCGCGTGAAAGTGGAGCGGATGGTTGCACAGGCAGAGGCGACGCCAGCCTTCGGGGCGCTACATCTGCATGAGGTGCAAATTTCTACGCAGAAATTTGATCGGAATTCGCGCGAATTCCGGCGCGGTGAAGGGAGCAGGACATGACGGCGCTTCCCGCGCAGACCGAAAAGAAACTGGGGCTGGTGGTCGATCTTGATACCTGTGTCGGATGTCATGCTTGCGTCACCGCCTGCAAAGGGTGGAACGATCAGGGCTACGGCATGCCGCTTTCGGACCAAAACCCTTATGGGGCAGAGCCTTCGGGGGTGTTCTTGAACCGAGTTCACAGCTATTCGGTGCAACCTGCGGACGGTGCTGCACAAATCATCAACTTCCCGCGATCCTGCCTGCACTGCGAAGATGCGCCTTGCGTGACGGTGTGCCCGACCGGGGCCAGTTACAAGCGGGTGGAAGACGGCATCGTGCTGGTCAACGAGGATGCCTGTATGGGCTGCGGATTATGTGCCTGGGCCTGCCCTTACGGCGCACGCGAGATGGACGGCGACGCCGGGGTAATGAAGAAATGCACGCTGTGCGTGGACAGGATTTACAATGAAAACTTGGCCGAGGAAGACCGCGAGCCTGCCTGCGTGCGCACTTGCCCGACGGGGGCGCGGCATTTTGGCGATTTTGCTGATCCGAACAGCAAGGTCAGCCGGTTGTCGGCGGAACGTGGCGGCTATGCCCTGATGCCGGATCTGGGCACCAAGCCCGTGAACCGTTACCTGCCGCCGCGCAAGAAAGACCTGCGCCAAGAGGCGAGTTTGCTGGCGCCATTGCTGGATATTCCGGCCACGGGTTTCGCTGGCTGGCTTGACCGCGTGTTGGGGAAAGTCTGATGCATCCGGCGCCGTCGGTTATTGTGTTCTCGGTGTTGTCCGGGCTTGGGTTTGGGTTGCTGGCCTATCTGGGGGCGGGGATGGTCGTGCCGGTTGGTTGGACCGCGTTCTTTTGGTGGGGGCTTGGCTATGGGCTGGCCATTGCAGGCTTGATGGCGGCGACGTTTCACCTTGGCAACCCGAGGAACGCGCTGAAATCGTTCAGTCAATGGCGCACCAGTTGGCTCAGCCGTGAGGCTTGGGCGGCGGTCGCGACGCTGGTGGTGCTGGCACCGGTGGCCCTGTCGGATTGGTTGGGGTTGGGGTGGCCACGTTTTGTAGGTTATCTCGGGGCTGCAGCGGCGTTGTTTACGGTGTTCACCACCTCGATGATCTACACCCAAATCAAGGCTGTTCCGCGTTGGAACCATTGGCTTAGTCCCGTGATGTTTCTGGCTTTTGCAATGACAGGCGGGGCCGTTCTGGCGGGGCAGCCATGGGCAGTGCTGCTGCTGCTGGCCTTGATCGGTGTGCTGCTTTGGGTCTGGCGCGTGGGAGACGGGCAGTTTGCCCGTGCGGCACAGACCTTGGGCACGGCGACCGGGCTGGACCGGATCGGCGAGGTGACGGTGTTCGAGCAACCGCATACCGGCGGGAATTATCTGATGCGCGAGATGATCTTTGTGGTGGCGCGCAAGCATGTGCGGAAGTTGCGGATTATTGCGGTGGTTCTGACGGGTGTGGTGCCGGCGCTGATGCTGGCGGTGTTGCCGCCGGCAGTTTGGGTATTCGGACTGGCGGCCTTGTTTCACTTGATCGGGGCTTTCGCCGCGCGGTGGTTGTTCTTTGCGCAAGCCGAGCATGTGGTGGGTTTGTATTACGGCGCCAGATGATCTTTGGCGGGATCATAGCGGTGGTAGACGCAGGCCAGTTTGTTACCGTCAGGGTCGCGGACGTAGGCTGCGAAAAAGCCGGGCTCGTAGTGTAGCCTGACCCCGGGCGGGCCATCATCGGTGCCGCCGTGGGCTATTGCTGCGGCGTGGAATGCGCGCACTTCGGCGGCGGAACTGGCGCGGAACGCGACCATTGTGCCGTTGCCGGGTTTCGCGGCTTTGCCATCAAACGGCGGACACAGCCAAAGGCTGACACCATCGTCATAGTCAGGGCCCCAACCGACCCAGCCAACATCAGGGTCAGGCGTGCGGCTGTAGCCAAGGGGGGCCAAGGCCGCGTCGTAGAACGTTGCCGCGCGCTCAATGTCTTGCGTTCCAAGTGTGACGTACAGGATCATCGACATCAGCGGCCTCTTTGCGGCACGCCGGGAAGCACGCAGAGCATTTCATAAAGCAGGTTCGCGCCGATCAGGGCGGTGTTGCCGGTGGTGTCATAGGGCGGCGATACCTCGACCAGATCGCAGCCCACAAGGTTGAGGCCCGCGCATCCGCGTACAATCTCAAGCGCCTGCCAGATGGACAGGCCACCCACCTCGACCGTGCCGGTGCCGGGGGCAAAGGCGGGATCGAGGCTATCGATATCATAAGTCAGGTAGGTGGGCGCGTCGCCGACTTTGGCACGGATGTCGGCCATCAGGGGGGCAAGGGATTTGTACCACAGGTCTTCGGCCTGGATCACGGTCCAGCCCTGCACGCGGCCCCAGTTGAAATCGTCGGGGCTGTAGCCCGTGCCGCGCAGGCCGATCTGGAACACCTTGTCGTTTTGCAGACAGCCTTCTTCCCAAGCGCGGCGGAACGGGCAGCCGTGGGCGACTTTTTCGCCAAACATGGTGTCGTTGATGTCGGCATGAGCATCGACATGGATCAAGGCGACAGGCCCGTGTTCCTTGGCCATCGCGCGCAGGATGGGCCAAGTCAGCGTGTGGTCGCCGCCAAGGGTCAGCGGGATGGCACCGTGATCAAGGATGGCGTCGTAATGGCCGGTGATGATGTCGATGGTCTTTTTCAGATCGAAGGTGTTGATCGGTACATCACCGATGTCGGCCACTTGCAGGTGCTCGAAGGGGGCGGCCCCGGTGGCCATGTTGTAGGGGCGCAACATGCAGCTTTCTGCCCGTATCTGGCGCGGCCCGTGGCGGGTGCCGGAGCGGTTCGAAGTGCCGTGATCCATCGGAATGCCGACGAAACAGGCATCAAGACCCTTGGCAGTTTCCTGCGTTGGCAGCCGCATCATCGTGGCGGGGCCACCAAAGCGGGGCATGTCATTGCCGCCAAGAGGTTGGTTGAACTTTGTCATGCGTGCTCCTTCGTGGCCAGCCAGTCTGTGATGATCTGCCGGTGTCTTGCGCCATCGTAGCTGGGAAAATGGCCGCCGTGCACCACCCTGACGGGCAGATCGAGCAGCCGTTTCATGGAGGCGAGATATTCGGCGGCTTCTTGCTGCGTGGTGCCTTCGATCAGCGGGCCGTCATAGACGATATCGCCGGAAATCAGCGTTCCGGTCGCGGCTTCCCACAGGGCAATGCCCCCGGGTGAATGGCCGGGCGTGTGGATAACCTCGAAATAGCGATTGCCAAGGTCGACCACATCATGGTCGTGCAGGATGCGGGTCGCGGGGGCGGCTTTCACGGCATAGGAGGTTGACAGGTACGGCTTGGGCGGCAGCGTGGTGAAAATTTCGTCGGTGACGTATTTGTCAGCGAAGGTATTCGCGCGCGTTGGCGCGGCGAGCAGATGCGCTTCGGCTTCGTGGCACAGGCGGCAGTCAAACTCGTGGTGGCAACCGATGTGGTCAAAGTGCGTGTGGCTGGCGACGGCGTCGAGCGGGCGTTCGGTGACAAGCGGCACCCATTGCCGCAGGGAGACCACCCCCATGCCGCTGTCGACCAGCATGTCACGGTCGCGGCCACGGATGTGCCAGATGTTGCAGCGGTAAAATTCGAGGATATGCGGCTCGTCTATCCAGGTGATGCCGTCGGATTGCGGGCGGATGCGATACCAGTCTTTTGGATGGGTGCGGATCATTGGGCTTCCAACAGGACGGGGGCGGTGGCGTAGAGGGTCATGGTTGATCCAAGGACAGGGTGCGCTGACTGTGGCAGATGCGCAATCAGCAACAGGTTCGGCGCGGCGAGGGGGGTGAAGTGGCAGCGGTAATGGGTGCCGAAGAACGCGGCATCGATCAGCGTCGCGGGGCCAAGCGGCAGGTCGCCAGCAAGGCCGATGCTTTGGGGGCGCAGGCACAGGGTTTGTGGCTTGGTGCTGATCGGGGTGACAGGCAGGGGGCCGAGGGGGGTGGTGATGCCGGTGCCGCTTGGGTTGGCGGGGATCAGATTGATCTCGCCCATGAACGCCGCCGAGAACAGCGACTTGGGCGACAAGTAGATCTGTTGCGGCGGGCCGACGTCTTCGATGCGGCCCTGGTTCATCACGACGATGCGGTCGGCAATAGCCATCGCCTCTTCCTGATCATGTGTGACATGGATGAAGGTGGTGCCGACGCGCCGCTGGATTGATTTCAATTCGTCCTGCATCTGGCGGCGCAGCTTCAGATCAAGCGCACCAAGTGGTTCGTCCAGCAGCAGCACTTCCGGGTCGACGGCCAAGGCGCGGGCGAGGGCCACGCGCTGACGCTGGCCACCCGACAGTTGATGCGGGCGATGGCTGGCGCGATCTTCCAACCCGACCATGGCCAGCATTGCCATGGCTTTGGCAGCGCGTGCGGTTGAGGCCATGCCGCGCATTCGCAAGCCGAAGGCGACGTTGTCGCGCAGGGTCATGTGCGGGAACAGGGCATAGTCTTGGAACATGGTGGTGGTGGGGCGATCTTTTGGGGCAACCAGCGTCATGTCGCGGCCGCCGATTTCGACAGTGCCGCTGGTTGGTGTGATAAAGCCGCCGAGGATCGACAGCAGCGTGGTCTTGCCGCAGCCCGAAGGGCCGAGCAGCACGATAAATTCGCCGGGGGTGATGGTCAGGTTGACGTCCGTCAGTGCAGCGTGGTTGCCGAAGCTGTGGCTAAGCCCGTGAACCGTCAGGGGGGCGGTCATGGTTTGGCCTTTCGGAATACCAGCAGTTCCAGCGCCAGCAGGACGGTGACCGAGATCAGGAAGACGAGGCTGCCGACCGCGTTGGTGGCGGGGCTGAGGCCGGAGCGCAGCATCGACCAGATCTCAACCGGCAGAGTGACCTCGAAACGGGTCAGCAGGAAGGCGATGATGAACTCATCCCAGCTGAAGGTGACCGACAGGAAGAACGCGGCGAGGATTGATGGTAGCAGCAAGGGGGCGGAAATCAGCCAGATCACCTGCACCTCGGATGCGCCAAGGTCGCGGGCGGCGCGTTCGGTGTTTTTCTGGTGATCGCCCATCGAGGCATAAAGGATGGCAAAGCACAGCGGCAGATTGATGACGGCATGGCCGATGCCGGTGATCCATAGCGAGGGGGAAAGCCCGGCTTGGTTGATGACGGATAACAAGCCCAGGGCGATGATCAGATAGCTGACCGTCATTGGAGCGATCAGCAGCCCGCGCATCATGGCCGATCCCGGCAGGCGGTGGCGGGCAAGGCCATAGGCAGCGAGAAAACCCAGTGTGACTGCGACGGCCGAGGATACGATGGCGACCAGCAGCGAGTTGCCGAGGGCGGCCATCAGAGCGTTGTCGTTGAGGATCTGGGCGTACCATTTCAAGGTCACCCCCTTCAGCGGTGGTACGGGCAGGCGACCGTCCTGAAACGAAAACAGTACAAGAACCGCGACCGGCAGGAAGATGAAGCCATAGATCAGCGCCAGATACAGGCCCGACAGGATGCGGGTTTTCATACGCGGTCCAGTCGCAGCCAGCGCGCAGAGCCGAGATAGGCGAGCGTGACGACAAGCATCAGGATGATCGACAGCGCCGAGGCCATCGGAAAATCGCCTCGCCTGCCCATTTGCAGCATGATCAGTTGCGGCAGGGTCAGCTCGTTGTTGCCGCCAAGTATTTGCGGCGTGATGTAGTCGCCGATGCACAGAACGAAGGTGAGGAACGCGCCGGTGACGATACCGGGCAAGGTCAGTGGCAAGATGACGTGTCGAAAGGTCTGGAACGCGCCGGCACCCAGATCTTGCGCCGCGCGGGCGTAATTCGGGGATAACTGGCGCAGGTTGGAATAGATGGTCAGGGTCAGCAGCATGACGAAGAAATGCACGAAGCCGATGACGGTGGCGGTGCGGGTGGCGGCGATTTCCAGCGGCTCGGTGATAACTCCAAGGCCAAGCAGGGCCTTGTTCAAGACGCCGTTTTGGCCAAGGACCAGCAGCCACGAATAGGATCGCACCACGTAAGACGTCCAGAACGGCAGCACGGCCAGCATCAGGGCGAGGCGTTGATATCGGTTTGGTATGCGCATCGCGATGATCCATGCGAGCGGGTAGGCCAGCAGCACCGAAAGGACGGTGACGATGGCGGTGATCTCCAAAGACACCACAAGGCCCTTGAACAGCGATGGATCGGCGAAGAATTTCACATAGTTGTCAAGGTAAAGCCCGTGTTGGATGACCCGGCCATCCATGCGCGCAAAGCTGAGCGCGACCATCACGGCAAAGGGCAGCACGAAAAACACCGCCGTCCAGATCAGCGCCGGGGCTATGCAAGCAAGCGCCCGGCGTTGATCTGAGTGTTCAAGAGTTCGGCGCATGCCCGGGCCCGGGTTACTGCTGCAACATTTCCGTCCACAGATCCTGCATCTGGGTGTCCAGTTCTGCGCTGGGCACGGGGTACAACTGCGCGCGTGCAAGGTATTCGGGCTGCTGGTTCCAGCGCAGCACGGCTTTTTGGTCGGGCGTCAGCACGTCACCGGCTTTGGTATTGGCGGGCATCCCCCAATAGCAGGCGGATGTCGCAAGGCGGGCCTGACCTTCGGGGCTGGTGATGTATTTGATAAACTCCAAGGCGGCCTCCTTGCGGGTGCTGGCCTCCAGCACGCCGATGGACTGCGCCCATCTAAGGGCGCCTTGTTTGGGGATGGTCCAATCGAGATTGGGGTTATCGGCGGCCAGGACGGCCGTCAGCCATTCGCCGCCACCGACGACGATATCAACTTCACCTGTTGCCAGGGCAGTTTGCGCCGATACAACGTCGCTGACTTGCTTTGAGGCGGCTTTCAGCGCGAACAGCGGGTCTTTCAGCGCCGCTAGGCTGTCGGCGGTCATCTCCGCCGTCGCAATGCCGTTGCCGACGGCGAGAAGGCCGAGGACTGGCAAGTAGTAATCGTAAATCGCAATGCGGCCCGCGTATTTGTCCGTACCAAGGGTCGCCATATCCTCCATATCGGCGGGATCGACCTTTGTCTTGTCATAGGCCACCGTGTTGTAGCCGAACTTTTCGGTCACCGCATAGATCTTGCCGTCGCGGGCGTTGTTTTCGGCCATCACCAGTTCGGGAAAGAAATCCCCATTCGGCAACTGATCGGCGGGCAGTTCGGCCATCAGGCCCAGATCGACGGCACGGCCAACGTCTACAGCGTCGATCACCAGCACATCCCAATCACCGGGTTGCGATTGATCAAGGATGGCAAGACCCGCGGCGGTGCCTTCGTATTCCTTGAGGTTGACCTTGTGGCCGGTCGCTGCCTCGAACGGCTCGATCAGGGCGGGGTCGGTGTGATCGCACCACACCAAAGCGTTGATCTCTTCCGCGAGGGTCGGGGTGGCCGACATCAGGGCAACCACGGAACACGCCAGACGGCGCGGGAACATCTTTGGCATCAGTCTCTCCTGTTGGAAAAGGGGCACGCTCTGCGGCGGTTTGGAAAAGTAGTGGATAGACCCAAAATCAATGTCAACGCCAATCTTGGTGGCACTAACCGGGCGGTGCGGGCGCGGTTCCGGCAGGCACCTTGCCTGTGATCCGGAGCAGGGTTTTATCAGATCGGTCTGACGTCGCATTGAACCGCCTAAAAAGTGGGCGAAGGGCACGGCAGGCAGCCAAAAACCAGCCCGGTCGGCTGGATGTGCCTTGTGGAACGATCAACGCGATGTGCAGATTTGGCGCACAGGATGTTGAACCCAAGGCAGAAGACCGATGAACGCCCAGGCCCGCATTGAACAGACGCGTATTGAACAGGCACGCATTGAACCGGTCATGCAGCGCAGTCATGGTGAGGCAGTGGTCGCGCTTGACATGGCGGCGGACAATGCGCGGTTGACGCGGCTCGGCCAGCGCGGCTCGGCCAAGGCGATTTTGCCGCAGGTGGGTGACGTGCCGGAGGTGGTGTTTCTGAACACCTCGGGCGGGCTGACGGGCGGCGATACGTTGTCGTACCGATTGACCCTTGGGGCGGGCACGCGCGCCGTGGCAACCACGCAGACCGCTGAGCGCGCGTACCGTGCCGGGGCGGGTGTGGGAACCGTTTCGGTCGATCTGGCGGTCGGTACCGGCGGCTGGCTCGACTGGTTGCCGCAAGAGACCATTTTGTTTGATGCCAGTGCGCTGGTGCGGCGCACCACCATTGAACTGGCGGGCACGGCGGGCTGTCTGGCGCTTGAGGCAGTCGTACTGGGCCGGCCGGCGATGGCCGAGGTGGTGCGGCAGGTGGTCTTGCGCGATACGCGGCTGATCCGCCGCGACGGCGTGCCGGTGATGCTGGAGCCGCTGGTTCTGGCCGACGCATCCTTGCAGGCGGGGCTTGCGGTCCTCGGCGATGCCCGCGCCTTTGCGAGCCTGATTATGGTGGGGGATGGCTGCGATACCGCCCTGACTGCCGTGCGCCATGTGTTGGATGAACCGGGCGTCGCTGCGGCGGCGTCGACTTGGGATGGCAAGATGTCGGTGCGAATGTTGGCGCGCGATGGCTGGCCGCTGCGCCGGCAGATCAGACGCGCGCTGGACGCAATCCGGCGCGGGCCGCTGCCGCGTGTCTGGCAAATGTAGGATGAGCAAACCGATGGACTTGCGGCCATGAACCTGACCCCGCGCGAAAAAGACAAGCTGCTGATCAGTCTGGCCGCCATGGTTGCGCGTGGCCGGCTGGCACGAGGCATCAAGTTGAACCACCCCGAAGCGGTTGCCCTGATCACCGATTTCGTGGTGGAGGGTGCGCGCGACGGCCGGTCGGTCGCCGATCTGATGGAGGCGGGGGGGCATGTCATCTCCGCCGATCAATGCATGACTGGCATTCCCGAAATGATCCCTTCGATCCAGGTCGAGGCCACGTTTCCCGATGGCACCAAACTGGTCACCGTTCATCACCCCATAAGGTAACAAAACGCATGATACCCGGTGAAATCCTTTGTGCCGATGGCGATATCGTTCTGAATGCCGGACTTGCGGCGATTACGCTGTTGGTGGCCAACAGCGGCGACCGGCCGGTGCAGGTGGGCAGCCACTATCACTTTGCCGAGACAAATGCCGGATTGCGCTTTGACAGGGAACTGGCGCGCGGGATGCGTCTTGATATCGCGGCGGGCACAGCCATGCGGTTTGAGCCCGGCCAGACCCGTGAGGTGCGGCTGGTGCCTTATGGGGGCAGGCGGCACGTCTATGGGTTCAATTCACAAGTGATGGGCGCGCTGTCGCCCGCAGGAGACGATCATGAAACAATTTCCTTCCCAGACTGACGCCGTGCGACTGACCATGCAGACCGGAATGATGCTGGCCGAGGCAAATATGGTGATCGCCATGCGGCTGATGGGTATGAGCGGGCTGTGGCGTGTGACGCCCGCCGAAAATGACCGGATGGTGCAGGAAAAGACCGATGCGGCAGTGGCTGCGGGCAATGACATGGGACGGGCCATTCTTGCCGGGCAAAACCCTGCGAAAGTGGCGCTGGCCGGGTTGAAACCCGTCCGCGCGAAAACCCGTGCCAACGCGGCGCGGCTTGGCAAACGTGGGCCAACCATGCCAAGCTGAAACGGCGGTAATCAAGACATCAACGGAGAGTTCAAGATGTGCAACGCGTGTCTGATCGAAGATATCAAGGCCGATATGGTTTCGCGCCGGTCGCTGTTTCGCGGGGCGGCGATTGCCGGGGTGGCGTCAGTTGCTGCCGGACTGATCACGGCGCGCCCGGCGCTGGCGCAATCCTCGGGGCGGGTGGTGGACCTGACCCATGCCTATGATGGCAGCTTTCCCACCTATGATGGCAATCCGGGCATCATTTATGAGCCCGCAGTGGCCTATACGCCGGGCGGCTACCAGCTTTGGAAGCTGACAATCTTTGAACATACCGGCACCCATATCGACGCGCCGCTGCACTTCACCGAAAGCGGCACTTCGGTGGATGCCTTGCCGGTAGAAAACCTGATCTGCCCGCTTTGCGTGATAGATATCAAGGCAAAAGCTGCCGATGATGCTAACGCGATGGTGATGCCCGAGGATATCGAGGCTTGGGTCACGGCAAATGGTGAAATCCCTGAAGGCGCGCTGGTGGCGATGAATTCGGGGTGGTCACCGAAAGTGGGCGATGCGTCGTTCCGCAACACGCCTGATGGCACGCTGGCGTTCCCGGGGTTTTCCAAGGCGGCCTGCGATATTTTGGCCGAACGCGGCGTTGCGGGCATCGGGGTCGATACGCTGTCGCTTGATCCGGGCAATTCGGCGGATTTCGCGGTGCATTATTCCTGGCTGCCGGGGGGCCGTTACGGCATCGAAAATCTGGCCAATCTGGACGATCTGCCCGCCGCCGGGGCGACGATTTTCGTGGGCGCCCCCAAGCACAAGGGCGGCACCGGCGGCCCGGCCCGCGTGATGGCCGTGGTCTGATGGCGGTTGTGCCGATAACAAGCGATGAGGCGGCAGGGGCGGAGGCTCTTGCCGTCTTCAACGATATCCGGGCCATGCGGGGGACGGAGTATGTCAACAATTTCTGGCGGGCTTTGGCCGCTGATCCGGTGCTTCTTGCGGCGACATGGGACAGGTTGCAGGCGGTGATGGCCCCCGGCGCACTGGACCCGCTGACCAAGGAACTGATCTATATCGCGGTGTCGGTGACCAATGGCTGCGGCTATTGCACCCATTCCCACACCGCCGCTGCCCGCGCCAAGGGGATGACGGACGCACAACACGGCGAGGTCTTGGCCGTGATCGCGATGGCCAGTCAGACCAATGCGTTGGCGACAGCACTGCAGGTAGAGACGGACGCGGTTTTCCTGATTTGATAGAAAAGGACTGAGCGTGCCGACACCAATCTCCCGCGCGACCTATGCCGCCATGTTCGGCCCCACCACTGGTGACCGGGTGCGCCTTGGCGATACCGACCTGATCATTAGGGTGGAGCGCGACTTCACCACCTACGGCGACGAGGTGAAATTTGGCGGCGGCAAGGTGATCCGCGATGGTATGGGGCAAAGCCAGATCACCCGGGCCCAAGGCGCGATGGATACGGTGATCACCAACGCGCTGATCGTGGATTACACCGGCATCTACAAGGCTGATGTGGGCCTGCGCGACGGCCGCATTGCCAAGATCGGCAAGGCGGGCAACCCGGATACTCAGGGCGGGGTCGACGTGATCATCGGGCCGGGGACCGAGATCATTGCCGGTGAAGGCCGCATTCTGACGGCAGGCGGGATGGACGCGCATATCCATTTCATCTGCCCGCAGCAGATCGATGACGCGCTGCATTCGGGCATCACCACCATGCTGGGCGGCGGCACCGGCCCCGCACATGGCACGCTTGCCACGACCTGCACGCCCGGCCCGTGGCATATCGGGCGGATGCTGATGGCGGCGGATGCGTTTCCGATGAACATCGGCTTCGCGGGCAAGGGCAATGCGTCTTTGCCGGCCGCATTGGAGGAACAGGTGCGGGCGGGGGCTTGTGCGCTGAAGCTGCATGAAGATTGGGGCACGACGCCGGCGGCGATTGACTGCTGCCTTGGCGTGGCGGACGCGATGGATGTCCAGGTGATAATCCATACCGATACGCTGAACGAAAGCGGCTTTGTCGAGAACACCCTTGCCGCCATCAAGGGCCGCACGGTCCACGCATTTCACACTGAAGGGGCGGGCGGCGGGCATGCGCCGGATATCATCAAGATCGTCGGTAGCCCAAACGTGATCCCCAGTTCGACCAACCCGACGATGCCCTACACCGTCAATACCATCGAAGAGCACCTCGATATGCTGATGGTGTGTCATCACCTTGACCGGCGGGTGGCCGAAGACGTGGCCTTTGCCGAAAGCCGCATCCGGCGCGAAACCATTGCCGCCGAAGATGTGCTGCACGACATGGGCGCGTTTTCGGTTATTTCATCGGACAGTCAGGCGATGGGCCGCGTCGACGAGGTGATCACCCGCACTTGGCAGACTGCGCGCAAGATGCGTCAGCAGCGCGGGCGGCTGGCAGAAGAAGTGGGCGATAACGACAAATGCCCGCGTCAAACGCTATATCGCCAAATACACCATCAACCCGGCCATTGCGCATGGGTTATCGGCGCATATTGGCAGTATCGAAGTGGGCAAACGCGCCGATCTGGTGTTGTGGAGCCCGGCGTTCTTTGGTGCCAAGCCGGAAATGGTTCTGCTGGGTGGCATGATCGTGGTCGCACAGATGGGCGATCCGAACGCCTCGATCCCGACGCCGCAGCCGGTTTATACACGGCTGATGTTTGGTGGGTATGGCGGGGCACTGGCGGCGAGTGCGGTGACCTTCCTCAGCCGGGCCGCGATCGAGGACGGCGTGCCGGACACCCTGCGGCTGGCCAAGGCGACGGCAGCGGTGCAGGGCACGCGCGATATCGGCAAGGCCGACATGCGGATGAACGATGCGATGCCGACGATTGAGGTGGACCCTGAAACTTATGAAGTGCGGGCGAACGGCGAATTGATCACCTGCGCGCCGGCAAACGAACTGCCACTTGCGCAGCGGTATTTCTTGTATTGAGGGATATGATGGCTGATCTTCCCGGTGCCCACAAGTTGCGTCGTGCTGGTACTTGGGCCGATGCGTTTGACCAAGTGGTGCTAAGCTATGACGAACGGTTTTTGCGTCGCAAGCGGTTGGTGACGTCCGGCGGCGCGGGGTTTCTGGTCAGCCTGGAAGAAACGGTCAGCGTGGCACATGGCGACGCGTTCGAACTGGACGATGGCCGCCTGATCAAGGTGATCGCAGCCGAAGAACCGGTGCTGGTTATCACTGGCGATCTGCCGCGTCTGGCCTGGCATATCGGCAATCGCCACACCCCTTGCCAGATCGAGGCGGGGTGGCTGGCGATCCGGCAGGATCATGTGCTTGAGGCGATGCTGCGACAGATGGGGGCCAATGTCAGCCACCGGATGGCGGCCTTCACGCCCGAAGGTGGGGCTTACGGCCATGGGCGCACGATGGGGCACAGCCATGGCGATTACGATCACGCGGCCTTTCCTTTTCTGAACCATGCCGCAAAGCGCTGATACCGCGGGCCAGTTGGGGTTGTTGCAGCTGGTGCAATGGCTGTCGCCTGCTTTTCCGACAGGGGCGTTTGCCTATTCGCATGGGTTGGAGTCTGAAGTTTCCGCAGGCCGGGTAACTTCGGCGGCTGATCTCGGTGAATGGCTGCAGGATGTGCTGGGCTTTGGCGCAGGCTGGCAGGATGCGGTTCTGCTGGCGCAGGCGTTGGAGCGGGATGCCGATTTGCCGGCCCTCGCCGGTCTGGCCCGCGCTCTTGCGCCATCGGCGGAGCGGCTGATTGAGACGATGGAACAGGGCGCTGCGTTCGCGCGTACGACATCGGCAGTGACCGGGCTTGATCTGCCAGCCTGCGCATTGCCTGTGGCGGTCGGGCAGGCGGCGCGGACGCTGACTTTGCCGAAGGCACAGGTGATCGCGCTTTATCTGCATGGATTTGCGGCAAATCTGGTGTCGGCGGCGGTACGCTTCGTGCCGTTAGGTCAGACCGAAGGGCAGGGCGTGCTGGCGGGTCTGCATCCGCTGATCCTGTTGCTGGCGGATCGGGCGGCGGCCTCGACGCTGGACGATCTTGCCAGTTCGGCATTGTGGGCCGATCTTGCCGCGATGCGCCACGAAACCCTGCCGGTAAGGATATTTCGAACATGAGCCAATCATCGGGCCCGTTGCGCGTGGGGATCGGCGGCCCGGTTGGGGCCGGCAAGACCACCCTGACGGAAAAGCTGTGCGCGGCTCTGGCCAGCCGCTGTTCCATGGCGGTGATCACCAATGACATCTACACGCGCGAGGATGCCGACTATCTGATGCGGGCGCAGGTGTTGCCCGGCGACCGGATCCGGGGCGTGGAAACCGGCGGTTGCCCGCATACCGCCATTCGCGAGGATGCGTCGATCAATCTGGCGGCGGTGGCCGATCTGCGAGCCGCGTTTCCCGATCTTGACCTGATCCTGATCGAAAGCGGCGGCGACAATCTTGCGGCGACCTTCAGCCCGGAACTGGCCGATCTGACGATTTATCTGATCGACACGGCGGCGGGGCAGGACATTCCGCGCAAACGCGGGCCGGGGGTTGCGCGGTCCGATCTGCTGGTGGTCAACAAAACCGATCTTGCGCCCTACGTGGGGGTAGATCTGGTGCAGCATGAGGCAGATACAAAAGTGGCCCGCGGCACGCGGCCCTATGTAATGGCGCGGCTGCGGCAGGGCGAAGGGGTGGATCAGATCGTTGCGTTTCTGGTGCGTGAGGGCGGTCTGGTCTTGAACACCCCGCGGTAGGGCGTATCACGCAACCGCTATATTCCGCGCCAAAGCGCAGCGTTGCCACATCGAGCCCAAGGCCATGACCAGTGCCTCGATATCGGCGTCACTGTGTAAGGGGCCGGGGGTGATGCGCAAACGCTCGGTGCCCTTGGCGACAGTGGGGTAGTTGATCGGCTGCACATAGATACCCCAGTCATTCATCAGGATATCGCTGATCTGGCGGCATTTCACCGGATCGCCGATCATCACCGGGATGATATGGCTTTCGTTTGCCATATGCGGGATGCCAAGCCGGTCAAGACGGGCGCGCAACTTGGCCACCTGTTCGCGCTGGCGCAGACGTTCCACGTTCGACCGTTTCAGGTGCTGGATCGACGCGGTTGCCGCCGCAGCAACCGCAGGCGGCAGCGCCGTGGTGAAAATGAAACCCGACGCAAATGACCGGATGAAATCGCACAGCGGCGCCGATCCGGTGATGTAGCCACCGACCACGCCGAAAGCCTTGCCAAGCGTGCCTTCGATCAGGTCGATCTGATCGGCAAGGCCTTCGCGTTCGGACACACCGCCGCCGCGCGGGCCGTACATGCCA
>JANOGW010000042.1:0-45661 GCA_031406155.1 Pseudorhodobacter sp.
TGGTGGGCGACCCTGGAATCGAACCAGGCGCGGGTCGCCCCGGCGGAGTTACAGTCCGCTGCCGCACCTTGCAGCGCGTCGCCCACTGAAGGGCTGATTAGCGGAGCCCCTATGGGGCGTCAAGTTGAAAACCCGGATGGGGGAATTATCCATGGAGTCGCCCGGCGCTTTGCCCTTGCAGCGCGGTCGCCGACGCCGCATTGTCGAAGGCCAATGACGGACGTGGGGTTCTATGCGCGCGGGTGTTCTGAAACCAACTTGGGTGATCGACAAGGAACGTGCCAAGCGGCAGGCAGCCAGTGAAACCGTGTGGCTGTTTGGCCTGCATGCGGTGCGCGATGCACTGTTGAACCCGGCGCGGCAGAAACTGCGGCTCGTGCTGACCAAGAACGCGGCTGACAAGTTGAACGATGCATTGGCGGCGGGCGGCATCGAGCCCGAAATTGTCGAGCCCCGGCAATTTGATGTGCCCATCGATGAGGGATCGGTGCATCAGGGCGCGGCATTAGAGGTCAAGCCCCTGCAATGGGGCAGCCTTGAGGATGTCTGCATTGAAGGCACCGGATCGCCGCTTGTCGTCTTGTTGGACCGGGTGACGGACCCGCACAATGTCGGAGCCGTGCTGCGGTCGGCGGAGGTGTTCGGTGCCCGCGCGGTGATCGCCCCGCAGCGTCATTCGGCGCCAGAAACCGGGGCGCTGGCAAAAACCGCAAGTGGCGCTCTGGAACGCCAGCCCTATCTGCGGGTCACCAATCTTTCCGATGCGATGGAAGCCCTGAAGGCGATGGGCTATCTGCTGATCGGCCTTGACGGTGACAGCCAGCTGACACTGGACGAGGTTCTGGCTGGCACCGGGCAGCGAGCGATCGGGCTTGTGCTGGGGGCCGAAGGGCCCGGCCTGCGCGACAAGACCCGCGACACCTGCGATCATCTGGTCCGCATCCCCGCTGCGGGGTTGTTCGGATCGTTGAACGTGTCGAACGCGGCGGCGGTGGCGCTTTATGCGGCGGCGCACCGTTGATCACATTTCTGCGATCAGGCCTTTTTTTGCCACCTGACGTAACTATGTCACTTATTATAGATGCGGGGCTGGAACTCCTGCACCTTATTCACTGTCCCTCGTTCCACGACTTGCGCCCGGCCTCTGGCTCGGGCGCTTTTTTGGAAGTGGCGGATCATGCAAGACACCGATGACGATCTGCGCCGCGTTCTGACGAGCACCAAAGTAATCGCTCTTGTCGGCTGGTCACCCAACCCCGACCGGCCCAGCCACCGAGTGGCGGCCTATCTCGCGGCACGGGGGTACCGGGTTATTCCAGTCAACCCGGGGCATGCCGGGGTCGCGGCTTTGGGCGAAGTTGTGCGCGCCAGCCTTTCGGATGTCGATGAACCCGTTGACATGGTGGATATCTTCCGTCGCTCTGACGCCGTCGCATCGGTTGTGGATGAAGCGCTTCGCGTGTTGCCGGCGTTAGCGACAATCTGGATGCAATTGGGCGTCGAAGACGAGTTGGCTGCGGCTAAGGCCCGCAAGGCTGGCGTGGCTGTGGTAATGAACCGCTGCCCTGCAATTGAAATCCCCCGGCTGGGACTTTAGCTGGTCGTTGCACGGCGTCAGCCGGAGTGGTCATTGCCCAAGGTCTGGCAAAGGCCCCTCCAACCGGCATCAGCGCGCAGCTTTCTCCGCGATCCCGGATGTACCTTCGCGCCGTTCCAGTTCGGCCAGCACGTCGGCCAAGGTGACATCGCGAGCGGCCAGCATCACCAGTAGGTGGTAGATGACATCTGCCGCCTCGGCGGTCAGGCTGGCCCGATCCCCTTTGACGGCCTCAACAATGGCCTCAATCGCTTCCTCGCCGAACTTTCGGGCGCATTTTTCGGGACCGGAGGCCAAAAGCCGAGCCGTCCAGCTGGTATCGGGATCGCCCCGCCGACGGGCGTCGATGGTGGCTGCCAGTCGGGCAAGAACGGTCATGTCAGCCTCATCGGGATACCGGCTGCGGCCATATGGGCCTTGGCCTGCGGAATAGTGAAATCGCCAAAGTGAAAGATCGACGCGGCGAGCACTGCGGATGCGCCACCCTTGATGACCCCGTCCACCAGATGATCGAGCGTGCCAACACCGCCGCTGGCAATAACCGGGATGCTGACGGCATCAGATATGGCGCGGGTCAGGGGCAGATTGAAGCCAGCGCGTGTGCCATCGCGGTCCATGCTGGTCAACAGGATTTCGCCTGCACCCTTGGCCGCAACGATGCGGGCGAATTCCACAGCGTCGATGCCGGTGGCCCGCCTGCCGCCATGGGTGAAGATCTCCCACTGTCCGGGGCTTACGGTTTTGGCATCGATGGCCACCACGATGCACTGGCTGCCAAAGCGGTCTGCCGCCTCGGCCACGACATCAGCGTTGGCAACTGCAGCCGAATTGAACGATACCTTGTCGGCCCCGGCCAGCAACAGCGCGCGCACGTCATCGACCGTGCGCACGCCCCCCCCCACTGTCAGGGGCATGAAGCACTGCTCTGCCGTACGGGTGACCAGATCAAACATGGTGCCGCGGTTTTCCTCGGTCGCCATGATGTCAAGAAAGCACAGCTCATCCGCCCCCGCCGCATCATAGGCGCGCGCGGCTTCGACCGGGTCGCCCGCATCGCGCAACCGGGTGAAATTGACGCCCTTGACGACGCGGCCATCGGCCACGTCCAGACAGGGGATGATGCGGGTTTTCAGCATGAGGCCCTCGATTGCCGTTTGGTAGCGCAAGGGGGGACAGGAAGGAAGGGGGCTTTCCGCCCCCTCGCCGCTACGCGTCTCACCCCCGGAGGATATTTTCAGCCAAAATGAAAGCGGGTCAGGCTTTCAGGGCAGCCAGCGCCTGTGCCAGATCAATGGCCCCGTCATACAGCGCGCGGCCTGAAATTGCGCCGGCGATGACACCGGTATCGCGCAGTGCGATCAGGTCCGCCAGCGACGCTACACCACCCGACGCGATCACCGGTATCGTCACGGCATGGGCAAGCGCCTCGGTCGCCTCGATATTGGGGCCAACCATGGCGCCGTCGCGGTCGATGTCGGTGTAGATAATGGCGGCAACGCCTGCATCTTCGAAACTGCGCGCAAGGTCGGTAGCCTGAACATTGGTGTCCTGCGCCCAGCCCTTGGTGGCGACAAAGCCCTTGCGGGCATCGATGCCGACCGCGATCTGGCCGGGGAAGGCTTTCGCCGCTTGCCGCACCAGTGCAGGGTTCTCGACCGCGACGGTGCCAAGGATGACGCGGGCGAGACCTTTTTCCAGCCAAGCCGCGATCGTAGCCAGATCGCGGATGCCACCGCCGAGTTGCGCAGGCACCGTCAGGCGGGCGAGGATCGCCTGCACCGCCGCCGCATTGACCGGCGTTCCGGCAAAAGCGCCGTTCAGATCGACAAGGTGCACCCACTCGCACCCGGCATCCTGAAACAGCATCGCCTGTGCGGCGGGATCATCACCAAACACGGTGGCCGCCGCCATATCGCCGCGCAACAGGCGCACGCATTGGCCGTCCTTCAGGTCTATCGCCGGGTAAAGGATCATACGGTCTGCTCCGATATGCGCTTTGCGGGTCTTACGCAGGGCGGCGGAGATTGCCAAGTGGGTAGAAATTGGAACCCGACCCAACGTCAGGCTTGCCTGACCGACAGATTGTCGCACAGGATGCCGACATCTTTGTGGGAGGAGATCAGACATGAAGACATTCGCAATCGCCGCCGCCCTGTTTCTGAGTGCGGGCACCGCCTTTGCCGCAGACCCTGTCGAAGGTGTCTGGCAGACCAAGAAAGACGACAACGGCAACTTCGGCTTTGTCGAGGTCAAGCCCTGTGGCCCGGCGTTCTGCGGCACCTTGATCAAATCGTTCGATGCCGCCGGCGCGCCAATCGACAGCCCCAACATCGGCCGCAAGATCATCTGGGACATGGTTCCCTATGCCGACGGCCTGTACGATGACGGCCAGATCTATTCGCCCGACCGCGACAAGACCTACAATTCGGACATGACGCTGAAGGGTGACAAGCTGTCGGTGCGCGGTTGCCGGCTGGGCATCTGCCGCGATGGCGGAACCTGGACCCGCGTCAACTAAGGCGCAGCTTCCGGGTTGCTGTTGCGATTGATGCCGGGCAGGTTGACCCCGGACATTGGATCGGGGTCAGCGATGAGCGGCAGGAACTGGGTGCAACTCATCATCCTGTCCGTGCTGTGGGGCGGGTCGTTCTTCTTTGTCGAGATCGCCCTGGAAGGCTTGCCGGTTCTGACCATCGTGTGGTGCCGCGTCGCACTTGCTGCGCTGTTTCTGGCGGCAGCCCTGGCAGCGACGGGTACCGCCTTTCCGCGCGGGGCCAAGGTGTGGCGCGCGCTGCTGGTGATGGGGTTCCTGAATAACGCGGTGCCGTTTACCTTGTTCGTGGTGGCGCAGGGGCAGATCAGCGGGTCGCTGGCCGCGATCCTGAATGCGACGACGCCCCTGTTCACGGTGATCGTGGCGCATCTGGCCACGACAGATGAACGCGCGGGCCGGGCCAAGGTTGCCGGCCTGGTGTTGGGCTTTTCAGGGGTCGTGGTGATGACGGCGGTGAAACCCGCCGAGGGCGCATGGCTTGGATCGGTGCTGTGCCTGATGGCGGCGCTGTCCTATGGTCTGGCAGGGGTCTGGGGCCGGCGGTTTCGGACGATGGGTGTCGCACCGCTGGCCACGGCCTTTGGTCAGGTAACCGCGTCGTCGGTCATGCTGGCACCGATCTGGCTGCTGGTGGATCACCCTTGGACGATGAGCCTGCCAAACCTGCGCGTGGGATTGGCGATTGTCGGGATTGCGGTCTTGTCGACAGCACTTGCCTATCTGATCTTCTTTCGGCTGCTCGCGTCGGCGGGGGCAACCAACCTGTCATTGGTGACGTTCCTGATCCCGGTCAGCGCCACGGTTCTGGGTGTCTTTTTTCTGGGAGAAGCGCTTTTACCCCAACATGTTGCGGGCTTTGGCCTGATCAGCCTTGGCCTGATGGCGATCGACGGGCGGCTCTTGCGACGAAAGGTACCAGCATGAAAACCGAACAAGGACGACCGCTGTCAGATGCCGATTGGGCCATTCTTCTGGCGCGCGGCCCGACGCACGACTTCTACGGAGTGATGACGACCGGCATCGTTTGCAGGACGGGGTGCCCTGCCCGCACGCCCTTGCGGCGGAACGTGCGGCTGTTCGACAGCGTCGATGCGGCCATTGCCGCCGGCTTTCGCGCCTGCAAGCGGTGCCGTCCCGGAACGGACAATTTGCCTTGCGTGCCTAAGGTGACCACGCCAGAAAGTTCGCAATAAGCCGAAGGCCCGCCGCTTGTGATTTCTCGGGGTGAAACTGCGTGCCGATCATGTTTTCGCGCCCGATGATTGCGGTGATGTCGCCGCCGTAATCGACATGGGCCAGCCGGTCATCCGGATTTGTGACCCGGAAATGGTAGGAATGCACGAAATAGGCGTGATCGCCGGTGGCGATGCCCACCAGCACCGGATGTGGCCGGTCGAGCACCAGATCGTTCCAGCCCATATGCGGCACTTTCAGGCGGCGGTCGGTCGGCGTGATCTTGACCACCTCGCCCCCGATCCAGTCGAAGCCAGCCGTATCGGTATATTCGCGACCCCAGCTTGCCATCATCTGCATGCCGACGCAGATGCCAAGGAAGGGGCGGCCACGGGTTATCACGGCCTCTGATATCGCCTCGAACAGGCCGCCATGGCTGCCAAGCGCCGCACGGCACGATGGGAATGCGCCGTCGCCCGGCAGCACGATCCGGTCTGCACACGCAACATCTTCGGGGTGCGATGATACCAGCACGTCACCGCCGGCCGTTTCCGCCGCCATCCGTTGAAACGCCTTTTCCGCCGAATGTAGATTGCCACTGTCGTAATCGACCAGAACCGTCAGCATACCCTAGAGCAGACCCTTGCTGGATGGAATTGCACCCGCCTGACGCGGGTCATGGTCCACCGCCTGCCGCAAGGCGCGTGCCACGGATTTGAATACGGCCTCGGCAATATGGTGGCTGTTGATGCCATGGACGCGGTCCACATGCAGCGTGATCCCGGCGTGGGTTGACAGCGCCTGGAAAAACTCGCGCACCAGTTCGGTATCGAAACTGCCGATTTTCGGGGTCGGGAACGTCACGTTCCACACCAGATAGGGGCGGCCCGACAGATCAAGCGCGGTTGCGATCTGCGCGTCATCCATCGCAAGATTACCTTGACCATAGCGATTGATGCCGCGCTTGTCACCCAACGCGCGGGCAAGTGCTTGCCCCAGCGCGATACCGCAGTCTTCAACCGTGTGATGATCATCGATGTGCAGATCGCCCGTCGCAGACAGCGTGATGTCGATCAGCGAATGGCGCGACAACTGATCGAGCATATGGTCGAAAAAGCCGACGCCGGTTTTCACGGCATGAACGCCGGTGCCATCAAGGTTGACGGCTGCAAAAATCTCCGTCTCGGCGGTTTTACGGGCGATGTCGGCCTTGCGCATGGCGGTCTCCGGTTCTGGTTGGCGGTGTTATCGCGCGGACACGGGGCGCAGACAAGGCATTTGGGCCAGACGTGCAAACAGGTGCGGCAGCGCAACACTGAAGCCCGCGACAATCCGCTTTCGCTTTGGGTGGTCGCGCGGTATTGCAAGCCAACGCGCCGGAGGCCTCGAAATGTCACATCATTCATATCGCTTCAGCCATGCCATCACGCGCAAACCGGGGCGCAGCATCACCGGCGGCCTGCGCGCCGTTGATATCGGCGCGCCTGATCTTGGCCTGATGCTGGATCATCATGCGGCTTACGTCGCAGCCCTGCGCGCCACCGGGGCAACCGTGCTGGAACTGGACGCGATCGAGGCCTATCCCGACAGCGTATTTGTCGAAGACACCGCCCTGTGCCTGCCCGAAGGCGCGGTGGTGATGCGGCCCGGCGCGCCATCGCGACTCGGTGAGGCGGCGGAAATGGCGCCGCATTTGCGGGCTTTATACGGTCAGGTGCTGGAAATAAAGGGCCCCGGCTTCATTGAGGGTGGCGATATCCTTGTGATGAAACGTGAAATTCTGGTGGGCCGTTCCGCGCGCACCACTGCCGATGGTATTGCGGAGCTGACACGGCTCGTCGCCCCTTGGGGCCACACAGTGCGAGAGGTCGTCACCCCGCCGGGTGTGCTGCATTTCAAGACCGATTGCTCGTTGCTGGACGGCGATACCATTCTGTCGACCAAGCGCCTTGCAGATTCGGGCTGTTTTGACGGCTACCGGGTGGTTCTGACCGCAAAAGGCGAAGAGGCTGCGGCGAATTCGATTCGGTTCAACGATGTGGTCCTGATGCCGGCAGGTTTTCCCGGCACGCTTGACGCGATCCGGGCAGCGGGGTTCGACGTCGCGCAGATCGGCAACAGCGAATGTGCCAAACTGGATGGCGGCATGTCATGCCTCAGCCTGCGATTCACCCCGACGCGGTGAGGGTCGCGCTTTGACCTGTTGCACGCGAAACATGCCGCCTATAGTCAACCGCAACTGACCAAAGGCACGTTGCTGAATGACAAACCCGGCGCCCATTTCACAGCGGTTCAACATTCTGGCCATCGGGCAATCAGGGCGCCTGCAATATGAGGCGGTCTTGCTTGCCGCGTCCCTGCGCGCCACCAACCCTGATTTCCCGGGCCGTCTGTTCATCGCCGAGCCGCAACCGGGGCCGTTGTGGAAGGACGATCCGCGCATCACGAACCCGGGCATCCGCGCAGAATTGGCGGCCCTTGGTGCAGAGATATTGCCGTTTAAAAGCAAGGTGTTCGGCGATAGTTACCCGTTCGGCAACAAGATCGAGGCGCTGTCAGCCCTGCCCGATGAGCCGTTCCTTTTTCTGGATACCGACACGCTGATCACCGGATCCTTGGGCAGTGTGGGGTTTGATTTCGCCCGCCCCTCAGCGTCGATGCGGCGTCAGGATACCTGGCCAGTGATTGAGCTTTACGGCCCGAGCCGCGCCGAAATCTGGAAGTCGCTTTATGACCGCTTTGCGCTCGATTTCGACGCCAGCCTCGATCTGTCCCAGCCTGACGACTACTGGCAGCGCTACCTTTATTTCAACGCAGGGTGGTTCTTTTACCAAAGCCCGCACCGGTTCGGGCAACGTTTCCTGGAATACGCGATCAGCTTTCGGGATAATCCGACCCGCGAACTGGTTTGCCAGCAGATGACGCCGTGGCTGGATCAGATCGCACTGCCGCTGGTCGTGCATTCCTTTGGTGGTGGCCGTCCCGGCCCTGCCCTTGCCGGACTTGATGGCGACGTAACCTGCCATTGGCGCAGCCTGCCACTGCTATACGCCCGCGAAAGCGAAGCGGTTGTGGCGCTGCTGGAAAAAATCTGCGCGCCGAACCCGATGAAAAGGCTGCTGCGCGACTATGAACCGTTCAAAAAGCTGATCTATCAAGGCAAGGGGGCGATGGTGCGTGCCCTTTTTGATCGCGCAGCCCTGCCCCGTCGGGAACAGGTCATTCGTAACACCATCAAGCGCGAGGGGCTTTGGTTTCGCTGACCCAAGGTCAGTTTTGGGCGATCAGTATCCCGCCTTCCAACCGTTCCCAGCTTTCATCCATCGGGTAGGCCGCAGACAGGTAGGGCACCGAGAAATGGCCAAAATATAGCGACAACTGGTCGTCAGCCGTTTCCGGGTCTACCCTCTTTACCGAGGCCAGATAAAGGGCCGCCAGCAACCCGGTGCGGTCAGAACCATGCTTGCAATGGATCAACAGGGGTTTGGGCAGATCGCGCATCAGGGCAATCAGTTTCGCCGCCTCTTCATCGGTGACCTCGCGCGAGGCTGACAGCGCAAAATCCACATGCACCAACCCCAGACGCGCACTTTCGGCGATTTCTTCACGATACCATTCTGACCGGGGTGACGCTCCACGCAAGTTCAGCACGGATTTCAGTCCGACTTTTTCGGTGTAGTCTGCAAGCTCGCTGCCCTCGACCTGACCGGATCGATACACCTCCCCCTCCACCACCGCGTGAAAGTTTCCGTTGAAATGCAAGACGACCAGATGCCCCAGCAATAGCGCCAGTCCGGCACCGATGGTGACCAGCACCCGCATTCCCCAAACCATCAGTCCACGCTGCATTTTGTGCCCCCAACCGACCCCCGACACCCAGCTCGTTACGGCAAAACCATAACGTTTTGATGATGTCTAATGCATTAACACGGGAATCAGGGACAAAACCAGCAAAACTGCCATCGTCCAGTTAAAGGCAAACAGACGTCCCGGACTTGTCAGGAACCGGCGCAGACTTTGCCCGGCATAGGCCCAGACCGTGATCGAAGGCAGGTTCGTCGCGGCAAAGACCGCTGCAACCAGCAAGTAAGATCGGATCGTCGCATCCGGCGCATAGACAGAGGTCGCCGTAACCGCCATGCCCCAGGCCTTTGGATTGACCCACTGAAACGCCGCCGCTTGCAGGAAGGTAAACGGCTTGCCCGCCAGTTTACCGTCTACTGGTGCTGCTGCTTGCGATATCTTCCACGCGAGCCACAGCATGTAGACCACTGAGGCCACCTTCAAGCCGATCGAGAATGCTGGGACAGCATGGATCAGGCCGGCGAGCCCCAGACCCACCAGAAACACCATCAGCGAATGGCCGATGCTGATGCCTAGCATATGCGGCACAGACCGGCGAATGCCGAAGTTGGCACCCGATGCCATCAGCATCATGTTGTTGGGCCCCGGTGTGATCGAGGTGACAAAAGCATAGCCAAGCAGTGCGATGAGAAGTTCATATGTCATGCCGGCAATCATTCACCTGATGTCATGGAATTGGATTGCAAATAGCCTGCTCGCGGCGCTACCTTTGCAACAAATGATCAAGATAGACGACACAGACCGCCGAATATTGCGTACACTATCGCGCAACGGCCGCATCAGCAACCTGGACCTTGCCGATCGCATCGGCATGTCGCCTTCGGCTTGCCTGCGCCGGGTGCAGGAGCTGGAGCGGATTGGCGTCATCAAGGGCTACCGCGCTGTGCTGGATGCGGAAAAGCTGGGGATGGGCTTTGTCGCCTACATGACCGTTGGCCTGTCGATCCATACGAAGGCGGCGCAAGAGGCGTTTGAACAGGCGATGACCGCTGCCCCAGAAGTGCGCGAATGCCACAACATCACCGGCACAGTCGAGTACTTGCTGCGGGTCGAGGCGGCGGATCTTGCCGCCTACAAGCACTTTCATACCGATGTCCTGGGGGTGCAGCCGATGCTGAACTCGATCACGTCTTATGTCGTTCTGGCGTCCCCCAAGGATGAACGGGCTTAAGACGCTGAACCCGTTACAGATGGCAGGCAGCCCCAGCCCGATCATCCCCGTTGCCCATACGAAAAGCTTCCCCTACCCTGCGCACCAACATTCAAGGGAGGAACGAATGACCGATACCCCAAAACTTGGCTTTGACACGCTGCAAATTCATGCGGGTGCCAAACCGGACCCGGCGACCGGCGCGCGCCAGATCCCGATCTACCAGACCACGGCTTATGTCTTTCGCGATGCAGATCACGCGGCAAAATTGTTCAACCTGCAGGAAGTGGGATATATTTATTCCCGCCTGACCAACCCCACCGTGATGGCGCTGACCGAACGGGTCGCGGCCTTGGAAGGCGCGGTCGGCGGCATCAGCTGCTCGTCCGGGCACGCAGCCCAGATCATGGCGCTGTTCCCGCTGATGAGCCCGGGTTGCAATGTGGTGGCATCGACCAAACTATACGGCGGCACGGTCCAGCAGTTCACCAACACCATCCGCAAGTTCGGCTGGTCGGCGAAGTTAGTGGATTTTGACGACCCCAACGCGATTGCGGCGGCAATCGACGACAACACCCGTGCGCTGTTCTGCGAAACAATCTGCAACCCCGGCGGGGCTATTTCCGATCTCGATGCAATCGCCCGCGTGGCAGACCGTCACGGCATCCCGCTGATCGTGGACAACACGACGGCGACGCCCTATCTGTGCCGCCCGATTGAACACGGGGCGACGCTGGTCGTGCATTCCGCAACCAAATACCTGACCGGCAACGGCACGGTAACCGGCGGCATCGTGGTGGACAGTGGCAAGTTCGACTGGTCAAAATCGGGCAAGTTCCCGAGCCTTGCCGCCCCGGAGCCGGCATATCACGGGCTCAACTTCCATGCGGCTTTGGGAAGCATGGCCTTCACCTTCCATTCCATTGCCGTGGGCCTGCGTGATCTTGGCATGACGATGAACCCGCAGGGCGCACATTACACGCTGATGGGGATCGAGACCCTGTCACTGCGGATGCAGCGGCATGTCGAGAACGCGCAGATCGTGGCGGAATATCTGGAGCAGCACCCGCTGGTCGATTTCGTGACCTATCCGGGCCTGAAATCATCGCCCTATCACAACCTTGCCAAGATGATCACACCGAAGGGCGCAGGTGCGTTGTTCACCTTTGGGCTGAAAGGCGGCTATGATGCCTGTGTGAAGCTGATCGATAATCTGAAGCTGTTCAGCCATGTGGCAAATCTTGGCGACACCCGCAGTCTGGTCATCCATTCGGCATCGACCACGCACCGGCAACTGTCTGACGAGCAGCGCGTTGCAGCGGGGGCAGCGCCAAACATGGTGCGCCTGTCGATCGGGATCGAAGACGTGCGCGATATCATCGCCGATTTGGATCAGGCGTTGGCAAAGACTACGGCCTGACAGCGATTGCGGCGGGGCTGGCGCTATTTCAGCCCCGCCGTTCGAAGATCATCCAGATAAGGCGTCATCAGGTGGTCAACCAAAAACGGATTGCGGCCGGAGGGGAACAGCCTGACGTCATCTATGTTCCAACCGGGATAACGTGCAAGGTGGCGGTCGATCTCGGCCTTCGCGTCTTCAGGCCGACCAACCCGCACCAGCGCGCTGGCCTTGCAGGGGACGCAATAATATTCCAGACCTTCGTATGTCCGCACGGCGTCCTCGGATCGGCCCGCCATCAGGTAAGCCCAAGC
The DNA here is from genome assembly GCA_031406155.1 of Pseudorhodobacter sp. Lineage (GTDB taxonomy): Bacteria > Pseudomonadota > Alphaproteobacteria > Rhodobacterales > Rhodobacteraceae > JACMNW01. The sequence goes on from JANOGW010000042.1 coordinate 12,052, forward strand.
CAGATTGTCCCGATACCAATCAGGCACCACCGCTTCGTTCGCGACCGCATATTCCGCCCATTCCACCGCCGTTTCGGTTCGCCCGGCATTCGCCATCACCAAGGCCAAATCAACGCTGGATAAAGGATCGAAAGGCACCAGCGCATGAGCGATCTCTGCCTCATGCACAGATGCCTCAAAATCGCCTGTGGCAGACACCAGGACATTCGCCTTGATGTAGTGCAAAAGCCACTCTTCCATGCGGGACCGGTCAGGTTTCACCTCGGCCTCGCGCAGCAGCGTCATCGCCAACTGAATGTCTTGCCAGGGGTCGTTTGTCGGCCCGTCTGCGGCGCGGTTGTTGTACAGCGCAGCAAGCTCAATCCTCAGCAGCGCCGAATCCGGAAATTTTTCCAACCCTTCTGTCCAGATTTTTCGGGCATTGAATTTCGATGCATCCGTCCATTTTAGAAATTCGGACGCCCCGCGCAAATGATAATCGTATTCATCCAGCGAGGGCGCCGATTTGCTCCATGTCAAATCCTGCTCCAGACTTACGACTTTGCCCCGTATCCCAGCCAAGGTGGCGTAGGTCTTGTGCGCTATCGCCTCTTGCATCGCGACCAGATCGGAACCGTTTTGCTCCATGCGCGTGGTCCAGATGTTTTGCCCATCACGCCCATCCACCAGTTGCGAAGAGATGTGAAAGACATCGCCCTGCCGTCTGAGGCTGCCCTCCAGGACATAGTCGGCGTTCAGTGTCTGTGCGACCAGTCTCGGATCTGAACCAAGGGCGACCGAAAAACTGGATGATTTCGACAACACCCGCAACAACGGCGAGGTTGACAGCATGGTGACAATGTCTTCGGACACACCCGGCCCCAGGTAATCCTGCGCCGCATCACCGCTCATATTGTCAAACGGCAGGACGGCCAGGACTGGCGGCCCCGATCGCGCCGATGGGGCGGTCCAATAGCCATACACGCCCACGGCCAGCGCAAGGCCGACCGCAAGACCTGCCACCAACATGGTTGTGCGACGCGGGATGGCGGTGGAAACGGTCTTGTGCTTCGTTCCTTTGGTCCTATCCGTACTGACGCGGAAAACATGAATCGGTTCTGCAATGTTCTTGACCCGCTGCTTGCCCATTGATTCAAAGCCGAAGGCCAGTTTTCGCTCCACCTCGCGCGCCACTTTTTCCGAGACACAGATGCCGCCCGGCTCGGCCAATTGTTCCAGCCGCGCTGCGATGTTCACGCCGTCGCCCAGCCGATCGTCGCCGTCTACGATCACCTCACCCAGATTGATCCCAATGCGCGCGACAATCGCCTCACCTTCGGGTACGTTGCGGTTGCGTTCGGCCAGACCGGCCTGCAAGGCAATCGCGCACTCGACGGCCTGCACCGCGCTGGAAAATTCGGCCAGCAGTCCATCGCCCACCAATTTGAAGATCCGTCCCTGATGCCGGACTATCTCAGGCTCGAACACATCTTTGCGCCGTGCGGTTACGCGGGCGAAGGTTCCCGTCTCGTCTTGCTCCATTTGCGATGAATACCCGACGATATCGGCCACCAAGATTGCCGCAAGTCTTCGCTCCATGGGTTCCTCGCCCAGCAAAAGGTCAGTTGCAGGTTTATGTTACCACTGGTGGCGCTTTCCAGCAATTCGCGGTGCTTGGTTCACCTTTAAAAGGGCCGACGGCCAGCTCGTCGCTTACATGGCGATTTCGAACACCATGGTGACCGACGCTGTCAGGCCAACTTCGCCGCCTGCCGTTGGTACCGATTCTGCCTGCGCCGCGTCCATCCGGAACATCGGCATCGGGTTTGCGAAACCCGACTGTTCGGTTATCGAAACCACAGGCCCCAGTTTCGCCCCCGCCGCATCAGCCAGCAAAGTCGCCCGCGCCATGGCGTCTGCGACCGCTTTCTTGCGCGCCTCGTCCAACGCAGGGCCAGGCTCTGCTATGCCGAAAGTAATGCCGTTCAATGTGTTAGCACCGTCGGTGATAGAGTTATCAAGCACAGCGCCAAGGTTGGTTAAGTTACGCACTTGCACGGTCAGCATGTTGGACGCGATGTAGCCATCAATCTTGGAGGATGACCCGCTGTCATAGCTGACCCAGTTCGGGTTCAGCGTCAGGTTAGAGGTCTGCATATCGCGCGGTTCCACCCCCGCCGCTTTCAGGCGTTCCAGTACTGCGTTCAATGCCATAGAATTGGCGGCCATGGCTTCGGCGGCAGTTGCGGCTTGGGTTGTTACGCCAAGCGATATGGTGGCAAGATCGGGGGCAGACGCCACAGTACCCTCGCCGGTTACCGTGATGGTGGGGCCGCTTTCGGCCAATGCGGGCAGGGCAAATGGCAGCGACAGGGCCGTGGTCAGGGCGAGTATGGTCAGAATGCGCATGGGATCCTCCGATGTTTCAGCGACACTTCCCCTATTGGACGTGATTGACAAGGCAATCCTTGGCCGGGCCATCGGGCTTTTTCTTCCCTTCGGCAAATTCCTGCTGTAGGAAGTAATCGGACACGGGGGCACCGTTCCCGCGCAACAGGAACCTATGCTAGACCCATGCAATGAAACCAAGTTTTGCCTTAAACATCACCGACACCTCTATCGGCCTTTTGCACCGGACCGCGCGCGGCTGGTTGCAGGTCGGTGAAACCGCCTTTGACACGGCCGATCTGGCCGAAGCGCTGGGTTATCTGCGCGGCTCGGCCTTGGGGCTGTCGCCCGGGGGTTTGACCACAAAACTGGTGCTGCCAAATTCGCAGATCAAGTATCTGGAACTGGACGCGCCCGGCCCCGAAGACTCGGATCGCCGCAACCAGATACGGGCAGCACTCGTCGGGCGCACGCCCTACAATGTCGATGATCTGGTGTTCGACTGGACAGGTCTCGGCCCGAAAGTGCAGGTAGCCGTCGTCGCCCGCGAAACGCTGGACGAGGCAGAGGCCTTTGCCACCGAGCATCGGTTCAACCCGGTGTCGTTTGTCGGCGCCCCGCCCAAAGGTGACTTCAAGGGCGAGCCGTGGTTTGGCCCAAGCAAACTGTCGGCGACCCTGCTGGAGAAGGGCGAGAAAGTCGGCCGCGACACCGACCCCGTGCAGATCGCTGCACGCGACTTGCCAAAATCCCACCCCAGTGCGGCGAAGCCCGCTGCCGGTCCATCGGGTGATGCAGGGGATCAGGCGGCCAAGAACGTGCCGCCGGAAAGCGACAAGCCAACCCGTGCCCAACGACGTGCGGCCGCTGCAGAACAAGCGCGCGCCGCCGAAGCCGCGTCCTTGGCCGAAGGTGCGTCCTTGGCAGAGGCGGAGACGGTCTCCGTAGAACCGCCGCCAATAATTGCCTCGCCCGACGCCCAGCCGATTGCGGAAGCTTTCCCAGAAGCCGTGGTAGAGGTTGTCGAGGACATCAGGGCCTGGCCCAAGTTTGACGTCCCCGACCAAGTCGTGCCGGAGGTATCGGAACAGCCCGCACCGCCCGCGCACGCAACCGTGCCCTCATCCGCGTCAGTGACAGACAGTCAAGCCTTCCCCGAGGTCACAACAGGCGGTAACGCCACCGATGCACCGATGCATACGGCAGACGATCTGCCACCTGCCCCCTCGGCTGCCAGCATGGCGGCGTTTGCCAGCCGGCGCGCGACCGATCTGCCTGGTGGCAACCGTGCCAGTGCGGCGTCTGCCGATCCGATCTTGCCCCGATCTGGATCATTTGGTGGTCAGGATCTGATCGACAGATTTGCCGCAAAGTCAGCCCCGCCGCCCCTGACCCGGCCCAGAGTTGGCGGTGACCTCGCCCCCGGCACGACCGCGCTGCGGACAGGTGGGTCGGCGGGCGAGACAGTAAGTGCCCCGACCGCCCCGACGCTGGACATCGCAATGGCAAGGGCGGGCACGTCGAAGCCTGCGACGGCCTTTGTCACTGCGCCAAACATTCCGGGGTCGCGCAAGCGCAAAACGCTGCCGGCAGGTGCGACACCAACAACCGGCACGCAGGATGCCCGCAAGTCGCTTACCAAACCGGGGGGCACGTTCGCATCAGCAAAGCAACGCGGCAAACCCCGGTACCTGGGGCTGATCCTGACTGTGCTCTTGTTGGTGTTCCTCGCCTTGATTGCCGCCTGGTCATCTTTTGTCGTGGGGTCGAATGATGGCGCGGACAGCGGCACGGCGATTGTCGCCGCCCCGCCTGCCATCGCGCCCGCCAATGAGATCGCAAATGCGACGGCCGAAGTGCCTGCGGTGGATGACGAGATTTTGGCCGACAGTCAGGATCCGGCTGATTTTGACCCACAAATCGTTGCGACAGCCGACGCCGACATTGATCCTGCCGCAGATCTGGCCGCCAATAGTGCATCCGAAATTGCAGCGCCCGATACGACGCCAGGCACGGCCGACCTTCCGGCGATTTCAGCGGTGGATCCTGCCTCTGAACCAGCGCCGGAGCCGGCGCCGGCACTCGAACCAGCGCCCGTAGGGGTGGCCGTAACGGAAAGCCCCAGTGCCGCCCCGCTTGACGAAGCGCAGGACGAAATTTTCCTGGCTGCAATAGATACGTCGCCCTTGGTGCTTGACCCCCTTGCCCTTCCGCTACCCGGCGTCAGCAATGACGCCCTGCCTCTGCCCCAATTGGAACCGCCGCCCTTTGGCACCGTTTATCAGTTCGATGCGGACGGTCAGATCCGCCCAACGCCCGAGGGGATCATCACTCCCGAGGGCGTTCGTCTTGTAGCAGGTAAGCCCAGCTTGCTACCGCCACAACGGCCAGACGCCTTGATTGCAACCTCACAGGCCACAGCACAAGACGGCGCGGTTCCCGCCGCCGAACCGGTAGTAGCCGCGCCATTTCCATCCGATCCGGCATTGGCCGAGGCGCGCCCGCGCCCGCGTCCAGCCGATCTGGTACCCCCTGCCGCGTCAGAACAGGCCGATGACGATGCTTTGCTTGCAGCCCCCGGTGCAACCCGCGTGACTAGCATTCGCCCGCTTCCCCGACCGGCCGCAAGCCTCGCCGCAGGCGAGGCTGCACGCCAATCCACTGCCGCCGCATCCCTGACGGCGCAAGCCGCCGCGGTCGAGGCTGCTGTTCAAGCCGCTTTTCAGCCTGACCCGAATGGCAGCCCGCTTGCGGTGCCAGTCTCGCGCAAACCGGCACCCCGGCCAAAGGACATGACGCGCGCGGTGGAAGCAGCAGTGGCCGCCGCTGTGCGCGCACCAGAGCCGCAACGTGACGCGCAGATCGAAGCGGACGAAGAACCGGAAGGCCCCTCAGCAGCACCGGCCATTCCGACCCGCGCGTCGGTTGCCAAACAAGCAACCTATGTGAACGCGATCAATCTGGCGAAGATCAATCTGATCGGGGTTTATGGCACAAAATCAAGCCGTTACGCGCTCATCCGGCAAGCAAATGGCAATTACAAGAAGGTCAAGGTCGGCGACAGTATCGACGGCGGCAGAGTTGCCGCAATTGGCAGCGACGAAGTGCGCTATCAAAAGTCCGGGCGGATGGTTTCACTGAAGCTGCCCAAGATCTGACCTCTGCCAGACGTTGCGCGCGCTTTGCGCTTGTTTTCCTTCAACCACTCATCACCACCTTGCGGGAGTTCTTTGCTGGCGCGCGGTATGCTGCGGTTCATATCCGAACCGCGTTATGTTGCCGTCAAGACCCCGCGGTCGATCTGATCCTGCTCGATCGATTCGAACAGCGCGCGGAAATTGCCTTCGCCAAAGCCATCATCCCCCTTGCGCTGGATAAACTCAAAGAAGATCGGGCCAATCACGGTCTTGGAGAATATCTGCAGCAATATCCGCGTCTCGCCCCCATCAACCACGCCCTCGCCGTCGATCAGGATACCGTGCCTCGCCATATCTTCCAGCGGTTCGGCATGGCCGACGACGCGGGTTTTGGACAATTCATAGTAGGCCATCGGCGGCTTTGGCATGAACCGCACACCGTTTGCCGCAATGGCATCCACCGCGCGGTAAAGATCGTCCGCACCCACGGCGATATGCTGGATCCCCTCGCCGTTATAGCGCTTCAGGTATTCAACAATCTGGCCCGTCTCGCCGCGATCCTCGTTCACCGGAATGCGGATGCGCCCGCAGGCCGAGGTCAGGGCACGGCTCAGCAGTCCCGAATGCTTGCCTTCGATATCGAAGAACCGGATCTGCTTGAACCCGAAGATGCCGCAGTAAAAATCGAACCACACATCCATGTTGCCCTTGTGCACATTGTGGGTCAGGTGATCGAGATAGTAAAACCCGACGCCTTTGGGTTTTGGCTTGGCCAGCCAGTCAAACTCAGCGTCATAGGGATTTGCGGACCCATAGCGGTCGGTGAAATAGATCAGCGATCCGCCAATGCCGACAATCGCAGGCAGGTCCAGCGCCTTGTCTGCACCCAGATAGGGCGTGGCGCCCCTCTTGACCGCATGATCAAAGGCATGCGCCGCGTTGACCACCCGCCAGCACATCGATGGCGCGCAGGGACCGTGCGCGTCAACGAACCGGCGCGCGTGGCTGCCGGGTTCATTGTTCAACACATAGGTGATGTCGCCTTGCTGCCACAACTCGACATCGCGGCGTTTGTGCCGCGCTGTCAGCGCATATCCCATCCGGGCAAACACCACACGCAGGGCCTCTGGATCGGGATGCGCGAATTCCACGAATTCAAAGCCATCCGTTCCTGCCGGATTGGCGTCTGAAATCACCGCTTGCGGCGCGGAATGCGGGAATGGGCCCATGGTATTACCTCTGGCTTCTGTTTGCGGAAGCTTATTGCAAGTCGGACATAAAAGTTGCGCGTTTATCTGCAAAATTTGCTGTAGGTCTGCGGGATACTGACAAATACTGACGTAATTACGCGAGGATCACGCATGCTTGATGAGATTGATTCCCGCCTGCTTGCGGCGATTCAGAAAAACGCCCTGCTGACAGCGCAAGATCTGGGCGAGGTGCTGAACCTGTCCGCAAGTCAGGCCGCGCGCCGCCGCCAGCGGCTGGAAGCGGACGGCTACATCACCGCCTACACCGCGCGGCTGGACCCCGCCAGGCTGGGGCTGACGGTGCAGGCCTTTGTGCAGGTTCAGATGGCGCGGCATTCGACCGAGGCGGCGCGCGGCTTTGCCAGTCTGATCGCGACGCGCCCCGAGGTGATCTGCGCCTGGACCCTGACCGGCGAGGCCGACTATCTGCTGCGGGTCTGGTGCGCCGACCTGCCCGCACTGAACCTGCTGGTGCATCACGTGCTGTTGCCGCATCCTGCAGTAGCCCGCGTTCAAAGCCAGATCGTGATGGACCAGTTCAAGCCCGATACCGCCCTGCCAACCTGACACCTGCCGCAACCCGGCCCGCACCTGAAAGAACCCAGATGGAAGGTTTTCTGCTTCTCGCCAGTCTTTATCTTGGCGCTGCCGTCCTGGTGGTGCCATTGGCCATGCGTTTTGGCTTTGGCTCGGTTCTGGGCTATCTGGCGGCGGGTATCATGATCGGCCCGCTGTTGGACCTCGCAGGCGGCGAGACGAAGGATCTTCAGCATTTTGCAGAGTTTGGCGTTGTCATGATGCTGTTCCTGATCGGGCTGGAACTGGAACCGCGCGCGTTGTGGAACATGCGCCACAAGCTGATCGGCATGGGCGGCGCGCAGGTGGTTGTCACGTCGGCGGCAGTGGCGGCAGTGCTGATCTGGCTGGGCCTTGGCTGGGAAATGGCGCTGACGCTGGGGATGCTCGTGTCGCTTTCGTCCACCGCGATCGTGCTGCAAACCCTGAACGAGAAGAACCTGATGCGCACGGTCGGCGGGCGCGCCAGTTTTTCGGTTCTGCTGACCCAGGACATCGCAGTTGTGCCCATTCTTGCGCTGATCCCGCTGCTGGCCTCAAACCGCATCGAGGCGCCAACCGCAAACACTTTTGGCATCACGGACACCCCTCTGCCTGCAGAAACCGAGAACGTCGCGCAGCCGATCATCGGCCTGGTGCAATCGCTGCCGGGCTGGTCGGTTACATTGCTGACGCTGGCGGTTGTCGCGGTCATTGTGCTGGCCGGGCATTTCCTGACCCGCCCGGTGTTTCGTTTCGTGCATGCATCACGGCTGCCGGAAATGTCGACCTTCATGTCGCTTCTTACGGTGTTGGGCATTGCATTCCTGATGATGATGGTCGGCCTTTCGCCCGCATTGGGAACGTTTCTTGCCGGTGTGGTGCTTGCCAACTCCGAATTCCGCCATCAGCTGGAGGCGGATATCCAGCCTTTCAAGGGTTTGCTGCTGGGTCTGTTTTTCATGACGGTCGGTGTCGGCATCGACGTCGAAGTGCTACTGGCGCAGCCGGCCATGATCCTGGGGCTGACCCTTGGCCTAATCGCGATCAAGGTGGCGGTGCTTTTTGCGATCACTCTGGCATTTCGCATCAGGGGCAAGGATCGCTGGCTGTTCACCTTGGGTCTTGCGCAGGCAGGCGAATTTGGCTTTCTGATCGTCGGGTTTGCCGTGCAGCAATCGATCCTCAGCGATTCTATCGCGAAAATTGCGCTGCTGGTGATCGGTCTGTCGATGCTGTTGACCCCCGCCTTGTTCATCATGAACGAACGGCTGGCGCGGAAACTGGCAAGCCGCATGCATGAACAGGCCCCCGACGTGATCAATGAGACGGGTAGCGTCATCATCGCGGGCATCGGGCGATTCGGTCAGGTGGTCAACCGGCTGGTGCGCCATTCGGGCATCTCGACGGTGGTGCTCGACGCCGATACCGGCACGATCGAGACGATGCGCCGCTTTGGCGTGAAGGGCTTTTTCGGCGACCCTTCGCGCCCCGAATTGCTGGAAGCAGCAGGGTTGGCTACGGCATCAGTGCTGGTGGTTGCCGTCGATGATCGTGCGAAAGCCAATCAGATCGTGACTTTCGCGCGCAAGTCGCGCCCTGATTTGCACATTGTGGCACGCGCCCGCGACCGGGTTCATGTCTATGAACTGTTCCAGGCCGGGGCCAATGACATTGTGCGCGAAACCTTTGACAGCTCCATCCGTGCTGGCCGCTATGTTCTGGAGAACATGGGTTTTTCAGACTACGAGGCCGCAAAGATGTCGCAGGCCTATTATCAGGTGGACCGCGCCGCGATGCGCGATCTGGCCGAGTTGTGGGTACCGGGCGAGGCCGTCACCAACAACGAGGCTTATGTCGCGCGCGCCCGCCAATTGGACCGCGACCTTGAAACCGCGTTGATCGACACGCTTGACGCTGCGCGCCCGCGAAACGAGGCCGCTGAGTAGTCGCCGCCCTTCCGGCTTTTCTTTCGCAAAAATACTCAGACTGAGCCCGCTGCAAGACGCTGGCCTCACCCCGCCGAAACCCCCGCCTCCGCAAAGGTCGACATCCCCGAATGGCAGGCAAGCGCACCTTTCAGCACGCCAATCGCCAAGGCTGCACCAGACCCTTCGCCCAGCCGCATCCCCAGATCCAGCAGCGGCGCCTTGCCCAGATGGTCAAGCAAAGACCGATGCGCGCCTTCGGCACTGACATGCCCTGCAACCGCATGATCAAGCGCGCCGGGAACACAGCGTTCCAACACCGCCGCAGCGGCCGTGCAAATGAAGCCGTCCAGTATCACCGGGATACGCGCCTCGCGGGCCCGGGCAATGGATCCGGTCATCGCGGCAAGTTCGCGCCCGCCAAGACAGCGCAATGCCTGCAGCGGATCGGTGATCAGTTCTGCGTGCAACGCTAGGCCCTCGTCAACTACCTGTGTTTTCAGCACAAGCCCCGCATCATCAACCCCGGTGCCGCGCCCGGTCCAGTCGCGCGCGGCTCCGCCATATAGTGCTGCCGCAAGGGCCGCTGCCGAGGTGGTATTGCCGATGCCCATTTCACCCACGACCAGCAGATCGGCCCTTGGGTTCACCGCCTCCCACCCTGCGGCCAGCGCCGCGACCGTTTCATCTTCGGTCATCGCTGGCGCTGCGGTGAAATCCGCCGTCGGGTGGTCCAGGTCAAGTGCCATAACATCCATCTGCGCCCCAAACGCCTTGCACAACTGGTTGATCGCAGCACCGCCTGAACGAAAATTCGCCACCATCTGCAAGGTCACTTCCGCCGGAAAAGCCGACACACCGCGGGCTGTGACGCCGTGATTGCCGGCAAAGACAATCACTTGCGGCCGCTCCATCATGGGCTGCGCGGATCCGCGCCAGGACCCGTACCAGATTGCAAGTCCCTCAAGCCGCCCCAGCGCGCCGGGTGGTTTGGTCAACTGGTCATTGCGCGCACGCGCGCCAGCGGCGGCATCGGCATCCGCCATCGGCATACCCTGCAGGCTGGCGCGAAACTGGTCAAGTGTGCGAAACGGGGCCATGATGATCTTCCTGCATTGATACCTGCTGCCGCCTTGAGTATCGACTTAAGCACCAGTGGGAAAGCGCAGAAGGGCCATTTCGATGACAACACGCGATATGGCGCAGGCCGCCCTTGCCGATCTGCTTGCGGCACTCGGGCTTTTGACGCGTCTGCCGCTGCCGCAAAATGCAAGTCCACCGAGAGGTGCTGCTGCCGCTTGGGCTTGGCCGCTTGCAGGCGCCGTCATCGGGGCCATGGCGGCCATGGTTGCCGGGCTGTCGCTGGCGCTTGGCCTGACCTCGGGCGTTGCCGCAGCCCTGACCCTTGCAGCACAGGCCATGCTGACCGGTGCCATGCATGAAGACGGTCTTGCCGATACGGCCGATGGCCTTTGGGGTGGCTGGGACAAGACGCGCCGACTTGAGATCATGAAAGACAGCCACATCGGCAGCTACGGCGTGCTGGCGCTGATCCTGGTGACGCTCGCCCGCTGGTCCGCCCTTTCGGCACTGCTGGCATCGGGTGGCCAGTTTGGCGCAATCATAGCCATCGCGACCCTGTCGCGCGCGCCCATGGCGGTGCTGCTGGCGTGGCTGCCCAACGCGCGGGGTGCCGGGTTGTCGGCATCGGTTGGCAAGCCTACGGCAAAGGTTGCAGGCGTTGCCATAACGATCGCAGTCGCCCTGTGCCTTGTGCTGACAGGCTGGTACGCGGTCGGGATGGCCATGTTCGCCTGCTGCACCACATTGGGTCTGGGTCTGGTCGCCCGCGCGAAAATCGGCGGCCAGACCGGCGATATTCTGGGCGCGTCACAGCAACTGGCCGAAGCAGCGGCGCTATCTGCGCTGGCGGCAGCGACGTTTTGACTACCGCATAGCGCAGCGGCGGACGTGGTCCGGCACCTCCTGCCCACCAACCAGCGCGCCCCGGATCACGTCCGGGGCTGCGCACCCGAGCTTATGCCGCGCGCGACAGCAGCACTTCGCCGACCGTTTTCTGCGCGCCAGCTTCATCCACGCCACTGACAGCCGCCACTTCGCGCGTCAGTCGTTCAAGGGCAGCTTCGTACAACTGACGCTCTGAATAGCTTTGCTCGCGTTGATCATCGGTGCGGTAAAGATCGCGCACCACCTCTGCAATCGCCAGCAAATCACCCGAATTGATCTTCTGCTCATATTCCTGTGCACGGCGCGACCACATCGCCCGCTTGACGCGTGCCTTGCCCTTCAGCGTGTCCAGCGCCTTCACGATCAGCTCCGGCGACGACAGCGACCGCATGCCGATATCAGTTGCCTTGTGCGTCGGAACGCGCAGCGTCATCTTGTCCTTTTCGAACGAGATCACGAACAATTCCAGATGCAGACCCGCAATTTCCTGCTCTTCGATTGAGATTATCCGACCCACGCCATGCGCAGGATAGACGACAAACTCGTTCGGGCGAAAATCGGGCTTTTTGACTTTGGTCATTCGGTCACTTCCTTAAAGGGGCAACATGTTCCCAGACTTGCGACCACAAATCACCGTCCGCGGCGCTTGCGCCCCGGCGATGAAAATATGCTGTCACAAAAAATACCTGTCTCTTACGCGAAGCGCAGAGGATGATTTCTGGCCTTCATGCTCGTTTATGACAAAACTATATCACAAAAATGGCCTGATTCCAACAACCACGAATCTATCATATCGCGGCACAATCCATTGAGATATCGATGTTTTCGGTAGCGCTCTCGAATGAGTTACGCAACGTTCACGAATCGGTCACCAAACTGTCTCATCCGCCCGCGCCCGGATTTTCGTTGAAATACGTCTCCAGCTTGCCGGTTTCGCCGTCACGTGCATCGGCATCTGGCAGAGCATCTTTCTTGGTGATGATGACCGGCCACATGATGGAATACTTGCGATTGAACTCAACCCACTTATCCATGTCCGGTTCGGTATCGGGGCGGATCGCGTCGGGTGGGCATTCGGGTTCACAGACGCCACAGTCGATGCATTCATCGGGGTGAATGACCAGCATGGTCTCTCCCTCGTAGAAGCAGTCGACCGGGCAAACCTCGACGCAGTCGGTATATTTGCAGGCGATGCAGTTGTCAGTTACCACATAGGTCATGGCGGGCCTTGTTGATGTCTTCGTCGCAGTCTGATTAAGTCAGCCTGCCCGATCATTCAAGCGGCGACGGTGCCGCATCCAGATCAATATAGAGCATGCGCGCCTCGGATGAAGGGCCACGCCGCAAACCCAAGGCGCAGATGCGGATCAGACCGATCCTGCCCGCCAGCGGCAATGTCAGCACATCGTCCACCGCAACGGCATGCCCCGGCTTTGACATGCGCGCACCATTCACGCGGATATGGCCCGCAACGATTGCCCCGGCAGCATCCGCGCGGGTCTTGAAGAGGCGCGCCTGCCACAACCATTTGTCCAGCCGCAAACGGGAGGCTGGCTGTGGGCTGGCCTTGCCGCTGGGCCCCGGCAAGCCTCAGGTCCGGTTGCGCAGGGCTGCGAGAACGGCAAACGGGCTGTCTGGATCCATCGGCTTTTCATAGCGAGGCGGACGGGTGTCTTGTGGCTTTGGCGGCGCACTTGGCCGATCCTTGCCGCCATGGCCGCCGCGATCAGCGCGGTCCTGCGGCTTGCCGCCAGCGCCCTTGCCCTTGGGCTTGCCACCCTTGTAGCCGCCACCTTCGCGATCTTGCCGCCGGTCGCGCGGGGCCTCTTTCGGGGTCTCACCTGCCGGTGTGGCCGCATCTCCTGCGGCGGGCGTGGCCGGGTCGGCGGGCGTGGCATTCCGGTTGCGGTTACCGCCCCGGTCGCCACGATCATTGCGCGCCGGTCGCGGCGGTCGTGCGTCCCCGCCGCGCGGGCGCGGTGCCCATGTGAAGGTATAAAACGTCTCCATCTCGGGCACAGGTTCGGCCAGGGGTGTTTCGGCGCCGGTGAACTCCGCGACCGGGGACTCTTCGAAGACGGCAACCGGCTCCGGCTCTGGTTCGGGCTCGACCAGCACGCTGACAAAATCGCCCTCGACGATCTTCACTTCGGCGGCCTTCACTTCGACGGGTTCCGCTTTGGCGGGCTCGGCTTTCACCTTAGGGCGTTCGGCTTTTTCGCCTTTGTAGCCCAGCCCGGCCATCAGATCGGCGAACTGTTCCAGCGTCATGCCAGTGATCGACAGCATGTCGCCGCTGGCCTCGAAGCCTGCGCGGCTGTCGCGGGCGCGCAGGATATCGGCCAGCCGTTCCAGCATATCTATCCGGATCGCGCGGCTGCCTGCGGGGTGGTAGCCGGCCAGCGTGTAATGCCCCTTCGGCACGTCGGCGATGTTCGGGATCGTCACAAGGCCCGGCGGCGGGCTTTCAGGAAACTCTTGCAAGCCGTTGAACAAAGACCACAATACCAGCCGAAGCCGGGTTGGTGCCGGTTTCAGCAGTGCGGGCAGGAAGATGGTGAACTGGCCAAACCGCACGCCGTGTTTGCGCAAGACGCCGCGCGCATCCTGATCAAGCGCCTTGACGTCATCGGCCACCACATCGCGCGACAGCACGCCAAGCCCTTCGACCAGACGATAAGCAAAGCCGCGCGCCAGGCCAGCGAGCGCCTCATCCCTGCTCATCGCCAGCAGGGGTTCGAACTGTGCGGCAACCTTACGGTCGATGAAATGCTGCAGGCGACGGCGGACCTTGTCGGCCACATCCGGCCCCGCCTCTTCATCAACAAACGCCTCGACGCTGGGGTGCATCGCCTCCGGCCCCGGAACCAGTTTGCCGACCGCGGTGGTGCCCCACATCAGGCCGCCCTGTTCGGTGAAATCAAGTTCCGTATCGGGAGAGTTATAGAATCGGTCTGCGCGCAGATGAAACTCTGGCTTCAGCGCCTGCACTGCCGCTTGCGCCACAATGCGCGCTTCGTCCGGCGACGACGACGCATCCTGCCGAAACCGGAAGCCTTCCAGTTTGCCGACAAATTCGCCTTCGACGGTCACTTCACCCTTATCATTCACCTCAGCCACAAGGCTCTCCTTCTGTTTCAACCGCCGCATCAACACAGATGTGCGCCGGTCAACAAATCGTTGTGTCAGCCGCATGTGTAGCGCGTCCGACAAGCGGTCTTCTACCGCGCGCGTCTCGTCGCGCCAATGGCTTTCGTCTTCGACCCAGTTTTTCCGCTGCGCAACATAGGTCCACGTGCGAATATACGCCAATCTGCGCGAAAGTGTGTCGATATCGCCTTCGATCCGGTCGATCCGTTCAATCGCTTTGGCCAGCCAATCCGAAGGGATGCGCCCACCACCAAGCCCGCGCCCGACCAGAAAGGTGAATATCTGTACCAGCAGCGCTGCGTGTTCGCCCGGCGAGGCCGCCCTGAAATCAGGAATCCGGCAGACATCCCATAGCAGGCGTACGCGCTGCGGGCTGGTGACCAGATCGCGCACTTCGGGTATTTCAACCAGCGTTTTCAGCGCCACCAGATCATCGGCATCGCGCGCGCGGGTCAGCCAATCGTCGTTCGTTGGCGCCTCGAGGCTGCGGATCAGCCGATCAGCGGTGCCAAATTCCAAAGTGCCGTTGCGCCAATGCAGTTTGCGAACGGGCAGGAAGCGGTGGTTCTCAATCGCCTCGATGGTTTCGGAATTCAGCGGCCGCGCCTCGCCTGTTACCCCGAAACTGCCGGGCTGCGTATGACGGCCAGCCCGCCCGGCGATCTGTGCCAGTTCATGCGGGAACAAAGCCCGCATCCGCCGGCCGTCGAATTTGGACGTGGAGGAAAACGCCACATGCTTGATATCGAGGTTCAAGCCCATGCCGATGGCATCTGTCGCCACCAGATAGTCGACATCGCCGTTTTGGTACAAAGCCACTTGCGCATTGCGCGTACGCGGCGACAAAGCCCCCATAACCACAGCGCAACCACCTTTCTGGCGGCGGATCAGTTCGGCGATGGCATAGACATTTTCAACCGAAAACCCGACGATTGCGCTGCGTTCAGGCATCCTGCTTATCTTTTTCGAACCTGTATGCGTCAGTGTCGAAAACCGGTCCGTCTTCACGAAGGTGACACCGGGCACCATCGCGGCAATCGCCGGGCGCATGGTGTCAGACCCCAGAAACAGCGTTTCCATCAGGCCGCGCGCATGCATCAGCCGGTCGGTAAAAACGTGTCCCCGGTCCGGGTCGGCGCAAAGCTGAATCTCATCCACTGCGACGAAATCGGCACCAATGTCGAGAGGCATCGCCTCGACCGTACAGACCCAGTAGGCGGTGCGATCCGGCACGATGCGTTCTTCACCGGTCACCAGCGCCACTACCGACGGCCCCCGCTGTGCAACGACACGGTCATATACCTCGCGCGCCAGCAGGCGCAGCGGCAGGCCGATCACGCCGGTGCGGTGCGACAGCATCCGTTCAATGGCAAAATGCGTCTTGCCCGTATTCGTCGGCCCAAGGACCGCCGTCACCCGTGGCATCGCATCCATAACCTTGGCCTTGTCTTTACAACTCTTGCCCGGCGGCGTCTGCTTCCAGCCGCTCGATGCTTTGCAGTACTCCGCCAAGATGGGGATGTATAGCTACCGCCGCGCGGTATACCTCCAGCGCTTTTTCTGGTTTTTCGAGCTGCTCGAAGATCATACCCAAACCTGCCAGAGCCCCGAAATGGCGCGGATTTAGCGTCAGCGTGCGGGCAATGTCATTGATTGACGGCCCGTACTCGCCAGCCTGAAAATAGGCGGTCGCGCGCGCATTCCAACCTTCCGCAAAGTCCGGCGCATGATCGATCAGGGCCGTCAGATGTTCGATCGCGGCATCGGTTTCCCCCGCAGCCATCGCATCGCGACCGCGTTGCAGCAGCAGATCCATCGCGGCTGAGCCCGATTTCGACCATTCACGCCAGATGTCCTGTTCGATTCGTTGCGATTCCGCTTCGTCTGCCGTCAAGAGCTTATCAAGCAAGCCGTCCAGCACAGCTGTCTGCGCAAAGGCAGCAGTCCATACAAACAAAAACGGCAAAACTGCCGCAAGGAGACCATTGTGAAACCATCTTTGCACTTTCATACCATAGATGTTAGCGCAGCCGTCGGAAAAAGCCATATCCGGCACAGTCACAAATGGAGGATCAGCGATGAGCGACGTGATTTCAAAGGCGGTCGAAAAACTGGGGGCAAAGGTGCCCAGCTTTGACGGCGTGTGCAAATTCGTCATTCCCGGCGAAGGCAGCATCATGATGGATGTCAATGGCGTGCGTGCGGGGGATGATGAGGCCGAGGTCACGATGACGGCAAAGGCCGAAGTGTTCATGGCAATCTTGTCTGGCGAAATGAACCCTACGATGGCCTTTATGACGGGCAAACTATCTGTTGATGGCAACATGGGGATGGCGATGAAGGTCGGCGCGGCCCTGAGTTGACCGAAGCCCCGCTATTCCAGGATATCGCCGACGGGCCCGCAGGCGGGAGCGCCGTTTGGTTGCGCGCCGCTGACGGCGTGCGCATCCGCGCCGCGATCTGGCCCGGCGGTGATCGGGGCACCGTCTTGTTGTTGCCCGGCCGCACCGAATACGTCGAGAAATACGGCCGCGCCGCATGTGATCTGGCGAAGCGCGGGTTTTGCACGGTGTCGGTGGATTGGCGTGGCCAAGGGCTGGCCGACCGGCAAACGACCGATAAAATGTCCGGGCACGTGAACAATTTTTCCGAACATCAAAAAGACTTGGACGCACTTCTTCAACTAGTGCGCGAACAGGACTTGCCGCGTCCCTATTTCTTTCTGGTGCATTCGATGGGGGGTTGCATTGCGTTGCGTGGGTTGATGCGTGGGTTGCCGGTGCAAGCCGTGGCGTTTACTGCCCCGATGTGGGGCATCAGCATGGCGACATGGCTGCGGCCGCTGGCCCGTCCGATCACCACCGGCGCAAAGTGGCTGGGCCTGACGTATCGCTATGCCCCCGGAACCACTTCGAAATCCTATGTGCTGGAAGCGCCGTTTGCAGGCAACGTGCTGACCACGGATGCCGACATGTATGCCTTTATGCGCCGTCAGGCGGCCAGACATCCGGAATTGTTGCTTGCCGGCCCCAGCATGGGGTGGCTGCATGCGGCACTGGTTGAATGTCATGCGCTGTCGTTGCTGCCATCACCCGATACGCCGGCGTTGTGTGCCCTTGGGCCGGCAGAGCGGGTTGTCGACACCACCCCGATTTATCAACGCATGCGCGTCTGGCCGAATGGCCGGCTGGACCTTTACCCCGGTGCCGAGCATGAGATCATGATGGAAGGTCCGGCCATCCGGCAGCGGCTGTTCGATTCGGTCGCAGCACATTTCCTGACCAATTCCTGACGCCTGTTCACGGCAGATCGGTAATCCGGGTAAAGCCGTCGCGCAGGGCGTTCGACCATGCCTCGCTCATCGCGACGAAGCCTTTGTCGCCCGGCTCGATCCGCCGCCGCTGCCCGGCTTTGCAGGCGTCCCGCTCGATCACGCACAGATCCAGCGGCATGCCGACCGACAGGTTCGAACGCAGGGTCGAATCCATCGACAAAAGCACCGCCTTTTGCGCATCGGCCAGACTGGTGGTGCGCTTCACCACCCGGTCAAGGATCGGCTTGCCGTATTTGTGCTCACCGATTTGCAGGAACGGCGTATCCTCGGTGGCCTCGATGAAATTACCCTCTGGATAGATCAGGAACATCCGCATGGTGCCGTTACGGCGCTGGCCTGCCACGATCATGCTGGCACTGGCGCCCTGATTCATCGCCGACAGCTTTTCCTCGACTGTGCTGCGCACTTTTGCCAAAGTGTTCCCGACAATTTCGGCCACCTTCAGCATGGTCGGTGCAAGCAGGATCGACGTGGTTGCATTCGCTTCCGCGTCGTCGATCGCGTCGCGCAGATGGGCGATGGTGGTCTGGCTGATCGACAGGCTGCCCGCCGTCATGATCGCGATCACCCGCTCGCCCTGATTTTCAAACACAAACATCTTGCGATAAGTCGAGATGTTATCAAGCCCCGCGTTGGTGCGCGTGTCAGACAGCAAGACCATGCCATCTTGTAGCAACAGCCCGACACAATAGGTCATTTCGTCCCTCCTGCCACTTCGGCGCAGACCCTATTGCTGCATCGCCGCAATCGCAACGGTCACGTCCAGACTTTCCTTGCCCGGTCCCCGCGCGGTTCCCCGAATGGGCGCTGCGTCCTGAGCGTCAAGGCCGGAGCCCAGCCGGATATAGCGATCATCGGGGCAACAACGGTTCGCAGGATCAAACCCGACCCAGCCCAGACCATCGACCATCACCTCGGCCCAAGCATGGGCTGCCTCGTGTGCATCACCGTCATTGGTCGAATGCAGATAGCCCGAGACGTAGCGTGCAGGCACGCCCAGATGGCGCGCAATGGCGATCATCGCATGGGCATGATCCTGACATACCCCTTCGCCCAGCGCCAACGCCTCGGCGGCGGTGGTATGCGCCGATGTCGAGCCGGGACTGTAGCGAATGGCCTCGCTGATGGCGGCTGACAGATCATGCGCCAATGACAGCGCATCGCCCGATTCCGGAACGGACCGCGCAAGGGCGGCCAGCGCGGCATCCGCCCGTGTCGGGCCGGTTTCGCGCAGATAGGTCTGCGGCGGCACCAGTTCACGCGGGCCTTTCAACAGCCCTGCAAGATCAGTGGTTTCGATGGTTCCCTGAACCGTCACCACGATTTCCGTTACCGGACCACGCACCGACCAACCCTGCACCAGATCGCCTGCACCATCGGTGAACGACCCGCCACGAATGCCGTCACTCACGCTGACAGACCAGTCGCGCAGCCTTTGCCCCTCGGTTGCGGTGGGCGTCAGCCGATGGCTTTGCACCACCCAGCGGACCGGCTGATCATAGCGATAGCGCGTCACGTGGTTCACCGCCAAAAGCATCAGCGCACATCCCCGCTCAGGTAGGTTTCGCGCACCATCGCCGCCAGAGCGGCGGTTTGCTTGATGAACCGGGTCAGAAATTCGTGCAAGCCTTCGTCAAAGATACTGTCGACAGTCGCCGTCTCCAGCGCGGCCAGCAGATCGGCGGCCTGGCGTTGCAGGTCGGTGTCGCGCCCGTAAAGCTTTGCCAGCCGCCCCAGATGGTTGTTCATCCCCGCCACACAGGTGATCAGCGCGCGCGGACATTGCGGATTTAATATCAGAAAATGCGCGATCTTGCCCGCCGTCACCTCGCCTCCATACGCCCAGTGAAACGCCCGGTGCGATGACAGCGCCCGCAACAGCGTGGTCCATTGATAGTTATCAAGGCCCGAGCCGACAAATTCCAACCGAGGGAGCAAGACATAGTATTTCACATCCATCAGCCTCGCGGTGGCATCGCCGCGTTCCAGATAATATCCTACATTCAAGAAGTTATAGCCGTCATTGCGCAACAGCGTGGCATCGATTGCACCGCGCACCATGGCCGTGTGCTGCATGGTCCAGTCGGTCAGCCGCGACAGTTCCAGTTCTGACCGCGGGGTTCGTTCAATCTCGCGCAGTTCCTGAAAGGCGGTGTTCAGCGCATCCCAGACCTGCGTCGTCAGTGCGGTGCGCACGATACGCCCGTTTTCGCGCGCCGCCGTTATGCAGGCCGCGACCGATGATGGATTATCCCGGTCGAAGAACAGGAAGCTTTCGATGTTACGCTGCACCGGGTCGCCATATTTCCGCGCGAATGCATCGGCAGACCCGGAGGATCGCAACAAACTGTCCCATTCGCTGCGATAGCCGTGAACGGATGGCAAAAGTGATATCCGCGCGCCAACCTCCAGTAGACGCGCCGCCGTCTCCGCCCGTTCCATATAGCGGGCGATCCAGTACAGATTGTCAGCGGTGCGGCTTAACATGGTATCATTCCGCCAGAACCCAGGTGTCCTTGACGCCGCCACCTTGGCTGGAATTCACCACCAGGGATCCTTCCTTCAGCGCCACCCGCGTCAAGCCACCCGGCACCAGTTCGATACGCTCGCCGACCAGACAATAGGGCCGCAGATCGACATGCCGGGGTGCAATGCCTTCATCGACAAAGGTCGGCGTGGTCGAAAGTGCCAATGTCGGCTGCGCAATGTAATTTCCCGGATCGGCCAGAACGCGCCCCCGAAAGGCTTCGACCTCGGCTTTCGTGCATTTCGGCCCAACCAGCATGCCGTACCCGCCCGATCCGTGCACCTCTTTCACCACCAGATCACCCAGGTTCTCCAATACATATTTCAGATCATCGGCTTGCCCGCATTGCCATGTCGGGACATTCTGCAAGATCGGCTCCTCGCCCAGATAAAAGCGGATCATTTCCGGCAAGTAGCAGTACACCGCCTTGTCATCGGCCACCCCAGCGCCGGGTGCCGAACAGATTGACACCCCGCCAGACCGGTAGACATCCATCAACCCCGGTATTCCCAGCATCGAGTCGGGCTTGAAGCACAGCGGGTCAAGATAAGCGTCATCAATGCGCCGGTAGATCACATCCACCCGGCGCGGGCCTTGCGTGGTGCGCATGTAGACAAACTCACCCGCAACGAACAAATCCTGACCTTCAACCAGTTCCACGCCCATCAGATCGGCAAGAAAGGAATGCTCATAGTAAGCCGAATTGAAATGCCCCGGCGTCAGGATCACCACGGTTGGTTCCGAATTACACTTGGCAGGGGCGACGGAAGCCAGCGTGCGGCGCAGCTTTTCGGGGTAGCTGTCGACCGGCTCGATCCGGTTTTCGCGAAACAGATCGGGGAACATCCGCATCATGATCTCACGGTTTTCCAGCATATAGCTGACCCCGGAAGGCGTGCGGCAATTGTCCTCCAGCACAAAGAAATCATCGCGACCCGTGCGCACCAGATCAATGCCAACGATATGGGAGTAAACGCCTTTTGGCGGCACAAATCCAGAGACGGCCTTCTCATAGGCGGCGTTCTGGTAGACCAACTTTGCCGGAATACGGCCCGCCCGCACGATCTCGCCACGCCCATAGACATCGACCAGAAACGCGTTCAGCGCCCTCGCACGTTGCTTGATGCCCTTTTCCAGCCGCGACCATTCGGCCCCGGTAAAGACGCGCGGAAACATGTCGAACGGGATCAGACGATCCGGATCGCCACCCTCGCCGTAGACGGCAAAGGTAATGCCGATGCGGCGGAACAGCGCCTCCGCCTCGGCCTGTTTCATCTGGCGCAATGCGGCGGGCATCTGCCTCGTCCAGTCCTCAAGCTGCGCATAGGGCTGGCGCACGGTGCCGTCTTGATACATTTCGTTGAAAGAGGTTGGCAAAGGCGGCGTTCCTTCCCGAAGTTGATGCAGTTAAGCAGCGTGCTGGCGCCGGGGGAAGGGGAAAGGCGCAACAATCCTGCCCAACGACGGGCAGTTGCGCAATTTTTGTGCAATCGCGGCCACTGGCCTGCAGCCATATCCGCGCTATTCTCTCTCCATATGGCTGAGACGTCGCTTCTGACCTTCTCCGATCGTGGCATCTATTGTGAAGCCGGCGATTTCTATATCGATCCATGGCGTCCGGTAGACCGTGCGCTGATTACACACGGCCATTCGGATCATGCCCGTGACGGCAGCGGCAGCTACCTCGCGACCCATCAGGCGCTGCCGGTGATCCGCCACCGTCTGGGCCCGATTTCGGCACAGGGGATCGGGTACGGTGAGGCCCGGCGGATTGGCGGGGCAACGATCAGCTTTCACCCGGCAGGTCATGTTCCGGGGTCCGCGCAGATCCGGGTAGAACGGGGCGGCGAGATCTGGGTTGTGTCAGGCGACTACAAGGTCGAACCCGATGGCCTGTCCGAACCCTTTGAGCCAGTGCCCTGCCATACGTTCATCTCGGAGTGCACGTTCGGGTTGCCGGTGTTTCGCTGGCAGCCGCAACAGCGCCTGGTGGAAGACATCGCCGGTTGGTGGGCTGCAAATGCAGCACTGGGGATCACCTCGATCCTTGGCGCTTATTCGTTTGGAAAGGCGCAACGCCTGATGGCCGCGCTGCCCGCCTTGGGCCCGATCCTGACCCATGGCACGGTCGAGGAAACCACCGCGATCCTGCGTGCGCAAGGCTACGCGCTGCCAGCCACGGTACGCGCCACCCCCGATGTGACACCCAAGACCCACCCCGGTGCGCTGATCATCGCCCCGCCGTCCGCACTGGACTCAGCCTGGGCCAACCGGTTTGGCCCCACATCCGAGGCCTTTGCGTCCGGCTGGATGGCACTGCGCGGCATCCGGCGGCGCCGCGGCCTTGGCACCGGCTTTGCCATTTCCGATCACGCCGACTGGCCAGGACTGAACACCGCGATCCGCGAAACCGGGGCCACACGCGTGTTTGTGACCCACGGCTACACCGCCCCGTTCCGACATTGGCTGGCGGATCAGGGCTATGACGCTGGCATCGTTGCGACCGACTACACTGGCGACGAGGTGGCATCGGAACCCGCCGAGGCTTCGAAATGATCCTGTATTCGTTTCGGAACAAATATCCTCGGGGGGTGCGGGGGGCAGACAGCCCCTCGCAAAAATTTTATCTAAAATTTTTCGCCCCACCCCAGCCATGAAGCGCTTCACCAGCCTCTTCGCGGCCCTCGATGCCACCACGAAAACCAGCGCGAAACTGGCGGCGCTGACCAGCTATTTTGAAGCAGCGCCTGACCGCGACAAAGTCTGGACCATCGCCTTGCTGTCCGGGCGTCGCCCGAAACGGTCGGTCAGCGCGACCGAACTCAGGCTTTGGGCGGCCGAGGTTGCAGGCATCCCCAATTGGCTGTTCGAGGAAAGCTATGCGATTGTCGGCGATCTGGCCGAAACCATAGCACATCTGCTGCCCGCCCCGCGTCTGGACGCCGACCCCCGGACACTGACGGATTGGATCACCACCCTGATCGCGCTGACCGGCAAACCTGCCGAGGTGCGGCGGGCCGCGATCATCGAGGCATGGGCAGGCCTTGCGCCCGACGAGCGGCTCATCTTCAACAAACTGATCACCGGCGGCTTTCGCATGGGGGTGGCCCAAGGCCTGATGTCGCGCGCCCTCGCCCGCGCCACCGCGACGGATGAAGCCACGATCGCGCATCGCCTGATGGGGGACTGGTCGCCCGCGACAATGCAGTTCGACGCCCTGATTACACCAGATACTGCTGCCAGTACCTCGCGCCCCTATCCGTTCGCGCTTGCCAGCCAACTGGAGGGTGGGCCCGAGGCGCTGGGTGACCCTGCCGCGTGGATCGCGGAATGGAAATGGGACGGCATTCGCGGCCAGCTGGTCACCCGGACCGGGGCCTTCGCCCTGTGGTCGCGCGGCGAGGATCTGATCACCGACCGTTTCCCGGAACTCGGGCCACTTGCGGATTTTCTGCCGCCCGGCACCGTGATCGACGGCGAGGTACTGGCTTGGGATATGGCGCAGAACCGGCCGCAACCGTTTGCCGCACTACAAACCCGCATCAACCGCAAGACCGTGCCCAAAAAACTGCTGGCCGATGCCCCGGCGCGGATGCTGGCCTATGACCTTCTGGAAGATGGCGGTGTCGATCTGCGCAACGCGCCGCTGGCCGTGCGGCGGGCGCGCCTGGCCACAGTGATCGAACGTCTTGATCCCAAGCTTGGGCTTGGCCTGTCGCCCCAGATCACCTTTGCCCAATGGCCCACGCTTGCCGATACCCGCGCGACCGCGCGCGACCAACGGGCCGAAGGGCTAATGCTGAAACGCGCCGCCTCGGCCTATTTCACCGGTCGCAGGCGCGGCGATTGGTGGAAATGGAAGCTGGACCCGATGACGGTGGACGCCGTGATGATCTATGCGCAGGCGGGCCACGGCAGGCGCGCCAACCTGTACACCGATTTCACCTTTGCGGTCCGCGACGGCAATGAGCTTGTGCCCTTCGCTAAGGCCTACTCCGGTCTGACCGACGTCGAATTCGGCCAGATTACCGCCTGGGTGCGCAAGAACACGCTTGAACGTTTCGGCCCTGTCCGGCGCGTACCGCCCGAACTGGTATTCGAACTGGCGTTCGAGGGCATTCAGGCCAGCCCGCGCCACAAATCGGGCATTGCACTACGGTTTCCGCGCATGCTGCGGTGGCGACAGGACAAAGGACCGGATGAGATAGACACGATTGAAACGCTGAAGGCATTGCTTGCAGCATCGGTTAGATGAGTATTTGCGCGAAGAAAAAGCCGAAAATACTCGCTTTGGCTTGCGAAGGGGGGCGCCGCGGCCCTATCTGTCGTTCACCACAGCAAAAGGTTTTCCCATGACGCTTTCCCCGCCTGCCCCGGTCTTTGACGCAAACGCATCCGCAGCCGGGGCGTTCGGCAATTTGCCCGACTGGGATCTGTCAGATCTTTACTCCAGCATTGACGGCCCGGAATTTAGTCATGACATGGCCTGGCTGCAAAAGGCCTGCGCCGATTTTGCGGGCGCTTACGAAGGCAAGCTGGCGGGTCTGGATGCGGTCGCGATGCTGGCTTGCGTGCAAACCTATGAGCAAATCGATATTGTGGCCGGTCGCATCATGTCGTTCGCGGGTCTGCGGTATTACCAGAACACGATGGACAGCGACCGCGCCAAATTCATGGCCGATGCACAGGACAAGATCACCGATTTCACCACACCGCTGGTGTTTTTCAGTCTTGAATTCAACCGCTTGGAAGAAGATCATCTAGCGCGCCTGCTGGCCGCCAATGCAGCCCTCGCCCGCTACAAGCCGGTGTTCGAGCGGATGCGCGCGATGCGCCCACACCAATTGTCGGACGAGTTGGAGAAGTTCCTGCACGATGCCTCGGTCGTGGGGTCTGCCGCGTGGAACCGGCTGTTTGATGAAACCATGGCGGGGATGACCTTCACCGTTGCAGGTGAAGCCGACCCCCTGAGCCTTGAGGCGACGCTGAACCTGCTGACCGACCCAGACCGTGCCAAACGCGAGGCCGCGGCCCGTGCTCTTTCAGTTGAATTTCAGGGCCAGATCAAGCTGTTCGCCCGCGTTCACAACACCCTTGCCAAGGAAAAGGAAATTCACGACCGCTGGCGCAAGATGCCGACCCCGCAGCACGGACGGCATCTTGCCAATCATGTCGAGCCAGAGGTGGTCGAGGCTTTGCGCAATGCGGTTGTTGCCGCCTATCCGCGCCTGTCGCATCGGTATTACCGGCTTAAGGCGAAATGGATGGGGCTTGATGTCATGCAGGTCTGGGATCGCAACGCGCCGCTGCCGATGGACACGCCGAAGGTTGTGGGCTGGGACGAGGCGACCAAGACCGTGCTGGATGCCTATGCGGCGTTTTCGCCGCAGATGGCCGAGCTTGCGCAACCGTTCTTCAGCAAGGGCTGGATCGATGCGGGGGTCAAGCCCGGCAAGGCACCCGGCGCCTTTGCCCATCCGACCGTCACCACGGTGCACCCCTACGTCATGCTGAACTACCTCGGCAAACCGCGCGATGTGATGACGCTGGCCCATGAGTTGGGCCACGGCGTGCATCAGGTTCTGGCCGCAGGCCAGGGCGAGATGCTGTCGTCAACGCCGCTGACGCTGGCGGAAACCGCATCGGTTTTTGGCGAGATGCTTACCTTCCGCAAGTTGCTGGAGGGGGCCACGACGAAAGCCGAGCGCAAGACCCTGCTGGCGGGCAAAGTCGAGGATATGATCAACACCGTGGTGCGCCAGATCGCGTTCTACGATTTCGAATGCAAGCTGCATGCAGCACGGGCGCAGGGCGAGCTGACCCCCGACGATATCAACGCTTTGTGGATGTCAGTGCAGGCGCAATCCCTCGGAGACGCGTTCGAATTCATGGACGGCTACGAAACCTTCTGGGCCTACATCCCGCATTTCGTGCATTCGCCGTTTTATGTCTATGCCTATGCCTTTGGCGACGGTCTGGTGAACGCGCTGTATGCCGCCTATGAGGGCGGCCTGCCGGGGTTCGAGGAGAAGTACTTCGACATGCTGCGCGCCGGCGGGTCGATGCACCACAAGGAGCTGTTGGCGCCCTTTGGCCTCGACGCGTCGGACCCGAAATTCTGGGACAAAGGCTTGGATATGATCGCGGGCTTCATCGACGAATTGGTAGCGATGGAAGAGTAACGTCTGCGTCCATAGCCCCGATGCGTGGGGCGGCAGGAAAAAGCGTCTCCCTCCCCCCAGGTGCGGGAGGTGGGCGACCGCGCGCCGACACAGGAACGCCAGCCTGCGTCATGCCTGCCAGACGCCGCGATTGCCGTTCAGCCTTTCGCGGTTGCCGCACCGACCTTGGCCAAAAAGTCCGCCACCAAACTCGGTTTACCCGCGTTCAAACACTGCCCGGCAAAGTACCAAAACAGATAAGCATCATGCGGCCACATCGTCGCTTCGGCCAGTGCCAGGCCGGCATCCATGCCGCCCCGATCTTTTACCGTCACCGCGGCGTGGTGAAAATCGGCCTTCCCGCATAGCACAACCGGCACGCGGTGCAGATGCGCCTCTATCCCGACGGCGGAATTGATCGTGACTGCCACGGCTGCGGCGGCAAGAAGGTCGTGGATATTGCCGTCCACCACCTGCACGCGCCGGTCCCTGCCTACCAGCCTGTGCAGATAGGCGCGTGTGCCGGGGTCGGTATCGCGCGGGTGGGGTTTCACCACGATGGCGCGCGGATCATCGCGCGCCAGCAGGGCCGTCAGCATCTGGCGCATTGTGAGGTGGCAGGTCTCGAGCACCTCGCGGTGGGCCTCTGATTGCAGGAAGACGGCGATGCATCCGGCGGGTACATCTGCTGGATGCCTTGGCTGCGGATAGCGCGAAATGCGCGCTTCTACCAGACGCTTGCGCAGACGTGCGGCGAAGCCAGCTGCCGCCCTTGCATCGACCGCATGCGGATCGAACGGCAGGGCCGCAATCGAGGACAGGGCGCGGATGCCCCAGGGATCAAGGTTCCAGAACGGATAGATATAGGCGATCCCGGTGTTCAGCAGGCGCGGATGGTGCAGGCAGCCGTGATCCGCGATATGGATGCCCGGGCTCACACCGACCGTCGCAAGGGTGGTATCCCGGTCGTGCAGGACCGTCGCCACCGGTACGCCGATCTGCGGCAGGCCCGCGATCAGCTTTGCATAATAGGGTTTCATCTGGCCCGGATCGCGCAGTACCGATCCGGGCAGATGAAAGCTGATCGGGGTCGGGGTCAGGCGGGCACCGCCACCGCGAACACCCGGTCGATCATTGCCTGCGTGCCACGGGCAAATTCAAGCGTGCAGGCATAGGGCACGCCTGTGGTGACCGACCGGCAGAACGCCTCGACCTGCAGGACATAATGGTTGGCGGCGGGCCAGCGTTCTTCGCGCATCCGCAGCGACGGGCGATGCCATTCCAGCCGCGCCTCGGCAAAAACATTGGCGTTGTAGGGGGCGGTCAAGCGCAGCAGGCCGGTTTCGCCCTGAAACACGATTTCCTGGCGTACGAACAGCCGCATTGAGGTGATCGAGGAATAGGTGAACCGCCCCTCCGGCCCGCTGAAATGACCGGTCACCTGTGCCCAGGTATCGACGCCGTTTTCGGTGATCAGGCGCGCTTGCAGATCATCGGGTTCCGCGCCGGTCACGAACCGGGTTGAGCCGAAGGTATAGACGCCGATATCGCGGATACCGCCGCCGCCGGTTTCAGGGCGATTGCGGATATTGCCGGGTTCTGCGCGGTTGTCATAGCAAAATGCCGCATCGACATGCTGAATGCGGCCGATAGCGCCTTCTTCCACCAACTGGCGGGCACGGATCCACTGCGGATGGTGCACGATCATGTAAGCTTCGGCGGCCAGCAGCCCGGTGGCATCACGCGCCGCGATGAGCTGATCGATTTCCGTCGCCTTCATGCCAATCGGCTTTTCGGTCAGCACATGCTTGCCTGCCGCCAGCGCCTTCAGCGTCCATTCGACATGCAGATGGTTTGGTAGCGGAATATAGACCGCGTCGATGCCGGGGTCTGCCAGCAACGCCTCGTAGCTGGCATGCACCTTCAGCCCGGGGCAGAACGCCGCGAAACCGTTAGCGCGCGATGCGTCCGACGTCGCCAGCGCCACCAGTTCGGCACCTTCTGCCGCATGAATGGCCCTTGCCATGAAATCCTGCGCGAATTTCGACGCGCCAAGAATGCCCCATCTTACCGGTTTTTGCATGCCGTACCCCCCCTGATCCAGGCGCAGGTTAACCGCAGCCCGACGCGATGAAAAGCCGCTGCCTGCTACGTCTGCTCTGTCTTTTTGGGCACACGCCGCACAAGGCGTACCGCTACGGCGACCGAACATGCATAGCACAGCCCGATCCCGAACAGCGTGGCCCAGGGCGAGGTCAGAAGCGCGCCCGCGAAAGCCGCAAAGCCAACCAGCAAGTAGAGCGAATTTTCCGGCTTTACGGTGACGGATTTGAACGACAGCGTCGGTAGCCGGCTGACCATCAGCGCACCGATTGCCATCAGATAAAGCGCCAGTGCCCATAGCGGCAGCGTCGGTGCTGCGGGCAACATGAACGCGAAATACATTGGCATGAACGCCAGCAACGCCCCTGCGGGCGACGGAACACCGCGGAAGTACCGTTTTTCCAGGCCATCGGACGCGGGCCCGACATTGCCCACGTTGAACCGCGCCAGCCGCAGCGCACAGCAGATCACATAGATCAGCACCGCAGTCCAGCCGAGCCCCGGCAAGCCTGCGCCATGCCCTTCGCGCAGCGCCCAGAAATACAGGATCAACCCCGGGGCCACGCCGAAACTGGCAAAATCGGCAAGACTGTCAAGCTCCGCGCCAATGGCACTTTCGCTGTGCAAAAGCCGTGCCACCCAACCATCCAGCAGATCCAGCACCGCCGCCAGCATGATCAGGCCCACCGCGAGTTGAACATCGCCCAGAATGGCAAAGCGGATCGCGGTGACGCTGGCACAGATCGCCCCCAGCGTCAGGAAATTGGGCAGCATCTGCACCAGAGGCTGTTCGCGGCGCAACCGTTTTTGCGGGCCCGACGCCATGCGCTATTCGGTCCGCGCCATGCGTCGTGGCGCAGTCATGCCCAGATCGGCGATCACCGTCTCGCCCGCCACCATGGTCTGGCCCAGCGCCACCAAAGGATGCACGCCGTCCGGCAAATATACATCCAGCCGCGATCCGAACCGGATCAGACCAAACCGGTCACCACCGCGCAAAACCGCGCCTTCCTTGACAAAACAGACGATCCGGCGCGCCACCAGACCGGCGATTTGCACCACGGCCACCTGGCGGCCATCGGCTATGTCCAAACGCAGGCTGTTGCGTTCATTGTCGGTGCTCGCCTTGTCCAGCGAGGCGTTGAAGAATTTGCCCGGACGGTACGCAATCGCACCAACTGCGCCTGCAATCGGCGCGCGGTTCACATGGCAGTTGAACACATTCATGAACACCGAAACCCGGGTCAGCGCGTCCGGCCCCATACCCAGTTCGGCGGGCGGCACCGCGGGTTCGATCAGTGATATCACGCCATCCGCCGGGCTGAGGATCAGGCCCTCGCCCTGCGGCACCGACCGCTTGGGATCGCGGAAAAAGTAATAGCACCAGACCGTCGTCCCGACCCCGACCCAGCCAAGCGGATCCCAGATCCAGAACAACAGGGCGGTGACCGCGGCAAAGATCGCGACGAACCGGTACCCCTCGGGGTGCATCGGTTTCACAAACGTCTTCAGCATATCCATCTGTCGCGTCCCCTGATCCAAGCGCTGCGCTGTGCTAACTGCTGAACGACGAAGGTACAAACGGAAATATCCTGCCACGGATAAAAGCCAAAAGCCCGCTGCATCGCATGATGCAGCGGGCCCTGCCTTGCCGTTCTTCAAGCCGCCTCAAGCTGGGATCAGCATGCCCTTGCCAACAGCCAGTTCACGCATCTTGCCCTGCAACTTTTCGAACGCCCGCACTTCGATCTGGCGAATACGCTCCCGGCTGACACCATAGCTTTCGGACAATTCCTCCAGCGTCACCGGCACGTCGGCCAGGCGCCGTTGCACCAGCACATCGCGTTCGCGTTCGTTCAGCACGGCCATCGCCTGCGTCAGCAGTTCGCGCCGTGTGTCGAGTTCATCCTTTTCGGCATAGTCGCCGGCCTGATCGCTGTCTTCATCCTCCAGCCAGTCCTGCCACTGCGTCGTGCCTTCACCGTCGGACCCGACTGTTGCATTCAAGGATGCATCACCGCCCGACAAACGGCGGTTCATGGCGATAACCTCAGCCTCGGACACGTTCAGATCAATGGCGATCTTCGCCACATTTTCAGGCCGCAGATCGCCCTCTTCCAACGCACCGACCTTGGCTTTGGCCTTGCGCAGGTTGAAGAACAGCTTTTTCTGCGCCGACGTTGTGCCCAGTTTCACCAATGACCACGACCGCAGGATATATTCCTGAATCGAAGCCCGGATCCACCACATGGCATAGGTCGCCAGACGAAAACCCTTTTCCGGGTCAAACCGCTTGACCGCCTGCATCAGGCCGACATTGGCCTCGGAAATCACTTCCGCTTGCGGCAGACCGTAGCCGCGATATCCCATCGCAATTTTCGCCGCCAACCGAAGGTGGCTGGTGACCATCTTATGCGCCGCAGCGCTGTCTTGGTGGTCAACCCAGCTTTTCGCCAGCATATATTCTTCTTCCGGCTCCAGCAGCGGAAATTTCCGAATTTCCTGCATGTAGCGGTTCAAGCCTTGTTCCGGGCTTGGTGCGGGTAGATTTGCATAGGTGCTCATTTGTGCCCCCTTAAATATGTCGCGGCCCGGCATCCGGCACCGCGGATCTATGTGTCATGCCAGCAACCGGCAAGACGGACGCTGACACATGTTAACTAACGCAGTGTTACTATAGTTCCGTCGAAAGTTAATCCGTGTAACATTGATCTCACGAAAATGTCAATATCAGGTTACCGCAAGACCGCACGCCCCGCTTGACTTGCATCAAGGCGCAGGGCGCACCACCTGACATAGGATGATCGTCAAACATAAGGAGCATCTGATGAAGGCCACCATCGAAACCACCGTTTCCGATCGTAAAGCAGCCCTGATGGCACGCCAGTCCGAGCTGACCAATCGGCTGGCCTTAATCGAAACGGAACTGGAAACCCAACCGACCTCGGATTGGGACGACCTTGCCGTCGAACGTGAGGATGACGAAGTGTTGGAAGCCACCGGCGTTTCCGGCCAACAAGAGCTGCGCCAGATCGACGCCGCCCTGCACCGCATCGAAGACGGCACTTACGGCACCTGCGCAAAATGCGGTGCAGAGATCAGCGAAGCCCGGCTGGACGTGCTGCCCTTCACACCTTTCTGCCGGGACTGCGCAACCTGAGGCACGCGCATTCCTTGCGCACCGGGTGCCCGCCACCAGCGAAACGCCCGCACCGCGTGCCGCGCGACCACCACCTCAGCGCCGTCCCGGGCCTGACCCAAGACCCCGCCCCGGCTGAAGTCGCATAAGGCCCCACCCGCGCCATGTCGTTATTCCGCACCGTCATGCCGTCCGCCAAACCTCGCCGCCCGCAATTAGCGCTACGATTTGGCCAATGATGACAGCGCGCAGCGACTATCACCTGGGGCTCTTTCTGGTCACCGCCGCTGCCGTGGCGTGGAGCACATCTGGCCTTTTCACCAGGTACCTGACCGTCGATACCCCGACCATCCTGTTCTGGCGCGGCCTGTTCGGCGCACTCGGCACCCTGATCGTTATCGCCGCCATCCCAGCTACCGGCGGCATCCGCAGTTTTCGCCATCTTGGGTGGCACGGCGTAGCCTACGCCGCCGTTACCGCCCTTTCGATGCTGTTATTCATCGGCGCCTTGCGCAGCACAACGGTCGCCCATGTTGCCATCATCACCTCCATCGTGCCCTTTATTGCTGCCTTTCTGGGCTAGATCATCCTGCGAGAAACCCCGCACCGATCCGCCCTGATCGCAAGCGTCGCGGCTTTGATCGGCGTTGCCGTCATGGCGGGGATCAGTACCGACGGCACTGCGTTTGGCGATATGCTTGCGATGCTGATGGCGCTCTGCATGGCCGGTATGATCCTGATATCACGTCGCTATGGCAACATCCCGGCCCTGCCCGCAACCTGTCTGGCCTCGCTGCTCAGCGCCAGCGCGACCCTGCCGTTCGTCACGCTGACCGCCGTCAGCACCGACGAGCTTGGCATCCTCGCCCTGTTCGGTCTGACGAACCAGGTTCTGGGCTTTGGCCTGTTCGCGCTTGGCGCGCGGCTGTTGCCGGCGATGGAAAGGGCATTGATCACGGCACTCGATGCGCCGCTTGCACCGCTTTGGGTCTGGCTGATCTTCGCCGAAACCCCAAGCGCCGCCACCTTGGTCGGGGGTGCCATGGTGTTCGCTGCCGTTGTGGGTCACGTGCGGCTTGGCACCAGATAGAACGGCCGCCGTCGTTGGAGCAGGGTAAGGTGCGATCGCCGTCCTACCGCCCCGCCCTCAATGCCGCAATCAGCCCTTCGATATCCTGCGGCAGGGGCGATCTGAACTCCAGCCGCTCGCCCGACACCGGATGAACGAAGCCCAGCGAGGCCGCGTGAAGTGCCTGCCGGGGGAAGGCGTCGGCCAGTGCAGAGGCGATCTCGCCTCCGGTTTTCGCTGCCACGCGCCTGCGCCCGCCATAGGTCTGATCGCCGATCAGGGCATGCCCGGCATAACTCATATGTACCCTGATCTGATGTGTGCGCCCGGTTTCCAGCCAGCATTCCACCAAGGATGCCACCCGCGCCACCCCGAAGCTTTCCAGCATCCGCACCCGCGTGACCGCGTGCCGCCCGATGTGTTCGGGAACCACCGCCTGCCGCTGCCGGTCTGTTTTATGCCGCGCCAGATGGGTGGCGATCTTCAGGATCCCGCCCGCCTCGAAACTGATCCCCGCCAACCCTCTGATCCGCGGGTCAGCCGCGTCCGGGGCGCCGTGCACCACCGCCAGGTAATGCCGCGTCACCGCATGGCTTTCGAACTGCGCCGCCAGCCCGTGATGCGCGCGATCGGACTTTGCCACCACCAGCAACCCCGTTGTGTCCTTGTCGATCCGGTGCACGATACCGGGCCGCTTGACCCCGCCCACGCCGGACAGGGTATCGCCGCAATGATGCAGCAAGGCGTTCACCAACGTCCCCGACGGTGTGCCCGGAGCGGGATGCACGACCATCCCGGCGGGCTTGTCGATCACGATCAGATCACTGTCTTCCCAGACCACCGACAGCGCGATATCCTCGGCCTCCGCCTCTAGATCGACCGCTTCATCCAGCCGCAGAACGAACACCTCGCCCGCCGCCAC
>JANOGW010000010.1:0-13954 GCA_031406155.1 Pseudorhodobacter sp.
AAGGGCGGTGTGGCGCTCAGGAAGGTGGTCAGCGCTAACACAGATCAGTTCGCTAGGGACCTCGAGGCGGTGGTCACGGACATCAGGGCTGCGGGCCACATCTCGCTTCGGGCGGTCGCGGCGGAGTTGACACGGCGGGGGATACAGACACGGCGAGGTGGGACATGGCAGGTGTCAAATGTGCAGGGGTTGCTGGGAAGAATTTGAAGGGCCACTGCATCAGCTGCGGACAGAGTTCGTAAATCCTGAAGCTTTACTCACTTTGCACTGCCACATCACCAACTGAAACGACGCGCGTCAAGTTGGCATCTCAGGTGCATTATAACCCAACAAATGAGGGACCAACTATTTAGTCTAACGCGCAAAAACTGTTGTCCAAAGCGCATGAGGCACCATGCCGGGATTGGCACTGAGCAAGCGCCAGTATCCTGGCAGCGCTGACGCTGGTTGCCTCAGTGGCAAAGAACTCACCCTTTCCAGTGGCGACTGCGCCGCAGGCAGAAGTAGACAAAACTATCCTGCAACCCGGGCGTCCCTCCGAGAACCCTCGACAGAACTCAAATGCTCTTGAGTCGGCTGAATCTCTGTTCTTGTCGCCAGCTGAAACCCCGTACATCCCTGTGGACGAATTGACCGCAACGGCCGCCCAACGTACTGTATCGGCTCTTAGGTCCTGGTCAGAGCTGAGGTTGGCGGCTGGCGGCTCGGCGACGGAAAGTGGGTCAACGGGCATTGCAGGCCTAACAGGCCATACTGCCACACTGACTAAAATTGCGAGCATGGCTCCAAAGATAATCAGCGGCCGACTGTTCGGACGGAAAGTTTTGGCGCTGCGCCGTGGCCCTTTTGAGGCGTCCACACTCACTCGGTAGACGTGGATTGGCTCTGCGATGTTCTTGACCCGCTTTACCCCCATCGACTCGAACCCGAAGGCTAACTTGCGCTCAACCTCGCGCGCGACCTTCTCCGAAACGCATATACCGCCGGGTTCTGCCAGTTGCTCCAGTCTTGCGGCAATGTTGACCCCCTCTCCGAAGCGATCTTCCCCGTCGACGATCACTTCACCCAGATTGATCCCGATACGGACTAAGATTTTCTGATCGTCGGGCACATCCCGATTGCGTTCATCGAGCGACGTCTGCACTGCAATTGCACATTCTACAGCCTGCACCGCACTGCCAAATTCCGCCAGCAATCCATCGCCAACAAGCTTGAATATCCTGCCTTGATATCGTGCGATTGCTGGTTCGAAAATCTGCCGGCGGCGGGCGGTGACCCGGTCGTAGGTGCCTGCCTCGTCACGCTCCATTTGTGCCGAATAGCCAACGATATCAGCCACAAGAATCGCCGCAAGTTTCCGCTCCATTGGTACTTGGCCCCGTGAAAACCCTGTCACTGGGAAATGCTAGCATCTTCAGCCGCCATTCACCAAGATGTCTGTGAAGGGATGTGGTGTGGGTCGGCGAGGTCAGAAGGCCACGCCGCCGAATGGGCATTAAACATTTGCTTTCGACGGTGCGGCAAGCCCGTGGCGCAGCGCTGTGACTAGGAAGATCGCCATGACAGGGTGGTCAGTGCGGCGCCCGCTGCGGATATAGACACCCATGACAACTCGCACCACTTAATTGTGTTGCAATGGCCACGATACCCGAAATGACAACAAATTAATGATTTAGCGAAAGTGCAAGCCCGCTTCAAATCATCAACCTGAAAGTTCAAACATTTGGCGGGATTCACGCACCTGCCAAAACATAAACCCCAACAACCATGCCAAGCTCTAACATTGGAACGCTTGCAATGGCCTCCTTGCAGAACGCGCCAAACTGGCTCACTGCCAGCTGGACGCGTCTTTGCAGGGTCAAAACAACTTCAATCTCAAAAGGCAACAAATCTGGAAATACAGATCTACTCTTTACACTAGACACACCATCATCGATCGACACTAACGTTTATCTCACCACATTTACTCGTTAAAGCCAACACAACACTTACTCGCTACACAGTTGTTCTCGCATATTTTCCTACACCCGTGAACATGGATTTTGGGACTGGCCCTTTCAGACAGGTGTATAATTCAGCTTCAGCACAATCGTGCCAAGACAAGTGACATTGTTTCTAGCTTTGCAGGGCTCTGATGACGTGACCGCCCCCCGACGGCATCGATGTGCCAAGGTGGTGGTGCCTAGAATCGGCAGATTTCAGTGAGGCTGGCCCTGACCATCAAACCCGTGACGGCCACTTCAGTCAGTTGGAAAGTAATTGCGCGGGCGTGGCGCACGACGCGGGCGCTGGCCACCGCCATCAACGGCATCGGCTTCCAGCGCGGCACCCACACCCGCTGGCAACTGGTCGCAAACGACGGACTCGTCTCTACGGCCAGCCTCTGGGTTGGTGTCGCAGCGGCAGGCGGCTTGCGAAGACCACTACCGGTACTCGAACTATAGATAAAAACTTTTAGCCTCCCCCGGGGTCCAGACGCTCAGCCCCTGCAATAGCCACCCCTGAAGGCCATTGCGATAGTAGAGAGTGCGCTCGGCCGGGAAGCCGGCCTCCACCATTTTGCGGATCGCCGTCGGCGATTGCCCGCACCAGGCACCGTTGCGGAACAAGGCGACGCGGGCGGCATCACGGCAATCCCATCCGTCCGCCCCACGGCGACACCCGAGATGCTCCAACGCCTGATCGGTATCGGTAAAGGGCAGATTGACCGCGCCGGGAATCGTATATTTTGCATATTGGTCGCGGTTACGTCCGTCAGCGACCACAATATCCGGCGCGCTAAGCGCTTCGATCAATTCAAGTTCGCCAAGCGGCACGACACCCGCAACCGGCACGAGCGGTTGCAGCAGCGCCGGGGGAGCGGGCCGGGACGTGTGCGCCCATTCGTCCGACAGACGATGGCCCGCGTCTGGCACGCGGGAAATTTCGAGTGCACCATCAGGCGTGTCGACCGACAGGCTGACAACGCCATCCTTGATACAGAGCGGTGCGTCTTGAGCCTCAGACATTCTTCACGACCTCGACCAGCATATCGCGCACCTCGCCCGCGACGACTGTCAGTTCGGCGTTCTCAATCGCCTGCATCGACACCACCGGATCAACGGCGCTGATTTCCACCCCTCCCTCGACTTCGCGCAGGATGACGTTGCAGGGCAGCATCGCGCCCACCCGCGGCTCCATTCCGATGGCCTGATGGGCCATTTGCGGATTGCAGGCACCGAGGATGCGATAGGCCGACATCTCGACATCGAGCTTCTTTTTCATCGTCGCCTTGACGTCGATCTCGGTCAGAATGCCGAAGCCGTGATCTGCGAGCGCTTTACGCACGCGGACGTCGACGTCGTCGATACCCGCGTCGGAGATCATGCGATTGATTGTATAGGCCATTGAGGAATCCTTTCTCTTATTTCCGAGTATATTTGATCAGCGCTGCTATGGCCAAAACCAGCAGCACGAGAACCAGCAGGCCGAAGATCCAGCCAAAGCCCATTCCGAAACCCATTCCGGAGCCCATTCCGTTCCAATTCATCATCTCTTCCTCCTGATCTTACCGGTAGGCTACGCCCATTGACCGACCTTAGCGACAACATGGGGCAGGACAGGAAGGCATAAGATCGGTGTCGGGACAATTGGGTGCCGGGTTCAAACGCACCGCTTGGGCCATGCTGATGCGCCAACAAGACTACCGGGCCTCTGCAATGGCTTGAACTTACCCGAACCGCGCCAACCTTCGGTTGCCACTTACGAATGCAAGGGCAGATATGAGTGATGATGATCAAACGGGACCGCTGCCAGGACACCCCGAGGTGCTGTCAGGGCTTCACAGCTCGCTCGTCTGATCGGGACCAGGTTTGCGGACTTCATCAAGGCCAGCGGTCACATGCACCGCGCCAACAGGCCGGACACATGACCGCACCCCGCAAAGATCAACAGAAGCTCAAATCAATCCTTGCACAAACGGAGCCGTCCACACATGACGGCACCCACTACGGAGCCACGTTCTTTTCGGCGGCAAGCGTGGCGGCGCGGCTGGCCTCCAGTTGCGCGTGCCAGACGTCGAACACCCGCACGCCGACTTCCTTGGACTTTGGCGCAAGCCAGGGGGCGGCGTCCAGCGTGACTTTCGCATCCGCCAGTCCCTGATCCCAGCGTTGCGTCATCGACGAGCGGCTGAATTCGTAATCCTTCTGATGGCCCTGCGGCACCATCGGGCGATAGATCAGCTGCACGATGTCTTGCGTCGTCACGCAGCCCATCTTCCACAGGCGCTTGGCCTCGGGCGTATCAGCCAGTTCGGGGGGCAGCAGCTCGATCAGGTCGTTGATCGCATGGCGCACCTCGTGTTTGTAGGTGTGCACGTCGGTGTTCATCCGGGTGCGGCTGGCAAACCGGATGTCCTTTTCGCGTTCCGACACGTCTTCAAGTGTGGCGGGCAGTTGCCCGTGGGCTTGAAACACATCGACCTGAAAGATCAACCGGCTGCGGCGGGGAAGCTGGTCCAGCACGTAAGCCAATGGTGTGTTTGAAACGATGCCGCCGTCCCAGTAATGCTCGCCGTCGATTTCCACCGCTGGAAAGCCGGGCGGCAGCGCGCCGCTGGCCATGATGTGTTCGGCGCGGATTTTGATCTTGGCGCTGTCGAAATAGGCAAAGCGCCCGGTGCGCACGTTCACTGCGCCAACGCTGAGCCGGGGTTCGGATGCCGCGTTGATCCGGTCGAAATCGACCAGCCGCTCAAGCGTGGACTTGAGCGCGGAGGTGTCGTAATAACTAATCGGTTTGGTAGGCGAGACCCATTCCAGAACCTTGCGCGGGGCAAAGAAGCCCGGCTGCCCGAACAGTAGAGCGTTTTGTGCGGCAAGCTTCTGTGTCAGCGCTGCCATGCCGTCGAACGGGTTGATCGGCCAGCCCCAGACGGTTTCGGTGATCTGATCCCAGAAAGCGCGCACCTGCGCCACTTGGGTTTCCGGCGGGTTGCCCGCGATCAGGGCGGCGTTGATCGCACCGATCGAGATGCCGGCGACCCAGTCGGGCAGATAGCCCGCATCTGACAGCGCAGAGTAGACGCCGCCCTGATAGCTGCCCAAGGCCCCGCCACCCTGCAATACCAGAGCGATCTTGTCGGGGCGTGACGTGGCGGTTGGTTGGAGTTGTGGCTGTTTCATCGTTGATTTCCTTGTTTCCGGCGGGTCTGTCGCGCAGGTCGTACCGCTCTCCAGACCCAACCCGGGATTGTTCCAATTTACGTTTTCGCGAGGTCAAAATCGCGCGCCAAGAAACCTGCCACGCCTAGGACCGCCACCACACAGACCGACATCGCCAGCCATCCATAGGCAGTGTAAACCTGCCCCAGCACGATCGCCCCGATCAGCCCGCCCGAGAAATAGCATGCGAGGTATAGGCCGCTTGCCGCCGCGCGGTCGCCCATCGCGGCGCGCGCAACAAATCCGGTGGCCAGCGCTTGGGCCAAAAAGGTGCCCACTGCGACCAGCGCCATCCCGAGCAGAACACCCGGCAGCCAGTTCAGCGCCATCAGCGCGACGCCCAGAACCGCCAGCGCCAGCCCGCCCCAGGTCGCCTTGCGAACGCCGAGGTATCCGGCGAGCGCGCCCGCCTGAGCCGTGGTCAGGATTGAGGGCAGGAACACGAAGTAGACCGAACCAAGCGCCATCATCGAGAGACCGAACCGGGCCCCGCCAAGCTCGAAATTGACATACGTGAACACGCCGATGAACACGAACAGGATGCAGAACCCGAACGCAAACGCCGCGCGCAGTTTGGGATTGCCAAGGTGCATCACCACCGCCGTCAAAGGCGAGCGTGCGTGATCGACGCCCTGTTTCATCTTGGGCGAGCGGTGGATGGTGGTAGCCACCAGCGCCGCCCCAGCGAGGTTCAGCACGGCAAAGACGTAGAAACTGACGTCAATGCCATATTCGCCCGCCACGCCCGACGCCACATAGCGGCCGATCAGATTCGAGGCGACGTTGCCCGTGACATAGGCCCCGAAAGCCCGATTTGCGGCGGCCCCCGTCATCTGCTCGCCCAAGTAGGCCAGCGTCAGGCTGAACGCGGCTGCCATGCAAAGGCCCTGTGCCACGCGCAGTGCTGCAAACACCGTGACGGTCGGAGCCCAGGCAAGCAGGACGGTCGGGATGGCGAGCAGTGCCAGGGCCGCGACGATCCCCGTGCGGCGGTCGATGCGGTCGGCAAACAACGCCACGCCAAGGCTCGCCACTGCCATGCCGAAGGTGCAAGCACTGACGGCAGCCCCCATCGTGGCGGGCGACACGCCATAGCGCTGCGTCAGGCTGGGGATGATCACCTGTGTGGCAAACAGATCGACCAAGGTCAGAAAAGCGATGACCGCGATCAGCAGGAACCGCAAGGCTCTGCCGATCCCGTCCGACCATACGCCGCTGGTGGGGGCACTGGTCATGTCATCGCCTTTGCGGTTTGTTGTCGCGGTCGGATCCCGCCCGCGACAGTGGATCGGTGTCGCCTCACGGCTCGAAACCGACGTAAGGTGCTGCGTCGCTGTTGTAGGGCAGAATGTCCGTCGACAGGAACGTGACGACTTCGTTGCCGGTATTCTCCCACCAATGCGAGTAACCCACACCGAATTCTTCCGTCACCGAGCCTGACGTGTGAACAATCGGAACCGCGCACAGGCTGTTATGTTCGGTCACGGTCCCCTTGACGAGGTATACGATCGCAGGGCGGTCGTCGTGGCTATGGGTCGGCACGAACCCGCCCGGAGACATTTCCAGCCGCCGCATCCGGAAAACGAACCCGCCCATTTCGCGCCAACCCTCAAGGCGGATATTGGCGATGACCTCGCGCGTCAGTGCTTTGGAAGGTATGGCTTCCAGCTCGCGCGGCGTGGTCAGTCTGTGTTCAGTGGGACAGCTTTCGGCAAAGGCGGTCGTCGACATCAGGCTCAGGCTCAAGCCCGCAATCAGCTGCATGGCGAATTTTGTCTTCATGGCTTGTTCCTTTTCAAGCGGCGCCGAAATCGATTCGGCACGGGTACGATCGCACGCGCAAGGGCCGCGCGGGAGGCGGTCGTCTTCTTTGAATTCCATAGATCTGCGCTATGACGATTATTGGTGATCCAAAGGCTTGGTTGGATTATTTCTACATCGGGGAGGATCCGAAGTGGAATACGAACCCGAAGCAGCTGCGCGCATAGCTCTGGCGATGGAAGGTCCGCTTTCAGACCGTCTGCGCATCATTGCTGACGATTTTCGAACCCGACTGTTTGACTATACACGTGCGATCGACAATCTGGTGGCGCGGTTACACGACAGCAACGCTATCGCAGGTATCCCTGAGGTGGGCGAGACGTTTCCGGATTTCATCCTTCCCGACGCGCGGGGCCGGTTGTGGCGGCTGGCCGAGGCGTTGCTGGAGGGGCCTTTGGTGCTGTCGTTTCATCGTGGTTACTGGTGCGATTTCTGCCATCTGAACATGACCGCGCTGGCAGAGATGGCCCCGCAGCTAACGGCTTTGGGGTGTGGAATTGTCGCCATCTCGCCGCAGAACGCGGAAAACGCAGGCAAGCTGGCGCGCGACGCCGGGGCGGAGTTTCCGGTGTTGTGCGATGTGGGACTGGGTGTCTCGACTGTGTTGGGGCTGACCTATGTGATCGACGACGCTCTGCGGCGCGAGTTGGCAGTTCTTCAGGTCGATCTGGACGAGGCCAATCTGGGCAACGGGTCCTTGATGCCGATCACCGCGTCGTTCGTTCTGGCGCGAAACGGAGTGATCATGGCGCGCCATGTCGATCCCGACCCGCGGTTGCGGATGGACGGGGAGGCGATCCTTCAGGCGGCCTCAGAACTCCAGTTGGCAGCGCGAAGCTGAGTGAGAAACAGGTTGAGCGCGGGCCCGCGCAGCCGGCCGCTGACAGTGGTGGCGAACATGTCAAAGCCGAAATCGGGCCCGGTCAGGCTGCGCCGCATCAACGGCTGGCGCAGATGCGTCACGGTCGGCAGATAGGCTATCGACCTGCTGCCGGCGAGGAATGCGATCAGGTCGTCATCACGCGCAAATTCCAGCGCCGGGCGCAACGGGATGCCCTGTTCATCCAAATGCGCGCGCAGGTGGGTTGACACCCCGCAATCGGGCCGATGGAGCAGGCTGGTCCCGTTCAGGTCTTCGATGGAAATCGGGTCCTTGCGCGACAGCGGGTGATCGGCGTGAAACACCAAACTGTAATCGCAGCGGTAAAGCTGCCAATGCTCGAACCGCTCCCATCCTGTCTCGGGCTTCGGCCCCAGCAGAATTTCCAGCTTGCCCTCGCGAAGCTGGGTTTCCAGATCGGCTGGCAGGCCGCGTCGGATGCGGAAATCAAACTCCGGGAAGGCGCGCGCCAACTCCATCAGATGCGGCACGAAGGGTTCCAGCGGGATGCCGTCACGCAGGCCCAGTTCCAGACTGACGATGGAGTTCGAGCGGATCGCCTTGGCCACCCGCATCGCCTGATCCGCGTTGTCGATGCATTGCTGCATCAGGGGCTGCATGCGTTTGCCCAGATCTGTCAGGTGCGTGAGGTTGCGTTCGCGGCGAAACAGATCGCCGCCGAGTTCCATCTCCAGCAATCCGATGGCGCGGGTCAGCGACGGCTGGGTGACGTTGCATTTCGTCGCGGCGCGGGTGAAATTCAATTCCTGAGCGGCAGCCAAGAAATAGCGGATTTGCTGAATTTCCAACGCTCCGGCCCCTTTTTTTGCAAGTCTTTCCTACGGCACGGTGTTTTTGCACGGGGCGACGAAAGGCTTTGCCAGCGACATCCCAAAGTTGCGGCGGGCAACACCATTTTGTCACAGAAAGTGCATAAGCAGTCGCGCAATAATTTAGTAGGGAAGAAGCCAAATCTCAGCACAGGGCTAGCCTAAAGACAACTCATCACGTCAACGTGACGGAAAATCGCATATCGACCGATGTCTGCGATGGCGCATTCGGGATTGTGGCCCGCGCGTTCAGACCTTCACCGTTTGTCCTGCGCGGTGTAAAGCCCGACGATCCGCCAACCGTCCGGCTCTTTCTGGCAGATGCCCTCAACCAGCCATGGCAGTTGCGCAGGCTTGGCCTTGGAGCCCAGGATCAAAAGCAACGGCAGGTGAAATACTGCCGAATCGTCGTCCAGCAGGATGGCTTGCGACGCATGGTATTCAGGAACCACCTGCCAGACTTCGGCCTTCTGGAACTCTGCCATCCGGTCCAGCATCGCCTCGCGCCCCTAGACAGGGCAGCCGTCGGAGATTCACAGGAAGTCCGGACGATCCGACAGTAGCGCGCGCACAGCGTCAATGTCATGCGC
The DNA here is from genome assembly GCA_031406155.1 of Pseudorhodobacter sp. Taxonomy (GTDB): domain Bacteria; phylum Pseudomonadota; class Alphaproteobacteria; order Rhodobacterales; family Rhodobacteraceae; genus JACMNW01. The sequence continues at coordinate 9,326 of JANOGW010000010.1, forward strand.
ATTCTGGGCGGCGACAAATTCGTCATACAAGGCGCGGATGTCTTGTTGCGGGTCGGCGTGGACGGGGCCGGGCAGGGCCAGCGCCAGCAACAGCAACAGGGGCAAGAACCAGCGCATCATTCTTCCTGTTCGATTGTGATCGGGGTTCGCGCACGGTTGTGCAGCACGATTCCTTCGTGCGGGTCATGCGGGGCCTCCCAAGGGCGGTCAGCCAAGTTTTCGCGCATATCTGCGAGCCCCGCAGCCCAGCGGGCCGAAATCCCGGCGGGCGAAAAGTCGATATCCTTGGTGTGGTCTTCGTTCTTCAGGCGCGGGGCAAGCAGGCGGACGACATGCATTTGAGTCTTGCAGCCACAGGCAGCCAGGGCTTTGACCTCGTTGGACTTGCGCGCCTCGGGCGGCAGTTTCTCGACCAGTTCGGAAATGACGTGGCGCATCCGGTGCAACTGGCGCTGCCGTTTGATCTGGTTCATTGCACGGCTGGCATATTGCAGGTCTTTCTCGCGGTTGGCCACATCCCAGATGCTGCGAGGCTCTTCGCCGTGCCTGCGCCACAGATGCACGGCGATAACAATGCCGGATTTGCGCGGGTTGTCGTCGAACACCGCCTCGACCGGCGTGTTCGACAGGATGCCGCCGTCCCAGTAAAGTTCGTCGTCGATCCGGATCGCCGGAAAGGCGGGCGGCAGCGCCCCCGAGGCGAAGATGTGGCGAAGTGTTATCTCGTCGGTCCGGCTGTCGAAATAGCGCATCTCGCCCGTTGACACATTCGCAGCGCCGAGGGTGATCCGGGGTGACTGGCGTCCCAGAATGTCGGGATCGATCAGCCCGGCAAGCGTCTTTTGCAGGGGTGCCGTGCTGTAGTATCCCGCATCTTCGGTCGCCAACGGCATCTCGGGCCCCAAGAACGCCGTCGGATTGGGGCTGAAGAACCCCGGCAAGCCCCAGGTGATCGCGTTCATCGCCGCAAAGGTGCCGCCCAGAAACGGCAGCGACGCCATCGAAGTGACCGGGGCCGGATGGCGCACACGGTCCCAGAACGTGCGCAGCCAGTCCATCCGGTCCTCTGTCAGGTTGCCCGCGATGATGCCCGCGTTGATCGCGCCGATCGACGTGCCGATGATCCAGTCGGGTTCAATCCCGGCCTCGTGCAGCGCTTCATCAACACCCACCTGGTAGGCCCCCAACGCCCCGCCACCTTGAAGGACGAGCGTTGGGGGCCTGTTTCGCGATGGATCCAGCCGTTTCTGATGGTGCGGTTGCCATGATCGATCTCCTAATGTGCCGTCCAACCACCGTCGACGGGAAGTGCCGTGCCGGTGATCGAGGCTGCTGCGTCGGAGGAAAGGAACACCGTCAGTGCCCCGATCTCTGCCATGGTTGCGAATTTCTTGTTGGGTTGCTGGGCCAGGAGCACATCCCGGATCACCGCGTCACGGGAAATCCCATGGGCGGCGGCCTGTGCGTCGATCTGCGCCTCAACCAACGGCGTCAGGACATAGCCTGGACAGATCGCGTTGGCTGTGATGTTTTCCTCGGCGGTTTCCAAGGCGGTCACTTTGGTGAGCCCGACCACCGCGTGTTTGGCCGCGACATAGGCCGACTTGAACGGCGATCCCACCAACCCATGCGCCGAGGCGATGTTGATGATTCGCCCGCGCCCCAGTTTGCGCATCATCGGCAGGGCCAGCCGCGTGGTGTGGAACACAGAACTTTGGTTCAGCGCGATGATCAGATCGTATTTCTCGGGCGGGAATTCGGCAAGCGGCGCCACATGCTGGATGCCTGCATTGTTGATCAGGATATCCAGCCGACCGAAAGCAGCCTCGGCCTTGGCCATCAAGTCGACGACAGCGGCCGTGCGCGACAGGTCGCCATGCAGATAAACCGCCGCGCCGCCCATGGCCGCTGCAATCGCGGTGCCTTGATCCGCCGTCTCGATGCCATTCAGGATGACGCGCGCGCCGGCGGTCACCAAAGCTTGCGCAATACCAAGGCCAATGCCGCTGGTCGATCCGGTGATGAGTGCAACTTGTCCATCAAGGCGTTGGGTCATTCTGTTACCTTTCCAAGTTCGCGAGGACCGGTCAGATCTGGCAAACCTGCCGGAGACGGGCTGGCTTGCTGGATCGACGGGTCTGACCAAATTCACGCAGCGTCGGTCGGTCGGACCATATGCCAAAGCCTCGTCTTCGCCACGTGCTCTCCGTTCCGCATTGTTGCCCGGCAACGGGTTGCATCGGTTCGATAGCCGCCATGCATGGTTTGCCTTGGTCACCGCGTCACGACTTGACCCAACCGACAATCCATGTACCGTTTGGCACGACATGGGTCATCCGAACTGACCCGGTTCGAGGATTGAGGGGTCAGTTTTGCGCTACCCGATTACCATCGTCCTGATGACCGCTTTGGGTGGCCTGACCTGCATCGCTGTCGGCTCGGTCTTGGTGATCTCTGCCACGGCCAGCTACCAAATCACCTTGGAGCTTACGCAGAAACGCGCCGAACTAACCGTCGCCGCCATCGAGCGCGGGGTAACCGATAATCTGGCCCCGGCGAAAAACCTGCTCCGCGATATCGCCCGCAGGATCGCGAATGGCTCCCTCGACCTAGCGGATCGCAACCGTCTGGCGGCAACGCTCAGTGGTGCTCTGGCGCCTGCACCGCAATTGGGCGGGGCTGTCATTTGGCAGCCCGAGGTTGAAGAGCTGTGGGTTCGGCGCACCGCCGAGGGCAAGATTACCGAGCGCGACGTTCCGGCCCTGACCCGGGAGAAATTCGATGTGATCGCCGCCGAGTTTTCGAGCAATCACGAGATACGCTGGGGACGGCCTACCTATTTCGACAACCAGACCTTTGTCGATCTGCGGCTGCCCTTGACGCGCGACGGTGCCATTGTTGGCGTGATGGCAACGGGGATCTCACTATTGTCTTTGTCGACTTTGGTCGGTGAACTAGCGATCAACGACTTAACCCCCTTCATCCTGTTTGGTGACGACAAGGTGCTGGCGCATCCGGCCTTGCTTGATCCACTTTATGCTGTCGGTTTGACACCGAAAAATCCGTTGCTCTCGATCACTATGATCGGTGACCCGGTCCTCGCTATGTTTCCCAGTCTAAAGGAATTTCGATCGGATGCGACGAGCGGGCTGGACATTCGCCAGTCTGCAAACGGTGGGGGTGCGAGCGTCATTTTGTCCCGCACCAGCACGGCATTTGGCGCTGTGCCATGGCGGATTGGCGCCTTTGCGCCCATCGAGTCGTTCAATGGCCAATTCAAACGCCTGAGGGCATCGATTGTCATCGGTCTTGTCTTGCTCGGCGCGTCTCTTTCGGCTTCATTGTTTCTGGCCCGCCGGATGGCCCGCCCGATCCTTGCCCTGTCTGCCGCAGCGGAAAAGATCGAAAGGTTGGAATTGGATTCGATCGTGCCACTGAGGGGTTCACTTATTAAAGAACTGGATGAACAGGCGCGATCGTTCAACCGGATGACCCAAGGTTTGCGGTGGTTCCAAGCTTACGTTCCGCGACGCCTTGTTCGAAGGCTGATGGAGGAGACCGGTGGCCCGGCGCGTGGCGCGCAAGCAGCCGACCTGACTGTCATGTTTACCGATGTTGTTGGCTTCACGGCCCTTTCAGAGGTGCTTCCGCCGTCAGAAATAGTGGCTTTGCTGAACGCGCATTTCGAAATCATCAATGGGATTGTCGAAGCCGAAGGCGGAACACTGGACAAATTCATCGGGGATGCTGCAATGGCGTTTTGGGGTGCGCCAGACCCGACACCGGATCATGCCGCCCGCGCGTGCCGCGCGGCTCTTGCCATCGCAGAGGCTGTGATGGCCGTCGCCGAACGGTCCAAAGAACACGCGTTGCACATCAAGATCGGGTTGCACTCCGGGCCGCTGACTGTCGGAAATATTGGCGCCCCGACCCGGATGAACTACACGGTGATCGGCGACACGGTGAATGTCTGTGCCAGGATCGAGACACTTGCCGGGGCGCATACCGATGGAAGGCCAGCCACGATCCTCGTCAGCGGCGATGTGGTTGACGCCGTTGGCGACGCCTTTGTCTTCGAACCGATTGGCGATAAACATGTGAAAGGTCGCGAGCAACCAGTTTCCGTCCTGCGGCTGGTCCGCGCCAAGGCTTAGGGAGCGGGGCTGGCGGCAAGCCCGCTCTTCGGTGTTGTCGGATTGGTCCTTGAGGGTGTGATAATGGCGCTGGCCGGTCAGGCTGTGATACCGCCGGTCAGCCACATCACGTCGACATTCCGCCCCGCCTTGCGCTCCAGCCTGCGGCTGGACGGGTTCACGACTTGGTCCACAACCACTTCAACCAAGAACGCAGCCTCTCCTCTCGAACCCGCTTCAAGCTGACCCGCACCGCCGCTCTTCTGTGGTTGCCGCCTGTAATGCAAGAAGGTTCTGACCTTGTTGGTGCGTGATCGAGTGCGAACTTCTGTCAGGCCTCGTGATGCGGCATTTCCAGAAGCCGCAGGCCGGGATGGTGATCAGCGGATTGGGTCCAAATCTCGCTGCCGTGCTTATTGCACTGAGAGCGGCCCTGGTTTTCCCACTCCGGATCTGTTCGATCGTTTTGCCCATTCAGGTCGTCGTCTTCTCACAC
>JANOGW010000032.1:0-4857 GCA_031406155.1 Pseudorhodobacter sp.
CAGCAGCCGCGTGCCTGTGATCGGGCGATCACGGTCAAACCGGATGCTGCGCTTCTTGCGATCGCCGCCGTCAAGGTCCTCGCCCAATTGTTCCAGCCGTCTCACCGTTTCCGGCTTCAACCCGCCATAGGCCAGTTCCTGGATGCGGTAGGCCAGCCGGGATTCAAGGTAGCGGCGGTTGAAAGGTGGCGGCTCAGTCGCAAACAGGTCGCGCCACTGCTGCTTCAACTTTGGCGTCGGTGTAGTCTTCAGCGCAGCCAGGCGCGCGGGTATGGGGTCATGCGTCGCCATGCGGATCTCCGTTGGGATGGAGTTGCATGACGGCATTGGTCAGGCAGTTTGTGTAGCAAACTTTCTCCAGTGTGGTCAGATAGTTGGCTTACATTTCGCAGCTGCAGGCGGCGTAGGTCAAGGGCGAGGAGGCGGCACAGTTCGGCGCGCCGTTCGGCAGGGGACATCAGGGTCGGCGAGAGGGGGTTGGGGCGTTTCAATTGCTTGAGCCGGGAGCTGGGCATCAAGGCTTTTCGTGCGACGCGCCCATTTAGGCAGGATGTTGGAGGTGAAGCGGACCCGCGCCTCGGCGGGCACCTCCGTCGCCCGGTCGCGCACCTTCTGCCGCCTTACCTCGATCGGCCCAATCCCGGTCTGGATCACACGGCCCGGCCCGGTGCCGTGTTGAACCACGCGCTGGCGGCCATCGGCCAGCAGGTCTTCGGAAAACTGCGCGACAAAGCCGTCGGCTTCCGCCTTCAACGCTGCCATCAACATGCGCCGCGCCCCATCGCGGGCGATCTCGGTCAGCGGATCAATGATCGAACCAGGCTGGCGCAAGGGGATGATCGTGGTGTCGCCTGTCATAGGCGTATCGCTCCTCTCGAGGTTCTGGCAGGCTTCGAACACCCGCCACGATACGCCGCCTTCTCAAATCACATCACCCAGATTCATGCATGCATAGCTCATTTCACCCTTCAGAAATGCCTAGTTGGCGCAGTAATGCAGAAATTCGTTCCAGAGTGCGCGGTGAAAAAACCATGGCCTCTTTAAATCGTCTGATCGTAAGGTCAGGATAGGTTGCCAGCAAAGCGTTCTGAGATATCCGAGCCTCTTCTAATCTACCAGCGGCCAAAAGAGCGGGTGCGAGGTTACGATGAATCCAAAGAGCATTCGGTCGCTCTTCCAAAGCTCGTGTAAACAAATCTGCCGCCGCGTTGTCGTTGCCAGCAACTTGATGTGCACTTGCAAGCCCGGCATAGTTGTTGAAATTCATTGGATCCAACGGACTCAACCGAAGCGCACGCTGAAAATGTGGAAATGCCGCTTCAGCCCGGTCAGCATATACTTCGAGCCAGCCCAAACGGCTCAGTGCCCAAGCTGCATTCGGGTCCAGCACGATCGCGCGTTGCAACAGAACGCGCGCAGTTCCGTAGTTGCGTGCAAATGTGTGTACGGTGCCAAGCACCGCGAGGATCATCGGATCATCGTTCGACTGCCCGGCCGCATGCTCGGCAAGCCGCAACGCCTCGGCCTTGGCATGCGCAATGTCGAGGTGCCAATTGTAAACTGACCGCTGAGCCCAACACCATGCCGCAAGCGCCAGCGCAAGCGAATAGTCAGGATCGATCGCCAAAGCCTGATCGAGCAGGTCGAGTGCCTTTGTCGCTTCCGCCTGCTCCAGCATCCAGACATGCGGCAGCGCCCGCATCGTCTGGTCATAGGCACCGACATCCTGAGGGCGCTTCCGTCGCGCTCGCTCTATTTCTGCGAGCTGAATCGAAGGTAGCAGGGCACCCGCGACCTGTTCGGTAATTCGGTCCTGAAGTTTAAAAATATCGTCAAGCGCACCGTCGTATCGTTCGGCCCACAGATGCGAGCCGCCCGCCGTCTCGATCAGCTGAACTGTGATCCGTAAGCGCCCGCCGGCCCGCTGCACGGACCCTTCCAACACATATGCGACACCAAGTTCGCGACCGATATCACGAACGTTCTTGGGCTTTCCCTTGTAGGCAAAAGACGAGTTCCGCGCGATGACGAAAAAGCGGCGAATGCGCGAAAGCGATGCCGTGATCGCTTCGACCATTCCGTCCGCAAAGTATTCCTGCGCGGGATCTTCCGACATGTTGTCAAAGGGAAGGATTGCAATGGAAGGCTTGTCAGGCAAGGCCGGACCACTTGCGACTTTCAGTTCGGCCACCGGGTCCGCGCCAGCAGCCGACCAGCGGAAGATACGCACCGGCAGATCGATGTTCTTGAGTTTCTGTTCACCGAAATCGACAAAGACGGTGTCGATCTTGCCTGCGACATGTTCGTGGGCGGTCGCGCTTAGAACAATTTCACCGGGTTCCGCGATCGATTGTAGCCTGGCCGCCACATTCACGCCGTCGCCATAAATATCCGAGCCTTCAATAAGTATGTCCCCCAAATTGATGCCAATGCGCAGGTGAACGCGCTTTTCAGGGTGTTCCTTTGCGTTGGCTTCGGCCAATGAGCGCTGGATTTCAATCGCGCTTGTGACAGCATCGACGACCGACGCAAACTCCACCAGTGCGCCGTCGCCCATCAATTTGACGATCCTGCCGCTGTGGCGCGCGACCGCTGGAACGAAGATGGTTTTCCGCAACGCGATCAAGGCGGAGAGTGTTCCGATTTCATCGCGCCCCATCAGCCGTGAATAGGCGACCACATCCGCGAGCATTATTGCCGCAAGTCGGCGTTTGCTACGGTTCGCAGACATCGTAATGGAACTCCTTGCTGATCTGAGTTGCCAACCAAGAAGGCCATCGCGTGCAATCGGGAAATCCAGCAAAGCACTCGGTGGACTGGTAAGTACTATACCAACAGTTCGAACTATGCTACCTGCGGACTATTGCGCTTTCCACTTCAACCGAGAGGGTGGCCATGAGCACGGTCCGAGAGACCAGCGGCCGCGGCAGGCTCTTCGATAGCGTTCTGGATACGATCGGCGACACGCCTTGCGTCCGGATCAACAACCTCGCACCCGCCCATGTTCAGATCTATGTCAAGCTGGAGGCCTTCAATCCTGGCGGATCGATCAAGGATCGCCTGGCTGTCAACATTATCGAGGCGGCGGAGCGCGACGGACGGCTTGAGCCCGGCCAGACGGTCGTCGAGGCAACCAGCGGCAACACCGGGATTGGTCTTGCGTTGGTGTGCGCTCAAAAAGGCTACCCGCTTGTTGTGACAATGGCTGACAGTTTTTCGATCGAACGGCGAAAGCTGATGCGGATGCTTGGCGCCCGTGTTGTTCTGACACCGAGGGCCGAGAAGGGCCTAGGCATGTATCGCAAGGCGGCCGAGTTGGCTGAACGGAACCGCTGGTTCTTGGCCCGCCAGTTCGAAACGAATGCAAACGCCGAGATCCACCAGTTCACAACCGGGCGCGAAATCGTTGCGGATTTCGCCGGCAAGCGCCTCGACTATGTCGTTACCGGCTATGGAACCGGCGGCACCTTGACCGGCGTTGCGCGTGTTTTGCGCAAGGAACGGCCAGAGACCCGCATCATCTTGAGTGAGCCGTCGAATGCGCAACTGGTTGGCTCTGGTCTCGTGCAGGAACGTGGCAAGGACGGAGAACCTGCTCTCACCCATCCGAGTTTTCAGCCTCATCCGATACAGGGTTGGACGCCAGACTTCATCCCGCTTGTCTTGCAAGAGGCGATCGACCACCGGTATTATGACGAACTAATTCCGGTCATGGGGGCCGACGGGATCAAGTGTGCGAAGATGCTGGCGCAGAAAGAGGGAATACTCACGGGGATCTCCGGTGGTTCGACTTTTGCAGTCTCAATGAATCTGGCGCGGTCGGCTGAGTCTGGAACTGTCATCCTTTGCATTTTACCTGATACGGGCGAGCGATATCTGTCTTCGCCGCTTTTCGAGGGGATCACGGACGACATGTCGGACGAGGAAGTTGAGCTGTCTCGTTCCACACCTAGCTATCAGATTGTCTGACGGCGCCAAACCAGGTGCGGCGAAGGAAGAAACGAAAGGTGGCCACAAGGCTACCCCGGCATGCGAAACTGTGTCGACTAGATCGGGTTTGCCGGCCATGGAATGCCCGTTTTTAGGATCGCGTTTGCTATGGTCGGTGACCGTCCGGCCTGACCGCGGTTATCGGGCGTTCCGAGGCAGCAGATCGTTGATGCGGTTACGCATGCGCTTGAACAGCCTAGCATGGGCTTAGCGGCCAACCTGCAGCGCCAGCCGTGGTGCCAAGCGGGCGTAGGATTGCCGCAATTCCACCCCGGCCTCCTGCGCCAGGGCGACCAGCTGATCGCGTGCCCGCTCGTAAAGCCGGGAGTCCGTGGGATAGGCGATATTCTATTCCATGACTGTCGTGTACACCGCCACACGCTTGACGCTGTCTTCGTCGATGGCACCGGATTTTTGGGCCGCCCGAATGGTCTGTGTGAGCAGCCATTCCACGCCTTCCTCATCAATGCGCCCGCGCCAACAGGTCAGAGACGATGGGTCAATTGGCAGCTTGTGCTGGAAGAAAATCTCGCCGGTGAGGTGCTGATAATACGGGTTCTCGACCCAACGCGCGACCACCGCCTCGTCTGACAGCCGGTAGGCGTGCTGCAAATAAAGCAACTCCGCCGCCAGCCGCGGTTCTGTCGACGGCCGACCCTTGCCGCCTATGCCGAGGTCACCGCCACACCGATCAGCAAGATCGAATTGGTTATTGGCTACCGTCGCCAAGATGGTCTGACACACGAAAAGTCGATGAATGGGAACGGTCCATCCGCGCTGCGCGACTCCGGAACATCTGAATGCCCAAGCCTTCTTGACAGCGATCTGTGACTCTTATCATTAAATACCAATGACTTGCGGCTACAC
>JANOGW010000095.1:0-17539 GCA_031406155.1 Pseudorhodobacter sp.
TTCATTCTGAGCCAGGATCAAACTCTCAAGTTGAAATGTGTTTCCACATATCCTTGACGTCGAACCTTCGCACATCTGCCTATACTCGGAACGAATATAGGTCTTAACAATTCATGTGCTCAAGATTGTCGAAACAACCAAGAACCCACAAACCGTGAAGCTTTCAATCCCATCATCGGTTTCATGCCTTGCAGCACAATCCCTAGAGACCCGATATGCGTCGGCCAAATCGTCGAAACGACCAAACCGCCCACATATCTCTTCAGATAATAAATATGTCAAAGAGCGCGAAGACAAAATTGCACGAGCCGCCGGTTTCCCAGCGCATCTCGCCGCCTTATCTCCAGGTAGTCTTGCAGTCACTTTCGTTTCCGCGGCCTCACTAGGCATTTCCGTGTCACCACGTCTTGCCCGCTTCGGTGAGGCGGTGTTTAGGCAGTGCTGCAAAAAGGCGCAAGAGGAAAAATTGCCCTATGTGACGTTTTCTTGTCAGCCTCAGTGTTTTCTGAAGTTTTATCCACAGCAAAGGCAAACTTTCGCCAATCCGCTATGATTTCGATGGCACTGGGCCTGTCAAAACGGTCCGTCAAGCGCCGTGACCCGTGATGCCACCCCCCTGATGGGTGATGTTGCCACCACAGATCGTCAAAGCGATTCCCATCGCCCCGATGTCGCCCGGCGCAGTCGCTTCGATATCGCCGTCAAGCAGCACCAGATCGCCCGCCAGCCCGACTTTCACTGCCCCGGTCAGGTTATCCATATTCGCGGCCCAAGCCCCGCCCGAAGTATAGGCGCATAGGCTGTCCATCAGGGTCAGCCGTTCATCCGCTGCCCCCGCAAACGGCACCCGGGTCAGCGCCGCCTGCAGCCCGCGCAGAACTGACACATCGGTCACCGGCCAATCGCTGGCATAGGCGATCTTCGCCCCGTTGGCGGCAAGGGTCTTCCACAGATAGGCGTCGGGCCAGCGATCGGGCGCAATCACCGCCCCCATTTCGTCCAGCGGGAAATCCATCACCCCCGGCGCATGCGGCGGCTGCAGACTTGCAGTGATGCCCAAGGCCCCGAGCCGGTCGATATCCGACCTGTCGATCAGTTCGATATGTTCGATGCGGTGGCGCAGATCGCGCGGCCCGTTGGCGTGCCGTGCCGCTTCATAGCCGTCAATCGTCTGGCGCACGGCGGCGTCGCCGATTGCGTGCACCGCGATCTGCAAGCCGCGCCGGTCTATTTCGGTGCAGATCGCCTTGAAACGCTCTGCCTCGAAAAGTGCCGCGCCGCGCACATTGGTGCCGGGATAGTCGTTCAGCATATAAGCCGTGCGGCTGTCGACCACGCCGTCCATGAACATCTTGACGAAGCCACAAGACAACCAGTCGCTGTTGTAATCCACCGTCATCGCATCTGCGCGGCCGAGTTCTGACAGGTCCATATGCGGTTTGAAATGGAACGGCACCTTGACCCGTGCGGTCAGCCGCCCTTCGTGCTGCAACTCTTTCAGCAGCTGCAATGTATAGCGATTGCCATCCATATTCACCATCGAGGTGATGCCATGCGCGGCGCAATGCGCGAGCCCCGCCGCGATCTTGTCTTTGTCGATCGCCCGCATGGCGTCAGATGGCCAGGGGTCAGGCTCGCCCCCCGTCGCGATCCCGAGGTAAAGATGCGCCTCGCCGCCCAAAGCCAGTACCGCACTGAACGCCTCGAACTCGCGCAGCTCGCCGGTCGCACTGCCATCGGGGGCCATCACCACCTCATGCCCGTGCGGCATCACCGCCCCGTGCAAAAGACCCGCCGCGTCAAGCGCCGCCGTATTGGCCCAAACCGTGTGATGATCCGGAGAAGTCATCGCAATGGGGCGATCCGATATCACCCGGTCCAGATCATGCCGGGTGACCGGCTGGCCCAAAATCTGATACGACGCCCCCTGCGCCATCAACAAGGCGCGCTGCGGATGAGCCCGCCCGTAGTGCAGGAATGCGGCCTTCAGCGCCTCGAACCCGTGCAGCCCGCCAAGCTGTAGGTGCTGCATCTCTGTCCCACCCAACACCAGATGCAGGTGGCTTTCCACAAACCCCGGCAACAACGTGCGCCCGCCCGCATCGATCACACGGGTTGTAGGGCCGGCCAGTGCCGCCACCTCGGATGCGGCTCCCACCGCCACGATCCTGCCCGCAGCCAAGACGACGGCCTCGGCCCTTGGGTTTGCCGCATCCATCGTCAGAACGCGCGCATTGGTTATGATCAGATCAGCAGTCATGTCCGGCCTTTTCGATGCTTGCCCGCAAATGACCAACCCCGCCGCGAGACGTCAAGCACTTAAGGATGCCACGCCCTATCCGTAGCCACAGGCCCCATCGATGAGCCCCAATGGGTCCGCCTGCAGATACCTCCCCGTTGTCGGATCGTAGTCGCGCATCCAGTTCTGGTGGAGGCCGGATTCGCCTTGGAACCACTGGCCGGGGAAGCGGAGGTTGATCGGGGTGCCGGTGGTGGTGCGGACGCCGCCGAAGGGGAGGTAGGCGGCGGTCCAGACCTTGGTGCCGGTCGAGTTGGTGCCGAAGACGGGGCGGCCGATGTGGTCGGATCGGATGAAGGTGAGGACACCGCCTTCGATGACGATGATGGGGGCGCCGTTCAGCCAGACATATTCGCGGATCAGGGCGCCGGTGGCTTCGTTGTATTCTGCGATGCGGTTACCCTCGCTGTCGAACACCGAGTGGATGGTGATCCCACCCGCCAGTGTCCGGATCGCCTGCCGCCCGGCGAAATCGTATTTGGTGCTGGCTTTTGGGGTGCGGCTGATGCTGAAAGTCGTGGCGTAACACGCGTGTTATGATTTCTATCTCATTGATATCATGATGTATTAGTACAACTCCTTACCAAATATTCATCTCTTGGACAGCAGTTTCGGCTCTGGGGAGCAGTAAGCGCGATGTGGGTTAAACCCACTCGAATGCATGCTTGGTCGGCGAGGTCTTCGACAGAAAGACCTGGGTTTCACCGAGCCTTGTCTCACTCAATTTTTCATCGACCAAGTCATATTGCGCGCAGCCATTTTTGCCATCAACGCGGACACATAGCTCTCACCAAATCGCTTGGTGAGCTCTGAAACAAGTATGTTTCTCTCCAAAGGAGCGTCTGAATCTCGTAGCAGTAGCCAAAGCGTATAGAAACCAGACGCCACTCTGTAGAGCTTCTTTCCGTCAGCGTCAGCCAAATCAAGCGCCAATGGTAGAAACCTAAGATATCCCGCTTTATCCCCTGCCGCCGAGAAGAAACCGAGTGCAGCAGCGGCAACTTCGAAGTCGCTTGGGTTGCGCTCAATTTCGACGAGACGCCCGCGTAGCGCCAAGACTAAATCTGTGACGCCATTGATAAAGTCGGCTGAAACCTCTTTTTCGTGAGTCCGAATGGCATAAAGCGAATCAAGCGAAGTGAGAAGAAGAGACATTTCAATACCCGCCATTTTGGTCGTTTAGTTTTATTGGGTTAGGGATCATATGCAGCATTGCTCTCTCATTTTGCTTCCCAAAGTGTCAGAAAGTAGTCAATAATCCGTAACCAAGTGTACCCAATAATAATCCCACCGCGCCCCAGAAGCCTGGACCACCGACAACTGGAGTGTCAAAGCGATGTGTAGGGTTAGGCACATCCTCATCCCCGTCACTCCATTCGGGCGGCCACGAAGACTCGGGCACACCAGAAAAGCAGAGATTGAACCGATCACGCGCACGATCCATGCACGCCTTGCGGTCCGCAATAGTCATCGCTCCGAAACGGTTTCTGCAATTCTTCTCTTCTTCTTCCCGCATTTGTTCGCAGCTTTCCCACCCAGCTTGGCACTGGACTAGGTCGCTAGTCTTTTTCACTGGCGCATGACTTTGTGGCAAAATCCGCAGCCCCCTCGGATCCACCCACCTCCCCGGGTTCTGCTTTACATACCCATAGACACTCGCCCCGTCGACCAGCCCCAGCGGGTCGGCTTGCAGGTACCGTCCCGTTGTCGGATCGTAATCGCGCATCCAGTTTTGGTGCAGGCCGGATTCGCTCTGGAACCACTGGCCGGGGAAGCGCAGGTTGGTGACGGTGCCTGTGGTTGTGCGGACACCGCCGAACGGCAGGTAGCTTGCGGTCCAGACTTTGGTGCCGGTGGAGTTGGTGCCGAGGACCGGGCGGCCGATGTGATCGCTGCGGATGAAATTGATCACGCCGCCTTCGATGACAGCGAGGGGCGCGCCGTTGAACCAGACATATTCCTGGATCAGGGCTCCAGTGGCTTCGTTATATTCCGCGATGCGGTTGCCCGCCGCGTCGAACACCGGGGAGTGTCGTAGATGCGGTCAAATCGCCCGCCCCATCCATATAGACCATCTTCGCCGCCCGCGCCAACGGACCGACACCACCGCAGACGCGCTCTGTCATTGGCGCATCACACTGTGCAGGGAAATTCCGCCAATCACCCCTGCGGGCCTTGACCCGCCCTTGTGGTTTGGCCTCTAAGATGGCAAAAGCGTGCAATGGTCAGCGATCTTGGGCCAGCAGGGGATAAATGATGTTCAACAAGACGGCGGACCCCACGATGGCACCTTCCAAACCGATCTCTGGCTCGAACGCCAACAAATCCGTTCTGGCAAATGATCTGAAGATCGTCGGCGAGGTGACATCCGGCGGCTCCATCGAGATTTTGGGTGAAGTCGACGGCAATCTGTCTGCCCATGGGTTGATCGTTGGCGCGGAGGGGCGCGTTTCCGGCACCGTGCGCGCCGAGACTGTCGAAGTGAGGGGCCGTCTTGATGGCAAGATCTCGACCGAGGGGCTGACCTTGCGTGCCGCAGCGCATGTGGCAGCGGACATCACCTATTCCACCGTGGTGATCGAAAGCGGCGCCACCATCGAGGGCAACTTTACTCTGCGCAAGGGCTAAGGCCTGACCGGCGGGATCGAATAGGTCAATGTGGCCCGGGCAACTGGGTCTGTCGTGCCGTCCGAATAGATCAGAACATCACCCACTGCCAGCACGCGGCCCAGCTTCAGCATCCGCGCCGTGCCAATCAGATCTGTGCCCGCAGCAGGTTTGCGCAGAAAATCGATCGACCCGTTGGTCGTGACCGTCAGCGCCTTTGGGCCGATGTGTGACAGGATCGCCAGATATACCGCGACATCGGCCAGCGCAAAGATCGTCGGGCCCGACACAGTGCCGCCCGGACGCAAATGCCGCGAGGCCACCCGAAACCGCAGATCAAGCCCGGCCTGATCGGCGCGTTCGACCAAGAAATCATCGGCCACCTCGGCAAACTCACCCGCCAGAAACGCCGTCAGCGCCGCCCGGTCCATTTTCAGCGTCATGCCTTCCCTCCCAATCCCTGCTCGCATAGAGTTTGCCGATCGCAAAGGAATGACAAGATGACCGAACCTGCCCTGATCCGCCGTGACGTAGCGTCAATTGCCCATTTGACACTGAATGCCCCGACAACCCTGAACGCCCTGTCGGACGCGATGCTGGCAGCCCTTGCCGCCGAGTTCACAACCCTTGCAAGCGATCCCGGTATTCGCGTGGTCATCCTGAAAGGCGCCGGCAAGGCGTTTTGCGCGGGCCACCACTTGCGTGAAATGCAGGCAGGCCGCGGCGGCCCCGATCATGGCCGCGGCTATTTTGCCGATTTGTTCAGACGCTGCGCCGAGGTCATGCAGATGATCCCCGCCCTGCCGCAACCGGTGATAGCACAGGTCCACGGCATCGCCACGGCTGCTGGCTGTCAGCTGGTCGCCTCTTGCGATATGGCCGTGGCCGCGTCAGACACCAGATTTGGCGTCAATGGCGTGAACATCGGCCTGTTCTGTTCCACCCCGATGGTCGCCCTGACCCGCAACGTGCCCCGCAAAGCGGCGTTCGAAATGTTGACAACAGGCCAGTTCATCAGCGCGCCCCGTGCGGTCGAGTTGGGTCTGATCAACCGCCATGTCGCCCATGATGCGCTGGACGCCGAAACTCTGACCCTGGCGGAAACCCTTGCCGCAAAGCTTGGACCCGCGCTCAAGATCGGCAAACGCGCGTTTTACGACCAGATCGACATGCCGCTGCCGCAAGCCTATGGCCACACTGCGGCGATCATGGTTGAAAACATGCTTTGGCGCGATACCGAGGAAGGCATCAGTGCGTTTCTTGAAAAGCGCGCGCCTGACTGGCGGGCCTGAGGCGATCGTTGGTTGGTCCTGAGCCGGAGCCCGCCCTACACCCTGCCCCGCATCAACCACAGCCCCAGACCAAGGCCCGCCGCTGACATGGCAAGGCAAGCGACATAGACCGCCGTCGTGCCGCCGTAGCCCAACAACGCCGCTCCGAAAACCGGCCCCGCCGCTGTGCCCAAAATGGGGGCAACTGCAGCCGCGCCCGAAATTGCGCCGAAGCCACGCAGCCCTAGCATCTGCGCCAGCAGCACAGGTCGCAAAATGGACGACAGCCCGATGCCCATCCCTTGCAACGCCGCAAAGCCGAAGATCAGAAGTGGTGCCGCCCCTGCCGCCCAAAGCAGGCAACAGGCCACCACCATAGCGCCCAGCGACCAGACCGTTGCGCGGGCATTGTCGACCCGCGCCTCGTTCAGCATCAAGATTACCCGCCCCGCCACTTGTGACGGCCCGATGCAGGATGCGGCAAGAACCGCCATGACTTCGGTCGCGCCACGATCCTGAAACAGGACCAGCGCATAGGTAATCAGTACCGAATGCGCCATGTAGGTCAGCCCGAAAATCGCAGCTATTGCCCAGAAGGCCGGCTGTCGAAGGGCTGCCGCCAAGGCCCCCGGTTCCGGCGCCGGGCGCGCCCTTTTGGCCCCCTGCAACCTGCGCAGCCGCACGACACCCACCGCATTGACCGGCACGGCACCCAGCACGATCACGCCCGCAAAGGCCGCCAGTGCGCCCAGCCCGCCAAAGGCCTGGCCCAAAGCATGCCCCAACGGGAATGCCAAAGTCGAGGCGAAGCCCGCCACCAGCGTTACCCGGGTGATGGCGGCCCGCGCGCCGTCACCCAGCCGCCGCGTCAGGAACGAAAAGCAGGTCTCATAAAAACTGCCAGCCTGCGCCACGCCGATCACCGCCCACAGCGTCAGCCAGGCAAACGGGGTTTGCACCAGCGACAGCCCGATCAGCGCCAACGCCCCCAACGCCGGCATCCAGATCAGCAATTCGCCGCCCCAGCCGCGATCAACCAGCCGCCCAGTGAACGGTGTCAGCCCTGCCGTCACCAGAAACGCCAGCGTCGGGCCCGCCGCAAGTTGCGCCTTGGTCCACCCCGTCGCCAGTTCCAGATCGGGAAGCAGTGCCGCGAATGCATAATATAGCGCGGCATAAGTCAGCGTCTGCCCGACCGCCAGCAGCCAGACCGCACTGTCTACGCCGGAAAATGCCTTCATATCCGGTAAAGATCGCGAAACTTCGCCTCCAGATAGTCCAGCAACGGTGCTTCGGTGGGCGCAAAGCCACACGCCCGTTCGACCGTTTCGTAGGGCGTGTAAAGCCCGCCATGCTGCTGCAGGTTCTCCCGCAACCATGTGGTTGCAGCGGTTGTATCACCGCGCGCCAGATCGGCATCCAGATCAGGCACCGCCACCCGCAAAGCCTTGTGCAGACAACCCGCATAGACATTGCCCAGGGAATAGGTCGGAAAATAGCCAAACAGCCCACAGGACCAATGCACGTCTTGCAACATGCCATGTGACGGGCGGTCCACTGCGATGCCGAAATCGGTCTTGAAGCGCTCGTTCCAGGCGACCTCCAGATCGGCCACCTCCAGATCACCCCGGATCAGCGCACGTTCCAGATCAAAGCGCATCATGATGTGAAGGTTGTAATGGATCTCGTCCGCCTCGGTGCGAATGTAGCCGGACCGCACCCTGTTCACCGCGCCGTAGAATGCCTCGGCATCGGCCACGCCAACCGTGCCAAACTGCGCCGCCACCCGCCCGAACATCCAGCCGGTAAAGGCGCGTGACCGGCCAAGCTGGTTCTCATAAATCCGGCTTTGGCTTTCGTGAACGCCCATCGAAACGCCCTGCCCCAGCGGCGTCAGGCCGTAAGCCTGGTCAATGCCCAATTCGTAACAGGCATGCCCCACCTCGTGGATGGTTGAGTAGAAACAGTTGAACGGATCGCCTTCCACCACCCGCGTGGTGATGCGCACATCGCGCCCCGAGCCGGATGAAAACGGATGCACCGCCAGATCCATCCGCCCATGGCTCCAGTCATAGCCGAAAGCCGCCGCCAGATCGCGTGCTACGGCCATCTGGCCATCCGGCGCGAAGGTGCCGTGCAGGCCGCCCGGCTGATGCGCCGCCCCAAGCACGGCTGATCGCAGCGCCACCAGACGGGGCCGCATTGCATCGAACATCGCACCCAGTGTCGCGGCGGTTGCCTCGGGTTCGTAATCGTCAATCAGCGCGTCATAAAGATCGCCACCCTGTGCCAGCGCGGTTGCCTCTTCCCGCTTAAGGCGGATCACCTTTGCCAGCGTTGGCAAGAACGCCGCCACATCCTCGCCCGCCCGCGCCTCGGCCCAGATGCCCTGCGCCCGCGAGGTCAGCTTGGCCAGCGCCTGTGCCAGATCGGCGGGAACCTTGCTCGTCCGGGTGTAACTGCGCCTGATGTGGCGCAACTGGGCTGCGGCAAGCATGTCTGCCGGCATTGCGGCGGCCAACCATTCCGCGATGCGCGGGTCCGTCCGGCGCGCATGCAAAACGCCCTCAAGCGCCGACATCTCCTCGCTGCGCTGATCTGCCGCCCCGCGCGGCATCACTGTTTCCTGATCCCAGCCCAAACGGCCCGCCACCTGACTTAACGCCTCGGTTTCGCGCTGAAAGGCCATGAGGTCGGCGTAAGCGGCAGTACCGACTGTCATGTAGTGCCCTCTCTGATGGAACCCGCAACCGGGTAGTTTGCCAGATACCGCGCCCTCAAAATCAACACCCACAAGACGACCGCGCCGATCTGATGCGTGATCGCGGTATGCAGCTGCGCCGCCGTCAGCACGGCCGCAATTCCCAGAGCCATCTGTACCAGCATCATCGCGATCACGGCATTAAATGCATTTCGCGTCGCCAGATACGTCGACTTGCGCCCGCGCAACCAGACTACAACGCCGAAGATGAATAGCAAATAGCCTGACATGCGGTGAATAAATTGCACTAATCCGGGGTTCTCGAAGAATGCCGTCCAGACCGGTTTCACCCCGCCGGCAGCATCCGGCACGTAAAACGCATCCGCTGGGAAAAACTGCTCGTTCATCAGTGGCCAGGTCGGAAAGCTGCGCCCGGCGTCAATCCCCGCCACCAGCGCGCCCAGCAGAATTTGCAGGAACGCGAAATGCATCAGCCCGGTGGACAACCGAAACAGCTTGTCTTCGCGCCCCCGCCGCGCCTGAAGCAAATCCGTCTCGCGTCGCCCCAGCAGGAATACGGACCCTGCAATCAGCCCTAAAATCACGAATGCAAGCCCCAGATGCGTGGCAAGCCGGTACGACGCCACATCCACCATCTGTCCGGTCAGGCCCGACGACACCATCCACCAGCCAATCACCCCCTGCAAGCCGATCAACACGCCGATCACCAACATCCGCTGCGTCCAGCCCAAAGGGATTTTCCGCGCCACCAGAAACCCGACAAACCCCACAGCCCAAACCAGCCCGATCACCCGGCCAAGCACGCGGTGCCCCCATTCCCACCAGAAGATGGTTCTGAACGCCTCCATCGTCATGCCCTTGTTCTGCAGCAGATATTCCGGTGTTGCCTTATACGCCGCAAATTCCGCCGCCCAATCGGCATCGCTCAACGGCGGCAGCACGCCCGAAATCGGCTTCCACTCCGTGATCGACAGCCCGCTATCGGTCAGCCGCGTCAAGCCACCCACCGCGATCATCACCGCGACAAGCGCGAAAAGCGCGATCAGCCAGAGCCTGATGCTAGCCCTCGCCCCATGCCCGCGTGCATCAATACCGCCAGCCTGCGGCGTCGCCGCCGGCACCGCCCCAACGTCTTCGAAAATACTGCGCTTGCCTGCCATTCCGGCCTCCGGGTTTTGCCGCAGACTAGGCGCAGGCCAACAGGGGTTCAAGGGGCACAAGGTCGCGCACCAATATCATTCATCCCAATGGTTGACTGATGGCCGCATCTGGTGTAATTCATCCATATGGTTGAACGAATCGACGCAGACCCGCTGACCAAGATCCTGAAAGCCGCGAGCGATCCGACCCGCCGCGCAATCCTGACCCATCTGGCACAAGAAGGCCCCGCCCGTGTTACCGAAATAGCCGCCCGCTTTGATATCAGCCTGAACGCGGTATCAAAGCATATCATGGTGCTGGAAAGCGCGGGCCTCGTCAGCCGCCGCACCCAATGGCGCGAACACCTGATCGAGGTGCAGATGGCGCCCTTGGCCGAGATAGACCGCTGGTTCGCGGCCCTGCGATCGATCTGGGACCAACGCCTTGAAGCACTCGATGCCTTAATCACAAAGGACACACATATGACTGACCTGTCCCTCACCTGTCGCCGAATCATCAAAGCCACCCCCGAACAGGTCTACAACGCCTGGCTCGACCCTGCAAAAATGACCCGCTTCATGTCACCCCGCCCCGACATGCACGTCCGCGAGGCCCGCGCTGATGCCCGTGTCGGGGGGCGGTTTTTCGTGATGATGGTTGCCGACAAAGACCTGCCGCACGAAGGCACCTACAAGGAACTCATCCCGTATTCCCGCATCGTCTTTACCTGGGAGGCGCCATGGTCCGCCCCCGACACGCAAGTTGAACTGGTCTTCAACCCCGTGCCCAACGGCACCGAGGTTGTGCTGACGCAGGTCAAGTTCCTGTCCGAAGAAAGCCGCGACAACCACACACAGGGCTGGAACGGTATCTTGGCGAAACTCGCTGCCCTGTTCGCCTGAGCGCGCAAGAACAACCGAGAACACCTGATGGACCTAAACTGGCTCGCCACAATCGTAGGCTTCGTTGCCGCCTTTGCCCTGTCCTTTTTGTGGTTTGGCCCGCTGTTCGGTAAGGCTTGGGCGCGCGGCAGCCATGGCATCACGCCGCCCACAACCCCGCCGGTTCTGGCAATGGCCACCTACATCATCGGCGTCGCCGCACTGGCCTTCGTCATTGGGGCCACCGCCACGATCAACGCACTTGGCACAGCAATCGCTGCGATAGTGGCCGCCGCCGCCCTACAGTTCGGGGGCGCACTGTTCAGCCAAAAGTCCCTGGCAGCAGCCCTGATCGACGGCGGCTGCATCCTTGCCATGGGGGCCGTTCTGATTGTGGCACAGGGTATTTACTAGCAGATTACCGATCCGGCTCTGACCAGTCCGCGGGTGGCACGCCCCGCCTTGCCATCCGCAACGCCAGCCCAAGCGCCACCCCGACCCCGATTGCCACCGTCAAATCCACCAAGACGGTCAGGACCAAAGTCAACACCAGCAGCACCCGGTCCGACACCCGCCCCGCCATGTAACCACGCCACTTGTGCGGCTCGGACATGTTCCACGCGGTCAATATCAACAGCCCCGCCAATGCTGGCATCGCCAGGTATCCCGCCAACGGTGCCGCTAGCATCATCACCGCCAAAATCGTTAAGGCATGTACCAGCCCCGCCACGGGCGTCTTGCCGCCAGCCCCGATATTTGTCGCCGTCCGCGCAATCGCGCCGGTTGCGGGCATACCGCCAAACAATGCCGATCCGATATTGGCAAACCCCTGTGCCAGCACCTCGGCATTGGGCCGGTGCCGCCCGTCGATCATCCGGTCGGCAACCATCGCCGACAGCAGCGATTCCACCGCCGCCAGAAACGCGATCACGAAGGCCGATGGCAACAATTCCGCCATCCGCGCCAGCGTAATCACTGGCAAGGACGGTGTCGGCAGGCGGTCAGGCAACGCGCCAAACCGCGAATAGAGCGTATCCACCGGCAGACCCGCCAATGCCACGAAAGCCGAGGTGACCCCGACCGCGACAATCAGTCCCGGGAACCGCGGCAACAAGCGGCGTAGCACCACGATCAGGATCATCGTCGCAACCCCAACCCCGAAAGCGGCTAGACCAAAGCTGTTGCGCGCGGCCCACAGCGCCTCGATCTTGCCAATAAACTCCGCAGGGACGTTTGCAATTGAAAGCCCCATCAGGTCTTTCAACTGGCTCGCGGCAATGATGACCCCGATACCGATGGTGAAGCCGTTCACCACGGGTTCCGGCACATAGGCCACCAGGTTCCCCGCCCGCAGAACCCCTGCGATTACCAGAATGATCCCCGCCATCAGCGTGGCCAACACCAGACCATCATAGCCATGTGCGATGACCACGCCGTAGACGACGACGATAAACGCGCCGGTCGGCCCGCCGATCTGTACCCGGCTGCCGCCCAGCAACGACACCAGAAAGCCGCCAACGATGGCCGTGACCAAGCCTTGCCCGGGGTCAGCGCCGGACGCGATCGCAATCGCAATGCTAAGTGGAATGGCGACCATCGCCACCGTCACGCCGGCAACAAGATCCGCGGTGAACTGCGCCCTTGTGTAAGTTCGCAACGTGGTCAGCAATTTTGGAGTCATCGCCGAACGCTACCGCCGGAGCAGCGGGGATACAATGTCCGTCATGGGGTCAGCGGCGGCGGAACCTGGCGTTGTAGCGGACCTTTTGGTCAGATTCGGCTCGCGCGCGGGCCCTATTCAGGCGGGTGGAGGTGCAGGCGGTCAGACACAGCGACCCAGATCCGTTCCGCCAGCGTCAACAGTGCAATGGCTGCCACAAAGGTCACCAGATTGCCAAAACTTTGCAGAAACGTCTCCCGAATCCAGCCCGGCACGTAAAGATAAAGACCGTAGCAGGCCCAACCTAGCAGCCCGGCCAGAACCAGACCGAACAGATGCAGACCCAGCGGCGATTTCGTATCCTTTGCCATCACAACGTCTTCACCGAGCCGGTATCGATGCGAAAGATCAACAGATCATCGCGCCGCTCCAGCGTGCCTTCCATCTCGACGGGTATCGCCGTCATGTCATACAGCGCCTCCGGTATCGGCCCGCCGTCCTGTGCGGCAAGCAGCAAGACCATCGCGCCCTCAACCGGCGTTTCCATTACCAGAACGGGCGGCAGCCCATTGAGGATACACAGATTGGCACAGGCTTTGTGCGCCAGCCCCGCGCCCGGCTTCATCGCGCCCGCATAGCATTTGCCATCGCAAATCTCGCCCGCAAGTCGCCAACGCCCCAGATCAGTGGCAGGTTCGGGCACGAATGGGGCAAGGCCCTTTGCGCTTTCGGTCGTGCCGGTCCGGGTAACAAGCAGCATTTCAAGATCACCACGCCGCACGAAAATACCGCCCACATCGACCACAGCCGCACCGAGGGCGCTTTCCTGGTCCTGTAGTCCGAACTTCTGTTGCCCGCCAAGCAATACGGCCCGTGCAGGGTCTGCCCCTTGCGCCTGTACCCGCAAGATCGGGTAGGGCAGCGGATCGATGATCCCAGTCAGCGCCCCGCCGCGCAGATCGTTGGCATAGCGCCCCGGCCCCGGATCGGCCGCACCAAGCGCCAGCAGCAGGGCTGCCACCGCAAGAAACCCGACCATCGCGGCCCCCGCAGTCAGGGCGAATACCCTGATCTGGGGGGGCACCTTCTTGAAATAGCCGACAAAGAACGGGTCCGCCGGTTTCTGGGTCATGCCGCGGCCTCTGCTTCGGGGATCATCACCGGGGCGACCACGGTGCCCAATGGCAAAGGCTCTGGATCAACCCAGATCGTGCTCGCCTCCAGCCGAACGCGGTACTTGCGCACCCGTTCCTTGAATGGCGGCGGCGAGCAGCCATCTTCCAGCCGATATTGGTAGCCGTGCCAGGGACAGGTCACCAATCCCAGCACCACCTTGCCCTCGCCAATCGGGCCACCCTGATGCGAACATACGTTCGACAGCGCAGACAGCTTGCCCTTGAACTTGAACACCGCGATCCGTTCACCCCCGGCACCCGCGCCGATCAGCGCGCGCCCTTCGGTGAAATCGCGCAGATCGCCTATTCTGATCCAGCCGTCAGCGGCGGGGCTCGCGTCAAAGGCCATGTCCTTGCGATCCTCACGCCGCCCGGCCAGCAGATGCAACGTGATCAGCAGCGTCATGCTTGCCGCCACCACCAGCATCATCACGGGATTGCCACCGCCCGCCAACGGCCCCAAAGCCACGTGCAGCACGATCGACACATACGCGGCGTAAACCAGCATATGCAGGGATTTCCAGAACCGCGGGGTCAGGAATGAAAGCCAAAAATCATGGCTCGTCACTGCCATCACCACCAAAATCAGCAGCCCGAAGACACCAAAAATCTCAAACGGAAACCCGATGATCTGCCCATAGCTTGTGTTGGCCGTGAACAACCCTTCCAGCTTTGAGGTGGGCGCAAAGGCAAAGTACCAATCCAGCACCGCAATCGC
The DNA here is from genome assembly GCA_031406155.1 of Pseudorhodobacter sp. GTDB lineage: Bacteria > Pseudomonadota > Alphaproteobacteria > Rhodobacterales > Rhodobacteraceae > JACMNW01. Next base: position 14,474 of record JANOGW010000095.1, read on the forward strand.
ATGCGTCACGGCCACCAGCGCCGTAATTACCCCGAAATGCCGCCGGTTGTACAGCAAAGGCAAAAACCGCGTGTCGATGCGCGCCAAGGGTCCGATGGCCAGGACGATGGTGAGCAACACAAAAGCACAACTACCAAACGCCCACATCCGGTAGATCGGCGCATTCACCGAGGCAACAGAACGCGAAAGCAGCGGCGCCAACTGCAAGAACAACAAAAGATATGCCGCGACGCCGATCAGCAACACGGCATCGTAGAACACCTTGTTGCGGTTCCAGATCACCGGTTTGTAGGAATGGCTCATCCGCCGCCCCCGTTTGACGCCGGCACCGGATCCAGCCGAACTGGTCCACGTTCTTGGCCAGGGCTCGGCGCAAGGGAAAGTATCACTGCAAGGCAAAGCGGCAACACGACCGCCAGCACCGTCCATATCCGCACATGGGCACGACGCTGATGCCTGATCATGGCTTTTCTCTCTTGTCCCGTTCCAGCGCGATCCAGCGGACCAGCACAATCGGCCACAAGATCACTAGGCCGGGCACCAGTAAGGGCCGCACGGCGTAGGCCCCGCTGGCAGCCCTGTCAATCCGATCCATGCCGAAGATCAAAAAAACCAAGGCAACCACGCCGCCGATGCCGCCGTAGGCCCAAAGCCCTGTTGAGAAAACTTCAGCCATTTTCCACCGCTGCTCAGATCAAACCAGTCGCAGGAATCGCCGCCCCCGTCACAACCGCACCATCAGGAGACACCAAAAAGGCAATCAATTGGGCTATGGAATTAGGCGAAATCCAGATGTCGGGCTTGGCGTCCGGCATCGAGGCGCGGTTGACCGGCGTATCGATGGTGCCCGGCAAGACGCAGTTCGCCGTGATTTGGTGCGCGCGATGCTCGACCGCTATGCTTTCGACTATCCGCATCACGGCCGCCTTCGACGCCGCATAGGCAGCTTGGCCTGCGGTCGCCTTGATGCCGGGCTGGGCTGCAATGTGGACGATCCGCCCGTGCCCCGCGGCCATCATGCTGGGCAAGACCGCAGCACTGGTGATCAGGGCAATCTTGGCGTTCAACAGCATCATCAGGTCCCATTGATCGAGCGCCTTTTCAGTGACACGACCGGTTGCAAAGCCGCCCACCGTGTTCACAAGGCCGGTCACTTTGCCAAATCGCGCAACCGCGTCGGCCACCACCACATCCACTGACGCCTTATTCGACAGATCGCGCCCGCCCAGCATCAGCAAACGATCAGGATCAAGCCCTGCAGAAATCGCGGCAAAATTGTCTTCGGTCCGGTCCACGCAGACGACCCGCGCACCCTTGCCTGCCAGCACCCTTGAAACGACAGATCCCAGATTGCCCGAGGCACCCGTAACGATAATGCATTCGTCTGTCAGCGACATGTTTGTCCCCCGCACTTGGTCTTCGGCCAAAGTCGTCAGCGCTTGAATTGCCACAAATAGTAAACACCGGCAACCGTTTCGGCGACTCGAAAGTTTCTTTGTTCCAAGTTATGTGCCCGTCACGCCGGTCGGCTAAAGACATTTGGTTGACGCCCCCCGCAACCGGCAAACGGTGCTGGTCCCAATATCCCCCAACGCCGACGCCGAAAGCACGACCAATTGCAGCCGGGCAGTCAGGTCCCAGCCCATTCAATGGGGCTTCGAACGCCACGAGCGCGGACTGAAAACCTTATCACGGGCATGATAGCACCTTGACGATGCGTCGCAAGAAACCTAAAGAAACCAGCGGTGAGGCGGGTGGGCAGGCAGGCTATGCACCGGATTGCAAATCCGAGTAGACCGGTTCGATTCCGGTACCCGCCTCCAGACTGCATTTTGCGGCAAGTTCGAATTGCCGAAGGCTACTGACCATTCCATTTGCCCGACGAGTTATCCGGCAACATGAGCCCCTCAGTGCGCATCGAACAAATATTGCCAAAGTGAACTGGAATCTGATTCCGGTCAGATCTGCTTTTCGGGCATCTGAACCCGCAAGCCATCCAAAGCATCCGAAACCTTGATCTGGCAAGTCAGGCGCGAACGGGCGGGATCTGGCAACCAGGCAAAATCCAGCATGTCTGCTTCCATTGCTTCTTTCTTTGGCAATTTGTCAAACCAGGCCGGGTCAACATAGACGTGGCAGGTAGAACACGCACAGGCGCCCCCGCAATCGGCCTCAATCCCCGGCACGCCATTGTCGCGCGCTCCCTCCATCACGGTCAGGCCATTGGCCACGTCGATAACATGTTCTTTGCCGCCAAACTCGACATAGGTAATTCTTGCCATTCGAACCCTCATTCCCGGCTATGCATATTGCTTACCCGCGACATAGGGTAAATCATGCGGCTTTGCCAGTGGCGCCTTGGTCTCATGCGATCATCACGGCGCGGGCTTTCTTGGCCCCGGAATTGCCGCTATGGTCTTGGTCACGGCGCGGTGTTCAGCCGCATGTATCCAGCAAACAGGGCAAACAGCGCACATGATCCAACACCGCCCTCTTTGGATCGTTCTGGCAACCGCGGCCTGCCTTCACCTTGCGGGTTGCCAGAACCTCCGCCAGCCGAAAGCCCCGGCTGCAAGTGATCTGAGCACGGAAATTATTCAGGGCGCACGTCCGGCGGGGTCGGATGCTGCCTGCTGGGCGACCGATGAAACCCCCGCCGTAATCGAAACCGTAACCGAATACCCCGCGCCGGATATCACTACAGACGCGGCGCCAATCGACGAGGTCCGCCCCCGCCAAGAGATCATCACCCCGCGTGAGACGATCTGGTTTCGCACCCCATGCGAGGCCGAATTGACGGACGAGGTCATCACAACGCTGCAACGGGCGTTGGCCGTACGCGGGCTATATTCCACCAGTCCGACCGGCCAGCTGGACCGCGAAACGCGGGCCGCAATCCGGGCGTTCCAGTTGCCGCGGGGGCTGAACAGCGACCAGTTGTCACTGGCGGCCGCACGCGAATTGGGCATCATTGCAGTTGACACGGGCAAGGCCCCGGAGCCCTGACGGGCCTGCAAATACAAATGGGCCTGACGTTACCGTCAGGCCCCGCGCATCAAACTTGAT